>CASFJQ010000070.1 GCA_949295065.1 uncultured Parabacteroides sp. | reverse complement strand
ATATTGACGGTTTTATTTCCGTCGGCAATGGGCAGATTCTCCTTCTGGCATGCGGACAGGAGGAGTGCGGCTATAAGGGTGAAGCCCGTTGTATATAATCGTTTCAGTAATAGCATATTTTGAGTTTTTTAGTTTTTGAGTTTTTGAGTTTTTGAGTTGACAAGTTGATAAGGCTACAGGATATAGCAATAGTCTTCTTGACCCCTTAACTTCTTGACTCCTTAACTACTTATTTCACATTTATCCTGTTCAATCTTCAAAATCAATATCAGGGAAAATATCCTCGATGCCCCAGTCCGGGACAGTCACTCCCACGCTAACGTCTTTACCTTTGATTTCGATACGCAGCGGAAGCTCAGCCTCCTGCTTTGAAATGTCAATCTCAGGATTGTCTTTAAGGAACTCTTCAACATCAAGAGTGTAGAACGGCTCTGCACCATCACCGGCATACAATGCAATTTGTGCCGGATGGTTATCGTCAAGTCTGAAAGTGCAAAGCTGCCCGACATATAAATCCTTGTTGTCCTGTTTTTCTATTTCAGGATAATAGTTTCTGCGTTGCGGGCATATTCGGTTGTCGAAGAACACGCGGCAAGGCATATTCCTCATTTCTACAGTCAGGGATTCACCCTGCTTGCCCGGTGTAGTTGTGGTTTCATATCCGGCAATTTCCAGATATACTTTCATATGTGAAGATTCAAAGTGCATCGTGTCACGGAATCCTACATTCTCACCCTCCACACGTTTGGGTCGTTGCCGGTAAGCATCGTCTCGTCATCCTGGAAAAAGCCGGGATGGGCAAAATGTATCATATTCAAATCTCCGGTTTCAAGGTCGCTCACCTGTGTGCGTTCTCCTGTGTTGGCAAGAGCTACAAGTGTATATTCTCCCTGTGGGAGATTCAGACGAATGCCGTGATTTTTTTCCAGTGAATCAGAAGATACCACCGTGCTGAGCACCAGTTTCTCTTCATGGTCGAATACATACAAATCCACGTCTTTAATTTTCTCCGTCAATATTTCGGACATCCCGTCTCCCTTGTAGCTGAAATACAGGAACTGCCCCTGCGTATTGCAGATGCAGTCCGTCAGCAGATCCTCGCGTATGCAACTGCCAAAGGACATTATGATTAATAGACCTGTTATGAATTTTATGTATCGCATTTCTTTTCAGTTTTTTATTGTCCGAAAACCCGCGGGGAGGGGGTGTTGCAAAACTAATTTAAACACGGAGGCACAGAGAACACGGAGATTTTTTTGTTCTTTTTTATACTCTATATATTATCTCTGCAACTTTGCCTCTGTGTTTGATTTTTCCGTTTTGCAACACCCTCCTCCGGGGTGTGGATTATTTTGGTTGTTTTAGTGCCGGGAGGGATTAGAAGCTTGGTGTCACTGCAACGATATCCCAATCTACTGTTGTAACAGTTACATTAACCTTTATTTCATCATCACTCCAGTTATCACGGATATTTGTTGTTTCAAAAGCATAATCAAACTGATAAATTTTTCCCGGTTCAGGATTAACAACTTGTCCTGCACTATTACGGAAGGCTGTTGTAACAACATAATCTTTACCTGATTCAGCTCCATCAGTAACTTTTACACGAAGACGGATATTTGCCAAAACCTGGTCTGTAGCATCAGAAAGAGTTCCATCAATTGTTGAACCTGAAGTTACAGGGAAGAAGTTGTAGGCGAAAGTGGCTGAGCCTCCCGCTGTCTTAGTCATCTCAACAGTCTTTTCAGAGCCATCGCCTTGCAGAGTATTACTATAATCTGAACTTTCAGTTTTATCATATGCCCAAGTCCAATCTGCTGCATCACCCAAAAATACATACTGACCGTCGGAAGCTGAAGATGTTCCCGGTTCTAATATCTTGGTAGCATCCATCAACTGTGTCAACGCTGTTCCGCCAAGGGTCATAGTATTGTAATAGTCAAACAAACCGATACCATTGACTTCCACTGTTGCAGATTGTGAAATACCACTTCCTGCAGGAGTAACGAATTTACAAGATACTTTACTTACCTCAAGACGTGAAACGATAGGTTTGATAGATACTGCTGCTTCGTATATTCCATCACCGTCAGAGTCAGTTATATTATTTTCTGTTTTTCCGAACAAAGTCATAACAGCCTTTGTAGATGTAGTTTGTCCATCACTTTCCTGAGCACTTACATTCTGAGACTTCAAGCTGATAGTTTCAGCCAACAAATCTGCGGCTTTAGTATTTACCAAACTTGTTGCTGCTCCAAAAATGTTATTTATCTCAAGGTTATCATAGTTACCAATAACCATAACCTTATTTACAGCCGGGTCAACATTGTCAAATGTAATACCTGTTGTAGCAATATCATTCCACTCAGAGGCACTTGAGCCAACCTCCTTAGCCTCATAAATGACACCGCCATCTGCATACAAGAAAATAGCGACATCTTTCAATGATACTGAATGTTTTTTAGAACCTTCGTCTGTTGTATTCCCATCAGTAGACTTAGTCCCCTGTGAAATACCTTCCAATTTCAAGACCACTTTTTTAGGCGCGTTATCTTCACCACCCAAAACCGGGTCACTCTCGTTACTACAAGCCACCAAAGCCAATGAGGCTGCGGTTAGCAAACCGAATTGTTTTAGTTTCATAATTAGTTATTTTTTAATTAGTTATAGTATTTAA
>CASFJQ010000069.1 GCA_949295065.1 uncultured Parabacteroides sp. | reverse complement strand
GTGTCCATTTTACACTAATTTATTTGATGTTATTTATCTGTTCCATTAATTTATTCATGCGCTTTACAACCTCAACGCCTTTACTCTGCTCACTTGTACTATAAAAAGCACTGACCGCATATTTGTCCGACACATCCGAATTTGCTGTCACCCAAAAATTATAGTCCGTCCCGGAATAGCCCTTGTCGAGCAACATGCAGTGAGTGATGCCTATTGCTGCAAGATAGGCACGGTTTTCCTTGCTCAAAGTGAGCAAGTCCTCCCGTATGTTTTTCAAAAGGGAATACCTTTCGATAAGCCTTTTGAACTTCGGATTACCGACTTCCGAAAGCCCATTGTAAAACAGCCATACCAGTTCATAGCGTGACAATGTAGCACGTACCATCGTTGTATATTTACACTGCTGGGCACTTAGTCCCAGCTGATTTTCAGTTGTTTATAATTTAGTTCTTTGACATTTTTGTAATTGCAATCAGTAAGTATCTCTCTTACAGGTGTTTTATCCAGTAGAGAGAAGCTCAGAATTTGCAGAATTTCGTAGATTGGACGGTTGACTTTCAATTTGTAAGCGACAATGGCAATTAGGCAGTATGTTATGATGGCACAATACACTTGTATTTTGACTGCATTCATCGTAGTGCCCCAAAAAGATTTTACTTTCAGGTGTTGCTTGATCCATTTGAAAAACAGTTCCACCTGCCAACGGTTCTTATACAACAAAGCTATTTCCTTTGCTGAGAGTTCCATGTTGTTGGTGATGAACACAAACTCCTTGTCCAATTCCTCATCGTAGTATTTGACCCGCCGGAGTTTGTCCGGGTATGCCTTGAGCGATTTATACGTTTCAAGCATTCCAACCTGGTCACATTTTATTCCGGCTGTCTTATCGACTTCACGTGAGTACATCCTACGGAATCTCATATTCTCCTTTGCGCGTGTCACGAAGTAAGCATCGCTGGCGTGAAGCTTGTGTAGACGGGTAAAGTCAACATATCCTTTGTCTAAGATATAGTAGCTTCCCTTTTCATAATCCAACTCGTCCAGCATGTTTACGTCATGTACTTTGGCATTGGTTATCAGCACAATTGTTGGTATGGAAGTCTTTACATCATACAAGGTATGAAGTTTGATGCCTCCTTTGTGCTTCCTGAATTCCGCCCACCAGAAAACATTCAGGCAAAGGTCTATGGTGGAGGAATCAAAGGCATAGACATTACCATCAACTTTCACCTCAAAGTCATTTTTGTAGCAGCTCTTACGGGCTTCTGCAATCAGGATGTAAGCAAACTCTTCGTAGATGCGATAATCCCTATTCCGGTTTGCTTTCCCCAGATTGGTACGGGTAACTGTTGAACCGAATCCCAGGTGATAGTACTTATTCTTATGTGCCTCCAGGCTGAGCATAAGCTCACGCATACTGTCCCGGCCGGTCAGTTGCCCGAAAATCATGCACAGCATCTGATTCCAACAGGTAAACGTTCTGATTTTCTTATTCCCTGAATACTTCTCCACCAAACGGTCGAAGACACGGCGGGGAAGAAAATCTGTAAGTTGAGCGAAGATATATTTGCCTTGATTCATCGTTTTTAGCTTTTGGGCAAAGCTAAAAACAACTTTTCAATTCAAATCGTCACGCTCGAAAAAGATACATAACTATACGATTATCAAATATTTCAAAGAACAATGTTTAATTTAAAGTGTCCACTAATGAAACTTATTTGTAAACTTCATCCCTGAAGCTGGAAGCTAAATTCTTTTTCTTTCGCTGAAATAAACCAGTCGTATATTGGTCGGAGGATGAACATATAGTTTGTCCTTCCGTAATCTAACAAACCCACATTATGTGAATGTTTCTTTCTCCTTGCTGAAATAATTGGCAAATAAACAACCACTGATGAGATATTGAGAAATATTTTCGATACATATTATCAGAAATCATTGATAATTACCTAATTTTGTAAAATACACTTGCAAATGAGAGATAAGTTCATTCGCATCTGTGTTATTAAATATTAGACTCTAATAA
>CASFJQ010000068.1 GCA_949295065.1 uncultured Parabacteroides sp. | reverse complement strand
TGGAACTGAAGCCCGGCGACATCAACGAGTCCCGCAACCTGATACGGGTGCGGCAGGGCAAGGGCAGGAAAGACCGCTACACGCTGCTGTCGAGGCCGCGCCACTCCTTCGCCACGCACCTGCTGGAGCAAGGCACGGACATCAAGATAGTGAAGGAACTGATGGGGCATAACAACATCAAGACGACGGAAAGGTATGTCCACATCGCCGACACCTATAAGAGCAATATCAAAAGCCCCTTGGACGACCTGCTGACGGAGGAAGATGGGGACTGATACTTAAAGAAAATAACAGCCAAATCGGCTGATAGTATAACATTATCAGTAATTAAACAATGAAAAAGATACAAATTCTCTTACTTTGTTTGTTGTTTCCAATCCTGCTTTATGGCAAAGGAAACTTAAAGGATACGGTGACAATTTGTGTTGACGGGCTGGTTTATGAACTCTCGGTATCATTGGATTCTACAGAAAATGATTCTGGCACGAAACCGGACTCAGTTATCTGCGTGAAGCTGATAAAACAGGGAAAAGTTGTGGGGAAAAGTATCTTCCCATTATCGGGCAGATGTCCTATTGAAGAAGATATAAAGGTTGAAGCCTCTGATAATGGATTTATAATCAGGATCCCATACTGCGACGGTTATCTGTTTCGCTTTGGCGAAGCCCGGTTTGTCTATTCCAAAGGGCAGGATGATTTTATCCTAACCGCATATGAAGAAGAAATCATCGACAGGCAACATACCGAATTGGATGGTAAAGTAGTAAAATACAATATATGTGCTGAAGTCCCTATTGTATTGTCCACCTTTTCTGTTGTTGAAATTAGAAATAATACTGATAACAAACGGCTTAATCTCCCCTAAAAGGTCGGTTAGCCACCAAACATTATCCGCAATAGTAAAACAATTAAAAATTAAAAAATTATGGCAACAACAGAAGAAAGAGACATCTTTAATAATGAGTATGTCCAAATTTACACAAATGGTTCTGGAAACATCGTTCTGCTTTTTGAGGACGAAAAAGAGAAGCCGCTTGCAGTGGGGCAGAAAATGAATGAGATAAACGAAGAAGCGTACATGAACGGTTACAACTGGGATGCTTTCTTTAACTACTATCTGGCAGAAAATGCACCGGATATTTTGGAAAGTATGGAAAGCGACCCTGAAGCTGGTTCTTACGCAGCTTATTTTGAGGACACCGCAGAAAACGAGCAAAAAGCAAAACGCTTTGCCGACATCATCATCTCTTTAATAGAAAACGAAGAAGAAATATATAAAATTCTTCGAGAGAAAGGAGATGAAATCGAATGGGATTAACCATTTGTATAAATAGAAATAATTATGCGAATAACACGCAGATAAGCAACCGTAACAGGTTGCTATCTGCATCCCATTACTAACTTACAAGAAATATGGTAAATCGAATAGAAATTGAAAGACTACTTCAAAGTAAAGAGTTGAAGAAACTGTGGCAAACAATTCAACAAGAGTTGCCACAGCTCCATTTTTATGAAGAAAATGACTCTTGGGAAGAAGCACGAATTGATTACCTTGAAACTTGTATCTCCGAATGTAACACTTTGCTCTGTAAGTGCAACTTTCAAGAAGTGTCTATAGATAACTTATATAATCATCTTTCATCGGATTGTTTTAAGTTTTTCTGCAAACAAACGCTTCTGGAAAAAGATAAAGTTGAAATTATCATAGAGGAATCAGAGCGAGATTATATAGTGAAAGAACTTGAAATATCAGAGGATGAATATAAGCAACGCTGTAAAACGTATGACATTCTCGACTTTGCGAGTTGTTTGGTAGAATATCATTTGTTGAATAAATACCCGGAGATTTTACTTGAATATTATAAAGCACAAGAATATGACGAACCGGAACAAATGTTCAGAAGTCAAATAAACCTCTATTCGATGTGTGAAAAGTTAGTAACAAACAGCACTACCGCTTAAAGCGGAACGCTGCCAAACATTAGCGGTTAAAAATTGAAAAGCAATGAAATACTTTAGATTTGTTTGTGATATTAAGACCAAGTCATCAGAGGTTGTGAATACAACTC
>CASFJQ010000067.1 GCA_949295065.1 uncultured Parabacteroides sp. | reverse complement strand
TTGTGATTTAGTTGTCATTTCGCTGCAAATATAGTGAAAGGTGAGAGCAGAGGCAAACGAAAACGAAGTTTTCAGGTTGACTTTGCCGAACCGACTCCTAGATTCTACAAATATAGTGAAAGGTGAGAGCAGAAAAAACAAGCTTGCTTGATTTTTTATGCCGAGCTGCATCCTATATTCTCCAAATATAGTGAAAGGTGAGAGCAGAGGCAAACGAAAACGAAGTTTTCAGGTTGGCTTTGCCGAACCGACTCCTAGATTCTACAAATATAGTGAAAGGTGAGAGCAGAAAAAACAAGCTTGCTTGATTTTTTTATGCCGAGCTGCATTCTATATTCTTTAAATATAGTGAAAGGTGAGTGCCGAGGCAAATTAAAAACGAGTTTTTAATTTGATTTTGCTGAGCTGCGTCCTATATTCTTCAAATGTGTTAAACTGAAATCACCCAACTGTTTCTCATAATATTTTTTTCAAACAGTGAATGGGATAATGGGATAGGGAACATACTGAATATAAATATCTGCATCCTTCCCAGTTGCGCATTCCGTCTTTTCATATATTTTTCTAGGTGTTTATGTATATGTGTAATTCAAGGTTCACGATTAAGAGATTCGCTACTAAATCAGAATTTAGAGGCAGTGGCAAAACAGCTTTATGATTACTGGTTTGTACAGTTTGACTTTCCTGATGAAAAAGGAAAACCGTATAAGTCAAGTGGCGGTGAGATGGTTTGGAATGAAAAATTAAAGAGAGAGATTCCTAAAGGATGGAATGTAGAATCGTTCAATGAACTATTTAACCTAGGTAATGGTAAAACAATTCCAGACTCAATAGGAACAATTCCTGCATATGGTGGGAATGGTATTATAAAATATATAGCTGAAAGTAATTACAATCCTTGTTTTATCATTGGAAGAGTTGGTGCAAATTGTGGTAGTCTTCATTATTCACCAACAAAATGTTGGGTTAGTGACAATGCTATTTCGGCAACACCCAAAAGACAAAACGATTCTGCATACTTATTATTTTCCCTCAAATTGCATGATTTGTCACAAAATAAAGGTGGCTCATCTCAGCCTCTTATAACTCATAATGCATTAAAAGGTTTATTTTTCCCATATTCTGAGAAATATGTTTATGAGTTTTGCAACATAGTGAATAAACAGCTATGTCAATATTTTAAAAATATTAATGAGGTTTCATATCTAGCTAAACAGCGCGATGAACTTCTACCACTTCTAATGAACGGTCAAGTATCGGTAAATTCTGATTTATAGTACGATTAAGTTTGATTTTGCGGTCGATTAGAGAAAGAATCGAAACTATACTATCTTGTTCATTTTTAGTGACAGGCATTATTAGTTTCAGTTTTTTTAATTCTGCCTGTGATAAATTATCTCTTGCAGAACCACTACTGAGACCTACAAGATGGTCATAAAGCGTATCAATGCTATATTTAAGAAATATAGAACTGTACTCTTTGTTTGGAAGTATGGCACAAACAGCTTGGTTTGTACAAGCCTCCATTTTAAGTATCGATGCTTTACCTGCTGTAGCACCATACATTGCGACAAGTACCGTATCAATAGGATATATCTCCGTACTCGAATTTTCAAATCCTTTTTGTGATATGAAATTTGTTGTATCATAAATGTACGGATTATCCAATTCGCCACTATTAATCCATGGGATAGTACCATTTGCATAATAGCTTACTTCTGTAGATAATGGCGTAGCACCTGAAGATGTTCTGAAAATATTTCCCAAAGTTATTTCCTTCCAACCTTGTGGAACAATCCTTTTCTTTTTATATTTTTTCAATATCATAACTTCATCTTATTATTTCTCGCCCAACATTCCCCGAACCTGTTTATCAAAGTCAGAATCTATTCGTTGAGTTTTGTTGAAAATATCGTATTCACCTTCAGCCTTTGCTTTTGCTTGTGTCGCAGAAATACATCCTTTATCCGGCAATATCTGATATTTCCGGAACGTCAGAAACTCATTGACACTGGCTGAAAACTGCTCCATATTAAATGTGTTTTCACGTTCGATTAGGTCTTCAATATAATCGAAGAAGCCTGTTACAGCACGTTCCAACTGACGTATTTCTTTTTCCTGCAAATAATTCTTGGCTATTGATACATCCGATTTCAAAATACGCCCATCAGGAGCATTCTTCCATGTGGTCAGCCCCATGTGATCTTTGGTATGGTCGGCTTTGGTATAGATTATCTCTGCCGCCGTCTGTCCTGTTATGGCATAATGGAAGCGGTTTTGTATCATTGCGTAGAAATCGTGTGTAGTTGGTGAGTTCTTGTCATAGTCCGTACTGCATTCAGCGTATATATCGGTAATCTGCTGCCATATACGTCTTTCGCTGGCACGGATGGAGCGAACCCTCTCAAGCAATTCACGGAAATAGTCTTTGCCGAATACCGTCGTTCCCTGTTTCAAACGGTCATCGTCAAGTACAAACCCTTTCTTGATATACTCATTAAGAATCTTTGTCGCCCATTGACGGAACTTGGTGGCTTTTGGTGAAGAGACACGATAACCAACAGAAATAATAGCATCAAGGTTGTAAAAATCAACATCGTGTTTTTGCGACTTCTCTTCCATTGCACCATGCTGAGTGGTTATTTCCATTTTGGAAACAACCACTTCTTTTTGCAGTTCTCCTTCTTCAAATATATTCTTCAGATGTTTGCTTATGGCAGGAATACCAACGCCAAACAACTGTGCCATAGCCTTTTGAGTACACCAAATAGTCTCGTTTTTTATAATGACCTGAACCTTTCCCTCATCATCGGGAAGACTGTATAACAAGAATTGAATTTCGTTACTCATTGCTTCCTACATTTGCGTTGAAACGCAAAGCGTCCAACTGTTTCATGATTTCTTCTTCTAAACGGTGACTTTCCGCAAACTGTTCGGAAAGAGCCTGTTTGTAGTTGTTCATACGATTATTGAATTCTTCTTCCGTTATATCCACATAATCGATCTTGATGTCAAAATATTGTCCAGTGGAGAGGCTGTAGCCCGGCTAGTAGGCCAGCGAGAGGTCGGTTTGCGTACTGTAGGGCTTCGTGGGCACTACTTCAATCTTTCCAGGCTTGCCCTGCGAATGGTAGAGCAAAGCCGCTT
>CASFJQ010000066.1 GCA_949295065.1 uncultured Parabacteroides sp. | reverse complement strand
TAAATTTATAATTGGAAAAAGAAAATATCTTCATATTCCTTTTGACCCGTTATTTTTTTACTACATTTGCAAAGATAAGAGTTACCAAAACAGCAAAGCAATGCAGATCACAGCAATCGGAACGGTTGCCAAATCATTACCCCAAAACAAGGTAATTCTTCTAAATCTCTTAATTTCAAATAGCTATATTCCTTATACAGATTTACATAAATTTTCTGTATTATAGATGATTTTGATAAGAATTTTGATCTATGAATATTAATTTTTCATGTATGAACTAACCGTCCTGATATGGATCTCTGAGATTACAAAACTACTTGTTCCCTTGATATACTTACTGATTGTTATCTATTATTTCACTAAAATAAATTTTGGCAGTATATTTTCATTAACGTAGTATATTAAAAATCATCATAATTCAAGAAAATGTCAATTCTGTCATTTTTTTGAAATATACCATCAATAATTTATTATATGTTCAAATATAATAGTATATTTGTGACAGTAATGCAATAGTTATGGAACGTAAACTTTTGAACCGTATAAAAGTTATTCTTGCCGAAAAAGGTAAAACCAATAAATGGCTTTCTGAACAGTTAGGAAAAGACCCTGCAATTGTTTCAAAATGGGTGACAAATACTTCACAACCCAATGTGGAAATGTTGATTCAGATAGCTAAGTGCTTGGAAGTAAAGGTTGATGATTTATTAAGAACCGAGTAATTATGGAAAATGAAACAGGTTATGTTTATATATAGACAAACCCGAGTTTTAGAGAAGATTGGGTCAAGATAGGTAAAAGTTCACGCCCTGTAGATGTCAGAAGCAAAGAACTTGATAATACTGCTGTGCCTTTACCTTTTGAGATTTATGCAACGCTTAAAACAACCAAATATGCTAAAGTTGAGAGACAGATACATAAACAGATTGATCGTCTGACAGATTTGCGTATAAGACAGAATCGTGAGTTTTTCAATATAGCTCCATCTGTCGCTTTGGATATTATGCGTGATATTGCAGATTTGCTAGATGATGCCGAGCTATATGTGTATGTTGATGGGAAGCCTGTTGTCAGCAAAAGTAAAGATGAAGATAAGAAGATAGAGGCAGAATCTAAAGAAAAACAACGCAAGACCCAAAAGCCACCGTTTAAGTTTCATATGATTGGCTTGAATGTGGGGGATACGATTGTTTTTGATCCACTTCGAATGCCTGTCAGAATTGCCAGTGATGATAAAATTGAGTATGATGGCCGTCTGTATAGCCTCTCTGCATTTACAGCTAATTTCCTGCCAGAAGAAAAGCAGAACACATCGGGAGCATATCAAGGCCCTAAATATTTCAGTTATAATGATAAGGTATTAAGTGAATTGAGAAAAGAAAAGGAACAGCGTTAAAAAGTAAATTATATATGATAAATATACGAAAACTTGAAGCGGAACTTTGGGAATCGGCTGACTTGTTGAGACAAGGCAGCAAACTGACAAGTAGCCAGTATTGCATGCCCGTCTTAGCATTGCTGTTTCTCCGTTATGCTTATAGCCGATATAAATTGGTGGAAGCAGAGATACTGAAAGATCGGCCTTCACGCGGGGGAAGAGTAATGCCTGTTGAACCAAGCGATTTTGAAGCAAAAAGTGCGCTTTATCTTCCACGGGAAGCTCAGTTTGATTTTCTTGTCAATTTGCCGGACAATATTACTTCTGCCGGACTGAGAAACAAGGACGGTCAGCCGGTGAATTCATTGGGTGAAGCCGTAAACAACGCCATGCAATTGGTGGAAGAGCAAAGCGAACAGCTTACAGGCGTATTGCCAAAAACATATACGATGTTCGCTGATGATTTGCTCCGTGAATTGCTGCGCATTTTCAATAATAAGACAATTGATGAAATAGGTGGCGACATAATAGGTCGAATATATGAATATTTTCTTTCAAAATTTGCGAAAGCTGTAGCCAGCGACGATGGGGTTTTCTTTACTCCAAAGTCTTTGGTAAAAATGCTGGTCAATGTGTTGGAACCGGAACAAGGCGTAATGTTCGATCCTGCATGCGGTTCGGGCGGTATGTTTGTTCAGACCGGTGATTTCGTCAATGCGGCTGGAATGAACGCCAATACGCAGATGACATTCTTTGGTCAGGAAAAAGTGGAATACAACGCCCAGCTCTGTCTGATGAATATGGCTGTTCATGGTCTTAACGGACGTATTGTGTCTGGCGATGAAGCCAATTCGTTCTATCATGATGCATTCAATCTCGCAGGCAAATGTGATTATGTGATAGCTAATCCTCCTTTTAATGTGGATAAGGTAAAATCTGAGTCGGCTTTCAGTGCGGGACGCCTTCCTTTCGGACTACCTGGTGTCAATGCCAAAACCAAGGAGGTGGGCAATGCCAATTATCTTTGGATTAATTATTTTTACGCTTATCTTAATGAGCGTGGACGTGCCGGCTTCGTCATGGCAAGTTCAGCTACCGACAGTTCCAACAAGGACCGCGACATCAGGGAGCAGTTGGTAAAGACCGGACATGTGGATGTAATGGTCAGCGTAGGGAATAACTTTTTCTACACATTGTCATTGCCTTGTTCACTGTGGTTTTTCGACAAGGCTAAACGGGAAGAAAACCGCGACAGGGTACTTTTTATAGATGCCCGTAAATATTATACAGTTGTTGACCGCACGCTGAACGAATGGACTGAATGGCAGCTGCTCAATTTGCAGGCAATCGTCCATCTTTACCGTGGAGAAACAGATAAATATCAGGCATTATTGGAAAAATACAATCAGGCTATCAGCGAGGCTGTAAATTCTATTTCGGAAGAAACTCTGCCATTTGTTTCTCTCCTTGACAGCGACACTGCTTGTCAGTTCAACAGTTCATTGGCATGGCTTGACAGTCCGTGGAACAACTATGATGAATTATCCAGGAACTTAAACGGACAGATAGAGCAAACCAAGAGCTGCGTTAAGCTGGCAGAAGAAAGGCTGAAAAAGCGTGAACTCAAGCCCATGAGGCAGGCAGGAGATACATTTTGCAAAGAGCTTGAAGAAATTCTGACGATTATACAAGAATATAACTGGCTGACCGGAAAATTTGGCAAAGGTGAGTATAACGACATTGCCGGACTCTGTAAGATTGCCACTCTGGACGAAATCGAGGAAAAGAACTATTCGCTCACGCCGGGTGCCTACGTGGGTGTTCCGGAAGCAGAAGACGACGGTGTGGATTTTCACGAACGTATGAATGAAATCCATGCGGAACTGGCAAAACTTCACGAAGAAGCGAACGTGCTTATGAAGGAAATATTAAACGACTGGGAGACGCTGAAATGAGCATGAACAATAAAACGGAAACACTGCTTTCCCTGCTGGATGAATATAAGGTATTGGGCATTGCGGAACAGATAGACTACAACAAGTTCTATCTGTATTCCCTTATTACCCATTCCACAGCCATTGAGGGCAGTACGGTTACCGAAATAGAGAACCAGTTGCTTTTCGATGAAGGTATCACGGCAAAAGGCCGTAGCCTGCAGGAGCAGATGATGAATCTGGATTTGAAAGCGGCATACGAACAGTCAATGAAGCTTGCCAAGGTGCATGCTGATTTTTCTGTCGATATGTTAAAAGACTTGTCTGCTTTGGTGATGAAAAACACGGGGGGAGAATATAACACAGCAAGCGGTAGTTTTGACTCATCCAAGGGAGAGTTGCGCTTGCTTGGTGTTACAGCCGGTGTAGGAGGAAGTTCCTATATGAATTTCCGGAAAGTTCCTGCCAAATTGGAGGAGTTTTGTCGATATATAAACAGTCTGCGGAAGGAACTGCTGAGTACAGA
Organism: uncultured Parabacteroides sp.; assembly: GCA_949295065.1. Taxonomy (GTDB): domain Bacteria; phylum Bacteroidota; class Bacteroidia; order Bacteroidales; family Tannerellaceae; genus Parabacteroides. The sequence goes on along the minus strand of CASFJQ010000066.1, from coordinate 96 downwards.
CGATGCAATCTCCAAATATAGGCTTAGTTTTGAAGCTCATTACCAGCTTGTCACCATTCATCCTTGGGTGGACGGAAACGGACGCATGTCAAGGCT
>CASFJQ010000065.1 GCA_949295065.1 uncultured Parabacteroides sp. | reverse complement strand
GAATATGAATTTCTGTCGAACCCTGTTCCACACTTGTTATCTCAAAATAATCCAGTATTTCTGAAGGCAGCACGATACGCGCAAGAACTTCCAATTGATCCTTTTCCATAAGGCAAAGGTCGGAATTATTAGGGATTTTGGAAAATAAATCCACACTGAATTTCTACTGACCCTAGAAATGTTGTAAATTTGTTATAGGGAGAAAATATAAAGGAGCTAAGCCAACCGCTTAACTCCTTCATTTCCACCAGTCGGGGTGACTGGATTCGAACCAGCGACCACACGCCCCCCAGAGGACAATTTTAAACTTTGATATTTTTATATTAGCCTGATTTACAGAATCAATATCACTATAAATCAAATGCTTAATTTCTATAATTTTTCTTCGATTTATTGGTGTTTTCCGAAAAATGTGTCATATTTGTGTCATTCAAATAAAAGAAAGACCTTTGTCGTACATAAAAACAGTGGAATATGGCACATTACAAATTTATGCTTTTAGAATATAATGCAGGTAAAGATGGAAAAACTGCTGTAACTTTACGTATAACCAAAGACAGAAAGCGTAAATATATCAAAACTGGACTGTTGGCAACAATTGAACAATGGAATAGTGAAAATGATAGATTTGTAGCTGATAAGAAGCTTGTTCCGAAATTTAAGGAATATAATGCCAAATTATCAGAATTGGAAACTCGTGTAAATGCTGTCTTAAGAGATTTTGAAACCGATAGAATTGATTGGACATTAAATCAGTTTGAAGACGCTTTTGTTGGAAGAACTTCAAAGGGTAAGGTAAAAGACTATTTCAATAATACTATTACCACTCTAAAAGAAACAGGTCATATTGGAAATTCAACCTGTTATAGTCGTACATTGCATATGCTTGAGCTGTTTGATAGTAAATTTGACAAGAAGGTATTTTCTGAAATAGATATTAAGTATGTAAAAGCTTTTGATGTGTTCCTTCAAAAACGTGAGTGTAAAGGAAATACCCGGAAATATTATTTCAAAGCTTTGCGTGCTATTTTAAATAAGGCTATCCAAGATAAGGAGGCATCGGAAAGTACTTATCCTTTTGGTAAAGGTGGATTCAATGTCGCTGCATTAGAGGAAGAAACGGCTAAACGTTATTTGCCACATGATAGTATGATAAAGCTGAAAACAGCAGCAATGGATAATGCTGTGCTTGAACGGACGCGAAGGTTATTTCTCTTTTCGTATTATTGTTACGGTATATCTTTCATTGATGCGGCATTATTAACAAGGAAAAATATTATTCGCTACAATGGGGGCTCTTATATTGTGTATAAGAGGAATAAAACAAAGGAAGCTAAAAAGGTCAAACCTATACAAATTAAGATTACTGCTGAAATCCAAGAGTTAATAGATTGGTTCTCTGCCAATACCTTATTGGTTGATGATTATTTGTTACCAATAGTTTCTATTGCAGGATATAAAGGAGAGCAACTTTATAATCATATTCGTAGCCGATTTGGACGTAATAACAAGAATTTGGCTAACTTAGCGAAAGTTTTGGAGATTACGGATATGAAACTGACAAGCTATGTAAGTCGTCATACAATGGCTATGACTTTGCAGGACAATCAAGTACCAAGAGAAGTTATCTCACAGATATTAGGACATAGCGATTTGGCAACCACCAATACTTACTTGGATAGTTTTGCCAGTAGTGTTTATAAACGAAATAGCATGTTATCAACAGATAAAATAAAGGACTTACTTTCGCATGGCGAGAATAAGCAAGTAGAATTTAAGAAATGTACGGATAAGGTTTCGGCATCTGTGTATGAAACTGTATGTTCTTTCTTGAATGCAGAGGGAGGATATATCTTTTTGGGAGTGGATGATGATGGCACAATATTGGGAATTAACCCAAAATGCGTAACAGATATGACTAAAAACATTATCAATACGCTGAATAACCCTGAACAGTTTCTTCCTCCAATGCCAATCAGAGAGTGAACAGGTACATAGATACAAGAATCGTTTCTTTGACCGTTGGGGGGATGCGGACAATGATGTGTCAAAACATACCTATCTGGTTAAGAATATGTTCATGCGAAAAGAAAAGGAATCTTCCGAAAACGAAGTGTTTCCCGATGTGACTTTGGAAGATATGGATGAAGAATCATTCAAGATTATGCGCAGCCACATTTCCATCCATAACTCCAATCATCCCTGGTTGAGCATGACCAATGAAGAGTTCTTGAAAAGTTTGTTTTGGGGTAAACAACTGGAAACGAATAAGGAAGGATATAAGTTGGCTGCCATTCTTTTATTTGGTAAGGAACAAACTATTCTGAATTGTTGCCCGTGGCATCGCACGGACGCTATTTACCGTAGTATGTCCTACGAGCGTTTCTTGCATCCGCTTCCTACCGACCCTGACATTCGCTACAATGACAGGGATATGATATGTGTAAATTTGATTCAGTCATATATTCGTTTACTGAATTTTGTACAACGCAACATGCCTGATAAATTCCGTTTAGCGGATAATGGTATAGACCGTTTGGATTTACGGGTAATGATATTCAGAGAAGTAATATCAAATACACTGCTTCATCGCGAGTATATCAGTTCATATACCAATAAGTTCCTTATATTCCGTGACCGGGTAATCACAGAGAACTGGACGAAGCCATTTCAAACGGGAGATATAGATATAAATGATTGGCGTACCCGTACAAAGAATCCGCTTATCACAAAGGTGTTCCGAGAAATGAAATGGGCTGAAGAACTTGGCTCAGGACAGAAAAACATTCGGAAATATGCTCCGTTATACTTTGAAAACGCTGAAATAGAAATACATAGTGGAGAGGAGTTTATATTTTCCATTACCTATCGTGACCCTAAAGAATTTGAATTTACGGACAATATATCAACAAGTCGAGAGCAAGTTGGGACTAAGTCGGGACTAAGTTGGGAGCAAGTCGGGATTAAGTTGGCATTAAGTCAAGGAGAAATACGAACAATTCTTGAAACTTGTATATCGGAAAAATCTCTAATGGAAGTTATTACTATACTACATTTTAGTAATCGGACTAAATTTAGAAACAAATATATAAAACCTTTGATTTCAGAAGGATTGTTGGCGATGACCGTTCCGAATAAGCCTAACAGTCGTTTGCAGAAGTATTATACCACAGAAAAAGGAAAATCTCTATTACTATGCCAAGACGGAAGCAATTAACATTTCATATCCAAGATTTGAGGTGTGCAGGTCACATCGTTGAAGAATTATCCAAACTACCACAGTTGGATAATTTTGACATGAGTTCTATTGAACTGACCATCAAAGAAAACAAACCTGCACCCAAAATCATCAAAAAAGATATAGATATGCTGATAGACCGTTTACAGCGTGGTTTCTCTGCCAACAAACATACTGTTATGCAGTTGAACGGATATTACCTGATTACAAATGTTCATTTAGCCAAATGGATGAGGACAACTCAAGCATCGGTCAATAAATGGATAAAGGACGGATTAATAAAACCTAGTAAGAACTCTTTCACTAATCTTAAATTTTTCGATATAGACGAGGTCGTAGACCAGCTTCGCAAACAAAAACAATAAAATCGCATTTTCTTCTATCATCTATACCAACTGTGTCACAAAGTGCCACTTCAAAGCCATTTAGTGCCAAACCTTGAAATATTACCGGGTAAATGTCATCATATGTCATCAAATGTCCGCAGTTGGCATAGTTAATATAGATATTTACCTGTTTTATAAGCTCTTATTTTTATATTTCCTTTGCCGTATCAACGTTGAGATAGCTGTGACGACAGCTTATTGTTTAACCCCTAAAATGTTTGATTATGGCAAATATTATTGTCGCAACAGAGGAACAAATTCAAGAAACTGTATTCAATGCGGTTTCAAAATTCTTTTCAGGAAATCAACAGGTAGCACCCAGTTCTGATTTACCTGATACATTAAGTATGCCCAATGCTTTGAAAGTGTTGGAAGATAACGGTTTTCCTACTTCAAAGGCAAAGTTGTATAAAATGACTTCGCAGGAACAGATTCCCTTTATGAAGTATGGGAATAAACTTGTCTTTTCCCGTAAGGCTCTTATTGAATGGGCGCACAAGCAATTAATTTCAAACCGTAGCGAAGATTGTAATTCCGCAATCAACATTCAGAAATGTTTCAAACGTAAACGCTAAAATATATGAGTACGAAAGAAACATTAAAGAATGAAAATCCGTTTGTCCGAGTAGGCACAACACTCTACAAGATAGTTAGCCAGCCCCGACTGAACGGAGGACACGTCAAGAAACGCATTGTCTGGAACAACGAGACGCTCCGCCAAGATTACGGCAAGGACTATCTGGCTGGTGTTCCCAAGTATGACGGCTTCTGCACAGTTCCCGACCATGTGAATTACTGTCAGGTAATAGACAACTTCCTGAACCTGTACGAGCCGATAGGACATGAGCCAAAAGAAGGAGATTTCTCCCACATTCAAGCTTTGGTACGCCACATCTTCGGTGAACAGTACGAGTTGGCTATGGATTACCTGCAACTCCTTTATTTGCAGCCTGTGCAGAAACTTCCTATTCTATTGTTGGTATCGGAAGAGCGCAACACCGGAAAAAGTACGTTCCTGAATTTTCTGAAAGCCGTGTTCCGCAATAATGTGACCTTTAATACTAACGAGGATTTCCGCAGCCAATTCAATGCAGACTGGGCAGGAAAGCTCGTTATCGTGGTGGACGAGGTATTGCTGAACCGCAGGGAGGATTCTGAGCGTTTGAAGAATCTAAGTACCACACTTTCCTACAAAGTGGAAGCCAAAGGCAAAGACCGTGACGAGATTGCTTTCTTCGCCAAGTTCGTGCTTTGTTCCAATAACGAAAGCCTGCCCGTCATCATTGACCCGGGCGAGACACGTTACTGGGTACGGAAAATTCATCGCCTTGAAAGTGACGATACAAACTTTCTGCAAAAACTGACAGCGGAAATACCGGCTTTCCTCTATTTCCTCCAGCACAGGCAACTGACCACCCGGCAGGAAAGCCGCATGTGGTTTTCTCCAAAGCTGACGGAAACTCCGGCTTTGCTGAGAATCATCCGATGTAACCGTGGTAAGCATGAGGTGGAAGTGATGGAGCTGATAAGGGAGATAATGGACAATGTAGGGATTGACAGTCTTTCCTTCTGCTTGAACGACCTGCTTAACCTGCTGAATCTTTCGGGTATTAAAATCGAAAAGCACCACCTGCGCAGAATCGTTACGGAAAGCTGGAAACTGACACCTGCCCCCAACGGATTGACCTATACAACTTACCAGTTCGACTATAATAGGGATTGCAGGTTTGCACCTATCAGGAGGGTTGGACGCTTTTACACCATCAGCAGGTCATTGCTGGACGAACTCTGATTATTTTGTTGAATTGTTGAAATAAGCAAGTAATTTATTGATACTTAGTTTGAAATTTTCTCAACAAACGCTCAACACTCAAAATGTGCTGTTGAAAAGAGAAATAATAGTTTCTTTTTTCGCAGGCATTTGTTGAACCGTTGTTGAGTGGATACCGCTTTGTCTTTCAACTTGATACAAGATATTCTCAACAATTCAACGCTTTTTACTCACAATCAAATCCGTATAGATAATGACTATCGAAGAAGCAAAAAACATAAGGCTGGTAGATTATCTACATAGTTTGGGTTATACCCCTGTCAGGCAGCAGGGAGCAAACCTCTGGTATAAATCACCATTTCGGGAGGAGACCGAAGCGTCTTTCAAGGTGAATACTGAAATCAATAAATGGTATGACTTCGGGTTGGGACAGGGTGGCAATATTATCGCACTGGCTTCGGAACTTTACAGTTCCGTCCACGTGCCGTATCTGCTGCAACGGATTGCGGAGCAGACACCGCACATTAGCCCCGTGTCCTTTTCTTTTCGGAAGCAGTCCTCCACAGAACCAAATTTTCAGCGTATGGAAGTAAGGAAACTTGATTCTCCCGTCCTGCTTTCTTATCTGCAAGGCAGGGGAATAAACTTGGAACTGGCGAAAAGAGAATGTAATGAGGTACACTTCGAGAACAACGGCAAGCGTTATTTTGCCATCGGTTTTCGGAACATGGCTGGCGGTTATGAGATACGCAACCGATACTTCAAGGGCTGCATCGCGCCGAAAGACATCACCCATATCCGACATGAAGGCAGAAGGAATGACACCTGTTTCGTGTTCGAGGGATTTATGGACTATCTCTCATTTCTGACCATACGGACAAAGAAGTGCCCCCAAATGCCGTGTCTGGACTGGCAGGACTATATCATATTGAACTCGGTTTCCAATCTCCACAAGGCGATTGATGGATTGGCAGTCTATGAGCGCATCCATTGTTTTTTCGACAATGACCGTGCTGGAACGGAAGCTTTCCAAAGACTTGCAAACGAGTATTCCTACCGTGTCCGTGACGCATCGCACACTTACAAGGACTGTAAGGACTTGAACGAGTATCTCGTCCGACAACGCTCTGTGCAGGAGCAGAAAACCGAACAGATTGTACCACACAAAAAGTCGAAAGGGCGGAGCCTGTAACATCAATCATGTATCACCGCTGTACTGGCGGAAGCCGTATTGTCTGAGGAAGCAAGGTTATGGAAATGTATACATTTCCGACCTTGCTTTGCCGGAAGGCAAAGACAGTCCGCTCCCGTTGGTCACAGCTAAAAAGGAATTTCAGAATGGAAAAAGATAAACAACAATTACGACAGACCAAGCGTAAAAAGGTGCGTGTGGTCAGCGCAAGATTTACAGATATTGAATACCAAGCGGTGGAGAAACGCAGGAAAGATGCAGGCGTTTCCCTCAGCAGGTTTGTACATTCCGTACTGCTTACGGGAAAAGTAGTACAGCGCATCAGCAAGGCGGATGCGGACGTGCTCCGTAAATTGGCAGGGGAAGCCAACAACATCAACCAGCTTGCCCATAAAGCCAATGCCGGAGGTTTCGCTGGAGTGGCAGCCGAATTGATGATGTTGAAGAAAAAGATAGTCCAAATCATAAAACACCTGTCCGATGATTGGAAAAATAAGTAAGGGAACTGGATTCAAAGGCTGTGTTAATTATGTATTGGGCAAGCCCGATGCAAGACTGCTGACAGCGGAAGGAGTATTGACGGATAGTATTCAGACCATTACGGACTGTTTTCAAACCCAGCGGATGATGAAGCCGAATATTCGTCAGCCTGTGGGACATATCTCACTCAGCTATGCACCCGAAGATGCTCCGAGAATGACGGATGAGACGCTAGTAAGTCTGGCAAAAGAGTATATGCAGAAAATGGGAATCAGAGATACCCAGTATATCATTGCCCGGCACAACGACCAGAAGCATCCGCACGTTCACATCGTTTTCAACCGTGTGGATAACAACGGACGCACTATCAGCGACAGGAACGACTGTTATCGGAATATCAAGGTTTGCAAGGAACTGAAAGAAAAGTACGGACTTTATTTTGGTAAAGGCAAGGACAGGGTAAGAACACATCGTCTGAAAGGAAACGATAGGACGAAGTACGAGATTTACCATGCCGTCAAGAACTCGTTAGGCAAATCCAATAGCTGGAAACAATTCATTTCCGAATTATCCAAGCAGGGAATAAAAACGGAGTTCAAGTATAGGGGCAGGAGCAATGTCATACAAGGCTTATCCTTCACCAAAGACGGCATTACGTTCAAGGCTTCGGACATTAACAGGAGTTTCAGCTATTTCAAGTTGGACAGACAGTTTGGAGAAACCAACAACCAATACCAACAGGGTATCGGAATGGCGACCAACGGCAGCCAACCTGCAATGCAGCATGAGAATACCTATAGTTCAGGTAATGATGTAGTGGAAAGCATTGTCGGAGCGTTTAGCGGACTGTTCAATCCTGCACCCAACTATGGTGACGAGAATGCGGAAGCAGCTTTTCAACGGAAGTTGAAAAAGAAGAAAAAGAGAAGAATCAACTGGTAATCACTCAAAAACAGACACGAAAATGAAAGAAATGGAGAACAACGATTTTATCCACACGCTGGATGCAGTATATAACCTCTGTTCCGAAATTAAGGAACGGATAGTTTCGGTTGAAATAACTGATGAAGAAGAAAGCAACGATGGAATTATCTTACTTTCCGATAATCTGCAACAGCTTCAATCTGAAATAGCGGAAATGAAAGCCGGACTGTCTTCCGACAAGGATGGACGGGATAAACTTCGTGCTGCCATAAATTTGCGGTTGAAAGAAATTCACGAAGTGTATTCGGCATTGAGTACAACCAACGAGAGAATCTTTGCCGGACAGGAACGAATCAGCGAGGAACTGCAACGGATTCAAAGTCTGAAGGTTCAGAATGACCATACACACGTTATTGACTTCAAGACTTCCCGACCGTTTCTATGGCAGGTTGTCATGGCTGTGATAATTTTGCTTCTTTTGGTCGGCAATGTCTATCAGTTCAAGCGGAACATGGATTTGTCTGACAATGACTTGAAGTACCGTCTTATAAAAATGTACGGTGGTGTTTCTGGCAATGAATTAGATACGTTGGAAGTAGTGTTCCACCGTGACAGGGACAAAACCGTCATCAGAAATATTCGTAATGAAGTAGAGGACTTTGAGTACCGCACACGGGTAAGAGCTGAGAAACTTGAACGGGCAAGATTATTACAGCAGGAAGCGGAAGAATTAAAGCCTTAATATCCTAACCTAAATATTATGCGCTAATTCATACGTATAAGGGTTGTAAACTTCCAATTTTAGGGTATCCCCTTTTAGACGGGCGCCAGTCGGCACCCGTCTAAAAAAGAATCCACAAATTTAACGATTATTATTTGCATA
>CASFJQ010000064.1 GCA_949295065.1 uncultured Parabacteroides sp. | reverse complement strand
CAGGACAACAAGCAGAACAAGACTCAGGAGCAGGAACAGCCAAACGAACAGATGAGTCAGGACAATGCCCAGCAAATGCTTGATGCTTTCTTGCAGGACGAAAAAGACACTCAGGAAAAGGTTAAGAAGGCTCAGCAGCAGCAACAGCAGCGACGCAAGACGGAGAAACAGTGGTAACTTCTTTGCCTTGGATATTTTTATAACGAAATAAAAGTAAATAACTCAAGTTTCGCAAGCTCAACTTGCAGGAAACAAGTTGACAAGAAAACAAGTTGACAAGAGTTTTTAGATAACAACTTATAAAGTTACAGGCATTTTAACCTTGTAAACTTGTATCTGAAGCCTTGTTAACTATTAAGTTGAGCAACTTGAGAAACTTAAATAAATAAAAAACTGAATATCAATGAGAAAATTATTTTTCTTCTTTGTCCTTTTGCTTATGGTTGGTTTCACAGCCAAGGCAGCGGGCGATATTGTTTTCAAAGCTTCGGCTCCGAGTGCCGTTGCCATGGGAGAGCAGTTTCGTCTGACTTACACCGTAAATGCAGAGGCAAAGGATTTGAGAGTGCAGCCGATGCCCGATTTTGAAGTGCTTATGGGACCATCGCAGTCTGTGTCGCACAGTAGTTCATGGGTGAACGGTCAGAGTAAGAGTGAAACTACAGTCAGCTTTACTTATATTTTGATGCCGAAAAAGGAAGGAACTTTCGAGATTGCTCCGGCTACGGTAAAGGCAAATGGCGCAAACTACACGTCGAATGCTTTGACAATTAAAGTCCTCCCGGAAGACAAGACATCGAAAAACAGAACTTCGGGCGATGCCGGCTCTGCTTCGTCAATCGGAAAAGACGACTTCTTTGTACGCATGGAAGTTTCTGACCGCAGCGTGTATGAGCAGGAAGGCTTTTTGGTCACATTCAAGCTTTATGCAGCCCGTCCTTGTAACCTGAGTGGAGCCAAGTTCCCTGATTTCGCAGGATTCCTTGCCCAGGAAGTGGAATTGCCGGAACAGAAACAGTGGGAAAAGGACAATTATAACGGACGAAATTATTTCACTGTTGTTCTGAAACAAACAGTTCTTTATCCTCAGCGTTCAGGAAAGATTACTATCAGCCCGGCAGAGATTGATGCCGTAATCCCTGTTGCAACACAGCGAAAGGTGAGAAGTATATTTGACGACTTCTTTGATGCTTATCAGGAAGTGAACAAGAAACTTACAACAGCTTCGGCAACAGTTGATGTCAAGCCGTTGCCTTCCGGAAAACCTGCTTCATTCTCAGGTGCGGTTGGTAATTTCACTATGTCTTCAACCATCAACACAAACAGCCTGAAGGCTAATGAAGCTGTTACTGTTACAGTAAAAATCAGCGGTAACGGAAACTTGAAGCTGGTCAAGAATCCGGAAGTAAAATTCCCTAACGACTTTGATATCTATGATCCGAAAGTCGAGATAGACAGTAAAACTACTGTGTCTGGAGTGTCAGGCACCAAAACTGTCGAATATATGGCAATCCCACGATATGCAGGAGATTTTGAAATCCCGGCTATTGAATTCTCATATTTCGACACCAAATCTGGTTCTTACAAAACAGTAAAATCAGAACCATATAAATTGCACGTTGAGAAAGGCGAGGGCGGAGATGCCACAGCACCAGTAGTTTCAAACTTCAGCACCAACAGAGAAAGCGTGAAATTCCTGGGCAAAGATATTCGCTATCTTAAGACTAAGGGATTCCATTTCACAAAGAAAGGTGAAGATGTATTCTTCGGTTCGTTTATGTACACATTGTGCTATCTTATTCCTCTTGTGTTGTTTGCAATATTCTTCGTTATCTACAGAAAGCAGATAAAGGAAAATGCAGACTTGGCACGCGTGCGTAATAAGAAAGCAAACAAGATTGCCGTAAAACGATTGAAGAGCGCCGGCAAACTGATGGCAGAAGGCAAGAAGGAAGAATTCTACGAAGAAGTTCTCCGTGCTTTGTGGGGATATCTGAGCGACAAACTTAATATCTCAAAGGCAGAGTTGACCAAAGACAATGTTGAAGCAGAGCTTGCCAAATATGGCGTTGATGAAGTTCTTATCAAAGACTTTATCGAAATCCTTAATACTTGCGAGTTCGCCCGTTACGCTCCGTCTCAGGCTCCTGATGCAATGGACAAGCTATACGGACAGACAGTTGATGCTATTGGCAAAATGGAAAATACAATTAAAAAGTGAAATTAGGTATGAGAGCAAATATTAGAATATTAATCTTTTTGTTTCTGGCTTGCATTTCTTTTTCTGCAATAGCACAGGATGCGGTTATCAAAGAAGCCGAAGTTGCCTACACAAAAGAAGACTACAATACTGCAATCGAACTGTATGAAGGCATTCTGGAGAATAACGGCGAATCTGCCGCCATCTATTATAATTTGGGAAACTCATATTACAAATCAGGAAAGATAGCGCAGGCAATTCTTAACTACGAACGTGCTTTGTTGCTTTCACCGGCAGATGCAGACATCCGCTTCAATTTGCAGTTGGCAAAGCAAATGATAGTGGACAAGATTGAACCGCTAGGAGAATTTTTCCTCGTTAAATGGTATCATTCAATCCAGAATATAGCCTCAGCTGATGCTTGGGGACGTACGGGAATCGTCACTTTCCTTGTATTTCTGGTTTGTCTTGCAGTTTTCTTTTTCTCAAAACAGAGATTATTCAAGCAAGTCGGCTTTTATGCCGGATTATTCTTCCTGTTCGTGACAATCATGTCCAACGTGTTTGGCTCAGCTCAGAAAAGTGAGCTTACAAATCGTTCGGAAGCAATAGTTTTTGCTCCGACAGTAACAGTTAAAAGCTCGCCGGACAATAGCGGAACAGACTTGTTTGTTATCCATGAAGGAACCAAAGTATCCGTAAAAAGCACTTTGGGCGAATGGAGCGAAATCTCTCTTGAAGATGGAAATGTAGGCTGGATGCCAAGTAAGGATATAGTAAAAATATAATTGAACAATGGTTGAAAAACTTTTGGTCTATGAACGTGATGCGTTTCTTGCGCTGAACGGTTGCCATTCGCCTTTCTGGGATAATTTCATGTGGATTTATACCGGGAAAGTGATATGGCTACCTTTGGCAGCCTTTATTCTCTTTGTCCTGTTCTATAAGAAAGACTGGAGAGAAAGTCTGTTCATCGCCTTGGCAATCGCTTTGGTCGTAACACTTTGCGACCAGTTTGCATCAGGCTTCTGTAAGGATTATTTCCACCGTTTCAGACCGACGCATCATCCGGACTTCAAGGATTTGGTTCACACAGTGTTCAATTACCGTGGCGGACGATATGGATTCATATCCAGTCATGCAGCAAATGCTTTCGGTTTTGCCATGTTTATGACATTGCTCATGCGTGACAAGATTTTCGGCTGGACAATTTTCCTGTGGGCAGCTGTGACAGCTTATAGCAGAATATATATTGGAGTTCATTTCATAACAGATATCATACCCGGAGCTTTGTCCGGCTTGCTCTTTGGTGCTCTTGTATATTATTTATATGCTGCCGCCCGTCGGAAATGGCTTAAAGACAGAGTTCCGGATTTCGTGGATAATCCGGCGGACAGATATTCAGGGAAAAGAAAGCATTTGATAGTATGCGCCATTTTCCTTACGGTTTCAGTGATTGTTCTTGGAAACGAATTAATACCTCTGTGACTTTGTGCCTCTGTGTTTGATTATTTATGTTTTGCAACACCCTCCTAAATGTTGAGCGTGGGGAAGTAACATTAGCTGAGGATTTGTATATTGACGGTACCACAATCCGCTCACGAGTCTCCCGACGTAGGATAAAATGGCGTAGCAGTGCTGAAAGATTCAGCATATCAGCAAATAATGATATACAGAACTGAATAAAAGACCTGCTTGCGCAGGTTGAAGACGGTATTGCAGAAGACAAGTCTATCGCCATGGATTTTGTGAATACCTGCATCGAAGAAAATAAAGTAAAACCAAATTGTGTGGTTGAAGAAGCCTACACTAAAAGCGGATTCCACAGTGATACAACAGTTATGACTTGTAACCGATATGAGAGATGTTGATTTTATAAAAAATAAACCCTTATCAAAAGTAAAAGAAAGGAAATGCACCGGGTTTAAGGCTTTCAGCCTTAATAATATATCTTGTTAAACTCTCTTATAACTTCTGCCTAAATTGACGAAGAACCCGGAAATTCCCGGAGCGATGTTTCACAACCGTGCTATCTTGTTAATAAACAAGGAAATGATGTGGCTTGATAACAATAATTAACTCTTGAAAATCCAGCTTGCGGAACTTTCAGGGGTTAAATGGAGCTATTCAAAGAAGAAACATAAAGGAGTTAAAAAATGTTTTAAGTTCACCGGATTTATCTGGCAATCAGCAATATAAAAGAAATGTGAAACTTGCGTCAGGCAAACTTCCATGTGTTGGAAAAAAAGCTGCCGAGCTTTTTTGAAAAAGGTAGGCAGCTTTTTTGAAAAAGGTAGGCAGCTTTTTTCGGGAACATGGATTGCAATATATTTACACATTCAGAAAATTCTCCGTTTTTATCAGTCACCGGTTCTGAATACATTATATTTTGAACTAAAATCTTTTAAAAGTTAATAAATATTAACGGGGGGGGGTAATTCGTGTATTATAATTCTTCGTTACTAAAAATATAATATATTTGCAAAGTTGAAATAGTTCTCGTTGCAGTGTAGTAAGGACGAGAGTAGTTAATGTTGAGAATTCTGAATTATTTGAGGCTTGAAGAGTTTATTAATTTATGTTTCTTATATCTGTACTGTTTTATTTTTTGATAACAGGGAGCCGGAGTCGAAACATTTGTTAAGGAATATTATGAGAGCCTTGATGTTGACTTTGTTGAACTAAACTTGTTGTTAATGCAGATAATGTGCAATAAGCCAATGATTTATTTGGTTTTGTCTCTTTTATGTATTGCGACAGAACCGCTGAATGCCCAAACTGTGAATGATTCTACTTCTTATGTGCTGAAGACTAATATCCTGGGTTGGGCAACCACATCTATGAACCTCGCAGGTGAAATCTGCCTCGACGAGAAATATACGCTTAACCTGGCTTTGAGCTATAATCCCTTTGTGTTTGGCGGAAACCGCCAGTGGCGGCACATCCTGGTGCAGCCCGAAGCGCGTTGGTGGACGGATCGTGCCTTCAACGGTCATTTCTTCGGTGTTCATCTTCTGTATTCCCATTATAATGCCGGAAATGTGAACCTTCCTTTCGGACTTTGGAAAGGACTGGAAACTTATCGCTATCAGGGCGACCTGTTTGGCGGTGGCATCGCCTATGGCTATCAGTGGCGATTGTCGGACCGCTGGCGCATGGAGGCTTCTGTGGGAATAGGCTATGCTTATACTAACTACAAGAAATATGAATGCCACAAATGTGGACCTTTTATCGGCGAGGAGGGCAAGAGCTTTGTTATGCCTTCCAAAGCTGCTCTCTCTGTGATTTATGTAATTAAGTAATAACAATAATAAATTAATAATTAATCTGATTTAAGTTTTGCAAAGTTGACGAGTTTTTAAGTTGACAAGTTGACGAGTTGACAAGGCTACAGGGAAAGAGATTATTCTTCTTGACTTCTTGACTACTTAACTCCTTGACTACTTAACTCCTAACTTTCAAACTTAAACAATCTAAATTTCTTATGAATATGAAAACTTATCAAAGTTGGTTGCTTGGCGCATTAGCATGTGCCACAATCGTTCCTTTTACAGGATGTACTAAGGATGAAATGGTTGGACCGAATGGAGGTAACGGGGAAACTTATGAAACTGAGTTGACAATTGCATTGAAGACTGGTAATGGCACTAAAACACGTGCTACTAGTGAGGAGACACAAAGTGGGGAAAGTAAGTTTAATGGAATGACGGATATCCGTTTGGTTTCTTATTCGGTAACAGGTATTACAGAAGATAATTATAAACCTGGAGTTGATGCAGATAATACCATTATCAAAGTAACATCACTTACGGATTTAGATGCTATCGGAACAGTCTCTGATAAATATTTTAAACAAAGAGATCTAATATCCTTACCACAGCAAACACAAGCATTTTTGTTTTATGGAAAGAGCAAATATGCAGGTGTTGGAGATATAACAACAAATATTTCAACTACAGGAGCTGTAAATACTATAAATTTTGATCTGGTTTCAAAAACAGAACCTGGAGAAGGTGTTTATGAGACTCCAATGGAAGCATATTTGGCTGGAGTGTATAAGGCTTTGTATGATTTTAATCCTGCGTATTTGACTGGAAGTGGTACATCTGCAAGTACTTCTGGAGCTATAGATGCAACAACATTTTATAATAATCTGAAATTGGCTAAAAGTGGTGCTTTTAACCAGATCGCACATTTGATGGCACAGATTTATGTATTAGCAAATAATAATGGATTTGCTGCTTCTGATCCAGCTGGTACCGGAAGTTTAGATGCAGTAAAAAAAGCTATTTATGATACTGGTAATACAGTTGTTTTTGAATCAGAACCATCTGGAACTTATTCTGACGGAAAGATTTCCAGTTTGAATTATACTACAGTTTCTGATGGTTTGGCAACAGCCTTGGATGCTTCCAAAATGCCTACTGTATATAAGTTGCAATTCTATGATTTTACAGATGTAGGGACAAATAGTACAGGTATTCTAACTTTTGACGATACTAACACTTACGCATATCCGGCAGCATTATATTATTATGTTAATACTTATCCGGTGGATTATACCACTTTGGAGTTTAATAATTTAACTTGGGGAAATGGTGTTTTGACTAATAAAAAAGATGTTGCAGATTTAGGTGATAAAGTTCCAAGCAAGATAGCTATGGCACATACAGCGCAATATGCTGTTGGAAGATTAGATGTGAAGTTAGAAGATGGTACAGTAGGCACTTCTGGAAATATTCCTGATGGAGAAGGCACAAATATTGCTTTCAATAAATTGACTTTGAAAGCAATTTTGATTGGTAATCAGAAACAGGTTGGATGGAATTTCTTGCCGACAGGTTCAGGTGATAAAGTAATTTATGATAATGAATTTGGAGGAAATGATGGAAAAACTAATGCTTGTCAGGTTTTGGCTCTTCCTAGTGTAGCTGGAGAATCTGTAAATATAGCCTTGGAAATGACAAATGGCGATACTCCATTTGTTGGAAAAGGAGGACAAATTATTCCAAAGAACTCAACATTCTATTTGACAGCGCAGTTGAATCCTAATACTGCAACTCAGGGTGTTACTGGTATTACAAATCCGGCCGTATTTATGTCAGATTATTATACAACCGCGACTTTAAAATTAAAATCATTGGTTAATGCAGAAAATACAGTTCCTGATTTGTCTGGAAGTAGTTTAGAATTTGCATTAAGCGTAGATTTGGGTTGGAATCAAGGTCTTGTGTTTGATGTGCCAATTCAATAACTCTACTCTCATACCACCCTCAGCCGGTCACCTTTCGTAGGGTGTCCGGCACCAACCGGCAAACGCCATCGGATAACCGTTAATCTTCCGTTGGTGCGGGACAGAAAAAGAAATGTAAAAAGGATGATGAAGATATATAATATATGTAAGGTATTTAAGTTTCGCAAGTTGCTCAACTTAAAAGTTAACAAGGCTTCAGATGCTCAACTTAAAAGTTAACAAGGCTTCAGATACAAGTTTACAAGGTCAAAATGCCTGTAACTTTATAAGTTGTTATCTAAAAACTCTTGTTAACTTGTTTTCTTGTCAACTTGTTACCTGCAAGTTGAGCTTGCGAAACTTGAGTAAGGAAATATTGTATTTGACGGGCGGATGGGCGGCACGCTGTCTTGCGTGTCTTTGCTTGGCAGGCTCAGTGCTGACATCGTGCATCAACGAGGACCTTTCGGGTTGCGGAAAGAACTATATGATAGTATATAGAATCTTGGTAAAGGCAGACGTGACCAAAGCTGTGGAAGAAGAATTGGAAGGGAAGGTGCCGGTTTCCGTAATCGACACATTGGAAACAATCCTGGCACCGGCTTTCGAAAGTAAAATATCAGATATGACCTTCGCCTTTTTTAACAGGCTGGGAAAGGCGGAGAAGATAGGCTCGCATATTGTGGACAATGAATATTACAAGGTGGTTTTTTATCTTCCTCCGGATGGATATACCCTCTATTCTTCATCTTTCGACAAGGAGAAAAACTTGTTTGCTGTAGCCGGAGAAGAAAGTCCGCACATATATAAGTTGGGATACAGCTCAAGTTCAGACACTATCGAAACAGTTATGACAAATTTGTTTTCCGTAAAAGCTCAGTTGGAGCTTACTGCGGACACGGCTGATGTGATTATGCCTCAGTTGAACTCGGCAATTGCCCTTGTGCTGAAACCGCGCAGCGGAAAACCTCTGGGCGAGGCTTCGGCTTTTGTGCGCAACACGGCGTCTCACTTCCTCCATTCGGACAGCACTTTTGTGTTCGACGGTAAATTGCCGGTAATCCATGCCGACCGTGCGGACAAGGACGGAATCACTGCATTCTGTGCTGTGTCGCTTCCTTCGTCCGAGGTGAGCACCACAAAGTCTGATGATGATGTTCATTCTTCATATTGGGAAATGGATGTATATATAAAGGTAGATGATAAAATCACCAAGAATGTGCTTTATATGGAAACTCCGCTCCGGGCGGGCGAGCCTGAGGTGATTTATCTTGAAGTGAATGATAACGGCGAGGTGGTTGAAGGTCCGGAAGTGGCGGTAAGCGTTGAGCTGGACTGGAAGCCGGGGCTGGATTTTGAGCTTGATGTGGAGATTTAGGGAATTGAAAATTAGGAGTTAAGGAGTCAAGGAGTCAAGGAGTTAAGGAGGAGTAGCTGTTTTTCTGTAGCCTTGTCAACTCGTCAACTTGTCAACTTGTCAACTTGAAAAGCTGTCAACTCGTTAACTTGTCAACTGTAACATGGAAAGACTGAAAACATACATATTATCTATGCTATGCCTGCTCATAGCCTTTTCGTGCCAGAAGGAAGAATTTCCCTCTGCCGAAGAGGTATTTCTCTATATTCATCTTCCGGCGGATAATATCACTAAGGTGGGAGATCCGGGGGGGGACCATGGGGAGTGGGAAACAAATATAAACTCTATTGCGCTTTTTACTATTCAGAATAATAGCATTGTCAATCTGAAAACATACAAAACGGCTGCTTTGTCAAAGAATTTACAAGGAGCTTATGTGATTCCTCTGGTTATGGAGTATGGAGATGTTAAGGTTTATGCTGTCGCATATAATAGTTCGACTCATTCTTTTGATGAGGATTATACAAATCCTGATGATGTATATAATTTGAAAACTAAGAAAATAGATGATCTTGATGCGAGCATTGATTCAAAAGATTATATGATGAATCTCTTTTCCGGTAGTAGAGATTTAACAATCCCTATGCAGGAAAGCGTCACAATTTACCTTACCCGACTAGTGTCGAAGGTGGATGTTCAGTGGGATGTGCAGGATGCTTATGATTCGACAACCGATAATTTTGTGGAGGTGAGGATGTCGGAGATAGCATTTTCAGGTTTGAATTTTGCTTATTTTTTTCCGGATAAGAAGACGGAGACGGAGACGGATGTAAAACAGACTCAGATAGCAACAGGGTTATATAGTTGTAATAGTGCTATCAGTGAGAGGAATGGGAGGAGTTATTTTTATACGTTTCCGGAGCAGACGGGAGTTAAATCTGTATTTACGTTTACGTTGAATTATAAGAAGGAAGGAGAGGAAAAACCTACTTCTCGCAATTATAAGGCAACATTTAATGTTGATTTGTTGCCGGCTGTGTGGTATAAGGTGAATATTAATGTGAAGGGGATGAGTGCTGATACAAGTAAGGAGATTGTATTACGTTAGGGGGAAGTGATGCTGGAAGTGGTGGTTAGACCTCTCAGTCTATTACCTCTGTGACTTTGTGCCTCTGTGTTTAAATAGTTTTATTAATCAATTCATCAAATCCGCCATACAATTGAAAAGATATTGAACGAAAAAGATAAATATATAGAAAATGAAGATATTGAAAGTGATTAGACAAAGTGTTTTGTCGCTGCTTATGTTGGTTGCTGTGGGCGCGGTGATGGCTCAGAGTAATATTTATTATGTCACTCCTACAGGAACGGCTGTGGATGGTGGTTGGACAGGTACGACGACGCTTACTGAAGCATTAAACGCAGCTAAAGCCGGTGACCAGATCTGGGTGCAAGGTTTTGAGCAGATAGATAAAGAAAACAAACTTTATATCGTACCTGAGTCGATGAAAGCCACCGGCTTCACCCTCAAGTTCGGCGTGCAGCTATATGGCGGCTTTGCGGGCACTGAGACAAGCATCAATGACCGCGAGACTTTGGGAAAGCCTTATCAGCTGAAGTACCGCTCTGTGTTGTCGGGGGATATATCTAGGAATGATACTGTGGATAACATCAGCCTTATTTTTCCTGCCAATACGACTCGCAATGATAACGCTACGCACGTACTTTCTCTTAATATGAATCCTGCGTCTGGTACCAACAATAATACTTCTCCCACCGTGGTCAACGGTTTTTCCATCGGTGGCGGACAGGCAGATGGAGCTAATGAATACGGTGGCGGTATTTATATATCCGGAGATAATACGAGTGGCGGCATTTTCCGTATCGAACGCTGCTTCCTGTTGAATAATTATGGCAATCAGGGTGGTGCCATCTATGTAGATGCCGCAGTAAAGAATGTCAATAATAACGAATCGCTCATCAACCAATGCGTCATCTACAACAATGCTGCGGGTGAGCGTTCTGCCGTGGTCAATGCCGGCGGTGGTATATATCTTGCAGGCGAGGCTACGGTGGTGAATTCTTCCGTATTTAATAATGAGAACGGTGGTATTTGTCTATCTGTTGACAGTAAAGTGCTTAACTCCACCATAGCCCGAAACACTGGGGCAGGAATCGATTTGCTTCAGGCTGCCGGAACAGAAGTGTCTGTACTCAACTCCATAGTGTGGGGTAATACGTTGTTGTCAGCTCAATATCAGCCGGTTTTCGAGTATTCAGCTTTTCATGAAGTCGTGACAGAAGGGAATAGCAATATGGATAGTAATGGAAATATCTATGTGGCTAAGGAGAACCGTGGTGAACTTACGGCTCCGATATTCGACGCTCCTTCTGTGAAGACCAGCTTCGACCGCGATTTCAATTGGCGTCAGACGGCCTATCCGCTCTGGTCGTGGAATGTGCTCGAAGGGTCAGTGATGATTGATAGTGGAAACAACGACACTTACCAGACTACAACATATGGAAGTGAAGATATGGCGGGCAATCAGCGTGTTAATGGTTCAAATATCGACATAGGCGCTTATGAATATCAGCAACTGGCAACTTCTCGCGTCCGTTATGTCATGCAGACAGCTCGAGGAACCGGTGACGGCAGCTCATGGGCGAATGCTTCGGGCGATTTGCAAAAGATGATCGATGAACTGGCTCAGAACAATCCGCAAAATCTGCCGGGCGAGGTGTGGGTTGCCGAAGGTAAATACGCGCCACAGTCGCAGCTTATCAGCGGAACGGCTTATTCGGCATCGTTTCGTATGCGTGACGGGGTCAGTGTGTATGGTGGTTTTAAGGGAACGGAAACGACTAAGCGAGAACGTGAGAAAGGCACCATGCCATGGGATTTTACGAATGTGACTATTTTTGAGGCGGCTTATTATGATCATGCCAATTTACAGTTGAATAATAATAAATGGACGTTGACCAGCGATTCACGCCATGTCGTCTGGTTTGCGCCCATGTCGGGCGAGGCAGACTTCGGCAGTGTTACCACACTCGATGGAGTGACCATCCAAGGAGGCTATGCCCAGGGCGGAACGGGACTTGACGACTTCAAGACCGACCGCGGTGCGGGTGTTTATATGGACGGCGCGAATGCTTACCTGACCAACTGCATCGTAAAGGAAAACTATGCCACGGGGAATGGCGGCGGCGTGTACCTAAGGAACGGACGTGTAGAAACGTCGTTGATTTATAACAACAATGCCGATGCCGATGGTGGTGCCGTGTATGTGGATAACCGCGGGTTGGTACTCCGCTCCATGCTTGCCAACAACTCGGCTCATAACGGTGCGGGAGTTTATCTGCATAACGAGGTGGAAACTATCAACGACTATCCCGAATACCTCATCCTGTCCACTTGCGTCGTGTCGAACAATACGATGAGCGGTAACGGAGCAGTCTATTGCGACAAGGGCGGTGTGCTGATGCAGAACACCATCACCAATAACAATTGCGTCACGGCTACCGACGCGACCAGTGCCAACGCTTCACAAACGGGTGGTATCTATGTGGATGAGTATGCGCTGGTGGTCAACTCGGTGATTTGGAACAACCAAATGGGTAAGACCGGCGGAACCAACATTCCGATGTATGTCCGCAACCCGTCGGCTTCGAAGGTGCGTTTCCTCTATAATGCCATCTCCGGGGTAAACAACGCCGTTTGGAACTATACGCTGCAGGAGCAGACGCTCTCACTGGTGGACGATAATACCGGCGCAACGGATGACGAAAGCAGCATAGGGCCACGGTTCACGGAGCCTGCTGACGGCATGAATTTTGATTTGGGAACCGACTACGGTGTGCAGGAAGGATGGAAAGACAATATCATCAGCTATTATTGGAAGCCCATCAGCGGTTCCAACCTGTGGGGGCGCGGTATGGCGCTCGGACAGTTGCCCGAAGAGGTGGTGTTGACGCCTGAGATGGATATTGAAGGTAATTTGTTTGCGCAGAAACCGGCGGTGGGGGCGTTTATGGTAACAGCTACGCCTATTCAGCATGAGACGACCGACGATGCGCTCACAGTCTATATGGATGTGGAATGTACCGAACCGGACCATACGGGCTATTCATGGGCTACGGCTTATCGTTCGCTCAACGATGCCATCAGCTATTTGGCCGGGCTTGACGCTACGACTGTAGGCAACAGAAGGCTGATTGTGCGGGTGCTGGAAGGCGACCTCTGGCCGCGCTATGCCTTTACCAACAACGACCCGAAGACGGCCACCATT
>CASFJQ010000063.1:8038-8435 GCA_949295065.1 uncultured Parabacteroides sp. | reverse complement strand
CGACGGCAAGGACCTCGCGGGACTCCTGCCCAGAGCCTGGGCAAAGGAAAACCAAATCACTCCCAAGTAGTACAAACCAGGTCCGACTTGAGCCAACTTCATACAAGTTGGGCCTAGTCGGACCCAATAGTAATATTCTCTGTCAAATCAATACGGTGTTAACCGGTTGCTTACACTATACGAAAGTATTGCACCTATTTCCGCATTGCCAATGAGGTGTATGAAAATTATCACCAGAAGCGGAGATTCAGGGGACGCATCCACACAGATCCGCAGAATGTTCCTGAAGAGTTAATTAAAGAAGTTGTTTGATCCTGCTCATGTCAATTGTTTTTCCTGCCATATCCTTTACCTGTTATTCCCATGGCAAAGGTATGTGATTCGACAAATGTGTGGC
>CASFJQ010000063.1:0-8029 GCA_949295065.1 uncultured Parabacteroides sp. | reverse complement strand
TTGACATACAGCCTGTCGGATTTTGACAATGGCCGACTATACTCCGGAATGGATGTGTCTGAAATGCCGTCTTCTGGCAGAAATTGAATGGTGGCCGACCTTGCTCCGGAATACCTAGCAATCATCCTTGAACTCCAATTAATTTTAGAGGCTGGTGTTTTTCGAATATTTTCAGCATCTTAACTTTTACCTGCACATCTGTTTCATCATCATTTACCATTCTGAAGCGTATGCAACTGTCTGTACAACACCATATAGAAGGACGACGAGGAAGTCGCCACCCATAATGACACTTTTTCGGTATTTGAGCAAAAATCGCTTTTTGTCATATCCTCTGTACCATACATTATATCTATTAACCTCACTGCCGCAATCAGGACAGTTTGAAGGCTTGCGTGTTACGTTGATAATACATGCGTGCCTATTATTTGATACACTCATAATGTGTCTGCATGTGATAATTTGTTATAGAATCACATTTTATTTATAAGAACTTTCAACTCTAAAAGTTTATTTTCTATTGAATTCAAGCTTGTTAAAATTAATGACGTCCTTTCTGGAGAATATTTTGCAATATTGTTTTCAATAGAAATATCTTTAGTTCCTTCTTCGGAAGCATTGGTTTGTGTTAGATAGTTGCGCAGATCTTTAAAATCATCCTTTAGCAGCTTTTCGTATGCTTGAATTTCATCTTTAATTTTTCGTTTTGACTTCACTACAATATGTTCAAATATGCTATTCTTTTTAGTTCTGATTCTATGCTCTAAATTGACTATGAATTTATAATCTAAATCAATGCCATTTTTATTTTGGAACATAGTCTCTATAGTCTCTAATAAATTTTCAATCACGGATATTTTAGATAGATACATGTCCTTTTCAATTCTATTGTCTTGAACTTCCTTTTCTAAAATCCTTGCAATATATAAACCCATGGCGACTGTAACCAACAAAGAAACTGCATCTACTATATTTATTTGTAAATCAAGAACAAACTGACAGATTCTCCATCTTGACCCTATTAGCCAACCTATAAGTAAGATTAGTATGGCAGAAAATATTTTAATTCCTATTCTTTTGTTCATAAGCTTCTGATAAATATTGATTAATCTCCTCAATATAGTCTTCATCTTCGTCAGATATTAAAACTATAGTATTCATAATATCTGAATATGAAATATTATCAATTCTAATAAGTCCACCAAATGATTCTTCGAGGAATGAAGTTCCAAGACCTGCTGTTCCATCAAGTATTACCTTTAGCTTTTCATGAGCAGAAATAGCGTATTTTAATTTGGGTAATAAAACATTATTTCTGAACTCTTGTCCAGAATAATCACCTTCCTCTGGGAAACGAGCCCCTGGAATTCTACTAAAATCTTTTGCTATTGATATTGTTATCATACTAATGGTAGTTTTTTATTATTGTAATTTAATTCCCAATATATGTATGTGCCTTCGAACTTATTTGAAAGAGTCTTGTAGGAATCTTTCGAACAATCTGCAAATGCGTTATTAGTAATAACAACAAGATTAGAAATCTTATTGTCTTTAAAAGCCTTAAAGACTCCTGGAAGTCCCTTACCCCTATAATATTTTCCTGTAGCAGTTTTGTGTATGCTACCATCAAGAAGTAGCCGTAAGAAATCGCCATCGCTTTGTGGCTTCAATATGTTCATAATACGAGAAAGAGCATTCCAAAATTTCCCTTTTTCATTCTTTTTTATACTTTGAATTATGCCAACTCCATAATCTATGAATGAAAATGAAGCTTTATTTTTTTCTTTATTATATGTTACAGTAGTGTACCAATGATGTTCATTTGGACCATGTAATGATGCATGATTATTTGTGTTTTGCATTAATTCAATATAAACTTGCTGAACTCCAGTGCATCTATATGGTTGTCCCCATATTAATTCTGAAACTTTGTGAATTAACTCGTCTGAAAGTTTAGAATCTACAACTTTATCTGCATGAGTGAATATGGCATTACGTCCTTTTATAGAATAAGCATCACCGTCATGAAGATATAGCTTTTCAAAAAAACCTGAATTTACTAAATTCTGACGAGCTAAAGCGTTTTTGGGCTTATCCCCGTTAAATGGAACACCTCTATTTTTGAATTGAATCATTATTGAAAGTAAAACAACAATAGCGCCACTAGCAATTTTCTCTACATTTTTAAGAACTACAAATACTTTTTTCTTTTGTTCAAGTGATTTTTCAAGCTCACTGATAAAAGCAAGTGATCCTTCAGTATTTTCAATCATGGATAAGCATTGTGGCGCCACGATATGTTTATAAGAGGCAAATGTTTTCTTAAGGATTTCCTGTTCCTTTTTTCGTTGGTTTAAAGCTTTAATGCTCTCTCTCGAAAGTCCATTTAGTCGGACTCTTTTAGCCTTTCTTTTAGCTTTTGAGCGAATACGATTTCGTAATTCTTTATTTGCTTTATTTACGAGAAACTGCTTTTTATATTTGTCTGGCTTTTTCATTGAGTAATTTAACAATTAGTCAAATTTCATTAAAATTTCTATATTAAGAAGCTGTTTAAATTTTATTCAAAAATAATTTTATGGCGGCGATATGCATCATGGCTTCGTGCGTGTCAGCCCTGTATTCATAGTCAATGGTCAGCCTCCTGAAGTTCTCAAGCCATGAGAAAGTGCGCTCAACAATCCATCTTTTCGGCAAGGGGACAAATGTGTCCTTCCGTTTGTCAGACCTGAGTACGATATCCAGTTCACAATGCAGCAGTTTCATGACCGTGTTCCTGACAGTCTCGCCCCTGTAGCCTCCGTCAGCCAGAATCCGTTTCAGCCTCGGGAATTTGTATCTCATGGATTCGAACACCTCTTCCGCCCCGACGCTGTCATGTACGTTCGCAGGATGGACTCTCACCGACATAGGAAGCCCCAGAGTGTCTACCACTATGTGCTCCTTCCTTCCCTTTATCTTTTTGTTCCCGTCTATCCCCCTTTGACCGTCAGTATGGTGGGAGGTCCTGACACTCCTTGAGTCGATGATTCCCAAGCTGGGACTCTCGACCCTGCCCGAAAGACGTCGCACAATGCCGCGGAGGGTGTCGAAGATTTCTTCCAGCAAACCCTCGTTCTTCCACTTGCTGAAATAGTAATACACTGTCTGCCACGGAGCGAAATCCGAGGGGAGCATTCTCCACTGCACGCCAGTCTTCACTATATACAGAATGCCGTCAAAAACAGAACGCAGCGAATATTTTCTGAATCTTTCTTTGGGGTCTAACATATTTTTTATAACTTGCCACTGTTTATCAGTCAGGTTGGTTGGGTATTTACGCATAACTTTAATGTCTTGGTAAACATAAAGTTACGAAATATATTCCAATTAACCTACTGATTTACAATTAATTATAAACAAATTTAAACAATTTCTAAATGTGTCACATTTATTTTCTTATATTTCTTTCCCATTCCTAAAGCGAATGCCATCTGGTCTTTGATTATCAATTCGCCTTTCTGAAGCCCGGCTATAGCTGTGCGTACCTCTTGCAGTTCTTGACCACTGACACCGTACAAGTCTTTAATAACCTTGTCGTCGATAGTCTGCTGTTTCATTATGAGTGGATATTGGGCATTGGCATAGAAGTCGAACCCTTTGCTCTTGAAACTGCTCATGTTCTGGGTGGCAAGGATAATACTCAATCCCTTATTACGACCTACGGCAATTAGGTTTCTCAGAGGTCGGTTGTCAAAGTCAAGCATATAATGCGCTTCGTCAATGATAGAGAAGTGTCGAATCTGGACAACATCTTCATTAGTAGCCTGTTTTTCAAGCTGCTCATAGATATTGTTCAACTTTGATATGATGAAATACACGATTGCCTTGGCTATTGGACCATCTTTAGGATAACCGTCCATCTTTATAATATAACAGTCCCCGATAAGGTCAGCCTTGTCTTCTTCCTCGAATATGTTCGCGCGAACCAGTTGCTTCAACACAGACGAAATACTGTCATCCTTAGCCGGATCGGTCATCTTTGCCTGATATTCCTCCAACATCATTGAGAATGTAATAGGTGCTCCATCTGTCTTCTTGTATGCCTCCACAATAGCTTCGCTCAATCGGTTGTTCATGTTAGCACTTGCAGAAACCCTGTCAATCGAGCATAAAGCAGAGGCCATTTCTGATGAATACAAGTTTATTTCATTAATGGGGCGACCAGAGAAATCTTTGAACGGAGTAAACGGCAAGGGATGCTCAATTGGGTCTAAAATACAGCTGCGGTCTACATCGAAATGCGACAGCCAATGATTGTTCTGAATGTCGCTGAACTCGCCTTTATAGTCAAACAACAGGAAGTTTACAGGATATTGAGATTCCGAGGACAAGGCCCGGAACTGCTGCATCAGGACAGCCAGCAGGTTGGTCTTTCCTGACCCAGTAGCTCCGGCTATGAGAATCTGCGAGTTGGTGATATTGCGGCTGTTAATGTCGAGCGTGGCTTCCATTTCGGCATCGCCATAATTCCCAATAATCAGGTTGAGTACCGGAATGTCTTTTGCCATTGCCACTTTACTGTTTACTGCATACAGGAACGAATCCAGATTGTTATCTTCTAACAAATAATTTCTTCCGCGCAACATTTCTGCGGCAATGATACGTGAAACTGTGGCATTCTGTGACCAGTCTATATTCAGATTGGCATAGCGCAACTTCAATAGAGCCGAATATAATGTGGACAAATCGTGCATTGTGAAAAAACTTGGCACGATACGGGTTGAAGAGGTGGAAAGCTGGATGTCCTTGAAGTCATCTTCCTTACGCTCTACGGTAACGCTTAGCCCTACTATGAAACAGATACGCATCACCTTGTTGAGTGTCAGGCTCACACGTTTTTCCCTGTCTGCGACACGTGACAAGTTGATTTTGGTCTCGATAAGATCCTTCACCGGACTGATTTCGTCAAGCAGTCCCTCCATTTGGCGGGTATTTGAAAAGTTTATTATACTCATGGTCGTTTACTGATTTATGGGTATTCCAAAATAACCTTCCGCTACTGTCGTATTCTGTTCCTCCACATTACGGTGCAGGGTGTAGGTCTTCGATATGAATGGTTCCAGTTTCACATAATCGCTGTCCGTGCGGATTTCCGATGTCGTACACAACAGAATGGTTTGTTCAGCCAACTGTGGAAAATATTCTTCCATCAATGCGTCACGGCTCTCGTTATCAAGCACCCCCATAACGGTATCAATCATTACAGGAGGATTGTAGTCTCCGAGATTGCGCAACACTTTCAGCAACACTTGTATGAATATCTGTTTGGAAGCCGCATTGAGCTGATTCAAGGATATTTCATTACCTGCACTATGGTATAACCTGATGTTGAAGTTCTCCATACTGTCGGACAATTCCACCCGGGCGACATGGCCTTTATAAGACACCAGCAGTTTGTTGAGCTGCGACTGCATTTCCGTCTCAATCTGAGCCTTTTTCTTTTTCAGCAGGCTGTCCGCCACCTTATCGAAGAAAGGACGGAGTTTTACCAGTGTATCAAACTTCAAGTCCGGCTCCTGCTGAATTTGCACATCATACTGATGAATCCGTTTCTCCAGACGTTGTATCTCGCTTTTCAAGCTATCTTCCTGCGTCTTCAATTTATCGACGGTTCGTTTCGCATCCTCATAATTGGCTATCAGAAGATTGTCGCCACCAGCCTGTGTCTGTTCAAGCATTCGCTTTTCTGTACGCAGATTGTCAAGGTTAGCAAGCTGTATTTCCATGTCCTGCCTTTTCCTGTCAAGTGTCACGAAGTGGTTTCCGCCTCCTTTTTTCGGCAATTCCTTCAAGGCTTCAACCTCTGCATCGTCCAAATAGTCGTATGGGTCTTGTGTGTTGGTGGTATTCTGTAAGGCGACCATGTGAGCAACCACATTCTCCTCGTCAACGGCCTGACTGCACAATGATAGTTCTTTCAGGTAATCGATAATCTTTGCTGTCACATCACGGAGTGTTTCTATCGGATAAGCGCCGGTACTCTGTTTCAGCAACTGTTCTTTTATGCGGAGTATATTGTTTATTTCCTGAGAAAGATTGGATGCCAGCTTGGGCAGAAAGACATTTATTTCGATATTCTCGATAAATGTTTTCAGATTTTCGGCATAATCGGCAGCGTCATCGGTTATTGCCCGGATTTTCCCGGCAATATCCTGAATGCGCTTGTTCAGGTTCATGGCCTGTTGCGTTCCTTCTTTGGCACGCTGATATTCGTCCTCGACCGATGCCATATATTTGTACAGCCTGTCTTGCTCGGCAAGACAAGCGTTCATTTCAGCCACAAGGCCGTCTTTCTGACTGCACAGATTGTTGTATTCCTTGGCTTCTTGTTCGGCTTCCAACCGTTGCTGTGCCCATTCCTGCTGCAATTTTTCAGATGCCCGTTTCAGTTGCAGATACTTCTTGAATCCGAGTACATTCTCAAAGTTGTCACGGATGGTCTGCTGGAATACGTTTTTCTTCAGCAATTCGCTTGACTGCATGGCATCAAACAGAAAATACTGGCTCAATTCCTGCGGCAGGTTGGCTTTGATGATTTTACTGATTTCCTGTTCAGCACGCACTCTTTCTTTAGGTGCTGTCATAGTGCCATACACATACATATTGCCGTTCATGTTCAAGGAAACGCTTTCTAGCGGACGACCTTGCGGATTCAACTGGTAGATTCTCTTCAGGATATACTTTTGCTGCTGCCCCAACACCTTGCCTACAAAAGTTATTTGCAGGCTGATTTCCGGCTTCACCTTATTAATCGCACCCTGATTGAGTAACTCCATGAAATGTTCCTTACTCTCTATTTTAAGTCCGTAAAGCGCACCGCTTATGGCTTCAAACAGGGTTGTCTTACCGCCGCCGTTCGAGCCGCCGATAAGTATAATCGGGCGGTCGTCATCCACTGTCAGGTCGAGGTCGAGAAACAAGTAGGTCTTGAAATTGCTTATCTTTATTTTCTGTATGAGCATGACTTCAAATTCATTTATTGACGTACTTTCTGTATGGCAGCTCGTATTATCTCTTCCGCATCGCTGTCACTCATTTCTATCACATCTACCTTTTTAGCGTGATAGGCTTTCAGTATTTCCTCGCTTAGCCAATTAAAATCGATACTTTCGGCTTCGCAGATGGCTTCAATCGTTGCAAGGTCATCTTTGCGGATGCCATAATGCACAAATTTCGGGTCTATTCCTTTTGCCATAACCGTTATACTTTATATTCATCGGGATAAAAACAGTCCCAATCTGATATGTCTGTCGTATTCTCTATTTTCAGAGGACAATATTTCCAATTCTCTCCACTTTGTATAATGACACCGCCTTTCAAGTGTTTGCCGGCGTTTTCCTCGCTATGGATATAGTCAATCAAAGCGTTGTGCTTGCATGGAGCATTCTTGTCACTGTCTTCGCACTTGGTATCAAACAGAAAGACTTGTCCGTTCTTCATCCGTACTACGAAATCAACGTAGAAGAGAGCCTTGTCTCCATTCACGTTTGTGTAGCTAATAGCGAAGTGTTGTTTCCCTGAATCACCGTTTTTGTACCACCAGTCGATGTATTCCGTATTTTCCTCAAGGAATGCCGTAAATTTCTGTTCAGGTGAAGATACTCTGTTTTCCTGGATATACGGCATCAACGCATGATTTTCTATCTCCGGGCACACGCTGTTCGTATCTTCCTTGTAGAATCTGTCTGCCGGAACTTCCCATGTGTATTTCACATATCCTTTGGCTCGATATGCGGCACGCCGGCGTGAGAGAACTATGGCATATTGCCTCAGCACCTTTTCTATAATATCCGCAAATTTAGGGCGGTTGGCATGATATAGAATGACCTTGATAGCATCACTCTCAAACAACTCAAACAAATCCTCCATAGCTTCCAATAGAGCCACGGCCAAGGTCTTTATACTTACTTTTTCATACCCGTTTCCAAGTTCCTTTGCACAAAAAGCCATATAAGCGGCATCCAGTTCCTGCATGGTCCGCACGTAT
>CASFJQ010000062.1 GCA_949295065.1 uncultured Parabacteroides sp. | reverse complement strand
ACAATATTTCAATGATCTCTTTAATATAATTTTGAATCGGCTAACACCGATTCTATTGTTTAATGTTAATTTATCGGTAAAAATTTACCGAAGTATTGATTTGAATAATAAGCAGATAATTATATTTTATAAATCAGATGATTTGTAAAAAAAACAGTGGTTTATAACTAAAAAGATCTTGAATATATTAATACTAAAGGTTCTTCGTCAATTTAGGTGGAAATTATAAGAGAGTTTAATAAGATATATTATTAAGGCTTTCAGCCTTGATTGATGCTAATATATTATTCCATCTAAATTGACGAAGAACCAGAAAGTTTCCGGAGAGATGTTTCACAGTACTGCTATCTCTTTAATAAACAGTATAATTTGGTGATTTAATAACAATAATCAAGGAAAAACTATTTCATTGACAGTTTGTCCGGTTTCCGTGATATATAAAGTTGCTTCCTGGAGTTCGCAAGAATATAGGAATAATTTGTAGAGGCGTATTCCTTCCTTTGTGTAAGTCATGAAAGCTTGTTTTATCATTGCTCCTTCCTGCGCAATTTTTGTCATAACTTCATTTGTGATGTCGCTGAGATAAATTTCAGTATATTCCATTTCCTCGACATCCGAAGTATTTAGATTTGCTTCAGTTCTGATAGCTTCGTTAGTTTTGTTTACGTTCTCAATTGCGTTTATTCCTGAAATGCTGCCCAATACTATTGCAACAGCTACTATAATTCTTTTTTTCATGACCTTTGAGTTTTAATTGTTGAATCAGCAGAATGTGTATGCTGTGTTTTTTTGTTCATGTAACTGAAGGCAATGCTTGTGCCATAAAAATGACAAGTTTGTTAACATATTGTAAGTAAGAATGATATGATAATATTACTATAATGCCTATTTTGTGGAATAATGAGTAAAATTGTGGAAAAAATCCATAACCTTTTATATCTTTGTTCTCAAAATGTAAATTAGAAAAATGAAAAGAGTATTTTGTCCCAAGTGTGATCGTCAGATTGCTTTTGATGATACTAAATATCCTGACGGAAAAGTATTGGCTATAGTTTGTCCTCAATGTACAGCCCAGTTCAAGATAAAAATAGGGCGCAAAGTAGTTCGCACCGAGTCCGGATTGGAAAAAGAGGTGAAAGAACCGGATTTCTCGTGCGGATTCATAACCGTGATTGAGAATGCTTTTGCTTTCAAGCAGGATTTGCCGTTGATTTTGGGAGACAATGTTATCGGACGCCGAAACAAAGACACCGATGGAGTTGATGCACCAATCATAACAAGCGACCCGAGTATGGGGCGTAAACATTGCGTCATCAATGTGAAGCAGGGAAGCGACGGAAAACTGGTTTATACGTTGCGCGACTTCCCAAGTCTTACGGGAACATTCCTTCGTAATGAAATCCTCGGAAAAAACGAACGAGTTGTCATTGAAGACGGAGCAATCGTGACAATCGGGGCAACTACATTTATTCTCCATACTCCGGACGGAGAGGAATAAAAAAAGTTTTTTTACCATGAGAAAATATATATCATTCTTTCTGGCAAGTTTTATTGCCGTGTCTGTCCATGCGCAGCAGAAAGCTCCTAAATGGATGGACAAGCAGAAACCGGCTGAAGGAAGCACTGCTTATCTTATGCCTTTCTCCGAAGGCAAGATAAAGGATTTCGGAAGCGGCAAAGGCAAAACTGAACGAGGCAATAATTTAGGATATCTTAAAAAAGGCTTGCCAACTTGTCTCCTTATCAATCGATAACCTGAAAGTTCTTACTTGTGATACTTAATTAGTATATTTAAGTTTCGCAAGTTGCTCAACTTAAAAGTTAACAAGGCTTCAGGTACAAGTTAACAAGATAAAAACACCTGTAACTTTACAATTTATATCTAAAAGCCCTTGTTAACTTGTCTTCTTGTCAACTCGTTATCTGAAAGTTAAGTTAATAAAAAATGTTCTTTATGAAGAAAATAATAATACTTTCTCTTTTGTTGTTCCTTGGAATGACAGTAAAGGCTCAGATATATCAAGGATATTCATCTGTAGGCTTTCAGGTTGGCTATGGCTTCAAAACTAAGAATGCTACAGTAGGAATAGATTACAGGTATAATATAACTGACGAAATACGTTTGAATCCCGGTCTGACATATTTCGTAAAGGATGGCGGATTGAGCGGATGGGCATTGGATATGAATGCACATTATGTTGTTCCTCTTGGAGACATATTTGTCATTTATCCTTTGGCAGGTATTGATTTGTCATTCTGGAAAGATACTTATGAATGGCATCTTGACCATTCGGTATTGAAAGGAAAGGAGAATTTTACACGCATTGGTGTAAACGCAGGATTTGGTGGAGAAGTCTGGCTCACCGACTTGTTCACTCTTGGTGCAGAGGTGAAGTATAATCTTGTCAAGACGATGAACCAGACACTTATATCACTCCGAGTCGCATATCATTTCTGATATATTCAATCTTCCTTTTCCCCATAAGCAAGATCGCCTGCATCGCCCAATCCCGGGACGATGTATGCGTGATCGTCCAGTTTGTCGTCCAGTGCGGCAACCCAAACCGTAGTTTTATCTTTAGGCATTTTGCTTTTCACATATTCCAGTGCAGGCTTGCTGGCAATTATTGATGCAACATGTATATGTGCAGGCTCGCCTTTTGTCTGCAGTGCGTGATATGCCATTTCCATGGAGCTTCCGGTTGCAAGCATCGGGTCTGTTATGATAAGAGTTTTGTCTTGTATAGAAGGAGAAGCTATATACTCGATATGAATGTCGAAGTTGAGTCTGTCTTTATATCTCCTGTATGCAGAAACAAAAGCATTCTCCGCATGATCCAGATAGCTGAGGAAACCCTGATGGAAAGGAAGTCCGGCTCTGAGAATAGTGCTGATTACTATATTGTCGGTAGGCAAAGACATCGGAGCAATTCCGAGAGGAGATTGGATATCCTGAATTGTGTAATTGAACCGGCGGCTGATTTCATAAGCCATTATTTCACCAATTCTTTCAACATTCCTGCGGAATCTCATGCCGTCTTTTTGGATATTCACATCTCTAAGTTCCGATACGAATTTGTTTAATATGGAGTTCCCGGCTCCAAGATTTATTATTTCCATTTTTATTGTAAATTAATATTTTGCCAATATGTTAATCAAATAGTTTCTAAAACCGCAACAGTTGCTGTCCCACTTAAAAGACCGGAATAGAATAAACCAGTCCGAGCGAGAACCTGTGTCTGTCGTAGGCCGTTGCTCCAAGTGCGACGGCTCTGTCACTAAGGTTTACACCTCTGTATGAATACAGGCCGAATACGAAAAGGTCTATATTCGGAAACGGAAAATATTCCAGGCATGTTTGTATATTCCACGAATTACGATAATTCCCTTTCTCGAAATATTCCGAACTTTTATATACTCTTCCTGTCTCATATGCACCTTTTATATAACTGTTCCACCTTGGATGAAATCTGAAATCCACGTTTCCAATGACTGACAGATATTCTGTATTCGGAGCCATTGACGGATTTTCCGGAAGATGGCTGATTATTCCATGTTGGTCCAGTTGCTGTTTGGTGTACATGATGTCGAGGTAAGCAAGCCAGGGACCTTTCTCATATATATTTCCGCAAGTGAAATAGAAGGCGCTGTAACCTTGTGCCACCTGTGCCAGTGATGCTGCATATCTGAGCATTATGCTTCTGTCAGCATAATAACTGTTCCAGTTTGCAGAATAGAAAAATGGAACTTTTGCCGACTTTACACCTTCAGGCAAACCAGTCTTGTATATTTCATCGTCGCTTCCGGAGCGGTTGTTCATCACCTGCAGACATAATTCCTGTGTAGGAGTGATTTGCCAGTTTGCCGTCACTCCGGCCTGGTAGCAACTTATCATTTCGTTGAATTCGCTGAATTCTCGCACTTTTATGGCATTGACATAATATTCGTATCCGCCCAAGGCGAGGAAATGTTTCCCTGCTGTTATCGACAGCTTCTTGGACAGATTGAGATTCACGCAAGCCAATTCCAAAGAAGATGATAAATTGTCAAGAGAGAACGGGTCCATATATTTGTTGAACGACTGGCGGTAGTGATAGGAAAGATATTTTCCAACGTCGCCTTTTATTTCCAATCTTACTCTGTTCAGCTTGAAATTTGCGCCATCGAAATTCTTGTCGTGAAATTCAGCATTTGCAGTGGTAAATATTTGGAAGTTCATTTCAGCGTTCTCAATACTGGTTTTCCCATGAGTCAGTCTTTCAACCAAGGTTAACTGTTCACCCGGCTTTTCTTGCTGTGCAATTTCTTGTGCAGTAAGAAAAAACGGAGAAAATCCGATAATTGTAATCGAACATAATAAACGTTTCAGCATATATAAATATTATGTTTAGAAGTCTCGCAAGCCAGACTTGCGGATGACAAGATACTGTTGCAAATATATTCTTTTTTTCATCCTTACAAATACATTGTCAAGCAAATATTTTATCTTTGTACTTTCAGAAAAATGAATAGCCATGAACGATGCAATTAAAACACAGATTATAAAACTGATTAACAGAGAAGTTATCCCGGCAATCGGATGCACTGAGCCAATAGCTGTTGCCTTGGCTTCTGCCAAAGCAGCCGAAGTGCTTGGTGCCAAACCTGAAAAATTAGATGTTTTCCTTAGTGCCAATATATTAAAGAATGCAATGGGCGTTGGTATTCCGGGAACAGGAATGGTCGGTTTGCCAATAGCTGTCGCTTTAGGCGCATTGATCGGGAAATCTGAATACGAGCTGGAAGTATTGCGTGATTTATCTCCGGAATCATTGGAAGAAGGCAAACAAATGGTCGATAGCCATTGTATAAATATTGCTCTTAAAGAAAATGTAGATAAATTATATATTGAGATTGTGGCTTGTGCCGCAGGAAACGTTTCTAAAGTCATCATCAGCCACGAGCACACCAACTTTGTTTATGTAGAGAAGAACGGAGAAATTCTCCTTGATAAAAGACAGGAATGTTCTTCTGATAACGATGGCGAGGATGAAGACTTCATACTTACGTTTAATACCGTGTGTGAATTTGCGCTTGAATCACCACTTGACGATATCCGTTTTATACTGAAAACTGCCGAATTGAACAAGAAAGCAGCTCTGGCTTCTGTCAAGGCAAACTATGGACACACTGTCAGCAAGACTATTTCCGGACCGATGGGAAAGAAATTCATGGGAGATTCTTCTTTCACACATATGCTTTCATTGACAGCTGCTGCTTGTGATGCCAGAATGGACGGTGCGATGATTCCTGTCATGAGTAATTCCGGCAGTGGAAACCAGGGCATAGCTGCGACTTTGCCAGTTGTTTCATTTGCTGAAGATATGAATGCTTCGGAAGAACAGCTGATTCGTGCCCTTATGCTGAGCCATCTCATGGTAATATATATAAAGCAGAGTTTGGGCCGATTGTCTGCCCTTTGCGGATGTGTGGTAGCTGCAACAGGCGCAAGCTGTGCCATCACTTGGCTTATGGGAGGAAACCGACGCCAGATGTCATATGCAATCAAGAATATGATTGGAAATATCACCGGTATGATTTGCGACGGTGCCAAACCAAGCTGCGCAATGAAAGTTTCCAGTGGAGTTTCGACTGCCATGCTTTCTGCAATGATGGCGATAGAAGACAAGGTTGTAACTCCTGTTGAAGGAATCATTGATGAAGATGTTGATATATCAATCCGTAATCTTACTTCCATAGGCTCGAAAGGTATGGAAGAAACAGACAAGCTTGTGCTTGATATTATGACACATAAGTCATGTTGATTTCCGGATAAAAATACAAGACTTTAAATCAGTTAATCTTATAAAAAATAAAAGGAGTGATTAATGAAACGCTTATATTTGTCATATGATAAATATCGGCTATTTAACTAATTAAAATTTATTGTTTATGAAAAGGAATTTATTGTATGCATTTACTATGCTATGTTCTTTAAGTTTAATGACTACGTCTTGTAGTAAAGATGATGAACCAACTGTTGAAGAAGGAAAAGTTCTGGATGTAAATGCATCTTATAAAGGAGAATCTTTGGACTTGACTTATAGCGAAAGTGTTCTTCCTGGAAAAGTTATCACATTTAATACAACAGACGGTAAGACTGCCACTTTGGAAATGAAGGGCGAGTTTGATCTTACTTCACTTATTCCAACTAAGGCTGATATGCCTGTAATGAACTTGGCTCCGGGTGTAATTCCAGGTGAAGTTACAACAACTATTTCTAATGTGGCTTTGACTCTTGACGGTGAAACTTATAAGTTCGAAGGCACAGATTCTCAGAACGGACGTACAACTGAATATAAAGGTCAGGTAGAAAAAGGTAAACTTACTTTGGCTATCAACAATGTGATGCCGAAAAGTGATATTCAGGGAACTTGGAATTTGGCAGATGCTCAGGTTGTTACTCTTGTATGGAATTCTGATAAAGGTATTTTGTTGCCTGGATCTACAGAAGAATGGCCTGTTGAAAATTTAGCTCAACTTCTTCCAATGTTTTTGGATAAGCCAATTAAGGCGGCTTTGAATACAATCTCTTTCAACAATGATGGAAATATCGTAGCTGATTACAACAAAGACGGTGATAAAAAAGTTTCTCCTCTGAACATTGCCAATTATTATATGAAAAATGGAAAAATGTATGTTCAGATGAATATCGCAATGTTGCTGACTGTTATTAACCAGACTAAGTCTGGCTTTGATATGGGTGCGATTGCTCAGTTCTTGCCTCTATTGTCGGAAGGTGTTCCTTTGACTAGTACAGTTGACGGAAGCAATGCTACAATCACATTGGAAAGAGAAATTATTCTTCCACTTCTTACATTTGCTCTTACAAATGAAACAGTTTCAGGCTTGATTATTAATTCAATTCCTGAAGACATGAAGCCTATGATAGAAGCATTGTTGCCTCAATTGACAGAAGTATTGAAAAATACAACAGAAATGAAAGTTAGCTTGAACTTGAAGAAATAATTTTGGACAAGAATATTATTTGTTGTCTTTAGGTAGAGTTTGACAAACTTCATTTATTAATATACAAGCACAGAAAACGTAATGATTTCATTCAGCGTTTTCTGTGCTTTTTTATTCCTCTCGCTAATCTTCCCTTAAAATATCTTTCTCAATAAGTGATGTAACACTAATGTAAATTCAATCAAAATATGTACTTTTGTTGCAAAACTTAAAAACGTACTTTATGCCATCTATTCTTATTGTAGAAGATGATATAACTTTCTCTTTGATGCTTACAACCTGGCTTGGGAAAAAAGGTTTTAAAGTGAATAGTGTGTCAAGTGTAGCAGACGCTGAGCAATGGCTTGGCAAGGAAGCGTGCGACTTGATTCTGTCTGATTTGCGCCTGCCGGATCAGGATGGTATTAATTTGTTGAAATGGATGAAAGATAATGAAAGGGAAATTCCTTTTATTATGATGACCGGATATGCCGAGATTCAGACTGCTGTTCAGGCAATGAAACTTGGAGCTTCGGATTATATATCCAAACCTGTCAATCCCGAAAATCTTCTGCAGAAAATCAATGAACTGGTAAAGCAAAACGAAACTGCCGAAACAACATCAAACACAAAGAAAACAGTTGCCGCGCCTGCTAAAGCAAAATCAGAGCCTGCAAAGAAACAGAAGAGTGAAGCAATCAATCCATATATCGAAGGACAGAGCTTCGAGGCTCGCCAACTTTATGAGCATGTGCGTCTTGTTGCGCCAACTGATATGTCTGTGCTCATAAATGGTTCCAGCGGAACGGGAAAGGAATATGTTGCCAGACGCATTCATGAGCAGAGCAACAGAAAAAATGCTCCTTTCGTAGCTGTCGATTGTGGCGCGATTCCAAAAGATTTGGCAGCGTCAGAATTCTTCGGTCACGTGAAAGGTTCGTTTACCGGAGCCATAAGCGACAAGACTGGAGCTTTTGTTGCAGCTCAAGGCGGAACTTTGTTTCTGGATGAAATCGGAAACCTTACGTATGAAGTGCAAGTTCAGCTTCTTCG
>CASFJQ010000061.1 GCA_949295065.1 uncultured Parabacteroides sp. | reverse complement strand
ACCACCTTCTTCTTTCTTCAAGATATAAACCTCTGCTTTGAATTTTGAGTGAGGTTTGATCTGACCCGGGTGGCAGATAACCATACCACGTTTAACTTCGTTCTTATCGATACCACGAAGCAACAAACCTACGTTATCACCAGCTTCACCCTGATCCAACAATTTGCGGAACATTTCAACACCAGTTACAACTGACTTCTTACCGTCAGCACCCAAACCAATGATCTGAACTTCGTCACCAACTTTAACGATACCAGTTTCGATACGACCTGTAGCAACTGTACCACGACCAGTGATTGAGAATACGTCTTCAACAGGCATCAAGAATGGTTTATCGATTTCACGCGGAGGAAGTGGAATCCATGTATCACAAGCATCCATCAATTCCATTACTTTTTCTTCCCACTGTGGATCACCGTTCAAAGCACCAAGAGCAGAACCACGGATGATAGGAGTATTGTCACCGTCGAAGTTATAGAAAGACAACAATTCGCGCATTTCCATTTCAACCAATTCCAACATTTCTTCGTCGTCAACCATGTCACATTTGTTCATGAAAACAACCAATCTTGGAACGTTTACCTGACGAGCCAACAAAATATGTTCACGAGTCTGAGGCATAGGACCATCAGTAGCAGCAACTACGATGATAGCACCGTCCATCTGAGCAGCACCAGTAACCATGTTCTTAACGTAGTCGGCGTGACCCGGACAGTCTACGTGAGCATAGTGACGATTAGCTGTCTGATGCAGCTGTCAAAGTTGTTTTACCGTGGTCAACGTGACCAATCGTACCAATGTTCACATGTGGTTTCGATCTGTCAAATTTCTCTTTTGCCATAACTTAAATGTTCTTTATTTGATTAATGATCATATTTCTAAACTAAAAAGAGCCTAAACCGAGACTTGAACTCGGGACCTCTTCCTTACCAAGGAAGTGCTCTACCGCTGAGCTATTTAGGCATTGAGAGCGGAAGACGGGGCTCAAACCCGCGACCCCCAGCTTGGAAGGCTAGTGCTCTATCAACTGAGCTACTTCCGCAATTTATCTGTAACTTAGCCTATAGCTGTTCAGTGGGCAGTGATGGATTCGAACCACCGAAGGCGTAAGCCAGCTGAGTTACAGTCAGCCCCATTTGGCCACTCTGGTAACTGCCCTAGTTTAAGTTTTTGAATTTGTAAGTTTTTGAGTTTTTACGTTTTAAACTAATAAACTAAAGAACTAATTAACTAATAAACTTAAAACCTTTTGAGCCTCTTGTCGGATTCGAACCAACGACCCCGAGATTACAAATCACGTGCTCTGGCCAACTGAGCTAAAGAGGCATATACAAATTTGCAGCTATTTCGACATACACCGAAACGGCTGCAAATTTAAGCATTATTTCTTATATACCAAATTTATCCACCGTTTTTTTTATTTGGCTCTGATTTTTTCTTTGAATTTAACCAATTGTTTCTCCAATGCTGAAACACATTCATCAACAGCACCTTCAAAAGTATCATCTATCTTATCTGCAAAACATTCACCATTTCTAACTTTCAGCATTATTCCAACCTGTTTGTTGTTTGCCGTTTCTGGTTTTACCACCTTTAAAGTTACTTCTGCTGATATTATGCCGTCAAAATATTGTTCTAGTTTTGAAACTTTCTTCTGAATAAATGCCTC
This sequence comes from uncultured Parabacteroides sp., assembly GCA_949295065.1. GTDB lineage: Bacteria > Bacteroidota > Bacteroidia > Bacteroidales > Tannerellaceae > Parabacteroides. Next base: position 7,879 of record CASFJQ010000061.1, on the reverse strand, counting down.
CAATTGGTTAGATGCATCAAAATGGATAGCTTGAATTCTAATTTCCATAAATACCTCCTTCTTTTTTTGCTCTAGGGTGAGCATGATAAACTTTTTTTAATTCTTCAAAGGTTGTATGTGTGTAAACACTGGTTGAAGCCAAACTGCTATGACCAAGAATCTCTTTCACCGCATTCAACTCCGCACCGTTATTCAACATACTCGTTGCAAAGGAATGTCTTAATACGTGTGGACTCTTCTTTCCCAAATTTGGAAGAACCGACAAGTAATCCTTTACTATATTATAAACAAGCTTAGGATATAATTGTTCACCATTTTTACGAACAAAAAAACTTGTCGTATGTCCGACTTCACGATATTTAACATCCAAATAAACATGCATTAAGTCTTTAAGACTGTCAGCAAAAGGAATAAGCCTCTGTTTATTGCGTTTTCCTAAAACCTTAATCTGCTGCAAACCAAAATCCACATCTTCTTCCCGAAGATTTATCAATTCTGATTCACGAATTCCGGTGTCATAAAACATCTCAACAATAAGCCTGTTCCTCATACCTTCAAAGTCATCCTTAGGCAGCTCCTCACAAAGCAAATATTCCATCTCCGAATCTTTGACAAAATATGGCAAAGGCTTTTTCGCCTTTGGTCCATTCAAAAGCCGTAACGGATTTTTGCTTATGATTCCTTTCCTTTTAAGGAACTTAAAAAAAGATTTCAAAGAACTTAATTTCCGGTTAACAGATGTGGTTTTGTCTCCATTTTCAAGCAAAAAGACCATCCAATTTCGAACAACATCTAAATCTATCACCTCCGGATTCAACGCCTGGTTGTTCTGTCCTGCAGTTGTTTCATCATTTAAAGGCAATGTCTCCAAATAAGAGATGAACTGCACCAAGTCAGTCCTGTAAGCAAGTATGGTATAATCAGAATAATTACGCTCATACTTCAGGTACTCCAAAAACTTTTCAACCAAACATCTCACGCTGCATGTCTTTTTGTTATCATGCAACGAATATAAAAATAAGAATTCAATTAAACAAGCCTTGCGGAATATTTTTATTCTTCAGTTTGCTGCAAATGCTGAACGTAAATCGCACGCATTGTCTGTTTTCTTTTTGTTACAGACGGTTTTTCAAATGCCTGACGATTTCTCAACTCTTTAACAACACCTGTTTTTTCAAATTTTCTTTTGAATTTCTTAAGCGCTTTTTCAATGTTTTCGCCTTCTTTCAATGGAACTACGATCATAATTAATTTTTATTTTATTGTTTAATACTTATATCCTACTTATTAAATACAGTTTTTATCTTTTCCTCAATCAGTTATATTCACAGAAAAAAACAAAAACCACAATCGGGCAGCAAAGTTACCGATAGTTTCGTTATTAGCCAAATTTCTGACTTAAAATCTTATGTTTTTATTTATTGTTAATCAACAACCTCCTTTCCCGGTCTGACTTAGAATTAAACATTTATTAGTTCCAAAAATTCACATTATAAACAGATTATTCTTTTCTAATGCGGTGCAAAGATACAAATTAATATTCAACTGCAAAAGTATTACACAAACTCTCGAGCTTTTATAATTATTCAAGGATATAAAAATGCCTTGAAATAAGATCACTCTCACTCCAAGGCCTAAAAAAAATACAGATAATATAAATTATTTCATGAACAACATTACTTCTTTGATAAAATCCAAGAAAGGCTGTGGAAATTTCTGTTCAGTAACATTTCTTATAGTAACATATTTTTGCTTCCCGTCTGCCATCAATACAATTTGAGTAAAAAATCCGTCTTCATCTTTCGAAGATTCATCATACCCGTACATATCTTCCATACTGAATATATCCGCATTCCTCAGAAGCTTGTCAAAACGGTCGAATTCCTCTTCAGTGAATTTCCCGCTTTCCATAACCGGACGGATTTCTCCCTGGGCATTATCCATATAGAAATTACATTTTTCTATTTTATAATTCCCTTCACTGTCAAAAGCAAAAACAAGTTTGAACTGCGACAAATTCTCCACAGTATATGAAAATTCATATTCTTTAAAAGATCTGGGACAAGAAAAATAAACGATTAATATCACCAGCACTATTCCGCTTATTGACAAATACCATCGTTTCATACCCTACTTTTATTATTATCATACAGAGCCAAAGGCATGCTCCGCCTTATGGCTCTGCTTTTACTATTTATACTAATATATTATCTCCAGGCTTCCGGCTGAACCAAATATGGCTGGCCGTTTTCGTCATTACCAACAGTCTGAATCTGTTGGTCTGGTATTGGGAACATTGTTCTTGACGGACTAAGCACTGCTGCTGCAGCATACTTTGACAAATATTTTCTTTCGTAATCAACAAAAGCCTTTAATTCTGCAGACATTACATCACCGCCATAACGAACAAGGTCAAACCATCGTTCACCTTCCATCGCCAATTCGAGTTTACGCTCCATTCTGATAGCCTTGATGCAGACATCCTTATTTGAGAATGCAGCATGTGTTGACGGATATTCTGAAATCTTGTAATTGGCAGCAGGTGTGCCGTCCTCCAGTTTGATGATATTTACAGGCAAAGCTGCACGGCGACGAATCTTATTAACCTGTTCCATTGCTCCTTTCAAATCTCCAGCATTGGCCAAACATTCTGCATATAACAAAACCATATCTCTGACACTCAAATACTGCATATTCATTGCCGAACCTGGCGCCCAACCGCCATAAAGGTTGGTCAGCTTGGCATCAGCCTCATGTTTGCTGTAAACATGTTTCTTAGGCATAAACACACCACCATTTGACGGGTCACGTATCCAACCCGTTTCAGGCATTCCCCAATCTTTATAAGGTATTCCCAAACGACCTATAGAAAAGTCCAAACGTGGGTCAACTGCTATTGAAGCATTGTTCTTGCTGACATTACCGTCTCCTGTAGGTTCTGTCACAGATGGCATATTCCTATATTCACCATTCAAATATGGAAGCCCGTTTGCATCTACCTGGAATGAATTTGCCAATTCCTGCGAAGGCTGATAGAAACCACAACATCCACCAGGACCTGTATTATGAGGATAGTTCAAACAGAATGCGGCATTACCCATATCCTGTGCAGAATTGGAATACTGGACAGCAAAGATTGATTCTTTACCATTTTCCATTGTTGCATCCCAGTTTGCATTCAAATCATCTTCCAATTCATATGGTAAGCCATTTGAAGTTACACCACTCTCAAGCAATTCTTTCAATACTGGCTGAGCTTCTGCTACCTTTCCATAATACATCAAGGCTTTTGCTTTTAAAGCTTTTGCAGCCCATACATTAGCTCTACCCACATCCTGCTGTGTATTAGGCAATGCTGCTATTGCTGCATCTATATCAGCCAACACATTTGAAGAAATATCTTTATCGTTATGTGCCTTTGGATCATTATCTGTAAATGATTCATCAAAGTAAGGAATGAATTTACCAAAAACTCTTGTGCCTTCGAAATAAATCAAGCCACGCAAGAACTTCAATTCTCCTTCACGAGTTTTCTTGATATCTTCATTCATATCTTCTACTTTTGCCAAAATCTGCAAAGCTGTATTTACTCTTTTAGAAGAAGAATAAACCCAACCCCATTTCTGGCGCAAATAGTCATTTGTACTCAATGTCTTGTAAATCTCAACTTCGTTCAATGTTGCCTGGTCGCCGGTGTTGGAACCTTTATTGGCATCACCACCATACATACCGCCAAACACCCAGTTAAAAGGAGACGCCTGATATGGATCGTAACCATCAACAGGTGCAGCCAAAGCAGCATAAGCATTGATTGTCAACATTTCAACCCCGGTTGCATTTGTCAAGGCGTCTGAATCCAAACTTCCTTGTGGACTTTTGTACAAGAAGTCTTCACCGCAAGAGCCTAAGAAAAGCAATGCACCCAAACTTAATACGGTTATATATCTTTTTTTCATAATCTAATCATTTAAGTTTAACTGTTAATCATTAAAATGAGAAGTTCACACCGAACAGTAATCGTAACGTAGTTGGCCATCCGCCCATATCCAGACCTCTTCTCAAATCGGCGCCATTACCATCGCCAATTGATGCATTTGTAAATTCCGGGTCAAGACCTGAATATCCTGTGATTGTAAACAAGTTTTCTGCCTGAACATACAAGCGTAAATTTGAGATATTAGCTTTATTCAACCAGTCTTTTGGCAAAGTATAGCCCAACACCAAATTCTTCAAACGAAGGAACGATGCGTCTTCAACATAGTAAGAGCTTGTGTTTGCTCCACTATAGTTATCCTTGTTGTCCAGGATTGGTAATATAGCATTACGATTGTCTGCTCCAGGAGTCCATGACTGTTCCAACATTCTTCTTGAACGGTTTCCGTCAAATCCCCAGAAGTCGGTAAAGAACTTGGTATTGTTGAACAAGTCGTTTCCTATTGTTGAATACCAGAACATCGTGAAGTCCCAGTTCTTCCATGTTACGGTTGTATTCAAACCTGCTATCAAATCCGGGTGAGGATTTCCAATATATGTACGGTCTGCCTCCGACAATCGTCCGTCTTTGCTCTCATCTGAGAATTTGAATTTTCCGACATAAGCTTTAGCTTCTTCCTCAGTAATTGAAGATACACCCAGAGGCGGCAACGCCATGACTTCCTGGACATTTTCATAGAATCCGTTAACCTTATATCCATAGAACATTGATATTGGCTTGCCGGCAGTTGTTCTTGTAACTGGTCCGCTCAGACGAGTTCCATAGCCCCACAATGAATAGTCTTCCTGTTCTGACAAACGGATAACCTCATTCTTGTAATGTGACAAATTCAAGCTGACATCCCAACTCCAGTCTCCTTTCCGGTCGCGATAGTTGAAGTTGAAGTCAAAACCGGTATTCTTCATGTCACCAAAATTCACATAAGGTTTTCCTGCTTCACCAGCAAAGGCAGAATACGCGGCAGAAATCAACATATCAGTAGTTTTCTTATGATACCATTCCGCACCTATGCTGAACTTGCCATTCAAGAATGTCGCGTCCAAACCGACGTTGAACATTTCCGTTGCTTCCCACTTAGTATCTTCGTTTCCATACTTATCCAGGCGGAAACCAACCTGAGATGAAGTGTTCGCTCCCGTTATATCATAGTCCGTACGCTTTGAATTGGTTACATATTCATACGCGAAGTTAGTAACACGTGGCACTTCAGAGTTACCTGTCTGACCATAACCTACACGAAGCTTCAAATCGTCCAACCAGTCGCGAGTGTTTTCCATGAATGCTTCTTCGGAAATACGCCAACCCAAAGAAACTGACGGGAACACACCATAACGGTTTGATTTGGAGAAACGGGACACTCCATCCCGACGGATAATACCAGTAACCAGATATTTGTCTGCGAACGAATAGTCAACTCGTCCAAACAAACCAAACAAAGCAAACTCTCCCTTATATGAAGATTCAGCCAAACGTTGGTTGTCATTAGCACCCATGTTCAGCACCCAAGTATTCATATTATTTTCAAATAAATAATTATAGCGCTTTCCCAACAAAGTACGCCCCATTCCGTCACGAATAGCTTCCGTACCCAACAACACCGTAAGTTTGTGGATATCATTGAATGTTTTGTTGTAAGTCAACGTGTTTGTCCAAACCCAACGGAAATTAAAGCTCGATTTTTCTTCCAAATCGTTCTGCCCGGTCGTTTCAGAGAATTCAGGGCTGAGTTTGTTCATTCTGTAATAATACTGGTTTGTATAGTCCAGACCGAAATTCGTGCGGAATGTCAATCCGTCCCATATATCAGCTTCCGCCCACAGGTTACCGAAAATACGGCTGTTCGAATAATAATTGTCCTTATTTCGTATCTGATTTGCAACAGGGCTTTGGAAGTTACCCGTTCCTGAAAATTTGGAACCGGCAAAGTTTCCCTGAATATCATAAACAGGAACCCAAGGCGACGCACGATATGTCCATGAATATGGATTTGATTCAGCTCCATTAGGATTCAGGCCATTGTCTTTAGTAAACGCGTATGTCAAGTTTTCACCAACGCGCAACCAGTTCCGGATGTTGAATGAAGTGTTGGCACGCACCTGATAACGCTTATAATAAGACTCGATAACTGTACCGTCCTGCTTGAAATAGTTGGCACTCAAATTGTATTGTCCTTTCTCAGTACCGCCGGAAACAGAAACCTGATGATTCTGCATGATACCGATTCTGTCAATTTCGTCCCACCAGTTTGTGTTTGAGAATGGTGCCAGCGTATTGTCTGGGAATCTATAACTGTTAGGGTCTATATCCTGACGGCCTCCGGCACCGGCCTGAGTCATCAAATTAGGGATAATGAACCCGTTTTCACCCGTACCGAACTGAACATGAGATGGTCTTACGCCTGAACCCGTAAGCATAGCGTTGTTCAACTGTGCCTTCCACTCAACGTCCAGACGTTCCTGTGAATTAAGGACGTCATAGTCCTTCATTGTCTTCTGCATACCAACATAGCCATCATAAGTCACTTTCGGTTGGCCGGACTTAGTTCCTTTCTTTGTAGTAATCAAGATTACACCATTTGCTGCCTGAGCACCATAAATGGCAGCTGAAGAAGCATCCTTCAACACCTGCATACTTTCGATATCATTCGGGTTCAGGGAGCTCAAGTCCTGATTTCGCGTAGAAACTCCATCGATTACATACAGCGGACCGTTGTCATTTACAGTGTTGATACCACGGATACGTACCATTGCAGGAGAACCGGGAGAACCGGACTGGCCGATATATACACCGGAAGCCTTACCCTGCAATTGCTGAGTAGCAGAAGAACCTGAAGAAGCAAGCAATTCCTTTGTATCGACAACAGCCACAGAACCGGTAATATCCTTTTTCTGCTGAGTGCTGTAACCCGTCACAACGATTTCACTCAAATTCTGAGTGTCTTCCTTCAGGGTGACTGTCATTGTTGCCGATGGTTTCAATTCCTGAGGCACATAACCGATATAAGAAATAATCAGTGTAGATTTAGCATCAGCCTCAAGAATGAAATTACCATCCAAATCAGTAATAGTACCGTTAGTTGTTCCTTTTACAAGAACGTTAACGCCTAACAAAGGCACACCTGAAACGTCCAGAACTTTACCCCTTATAGATAAATTCTGGCCTATCATGCATGTGGAGCATAACAATAAGGCTGAAGAAAGGAGAACAGTTCTCCTTCCCTTTTCAATAGATTTAAAGGTCTTTCGCATAAAAATAAAATTAAGTTATTATTTTAAGGTTATAATAATACAAACTGCCTATTAAAAGTCCCACAAGTTCCCTCACGACTTGCATAAAATATCCACTCGTTTCTTTATATTCTATCTGCTAACTGCAATTTAGTAGGCTTGCGTAACTTTTTTAATTATTAAAAATACAGTGCGTTTATATATATTTTCCCCAATGTTATCACACTTCCTATTTTAAAGTCAACATTTTTGATAACTCTTCTTCACGAGCGCAAATATAAACATTAATTCACAATAAGCAAATGTTTCATATGTTAATTCCATATATTTTTATAGCACTCTCATAATTTTAACAGTCCTTTTTTAACACTTATTCCATCCATGACTATGCAATATGTAGCATAAAACACAAATAGTAACCACTAACAATCTGTTTTTCAAACCTGCAAATCACAGATGGAACAAACTGACGTATCGGCAAATTTATATTGGTTTATTATCCCGGCAACTTAAAATTCAAGTAAGCAAATATTGAAGGCGGTTAGTTGAAAATTTTTATGTAAATCTGTATAAGGAATATACCTCTTTGAAATCAAGAGAGTTAGAAGAATTACCTCGTTTTCGGGTAATGAGTTGGTAACCGTTCTAATTGCCGTGG
>CASFJQ010000060.1 GCA_949295065.1 uncultured Parabacteroides sp. | reverse complement strand
GATTAGCGCACTTACAATCCTGCAATATATTAACTATAAAAATGAGAAACCCATTGGTAGAGTTAAATATGCGCTAATTTAATTCCGCCAACGAGTATATTATATATTTCCAAAACCTTATCTTGGAGCTTTTCTGTAAAGATAAATCGCGATAAATACATAAATTATATTAGGAATCCAGGCTGCAACCATCGGACTCACACTTCCGTTGATTGCAAATGTTGCCGTGATTGTCATAAAAAGAATATAAGAGAAACTCAACGCAAGACCGATACTGATATTCATTCCCATTCCACCTTTTATCTTTCGTGATGACAATGAAGCTCCGATTGATGTAAGGATAAATGCGGCCATGATTGTTGCATATCTCTTATGATATTCTATCTCAAATGTCTGGATATTTCCAATTCCTCGCTTTGCCTGACGGCTGATGTATTCATGCAACTGCGGTGAAGTCATCTTCTCACAGTCGTTAACCGAAATCAGAAAGTCAGAAGGTACAATTGTCAGGACTGTATCTTTACGGCTGCCTTCGGTAATGTGCTCACGCATTCCCTTGAAATCGCGTATCATATAATCAATCAGCGTCCACTGATAAAGAGAATCATACTTGATTGATTTTGCAGTAAGTCTTGACACAAGTTTCTTATCTTCGAAATGCTCCAATGAGAATCTGTATCCCATATTTGAGCGGTTGTCATATCTGTCGAAATAGGCAACAACTCCGGGCGCAACTTCAAGCTGCACGTTTCTGGCATAATCAACAGCCTTGTTCTTGATATACTTGTTCTGGAAATCAATTCTGGTTTTATTTGCCGGCGGAATTATGAATGCATTAAGAATAAAGGTAACTGCAGCAATAATTGCCGCTGAAATTGCATACGGGACCATAAGCCTCCTGAAGCTCATTCCGCTGGAAAGCATTGCTATAATTTCCGAATTGTCAGCCAACTTTGATGTAAAGAAAATTACAGCAATGAAGGTAAACAACGGACTAAGCATACTTGCAAAGTATGGAATGAAATTCAGATAATAGTCAAAGATAATAGCGTCAAGCGGAACTTCCGGCTTGAGGAATTTGTCTATTTTTTCATTGATGTCGAATATGACAGATATGGATATTATCAATATAATCGCAAAAATGTAAGTGCCAAGAAATTGCTTGATAATATATCTGTCGATACGCTTGAGTTTAAAGTCCACTTTAATTCAAATTTCTTATATATGAAAACTAACAAAACAGACAATCGCTTATCAGAGGCGATTGTCCATTTGTCTAACCATTTGACTCTTCCAGGTTGTAAAATCTCCGGCAATGATGTGTTTGCGTGCCTCTTTCACCAACCATAGATAAAATGCGAGATTGTGAATTGAGGCAATCTGCAAACCAAGGATTTCGTTTACCTTTATAAGATGATGCAAATATGCCTTGCTATACAGCCTGTCCACATACGAAGCGCCTTCAGGGTCAATCGGGGAAAAGTCATTCTCCCATTTCTTGTTGCGCATATTTATAGTTCCGTATGCTGTAAACAGCTGGCCGTTTCTTCCGTTTCGTGTCGGCATTATACAGTCGAACATATCAACTCCCCTTTCAATTGCTTCCAGAATGTTGATAGGAGTTCCAACGCCCATCAAATATCTTGGTTTGTCTTCAGGCAGTATTTCATTTACAACCTCAATCATTTCATACATCTTTTCAGTAGGCTCGCCAACGGCAAGTCCGCCGATAGCATTTCCGTCCATTCCTTTTGATGCGACATTTTCAGCAGCCCTTTTTCTGAGTTCAGGATAAACACAACCCTGAACTATCGGGAACAAAGCCTGCTCATAACCATATTTCGGTTCAGTTTCCTTGAATCTGGTTACACAACGGTCGAGCCATCTTTCTGTCAACGCTAGTGATTTCTTAGCATAGTCATATTCTGCGTCGCCAGGACAACATTCGTCGAATGCCATTATGATGTCGGCTCCGATTGTTCTCTCAATATCCATCACTTTTTCAGGAGTGAACAAATGCTTGGAACCGTCGATATGCGATCTGAATTCCGCTCCTTCTTCCTTCAGCTTTCTGTTCTCAGACAAAGAGAACACCTGGAAACCGCCACTGTCGGTTAGAATCGGTCTGTCCCAAGTGTTGAACTTATGCAATCCGCCTGCCTTTTCCAAAATATCAAGGCCCGGACGCAAATAAAGATGATAAGTATTGCCCAATATAATCTGAGCTTTTATATCATCTTTTAGTTCCGTCATATGAACTGCTTTAACTGCTCCTTGTGTGCCAACAGGCATAAAAATAGGAGTTTCTATTACGCCATGGTCGGTAGTTATCTTACCAGCGCGAGCTTTCGATTTTGTGTCTGTATGTAGTAATTCAAATTTCATGATGCAAAAATAATAAGAACATATTAAAATCCGGCATTTTTTGCAAAATTGCTATATTATTAAACTGCCCAAATGCCTCAAAGAATAAAAATCAACAATAAAACCGGAAGAGATTCTTTTTTTATTAAATTTGCCTTCGGTTTCTGTGATGTGGCAATTTCCCCTTACATATTTTATGTATGGTTTCTCTTATGTTTACGTTTCAAGAAACCGGTCGAACTGACACAATCAATATCAACTAAATGGATGCTACTAATCATTTAAATTACAGATATCCCACCGCTTTGACTATTGCAGGTTCCGACAGTTGCGGTGGCGCAGGAATCCAGGCTGACTTAAAAACCTTCTCAGCTTTGGGTGTATATGGCGCATCGGTAATAACTTCTGTTACTGCACAAAACACAACCGGAGTACGTGCCATTCAAGCTATCACGCCGGAAATAGTAAAAGCACAGATTGATGCTGTTTTCGAGGATTTGAAGATTGATGCCGTAAAAACAGGAATGCTGCACAACTCAGATACAGTCCGTATCGTTGCAGAATCAGTAAAACAATATAAACCCAAGTGGCTGGTTGTCGATCCGGTTATGATTTCAACAAGCGGAAGCAAGCTTCTTGAAGACGAAGCCATCGAATTGATTGTTGATGAATTATTTCCTATCGCTTCATTGATTACTCCGAATACTGACGAAGCCAAGTTTCTGAGCGGAATTTCCATCAATTCAGTTTCAGATATGTATAAAGCTGCTGAAAAGCTTTTGTACAAAGGCTGTAAGGCTGTCCTTATGAAAGGCGGCCATCTGATTGGTGATGAAATGACGGATATTCTGATTAGTAATGACGGCTCCGAACCTTTAAAGCTTATTTCTGAAAGTATCAGTACAGTAAACACTCACGGAACAGGTTGCACACTTTCTTCTGCAATTACCGCATCTCTGGCAAAAGGTTATGATTTGCAGCAGGCAGTCCGTGAAGGTAAAAGTTATATATCAGAAGCACTGAGAGGCGGCTCGGACGTATATGTTGGAGCTGGTCACGGAGGAGTAAACCATTTCACCTCTCCTATTCCACTGATTAAAATTAGCAGAGATTGAGAGATGAAGAAACTAATAGCCATAACAGTTCCGCAAATCCTGGATGATGAGCATTTGCTTATTTCATCTGTTCTGGAAAAAGGTATTCACAGATTGCACTTGCGCAAACCGGAAGCTTCGGCATCTGAAATGAGAAATATTCTGGAGAAAATTCCGGTCTGTTATCACAGCAGGATTTCTCTGCATGACAATTTCTCCCTCGTTGAGGAATTTCCCAATATTGGAGGATTGCATCTGAACAGACGAAACTCTGATATTCCGAAAGGATTCAGCGGACTTATAAGCCGTTCCTGCCATTCGTTGGAAGAAATCCGGAATTGCAGCAATATGGATTATTTGTTTCTAAGTCCTATTTTCAATAGTATCTCCAAAGAAGGATACGAAAGCGGATTTACCATTGAAGTATTGAAAAGCGCATCGGGCAAAGGAATAATTAACGATAAAGTGTTTGCTCTGGGAGGAATTGACGAAAAGACTATTCCCGAACTCCGTTCCATATCATTTGGTGGCGTAGCCGTGTTGGGTGCATTGTGGGGAAGCAATCCTTCCATTCGCAACTCAAATGAATTAATAAAAAGACTAAACGATTTGATGATATGTTTACAACAATATTAAGTGCATACGAAGGCAACAACCGTCTGATGCTTATCACACATAAGAATCAGCGTTTCTCGGAATATGAAGAAATAGCAAAAGCTATCGAAGGCGGATGCAAATGGGTGCAGCTTCGTATGAAAGGAACTCTGAACATTGAAACTGCAAAACAAGTCGCTGAACTTTGCAGGAAAAACAATGTCAGATTATGTATTGACGACAATGTTGATATTGCCCTGCAATGCGGAGCAAACACTGTCCACCTCGGAAAGAATGATATGCCAGTGGCTGAAGCATGGGAAATTGTGAAGGCAAACTATAAAGGCGATGATTTCCAAATCGGTGCAACAGCCAACACTTTCGAAGATATCAAACATGCAGTTTCACAAGGCGCATCATATATCGGGCTCGGTCCGTTCCGCTTCACTCAGACAAAGGAAAAGCTAAGTCCTGTTCTTGGTCTGGATGGCTACAGAAAGATAATGCTGCAATGCAAGGATGAGAATATAAATATTCCTGTTTATGCAATCGGCGGAATCGAATTTGAAGACATCGACGAACTGATGAAGACAGGAATCACCGGTATTGCAATCTCCGGAGCTATAAATAATGCGGATAATCCGACCGAAGCAACGAGAAGAATTGTTGAAAAGTTGACGAATGAACAAGGGAAATAAAGCCTTGTCGATTTAAAAACTGATAAACTAAAAAACTTACAAACTCAAAAACTCAAACAATGTTTTCCGACAAAAAGAACATATTACAACTTGTGGCATTGCTGAAAGCCCATGAGATAAGAAATATAGTGTTATGTCCCGGCAGCAGAAACACTCCGCTGATACAGACAATAGCAAATCATCCTTATTTCACTTGTCATTCGGCAACAGACGAGAGAAGTGCCGGATTCTATGCCCTTGGTCTGTCTCTTAACGGTGGCAAGCCAGCGGCTGTATGCTGCACATCAGGTACGGCATTGCTGAATCTTCATCCGGCGGTTGCTGAAGCATTTTATCAGCAGGTGCCGCTTGTAGTTATTTCGGCAGACAGACCGGAAGCCTGGATTGGTCAAATGGACGGACAGACTTTGCCGCAACCTGGTGTTTTCGGCAATCTGGTTAAAATGTCTGTCAATCTTCCGGAAATAAATACCGACGAAGAAGAATGGTTCTGCAACAGACTGGTGAATGAGGCTTTGCTGGAGCTGAATCATCACGGAAAAGGTCCCGTACATATTAATATACCTATCTCGGAACCTTTGTTCAGTTTCAAAACTGAGGAACTTCCGGAAGTCAGAGTTATCGAAAGATATCAGGGTTTGAATATTTACGACAAGAAATATGACGACCTTATCGCAAGGCTCAACAAATACAACCGCAGAATGATGATAGCCGGACAAGCTAACATGATTTATATGTTCGAGCGCAAAGTATCAAAACTTCTTTACAAGCATTTTGCATGGCTCACTGAGCATACGGGAAACCGCACAATTCCTGGAATGCCGATTAAGAATTTTGATGCTATTCTTTATTCTATTCCCGAAGGAAGCGAAGAACAGGAAAAACTTTATCCTGAAATTGTCATAACTTATGGCGGACATATCGTTTCAAAAAGGCTCAAGCAATTCCTTAGAAAACATCCGCCAAAAGAACATTGGCATGTGTCGCTGGACGGAAAAGTTACAGACACTTATTGTTCCGTGACAACAATCATAGAAATCGACCCGTTTGAATTCCTCGACAAGCTTGCATACATGATGGAAAACAAAAACACGGACTATCCGAAAAGATGGGAAACACTGTCCAAAGCAATTCCTGAACCGCAGTTCCCTTTTTCGGAAATGGGCGCAATCGGTGCTTTGCTCAAGAATATTCCGGCAGACTCGGCTTTGCATCTTGCCAACAGCTCAACTGTGAGATATGCTCAGCTTTTCAATATTCCGGAAACTGTGGAAGTTTGCTGCAACCGCGGAACAAGCGGCATTGAAGGTTCGCTGTCAACTTCTCTTGGCTATGCATATATGTCGGAGAAAATTAATTTCACTGTTATCGGAGACTTGAGTTTCTTCTACGATATGAATGCTTTGTGGAGCGGAAAGTTTAACAACAATGTCCGCATAATGCTGCTCAACAATGGTGGAGGCGAAATATTCCAGGCTTTGCCGGGACTGAAAATGAACGACAAAACTCACCGTTACGTGACGGCACGCCACAATACAAACGCCGAGGCTTGGGCTAAAGCATGCGGATTCACTTATTTGTCGGCAAGGAATGATGAGGAACTGCAAAATGCGATAGCTACATTTGCCGAAAATAAGGAGTTGGATTCTCCTATGTTCCTCGAAGTTTTCACGGACAAAGCTAAGGATGTGGAATTATTGAAAGACTATTATCATTCGTTGAGAAAATAAATTCATATTTAATGAAAAGAATCGTTTTATCTATAATATGTGTAGTTGCAATGTTTGCCTGCTCTAAAAATAATATTCAGGAAACAGCACAAGATGGAAGCAGCGAGATGCAAGACACAATTTGTTTTGTTACAGTAACCAAAAGCGAGGCGCAAATTCTATTAGGTAAAGAAGATGCATACACCAAAAACCTGAGCAAGTTTGATTTGACTTCATGCCCCGGCAACGAAAGCAAGACAAAAGAAGAATTTATTCGTCTTACAGTGAACGAAGCTCAGGAATGGAACGAAAATGAAAAAGAGCTGATAAGAAAATGTATGCTTGCTGTCAATGATTCTATCAGGAAATACGATTATAATCTACCTTTACCTAAAGAAATAAAGATTGTAAAATCTCCTCTGACAACTGCAGGAGGCGCAAGCGGCTATACTAGAAGTGAATGGATTGCTCTCAATATGGATAAACTTGCAAATGCTGATTTCAAAACCATACAAGAAATTCTTGTTCATGAAACTTTCCACGTTCTGACAAGAAACAACAAGGATTTCAGAAAAAAGATGTATGAGACAATCGGTTTCAGCATTAATGATGAAGAACTTAATTATCCGGAAGATATGGACAGCCTGCGAATCTCTAATCCGGACGTAGAACGCTTTGACAGTTATGCTACATTTCTTGTTGACGGAAAAGAACAGAAATTTGCAATGACTATTTATTCGGATAAACCATATAACGGAGGCTCTTTCTTCCAATATATGAAAGCCGGATTTATTGCTTTAGATGATAATCTTGAGCCATTGAAGAAAGACGGAAAAACAATTGTATATACAATTGACGATTTGGATAATTTCTGGGAAAAGGTTGGGAAAAACACATTTTACACTATCGATCCAGAAGAGATTATGGCGGAGAATTTCCGATATGCATTCTTGAGAAGCCAGAATATGCAATCTCCGGAAATCATTGAAAAGGTAAATAGTATTATTTGTGATTCCGATAATAATTAAAACGAATTAAATATCTGATTAATATGGAAAACAAACGTGAATGGAAAACGATAAAGGAATACAAGGAAATCCTTTTTGAATTATACAACGGTATTGCCAAGATAACTATCAACCGCGAACGCTATCGCAATGCTTTCACTCCGACAACTACTACAGAAATGAGCGATGCTCTTTATATCTGCCGCGAACGCCAGGATATAAACGTAGTTGTCCTTACCGGAGCAGGCGATAAGGCTTTCTGTGCCGGCGGTGACATGAATGTGAAAGGACGCGGTGGTTATGTCGGAACTGACGGTGTGCCAAGACTAAATGTACTTGACGTTCAGAAACAAATCCGTTCTCTTCCGAAACCTGTAATCGCAATGGTTAACGGTTATGCAATTGGTGGCGGACACGTGCTGCACGTTGTATGCGACCTTACGATTGCGTCAGAAAATGCCAAGTTCGGACAAACTGGTCCACGCGTTGGAAGTTTCGACGCTGGTTTCGGTTCTTCATATCTTGCGCGCTGCGTAGGACAGAAGAGAGCAAGAGAAATCTGGTTCATGTGTCGCCAATATACAGCTCAGGAAGCCTATGAAATGGGAATGGTAAACAAGGTTGTTCCTTTGGAAAGACTTGAAGATGAAGTTGTGGAATGGGCTGAAACAATGATGATGCACAGTCCGCTTGCCCTCAGAATGATTAAAGCCGGACTTAATGCCGAGCTCGACGGCCAGGCAGGAATCCAGGAATTGGCAGGCGATGCAACTATGCTTTATTATCTTACAGACGAAGCTCAGGAAGGTGGAAAAGCATTCCTCGAAAAACGTCGCCCAAGATTTGAAGATTATCCTAAATTCCCATAATTTGTAAATACGGAGTGTATCTTTGAAAACATAACCATCTTTTTGGAAAAAGCTCGTTATGTTTTCCGCAAAACGTCGGTAAGCATCCAAAATTGGCGTATTGACTATCATAGCTCTTTCCTTTACCTTCGTGCTAAACTTAAAACTCGAAAGATTATGTTTAGCGAAAAAGACTTT
>CASFJQ010000059.1 GCA_949295065.1 uncultured Parabacteroides sp. | reverse complement strand
AAGTCTTTTTCGCTAAACATAATCTTTCGAGTTTTAAGTTTAGCACGAAGGTAAAGGAAAGAGCTATGATAGTCAATACGCCAATTTTGGATGCTTACAACATACAGTTAACAAAATCAAGTTAAAGAGTTGAGCAATTTCATCACATCTTCAAAACAATTCTTTCACCCAACTCTTTCGACAAGGCATTCTTTATTTCATTAAGCCTGACAAGTTTTCTCATTAGTTCCATAGCCTCATCCATATTTCCGGAAGTCTGCAATTCTTTCATCTTAGCCTGGATTTCTTTTATCTGGCGAAGAATATATGCATCCTTCAGCGCAAATATATCCTTTATGACAAGCTGGTCCAATCTGTCACGCTCACCCTCTATTTCCCTGTATTTGGTGTGATATTTGCTTAGTTGATATTTCTCGCTCATCAGATTTGCAGCTAGCTTGCTTATAAGCTGGTCCTGATGCGCCAGGAAATATCTGCTCGACACAAAATTATCGTCCTTGCAATGTTCGGCTGCCTCGTCCAGTATGCGTTTGAATAATGGATTGTAGAACGTAAGTTCGTCCTGTTCCAAATCAGACTTGATATATTCAGCAACTCTCCACTGCACTCGTTCGTTTGTTTCATCATCTACATAATCAAACAATATCTGCTCGCCATAACGTATTATATATCTGAGAAGATTTATTTCATACGGCTCATACGGCGAACGTCTGATTTGTGGCGCAGCAGGCTTAGTTGTTACTTCTTCAGGCAAAGGTGCTTCCTGAGGCACAGAAGATGATGGCGGCAAATCCTCAACAGGAGGAGCCATAGGAAAATCAGCCGGAACTTCCGGCACATCTGATATTTCAAGACTTGCAAGTTCCGGAGGATAAACATAATCGTTTACGTCGTCATTCCTA
Source organism: uncultured Parabacteroides sp. (assembly GCA_949295065.1). GTDB lineage: Bacteria > Bacteroidota > Bacteroidia > Bacteroidales > Tannerellaceae > Parabacteroides. The sequence goes on along the minus strand of CASFJQ010000059.1, from coordinate 8,160 downwards.
TATGGAACAGCCGGAGAATATTCCGGTTGCTGTTTGACTTTGCTCTCATTGCGCTGGTTCTTGTCGAGACGTATTTTATTTACGGCATTAAGCAGAACCTGCTCATCAATTTCCATCATACTGCTACACTCACGGATATATACCGAGCGTGCAATATTATCCGGAATTATAGCCACTGAGGCTACAATATCATTTATCAGTTTAGAGCGGCGGATTGGATCATTGCCCGCCTCATCAAGCAAAAGTTTTGTTTTGAAACGAATGAAGTCTGTCTCATTTGCCTGAATAAACTCCGTAAACTGCGTAGCATTATGTTTACGGGCAAAAGAGTCAGGGTCTTCCCCATCAGGCAAAAGCAAAACCTTCACATTCATGCCTTCTTCCAGAAGAAGGTCAATACCACGCAAAGCAGCCTTTATTCCGGCAGCATCTCCGTCATAAAGTACAGTTATATTATTGGTGAATCGTCTGATTAGTCTTATCTGTCCTTGAGTAAGAGCAGTTCCTGAAGAAGCCACAACATTCTCGATTCCTGCCTGATGCATTGATATAACATCAGTGTAACCTTCCACAAGATAGCATCTGTCTGCCTTAACTATTGTCTGTTTGGCAAAGAATATACCATAAAGTTCGTTACTCTTATGATAAATCTCACTTTCAGGGGAGTTTACATATTTGGCAGTTTTCGCATCTTTCTCCTTTTTAAGCACACGACCACCAAAGGCAACCACCTTTCCACTGAGTGTATGTACGGGGAAAATAACTCTGCCACGAAATCTGTCGTTCACCCTTCCGTCCTCATAAGATATTACAAGTCCGGTTTTCTCAAGGAATTCTTTTTTATATCCTTTCTTCTGAGATTCCTTATACAAAGCGTCGCGCTCATTGAGGCTATAGCCCAACTGGAACTTACGGATTATATCTTCACGAAATCCTCGCTCAATGAAATAACGCATACCGACAGAGCGTCCTTCCTGATGATTCTCAAGAATAGAGGTAAAATATTGCTGAGCCCAAGAATTGACAATCAGCATACTTTCTCTGTCATTCTTTATACGTTTTTCCTTTTCGGTGAGCTCACGTTCCTGAATCTCAATATTATATTTCTTGGCAAGATAGCGGAGTGCATCGAAATATGAAATCTGCTCGTGCTTCATAATGAAATGCACGGCTGTTCCTCCTTCACCACAGGCAAAACATTTGCATATATTTTTGGCAGGCGATACGTAGAACGACGGAGTCTTGTCCGAATGGAAAGGGCAAAGCCCTACAAAATTCACGCCTCGACGGCGCAAAGTGACAAATTCCGAAACAACATCTACAATGTTTGCCGTATCCAATATTCTATCTATCGTTGCCTGGTCAATCATACATCAATACAGTCTTTCTTTTTTCGGAAGACAAATTTAATGATATTTATTTATATCAGAATATAACGATTCAAACACTTTATATCCGACATAAAAACACTGCGATGTTTTTTCCAAAACACTACGAGCTATTTCCTGGAACACTGCGATGTTTTTCCAAAAACACTACGACGAAAAAAAACAATAAAAAAATGACGGACTGTCAAGACTTATCTTTCATCCGAAAAATAAGAACCCAGACAATCCGTCAATCTATGGCAACGGCATCAGAATGCCAATAAATTATTCACCTTCAAAAACACCTTCGCGAGACAATTGCTTGTCCAGATTAGCAACGCCCAAAACTACTATTGCTGTCACTGTTGCTGTATGCTCAAGATATTCCGGAATATTCTTTGTATATAAATCACGTTCAGTATGCCATATCTCTCCGTAACTGAAGTTATATCCTTTAATATCTTTTGTAGTGAAAGTATATGTAGGAACACCTTCCACTGCAAAAACTTCTGCATCAACTCCACCGGGAATAGTTGGACGTTTTCTTGGCGGACGCACTGTAACTTCAAACGGATAATCTTCGCGGATACGTTTCACCGGTTCTGTAATCTTCACAAAGTCATCATACATTGCCTGAGAAACAGCAATACCAACCGGAGGTTCCGGACCACCGTCACGGTTGAACAGATTGGCAATCTTCGGCAATTCTTTCGCATGAGTCTTGCAATATGCCTTGGCTCCAAGCAAACCGAATTCTTCTCCGGCAAATGCAACAAAGACAATTGTTCTCTTAGGTTTTGCACCCGAAAGGGCAATCATTCTGGCAGCTTCCATCATAGGAGCAATACCTGTTCCACAATCTATACCACCTGTTCCTACATCGAATGCATCAAGATGACCGCTCACCATAACACATTCATCAGGATATTTGCTGCCCTTGATAGTTGCCACCACGTTGTGGTATTTTACAGGTCCAAGTTTAAAGTGATTACGTATATCAAACTCAAGAAGGAAATCTTCACGACGTTCCTTAACCATTTGTTCGATTACTTTGAACTGATGTTCGTCCAGTTTGATATCCGGAAGTTCGGGAGCATTATCAAATGTCATGCTATCAATCATCTTCCTGTCATACAAAGCACGGATTGGAACAGGTGAAGATTGGATAAAGCCCAATACTCCGGCTTCTTTCATTTCATTGTAAAACAATGCCGGGAACTCGCGCAAAGGCAGCATTTCGTTTTTCTCGCCATTTTCATAATTGCGTCTGCGTAATTCGGCATTCTTTTTTTCAATTTCCATATTTTCCTTCTTGACCTCCTCGCGGATAGAATCACCTTCTGCAGAGCGGTCGATAGGCCAACCAGTATTTGTTCCGGAAATAAGCACCCATGCACCTTTCAATTTATGTTTCATGCGCTGGAATTCATCCTCTGTCTTAGGTTCGATAAGCACATGTCCGCGCTGCACGCCCTTAGTCCCAGCCGTATATGAAGGAGTTGCGAAGTGAAGAGTCATTCCGTTATCATGGCTCAAAAGTTTACCGAACCACGGGCCTCGGTTAAATCCAACCTGAAGGGTTCCGGCTTCTTCAAGATGAGCTTCGATGCCCCATTTCTTATATTCACGAATCATCCATTCGGCAGCATTTTCGTATGCATCAGAACCAATAAGCCTTCCTCCAAATCTGTTGGTAAGAATATCAAGCTGATGCATTGCCTGATTATCGTTCTGCCCAATTTCGATAATCTTATTTACCGCCGAATTCTGGGCAGGTAAATCAAATTCACCCAGACACAAAAATGCCAGGCACAGAATATAAAACTTTTTCATTTCACTTGAATTTGGTATTAGAATTTATATTACACTTTTATTACAATACATTAAAAACCGGGGCAATTTAATAACAAATTTCCAATTAAGCTATACTTTTGTGAAAGTATAAAAAAACAACAAGTATATAAGTTTATCAATTTGCCAGTTTTGGATTTATTACTTAAAGTAAAACAGAAACTTATAAACTAAACATTTCATATTTCGCAAGGACAGCAAAAATTCCTAACTTTGTATAGTTAATAAATGAAGTCATGATTATCTACAACACAACTTTCCATATTGAAAACAGTGTACTGAAAGAGTGCATTGAATTCCTTAAACAGGATTATATTCCAAATGCCACGAATAGTGGTTTTCTGAGTCATCCCAGATTGAGCAGAATTATCCCACATGAAAAGGATGATTTGGGAGAAAGTTTCTCACTGCAATTTCATGTAAAAAACACTGAAACTCTCAACTATTGGCTTGAAAAAGATGGTGCCGCCATCCAAAAGAGACTGATAAAGAAATTCAATCAAAGAGTTGTTGGTTTCACCACAATAATGGAAGAAATATCTTTGGAGTAATGACTAAGGAAAAAATAATTCTAGGAATAGACCCGGGAACAATCATTATGGGTTACGGAATTCTGATAATACGTAACAATAAGCCTTACATGGAAACGATGGGAATATTGAAACTAGACAAGTATGAGGATTATTATCTCCGTTTAAAAAAGATATATGAAAGAGTAACTTCGCTGATTGAACAATATCATCCGGACGAATTGGCTATTGAAGCTCCTTTTTTCGGGAAGAATGTTCAGAGTATGCTGAAACTTGGCAGAGCTCAAGGAGTAGCAATGGCAGCAGCACTTGAAAAGGAAGTTCCCATTTTTGAATATGCGCCTCTGAAAATCAAAATGTCCATTACAGGAAATGGAAATGCTTCAAAAGAGCAAGTTGCCGGAATGTTGCAGCGAATACTGAAAATTCCACAGGAATCAATGCTTCCTCAGCTTGATGCTACGGATGGACTGGCAGCTGCACTTTGCCATCACTTACAGTCCAAGAATCCTGTTATGGAGAAAAAGTACAACAGTTGGAAAGATTTCATAGCCAAGAATCCAGACAAAGTGAAGCAGTAAAAACATAAAACCCCAGAGGAACAAGCTGTTTCTCTGGGGTTTTATTATATCTATACCGGATTTTTGTTCTACTACAAATCTTCCGGTTCATCTTTAGTCAAATCCAACTTTTCGTTATCACCACCTTTATCAAAATATTGACGGCGCAACGGACGCGCAGTAGCTTCCTGATAACGTTTTCTGTTACGATAGATATCCAAAGACTCATACAAAGCCGTTCTGAAAGATTCTTCTGAAGCCAGATTCTTTCCTGCGATATTGTATGCTGTTCCATGTGCCGGCGAAGTTCTTACAAAAGGCAAGCCAGCTGTAAAATTCACTCCTTCTTCCATTGACAAAGCTTTGAAAGGAGCCAATCCCTGATCGTGATACATTGCCAGGATTCCATCAAACATATCCATCATATTTGAACCGAAAAATCCATCTGCCGGATAAGGACCGAAAGCCTCAATTCCATTGTTTCCGGCTTCTTTAATTGCCGGAATTATTATTGTCTGTTCTTCTGTGCCCAGCAAACCATCTTCTCCTGCATGTGGATTAAGAGCCAACACAGCGATACGTGGCTTCACAATTCCAAAGTCCTGCTTCAAAGATTTGTTGAAAATAGTCAGTTTTGACAAAATCAACGGAACAGACAATGTTGATGCAACCTGAGAAATTGGAATATGACCGGTCACAAGCGCAACCTTCATTATACTGCTCTCAAGAATCATCAATGATTTCTGTCCGTCACCACAAGCCTCTTCCAAATATTCTGTGTGTCCCGGAAAATGGAAATTCTCATTCTGAATATTATGTTTGTTGATTGGTGCCGTCACAAGAACATCTATTGCTCCTTTTTTCAAATCGGCAACAGCTGCTTCCAATGAACGGAAGGCAGCATCTCCGGCAATAGGAGTTGAATGTGACAATTCAACCTTTACGTCTTCCTCAATACAATTAATTATATTAACTCTGTTAGGTCCGGCTTCCTCTGCCCTTGAAATTATGTTCATATTTACAGCAGGAAGTTCCATAACCTTACGATGATAAGCGGCCACTTTTGAGGAACCGTAAATAACAGGAATACACATTTCCGCAATACGGGAATCTGCTAAAGTTTTAAGAATCACTTCATATCCCACCCCGTTAATATCACCGTGAGTTATACCAACTTTTATCAATCGTTCTTCTTTTTCCATAAAATCTATATCTTTTATTCTTCCTGGGATATACTCAAAGAACTGTCATATTCTTGTTCAAATTCTCCAGGAAGTTTCAATGTAAACAAAGCAGCTTCTATGCGACGTATAAAATTACCCTTATTAGTTTCCGGTGCATAAACAAATCCTTCAGCCACAACAACTCTGTTGTTCTCTTCATCCAGACGGATATGTGACACAAACGGACCACCCATCATATCACCGACTACACGCCACAAACCACGCATCACTCCGCAATATTTGTTATTCACAGTGATAGCTTTATAGTCAACATTCAGTCCGAATCTGGTTTCAGTCGCCATATAAGTACCGGGGAAAGAGCCTGGAAGATTTATCTTTAGCACAGAATCTCTTTTTGCCACCAAATATTCAGGAGTAAATGTATCCTTATCAGTATAAGGGAATGTATAAACAATCAAATCCGTTCTTCCGGTGTTGGCATTATTGGATGCCCAGAAAAAGTCTGTTGTGTCTTTATAGAATGTCATGTTTTCAGGAGCATTAAGCATCAAATTATACTTGCTCTTCAAATTCTCCATGACAACAGAACTATAACTTTCCTGCAATTGCTCAACAGCTCTGTTCATTTCTATTTTCACAAAGAAATCAGTAAGAACAGAAGGACGTTTACTCAGATACTCAACTATCGCGTTTGAATCCGGAGCCTTAATTGTCAGAACATATTGTCCCTGTGCCCAACGATTAGCTTCATAAGCCAATGTAACCTTAGTATAAATATCCTTGTTTATATCTACGATAAGGATATTACGAACATATGTCATAAGACCATTGAAGTCTGAAGGACGTGAATATGTTACTTTCAGACTTGGTTCAGCCTGTGGTAAACCAGGGATTGGTGCATTCAGCTGTGATTTTACAGCTTTTCCTCCTTCTGATTCCCAATTTGCCTGATCCATTACGACAACAACCTCGTAGGCAAAACCCGTTGCTCGAGTCAGCACGCTTCCGGAATTGCAACTACCAAGAACGAGGGCAGCCAATATAAACAAAATTGAAAATAAAGTTTGCTTTTTCATATCACATCATAATATTATTTATCCAAGTTTCGCAAGCTAAACTTACAGATGACAAGTTGACAAGAAGACAAGTTAACAAGAGTTTTGACCTTGCGGACTTGTCTCTGATGCTTTGTTAACTTTCAAGTTGAACTTGCGAAACTTAAATTATTTACAAAAATAAGAAACTGTTTTGATTTTCGATAAAAGCTGTACCTTTTATCAGACAAAAAGTTTCATCAATCAACCTGATTATTCTTTTTCATCGTAGAAAGCATTCCGCATGCAGCAAATATATCTTCACCTCTGGAAGCGCGGATTGTGCATGTGATTCCTTTTTCATTGATAATATTCTGGAAAGCTTCCATACGGCTCATATCTGTTGTCTGTAAAGGGACATTCGGTATGGCATGGAATCTGATAAGATTCACACGACAAGGAATACCTTTCAGCAAACCGGCCAAAGCCTTTGCATGCTGAAGCGAATCATTGAGATTCTTGAATACTATATATTCAAATGAAACCCTTCTCTGATGAGTAAAATCATACTGGCGAATCAAATCCAACACTCCGTTTATCGGGAAAGCTTTCTCAACAGGCATTAACGAAAGGCGTTCTGCCGGATAAGGAGAATGAAGACTTACGGCAAGATGACAATCACTTTCGTCGAGAAAACGCTTCAGACCTTTTGCGCCAATTGTTGAAACGGTTATTCTTTTCGGACTCCATGCGTATCCATAAGACGAAGTCAATATTTCAAGCACTTTGAACAATTCATCTGTATTGTCCAAAGGCTCACCCATACCCATAAATACAATATTTGTCAGACTTTCGTTTTCCGGCAAGGATTGTATCTGATTGAGTATTTCGTTTGCAGAAAGATTCTTTGAAAAGCCCTGTTTGCCGGTCATACAGAACAGACAGTTCATCTTACATCCTACTTGTGATGATACACAAAGCGTTGCTCTATCTTCTGTCGGTATATATACAGATTCCACAAACATTCCTTCACCGGCAGAAAACAAATACTTTATTGTTCCATCTACCGATTTCTGATAATGAGTTGGAGGTAATGCTCCCACCTCATATTTTTCTTCCAACACTGCACGTTTTGCCTGAGGCAAATTTGTCATGGAAGATATATCCTTAACCTTTTTCTTATACAACCAGTCAGCAATTTGCTTTGCTGCATATCCCGGCAACCCAACTTCGTCAGCTACTAACTTCAGTTCCTGAAGGATCATGCCAAGTAAACGTTTCTTTTCTGTCATAAAAACCAATATGTTTATACTACAAAGATAATAGTTTAAAGTGAGTTCAATATAAGACTATACATAATATTGCGGGAATCAGTTTTTAGAACATACTTTTCCCTTTGAAAATATATATAGATATATCTTGTCGCGGGACTATATATATTTTGTCATACGTCCGTATTTATTTCCAAATACATCCGTATATATTTCCGCGAATGAAAGCCACAAGCTAAATCACTTATTATCTGCCCATTAAAAAAAGAGGGTGTATCAAAATTCAGGTACACCCTCTTTTCATATCCAACCGAAAAGCAAAGATAGAAAAGGGACAAAGCCCCGACTTTCACAAGCCAGGGC
>CASFJQ010000058.1 GCA_949295065.1 uncultured Parabacteroides sp. | reverse complement strand
AGCCCTGGCTTGTGAAAGTCGGGGCTTTGTCCCTTTTCTATCTTTGCTTTTCGGTTGGATATGAAAAGAGGGTGTACCTGAATTTTGATACACCCTCATATTTGCTTCCCTTTTGGTCTTAAATCAAGGAATTATGTAATTCAAGTTTTGCCAGCTCAACTTTCAGGAGTTAAAGAAGTTATAAGGAGTTATAGCTCTGCTTCTCATCGCAATGAAGTTAAAAGCCGAAAGAATATATATACTAATGCTATCGGCATTTAACTCCTATAACTCCCTTTTAACTCCTATAACTCCATAAGTTATGCCACTTGTGAAACTTAACTTAAATAATTTATATACTGTTATTTCACGAATTTTTAATATCTTTGCTCGATATTATGCATAGTATAAAGCAAACGATTTGATATATGGGTATTTTTAGCTTTTTCAGCAAAGAAAAAAAGGAGAATCTGGACAAAGGCTTGTCCAAGACTAAAGAAAATGTGTTTACCAAAATCACCAGAGCAATAGCCGGAAAGAGTAAGGTGGATGATGAAGTGCTTGATAATCTGGAAGAAGTTCTTATCACTTCGGATGTAGGCGTTGAGACAACTCTTAAAATCATTGACCGAATTGAAAAAAGAGTGGCAAGAGATAAATATGTCACAACTTCGGAACTGACAACTTTGTTGCGTGATGAAATTGCCAGTCTGCTTACAGAAAACAATACTGTTGACGGTGATGGTTTCACTATCCCTGAAGATAAAAAACCATACGTTATAATGGTGGTAGGTGTGAATGGTGTAGGAAAAACTACAACTATCGGAAAGCTTGCTTATCAGTTTAAGAAAGCCGGAAAAAGCGTATATCTGGGTGCTGCGGATACTTTCCGTGCTGCAGCCGTGGAACAGCTTGTTATTTGGAGTGAGAGAGTTGGCGTGCCGGTTGTCAAACAGAAAATGGGTTCCGATCCTGCGTCTGTGGCTTTCGACACATTGAGCTCAGCAAAGGCAAACGGTGCAGATGTAGTAATCATCGACACTGCCGGACGTTTGCACAATAAGATTAATTTGATGAACGAGCTTACAAAGATTAAGAACGTGATGCAGAAGGTTGTTCCTGATGCTCCGCACGAAATCCTTCTTGTTCTCGACGGTTCTACAGGTCAGAATGCTTTTGAACAGGCAAAACAGTTTACTGCAGCAACTGAGGTCAATGCTTTGGCTGTGACAAAACTCGACGGAACAGCAAAAGGCGGTGTTGTGATTGGTATTTCAGACCAGTTCCGCATTCCGGTAAAATATATCGGCTTGGGAGAAGGAATTGAAGACTTGCAGGTTTTCCGCAAGCGTGAATTTGTAAACTCATTGTTTGGAGAATAATAATGCGAAAGAATAAGGTTGACATAATTACTTTGGGTTGTTCGAAGAATCTGGTGGATTCCGAGCAGCTTATGCGTCAGTTTGCAGCGAATGGCTATAAGATAGAGCACGATCCTCATAAGATTAATGGTGAGATTGTGGTTGTAAACACCTGTGGTTTCATCGGCGATGCTCAGGCTGAGTCTATTGAAATGATTCTGGATTTGGGCGAGGCAAAGAAACAGGGTAAAATCGGTAAGCTGTTTGTGATGGGATGCTTGTCGGAAAGATTTATGAACGATTTGGTGCAGGAACTTCCGGAAGTGGACAAATTTTACGGTAAATTCAACTGGAAAGAGCTGATTACTGATTTGGGAAAATCTTATCATTCGGAATTGGCGCACGAACGTATCCTGACAACTCCAAAGCATTATGCCTATCTTAAAATAGGTGAAGGTTGTAACCGAACTTGTTCTTATTGCTCTATTCCTATTATCACCGGAGCATATCAGTCTCGCTCGATGGAGGAACTTGAGCAGGAAGTCCGCTCACTTGTGAAGCAAGGAGTGAAGGAATTCCAGTTCATAGCCCAGGACTTGACATTCTATGGCGTGGATTTGTATAAGAAAATGATGCTTCCGGAGCTTGTTGAGCGTATCTCGGACATTCCCGGTGTGGAATGGATAAGACTGCATTATGGCTATCCGACACATTTCCCGTTGGATTTGCTTCGTGTTATGCGTGAGCGCGACAATGTTTGTAAATACATGGACATTGCATTGCAGCATATCAGTGATAATATGCTGAAACTTATGCGACGCAACATCAGCAAGGAGCAGACATATGATTTGATTCGCCGCATGCGCGAGGAAGTTCCCGGCATACATTTGAGAACAACTCTTATGGTTGGTCATCCGGGCGAAACAGAGCAGGATTATCAGGAGCTTGTTGATTTCACAAAAGAAATCCGATTTGAGAGAATGGGCGCATTCGCATACAGCCACGAAGAAGGAACTTATGCTTTCAAGAATTACAAGGATGAAATTCCGGAAGATGTGAAGCAGGACAGACTGGACTATCTGATGCGTATCCAGGAACGTATATCTGCCGATGTGAACAACAGCAAGATAGGAAACACATATAAGGTGATTCTGGACCGTGAGGAAGACGACTTCTATATCGGACGTACGGAGTATGATTCTCCGGAAGTTGACCCGGAAGTGCTTATTACTAAAGACAGAGAGCTTGTGCCAGGCAATTTCTATAATGTGGAAATTGAAGACGCGCAGCCTTTTGAAATTTACGGAAAGGTGAAAATATGAAACACAAAGAATTGATAGCCGAGCTTGCCGAGCGTATGCAATGGACTCCGGAGGAGGTGCAGGATGTACTTTCTGCATTTAGCTCGGAAGTCGGTTCTCGTTTGGTTGACAATGATATAGTTTATCTGCAATATTTCGGGCAGTTTGAATCGCGGAAGAAGGCAGAACGGATTTCTGTTAACCCGGCTAATGGAAAGCGTTATCTGGTCCCACCTAAATTAGTGCCGGTTTTTAAGCCCGGAACCACAATTAAGAACAAGTTAAAAACATTAGAACAGGATGAATAACCGACTTACAATAAAAGAATTGGCATCGATGCTGGCAGTGCGAACCGGACGTAGCAAGGAGGAGATGGAACGCTTCCTCCGTGAATTTGTCGCGGTCGTTTCCGAACATGTGTTTATTGATAAGGTGGTTAAAATTAAGGGACTGGGTGCTTTTAAGATTATAACGGTGGAGAAACGTGAGAGCATCCATGTTAATACCGGAGAAAGAATAGAAATTCCGGACCATTACAAGTTTTCATTCGTGCCGGACAAAGAACTGAAAGATATTGTCAACAAACCATTTTCGTTTTTTGAGACTACAGAAATCAATGAAGGAGTTCAATTCCCGGATTTGACGGAATCGTCAGAACCAATGGATGACGAATCTTCTGCCGAAGAGGAAGAAGATGAAACAATACGCCCGGAAGCCGAAGATACGGAAAATATAGCTTCTTCTGAGGAAAAGCAAGTTGATGATGTTCTTGCTGACAACAGTGAACTGAATCAAGTTGAAGAAGTCGTTCCGGAGATTGAAACTGAGGAAGTCCCTGTGCCTGCAGAAGATGAAGAAACAATTTCGGACAACAGTGTTGAGCCGGAGAATGACGTTGAGGAAACCGTGGAAGAAGTGCAGGACGATGAAGAACCTGAAAAGCTCAGTGAAGTTCCTGTTGCAGATGAAACAGCAGCAAAAGAAGAAGAAAAACCGTTGACAAATGAAATTCCGGAAACTATTCCCGATGAGAAATCGCAAATGCCGCAACCGAAAAAGAAGAATAAATCTTTGCTTATGTTGGTCGCATTTTGGGTTGCGGTTGTTGTTATAGGAGTGTCTGCATATATATATAATGTATATGACAAAGAAGTTCCGATTGTGGAATCAACAGAAAAAACTGTTGTTGTTTCTGAAACTATGAATGCTGATACGGCAGTTTCGGTTTCCGATACAGTTGAATCCATAAATCTTGCTCAGGAAATAAATGAAGTGAAACAGCCTGAAGAGGATAGAAAAGAAATAGGAAGAGATACTATTGCCCATGGCGACAGGCTGACTGTTATTTCCCTGAAATATTATGGTCATAAGATATTCTGGGTCTATATTTATGAATATAATAAAGATGTCATTCTTGACCCAAACAATGTCCCGATTGGAACAGAAATAAAGATTCCTGCCCCAGAGCTTTATGGTATAGATGCTGATAGTGCGGAATCAAGAGAAAAAGCTGCTGCTTTGCAAAGTGATATTCTTACAAAAAAATATTAATATGTTTGTCATTTTATGATATGATAAACAAAGGAAATGTATAGTTAGTATTATTTAACGGCTAAAGTGAGCAATACGAATTTAACATTTCTAATTTTGCGCAGAAAGAAAAACAAATAACATAAAAACTAATTTATATGAGTCAGACAGTAGATATTCGCGAGCTGAACGAACGAATTGAAAGCAAAAGCTCATTCGTAAATATGATTACGATGGGCATGGATAAGGTGATTGTTGGTCAGAAACATTTGATAGAATCGTTGTTAATCGGTTTGCTTTCTGATGGTCATATTTTGTTGGAAGGTGTGCCGGGATTGGCTAAGACACTTGCAATTAAAACCTTGTCTTCATTGATTGACGCAAAATACAGCCGAATACAGTTTACTCCGGATTTGCTTCCGGCAGACGTTATCGGTACAATGATATATAGCCAGAAGAGCGAAGAATTCCAGGTTAAGCAAGGTCCTATTTTCGCTAACTTCGTTTTGGCGGATGAAATCAACCGTGCTCCGGCAAAAGTGCAGAGTGCTTTGCTCGAAGCAATGCAGGAACGCCAGGTGACTATCGGCGAACAGACATATCAGTTGCCGAAACCTTTCCTTGTAATGGCAACTCAGAACCCTGTTGAACAGGAAGGTACTTATCCTCTGCCAGAAGCTCAGGTGGACCGTTTCATGCTGAAGGTCATCATCAACTATCCTAAGAAAGAAGAGGAAAAGCTTATTATCCGTCAGAATATTTCCGGTGAAAAGGTAGATATTCAGCCAATTCTCACAAAAGAAGATATTATTGAAGCACGCAAGATTGTACGCGAAGTTTATATCGACGAAAAGATAGAACGCTACATCGTTGATATAGTTTTCGCAACACGTTTCCCTCAGGAACACGGTTTGCCTAATTTGGCAAATATGATTTCTTTCGGTTGTTCTCCTCGTGCGTCAATTAACTTGGCTTTGGCAGCCAGAGCTTATGCTTTCATCAAACGCCGTGGATTCGTAATTCCGGAAGATATCCGTGCAGTGTGTCATGACGTTCTTCGTCACCGTATCGGATTGAGCTACGAAGCAGAAGCAAACAATTTGACAACAGAAGAAGTTATCAGCGAAATTCTGAACAAAGTTGAGGTACCTTAAAAATGGAAACAAGTGAACTACTGAAGAAAGTTCGCAGGATTGAGATAAAAACCCGCGGTCTTTCCCGCAATATCTTTGCCGGACAATATCATTCAGCCTTCAAGGGCAGAGGTATGGCGTTCAGCGAGGTGCGTGAATATCAGTTTGGCGACGATATCCGCGACATCGACTGGAATGTCACAGCCCGCTATGTGCGTCCGTATGTAAAGATCTTCGAGGAAGAGCGTGAGTTGACAGTTATGCTTCTTATCGACGTTTCCGGAAGCCGTGACTTTGGTACTGTAAATGTGATGAAGAAAGAAGTTATCACAGAAATTGCAGCAACACTGGCTTTCTCAGCTATTCAGAACAATGATAAAATCGGAGTTATATTTTTCTCTGACAAGGTTGAGAAATTTATCCCGCCGCAGAAAGGAAAGAAGCATATTCTGTATATTATCCGCGAATTGATAGACTTCCATCCGGAGGACAGGAAGACAGACATCAGCCAGGTCCTAAAATATCTGACTAATGCGATAAAGAAACGTTGTACGGCTTTCCTTATTTCAGATTTTATAAATAAAGACAGCTTTAAAGACGCACTTACTGTTGCCAACAAGAAACATGACATGGTGGCAATACAAGTGTATGACCAAAGAGAAACAGAATTGCCTTCGGTTGGTCTGATGAAGATAAAAGATGCTGAAACAGGAAAGGAACAGTGGATTGATACATCGTCGGTACGTGTACGTGAGGCATACGCCAAATGGTGGTCTGAACGTCAGAATGTTATGAATGACACATTTAAGAAATGTCGTGTAGATTCGGTATCCATTCGCACGGAAGATGATTATGTTAAAGCTTTAATGGCTCTTTTTGACAAACGAAACTAAAATAGTAAAGATGAAATTGTTTAAAAAAGGCATATTGTTTCTTTCAATTTTGGCTACACTTGCCTCCGGAAAGTTGCAGGCTCAGCAAACACTCATTGATGTGGCTATTGATTCGGCAGCAATACTTATTGGTGAGCAGACAAAATTGCATCTAACAGTAACTACTGATAAGGATAAACAAGTGCAGATACTTGTTCCGGCAGATACGCTGATGCGTGGTGTTGAGGTGCTGGAGCGTTCGAAGCCTGACACAACATTTATCGAGAACGACAGAATGCTGATTAAGCAGGATGTGCTGGTCACTTCGTTTGATTCATGTCTTTATCTGTTGCCGCCGATAAAAGTAATCGACAGGGCAGACACGGTATATTCCAATCAGGTGGCATTGAAGGTGTCATCTGTTCCTGTAAATGTGGATAAACCTGAAGAGTTTGCTGATATTAAAGATGTATGGAAACCTCCATTCGTATGGGCGGACTATTATCCTATAATCGGCGGTATTCTGCTGGCTCTTCTGCTTATTGCTCTTGCCGCATATATCATTAAACGTATCCGTGAACGTAAGTCGCTTATTCCTTTCAAGCAGCCTGAAGAACCTAAGCTTCCTCCTTATGAGCAGGCTATCAAGGAACTTGACGAAATCAAGCAAAGCAAGTTGTGGCAGCAGGGAAGAGAAAAAGACTATCATACTTCTATTACCGAAACGTTGCGTAAGTATATTGTGGACAGGTTCGGTGTCAATGCGATGGAAATGACATCTGCAGAAATACTTGACAGTGTCTGCAGGATAGATGATGTGATTCCGGCTTATGATAAATTGGAACAAGTGCTTAAACTTGCCGATTATGTGAAATTCGCAAAATTCCGTCCTCTTCCGGATGAGAATGATTTGAGTTTGATGAATGCCTATTTCTTCGTAAACCAGACAAGACCTGTTGAGTTGCCAAAGAATGACAACAAAAGCGACAGTACTGAAGGGAATGATGAAGAGGCAAAAGAAACAACCGATAAAACAGTGAAACAATAAAATGGTTTTTGCAAATCCAACATATTTATATTTATTGCTTTTGCTTATACCATTGATTGGATGGTATATATATAAGCTGAGCAAGAGTCAGGCAAGTTTGCAAGTGTCTTCGTCAGAGGTGTTTGAATTGCCTGAAGCGAAGTCGTGGAAAGTATATTTGCGCCATCTGCCATTTGTGTTTCGTATGGTGGCTGTGGCGCTGCTTATAGTGGTTCTGGCTCGTCCGCAATCAACAAATAGTTGGCAGAATTCTTCGACTGAAGGTATTGATATTATGCTGGCAATGGATATTTCCACATCAATGCTTGCCGAAGACTTGAAGCCTAACCGTTTGGAAGCATCTAAGGATGTTGCCTCTTCGTTTATTAACGGCAGACAGAATGATAATATTGGCTTGGTGGTTTTTGCGGCAGAAAGTTTTACGCAATGTCCTTTGACTATCGACCATACTGTTCTTCTGAACCTGTTCAAGGATGTGCAGCCTGGTGTTATCCAGGACGGAACAGCCATTGGTTTGGGTTTGGCTAATGCCGTGAGCCGTATCAAAGATAGCCAGGCAAAATCAAAGGTGATAATCCTTCTTACTGATGGTGTAAACAATACCGGAGAAATTGCCCCGGTAACAGCAGCAGAAATTGCCAAGACTTTTGGCGTCCGCGTCTATACTATCGGTGTGGGAACTCAGGGCGAAGCTCCTTATCCAATTCCAACTGCTTTTGGTGTCCAGTATCAGAATATCCCGGTTGAGATTGACGAAGCTGTGTTGAAACAGATTGCAGCCACAACCGGAGGTCAGTATTTCCGTGCGACCGACAATGCCAGTCTGAAGGAAATATATTCTGAAATTGACAAGATGGAGAAGACAAAGATTAGTGTTCAGGAATTCAGCAAGAAACAAGAAGAATACAAGAATTGGGCAATTCTGATTTTTGTGTTGCTTCTGCTTGAGTTATTCTTGAGAAACACTGTATTAAAAAGTATTCCTTAATATCTTAAGATTATGTTTCGTTTCGCAAATCCAGAATTTTTATACTTGCTTATATTGTTGCCATTGGTGCTTGTGTTCTATGTTTACGCACGTTACTGGCGACGTAAGGCAATAATGAAATACGGCACACCGGCATTACTCTCAGAGTTGATGCCGGACGTTTCGGCTTCAAGGCATCATCTTAAGTTTTGGTTGCTTTGGGGAGCTTTGGCAATGGTTATTATTGTTATTGCCGGACCACAGTTTTGTTCCAAGCTGGAAACTGTAAAGCGTCAGGGTGTTGAAATTATGGTTTGTCTTGATGTTTCCAATTCTATGCTTGCCGAAGACGTTGCTCCGAACAGATTGGATAAATCAAAGCAAATGCTAGCCAAGCTTACCGATGGTCTTTCTAACGACAAAGTCGGTCTGATAGTTTTTGCGGGTGACGCATTTACCCAGCTTCCAATAACTTCGGATTATATTTCTGCAAAGATGTTCCTTTCGTCAATTAATCCGGAGATGGTTTCATCACAGGGAACTGCGATTGGTGCGGCAATCAATTTGGCTTCACGTTCGTTTACACCGAGCGAAACTTCAGACAAAGCTATTATTCTGATTACCGACGGTGAGAACCACGAGGACGACGCAGTGGGAGCAGCAAAGGCAGCAGCCGACAAAGGCATTCATGTGAATATCGTAGGTATGGGCGACCCTAAAGGCGCACCTATTCCATTGGATGGAAATAACAACTTCATGAAAGACAACTCAGGAAATGTTGTTATCACCAAGATGAACGAACAGATGTGTCAGGAGATTGCTGCGGCTGGCAATGGAATGTATGTCCGTGCGGACAATACAAACTCAGCCTTGAAAGCATTGCAGAAAGAAATTGACAAAATGAACAAATCGGAACTTGACAGCAAAGTCTATTCCGAATACGACGAGCAATTCCAGATTTTCGCATGGATTGCATTGATTCTGCTGTTGGTGGATTTCTTCACTTTGGACAGAAAGAATCATATATTTAAGAAAATTAAATTATTCTCTTGATAAAAAATGAAGCGTATGCAAAGAACTATATTAAGTCTGACGGTTCTGATTCTGAGCAGCAGCTCCGTGTTTGCGCAAAAGGCAGAGAGAAAGCATGTGCGTGAAGGGAATGATTTGTATAAATCAGAAAAATTCACCGAATCGGAAATTGAATACAGAAAGGCTCTTGAAGTCAATCCCCGTTCAATTGAAGGCACGTATAATTTGGGAAATTCCCTGTACAGGCAGAAAAAATTCCCCGAAGCTGCGGAGCAGTATCAGTTATTGGCAGGTCAGGCTGAAAGGCTTAAGGAAACACCTGAAGGAAAACAACGCCTTTCCGAAGTGTATCATAATATGGGCAATATCTTTATGAACGGTAAAGATTATGCCAAGAGTGTGGAAGCTTACAAGGAATCTCTTCGTTTGAATCCTAAAGATGATGAAACCAGATATAATCTGGCTCTTGCCCAGAAATTGCTGAACGACCAGCAGAACCAGGATCAGAGCCAGGACCAACAGAATCAGGACAAGGATGAAAACAAGGACCAGCAAGACCAGCAGCAGCAACAACAGCAACA
>CASFJQ010000057.1 GCA_949295065.1 uncultured Parabacteroides sp. | reverse complement strand
AGATATATTTAATCAAACCGACCTCACTGCTAATGTTCCGGAAGGTGATGGTCCTAGGCAGCTTACGCTGTGGTAAAATTTCTCCGGACAGCAGTGGTTTTATATATTTATAATTTATAACCTTGTCAACTTGTTTCTGAAGCCTTGTCAACTTTCCTATAATGCTATAAAGATAATAAAAAAGAATTACATATAATCTTAAAACTGAGATTTAGTTTTCAAAAATTAAGCTTTAGTTTTTATAAACTAAGACTAAGATTTTAGAAACTAAGACTTAGTTTTGAGAAAAAATGCCTATCTCTTGAAAATCAATTATATAATGCTGTGTTAAGCATATGGACTATTCTGGATATTTATCATTACAATATTTCTTCAAAAAAATATATCAAATCAAATAGGGGTATTTTGCTATACCTGCGTTATAAGTACGAAACAAGAGACAAAATATCTTGTAGAATTGAGAATTATAGTAACTAAATTAAGAACAAAGAACATTATGAAACTGAAATTTTTAGTCTTATCTTTGCTTATGGCAGGTGGAGCGAATGTGTTGAATGCGAAAAACGACGGAGGAAAATTTGATGCTGAAAACAACAAGCATGAATTCCGCATATCGGTGAGCGACGGTCTGACACTGGGAAGCGTTGATATCTTAGGTATAGGAATAGAGGATGCAATTACAGGAACAAAAACTACAGATAGCAAATACAGTCTTATTTATGGTTTTGGTTACAGATATGCTATAAACCGTTTCAGGGTTGGTGTTGATTTGGGATTTGGAAAGTCGAGCGACAAACAGATTCTGCCGGTGGACAATACGGCTTCATATTCACGCAATGATTTGAGATTCCTGGTTTTGCCTACGGCTGAGTTCGTATATTTCAAGCACGGATTGTTTGAACTTTACGGAAGTGCTGCTGCCGGAGTGAATATGACAAGACACACCGAGAAAGGTTTCACTGAAGCAGGGAAAAGAGTTGCCGGAAAAGCAGATTTCTCAACATCGTTTGCATATCAGGTGAATCCAGTTGCCGTAAGGGTTGGAAACAACAGAATCGGCGGTTTCGTTGAGGCTGGTATCGGTCATAAAGGTTTTCTTACTGCCGGAGTTAGTTTGAAGTTTTGATATAATGGTTTAGGAGAGGGGACAGTTTTCACCTCGTCAACTCGTTCCCTTGTCAACTCGTCTCCTATATTAATTGCTGAAATGACAACAGACAGAAAAGAAATATTCAAGCTCAGATTCAAGGAACATTATCCGAGGCTATGCAATATAGCCTACGGATATGTTGCTGATATGGACGATTCGGAAGACATTGTGCAGGATTTGTTTGTAACGGTCTGGAACAATGGCAAAGACTCGTTGCCGGAAAAAGAATTTGCGGCATATATTACAACTGCGGTCAAGAACTGCTGCGTGTCTTTTTTGCGAAAGAAATGCAAATCGACGATATCAATTGACGAAACTCCTGCAAGCGGGGCGGACATTCCGGATGATGAAGCTTTTGACAGTGAGGCAAAAGAACCTCTGTCGCAAGTGTCGCTTTTCTATGAGAATAATATACGTGTCACGGATAAGTTTACTGTGCGTGCTGGTATTCACTTGGTAGGATATATTCCTGACAATTATCGCTCTTATTACAGTGCGCAGCCACGTCTGGCACTTAACTACTCACCGACGGACAATGATTTGCTGTATATAAATTTCTCACGTATGGAGCAATTCTATCATTATTTGAGCTTTAACGGAATGGCTTTGCCAACTGATTTCAGGATGCCAAGTATCGAAGGTTTCAGACCTCGGACATCTGAACATTACGAAACAGGATGGAAAAGGAATAGGGATGATGAATTCAGGATTGATGATTTCCGGCGCCATCGTTTCCCTTTCAACTACAGGATAGATGCAGGATATACATTCCGGAAAGATTTCGGAGACAAGCAGCTGCTTCTGCGTTGTGGCTTATATAATATCTTGGGAAATCCTCCTGAAGAAGATATTATATACTTTTATTCTGTCCATTGGTCGAGCAATTGCTTGCCTTATGCCGGTGTGAGCTTCCGTTTCTGATAATGCTTTGGTTTGTGTGTGAAATAAAATGTTTACTTTTGCATAGTAGCAGTCGAGTTGATAGGTTGGCAAGTTGACATTAGTATAATGTTAATTTCTCGTTAACTTGTCTCTGAATCCTTGTTAACTATTTAATCATAAAAATACCTATGAAACGCATTGTTTTTTTGGACTATATCAGAGTCTTTGCGTGTTTCCTTGTGATATTGGTGCACGCCAGTGAGAATTATTATGGAGCGGCAGGTTCGACTGACATGGCAGGTCCTCAGTCTTTCTTGGCAAACGAAGCAGACAGGCTGTGGGTTTCTGTTTATGACGGATTCTCCCGTATGGCAGTTCCTCTTTTTATGATAGTTTCTGCTTATCTTCTTGCTCCGATGAGCAGAGAGCAGACTTCATGGCAGTTTTATAAGAGGAGATTCATGCATATTCTGCCGCCTTTCTTTATCTTCATGGTTCTTTACAGCACATTGCCGCTTTTGGTTGGAAAGATTGATACGGCAACATCTGTGAAAGATTTGTCGCGCATATTACTGAATTTCCCTACTTTGGCAGGACATCTGTGGTTTATGTATCCGCTTATAAGCCTTTATCTTTTTATTCCTGTTATTTCGCCATGGCTTGAGAAGGCAACACCTAAGGAAGAGAGATTCTTCATCGGTCTTTTCCTTGTTTCAACTTGTATGCCTTATCTGGAAAGATGGTTTGGTGAGATTTGGGGACAATGTTTCTGGAACCAGTATCATATGTTATGGTATTTCTCCGGCTATCTCGGTTATCTTGTGATGGCACACTATATTAGAGTTCATCTTACATGGACACGAGGCAAACGACTTGCCATTGGTTCTGCTCTTATGATTGTGGGTGCAGTTTGGACAATATTGTCTTTCTATATCCAGGCTGTTCCGGGAGTAATTCATTCAACTCCGGTAATAGAATTGGGTTGGGCGTTCTGCACTATCAACTGCGTTATGCTTACGGCTGGAACATTCATTCTTTTCTCTTGTATCAGACAGAAAGAAGCTCCGGCTTTAATCACCGAAACATCCAAGTTGAGTTATGGAATATATCTGATGCATATATTCTGGCTTAGCTTTTGGGTTTCAATATTCAAGGGAGACCTTAATTTACCTACTGTAGCGGCGATTCCGGTAATAGCAGTAACCACGTTTGTCAGTTGCTATATAACTTCAAAGATAATATCTTATATTCCGGGCAGTAAATGGATTATTGGATGATTCAGAGGTAAAAGGCTTTAGATTATAGAATATAAAAGTGAAAGCGAACTGATTGTGGTTCGCTTTTGTTTTTATTTCTTCTCAGTATCAGTAGTGCGGATTGTTTACCGTTCCATATTCCAAATAGCGAACGGCACTTTTATATGTCTATTTTTTATAGAAACGAGGATTTTGGTTTATGAAATGTCTCAGGGTTTGTCTTGATACGCCAAATTTGCGGCTTATTTCATTTATGCTATAGCCGTTCATAAGAAGCTGCTTTATGCTGTTTTCCTTTCCTGAGAGTTTGTATTTGCGGGATTTGTGTCCTTTAGGTCTTCCCAATGTCATACCTTCAGATCTTTTCTTTTCCAAGGCTTCCTTAGTTCTCATAGATATAAGGCTTCTTTCTATTTCAGCACTCAAACCGAAGGCAAAGGCAAGAACCTTGCTGTTTATGTTGTTGCCAAGCTCATATCCTTCTTTTATTGTGAGGACAACGATACCTTTCTCCATACATAAATTAAGGAAACTCATGATGTGCAGCAGGTTTCTGCCAAGGCGAGATAGCTCGGTTGTTATGAGAATATCTCCTTTCTTGAGAAATTTCATCTTTTTCCCCAATTCCCTTGCTTCAACTCTCTTTGTTCCACTCACAGTTTCTTCTATCCAAAGATGAATGTTTAGGTCTTTCCTTTTGGCATACTCGATGATTTCAAAGCGTTGATTATCCAAACACTGTTTGTCGGTACTAACTCTTATATAACCAATTGTCATGATTGGAATTGTTTTTATTATTCATAAGTATGGATTAAATATGAAAAGTGGGAATTAATTCCGTCCCGGAATTTGTATATATTGAAAATGCAGGAAACGGCCGGACATTATCAAATAAAAAACAAAAGGTTTTAATTTGTCTCTGCACTTACCTTTCACTACATTTGTATAGCAAAGATAAAAAACACTTTTGATTAAAAAAATTATTGTGTTTATTAGCATTTAATATTAAAGACTGACGTTAATGAAAAAGTTACTCTCACTTCCTCCAAATCTGGTGGACAGTTTCTATAAAATATTGTCTGTTGATGACAGTGAGTGGTTTTGTACTTCCGACCCTGTGGGCAAGCGTCTTGGCTCCGGTGGTGGAACAACGTGGCTGCTCGAATCCTGTCGCAGACATGAAAATCCTTCTGCTGATTTCAATTCATGGATTTCCGGGGAGAAACGCATTTTGCTGCATGCCGGAGGGCAGAGCCGCAGATTGCCGTCGTATGCTCCTTCCGGAAAAATACTTACCCCGATACCTGTGTTCCGATGGGCAAGAGGTCAGAAATTATCTCAAACTCTGCTCGACCTTCAGCTACCTTTGTATGAGCAGATAATGAACAAAGCTCCGGAGAAACTTCGCACTATGATTGTGAGCGGAGATGTTTATATCCGCAGCACAGCTCCTTTGCAGGATATTCCTGATGCCGATGTGGTTTGCTATGGTTTGTGGGTTGACCCTATTCTGGCAAGCAGGCACGGTGTTTTCTTCTCCAGAAGGGAAACTCCTGAAGTGTTGGATTTTGTATTACAGAAACCGTCGGTTGAGAAACTGTCGTCACTTGCAGAAACTCATCTTTTCCTTATGGATATAGGTATATGGATTTTGAGCGACAAGGCTGTGAATCTGCTTGCCCGCCGTTCTTATTCCGAGTCTGGAGAAATGAGGGAATACGATTTATACAGTGATTTCGGCCAGGCTTTGGGAAGTAATCCGACGTTGAACAATGATGAGGAGATAAATTCTCTGAAAGTTGTTGTGTTGCCTTTGCCTGGAGGAGAGTTCTATCATTATGGAACAAGCCGGGAACTGATATCTTCTACTTTAGCAGTGCAGAATCTGGTGCGCGACCAGCGTGCTATTATGCAGCAGAAGGTGAAACCTCATCCGGCAATGTTCGTTCAGAATGCCGATATTCAGATAACTCTGACTCCGGAGAATTCTGAATTGTGGATTGAAAACAGTTTTATATCTGAAGGTTGGAAGCTTTCAAATAAGCATATAATTACAGGTGTTCCGGAAAATAACTGGACAATTTCGCTTGGTTCCGGAATTTGTGTTGATGTCGTTCCTATGAGAGAAAACGAATGGGTTGCACGTCCTTACGGATTCAACGATATGTTCAAAGGCGCTTTGTCGGACGATTCCACTTTGTGGATGGGAAAAAGTGTTTCCTGTTGGGCGAAGGAAAGAAATGTTGCACTTCCTGATTTCCAGGATTTACAGAATGCTCCGATATTCCCTATATGCAACAACGTGGATGATTTGGGAAAAGTTCTTCGCTGGATGATTTCGGAACCGGACTTTAAGGAAGGTGCATCTATATGGCAGAATGCTGAGAAAGTTTCGGCAAACACAATATCTGATACGGCGAATCTGTTGCGACTTGTTGCTCAGCGTGAGAAATTCCGCCGTTCAAACTGGACTATGCTTGCCGCAAATCATAGCCGCAGTGTATTTTATCAGCTTGATTTGTCTGACGCTGCTTCTGCCTTTGCAAAAGATAATATAGCATTACCTGAGCTGCCTGATTCTGAACCTTCATTGATGAAAAGGATTCATAACCATGCATTCAGGGCTAAAGTACAGTATCTGAAAGGTGAAAATGGTGCAGAGGAACAGAATAAGGCTTTCTCCCTGCTTAGAGAAGGGCTTGTAGGTTCTGTGATAGGGCAAAAACAGCGTCCATATCTGAATGTTTATTCTGACCAGATAGTGTGGGGCAGAAGCCCTGTCCGGATTGACCTTGCCGGAGGATGGACCGATACGCCTCCTTTCTGTATGTATTCCGGAGGTAATGTGGTGAATGTTGCGGTTGAGCTAAATGGCCAGCAACCTCTGCAAGTGTATGTGAAGCCGGCATCAGAGCCTTGCATCATTTTGCGTTCCATTGATTTAGGAGCAATGGAAGTGGTTAGAACGTTTGAAGAACTGAATGACTACAACAAAGTCGGTTCTCCATTTTCCATTCCAAAGGCAGCTCTTTCGCTTGCCGGATTCTCTCCAATGTTTGCCGAAGACAAATATAATTCACTGACAGAAGCGTTGAAAGCTTTTGGTTGTGGTATAGAAATAACATTGCTCGCTGCCATTCCTGCCGGTTCGGGATTGGGCACAAGTTCAATACTTGCTTCTACCGTACTTGGCGCTTTGTCTGATTTCTGCGGCTTGGGTTGGGACAAGAATGAGATAGGATACCGCACGTTAATATTGGAACAATTGCTCACAACAGGAGGTGGCTGGCAAGACCAGTATGGTGGTATTCTTCATGGATTGAAGTTGCTCCAGACAAGTGATGGCTTCAATCAGAATCCTCTTGTCAGATGGTTGCCGGAATATTTGTTTACCGACCCTGTTTACCGTCCCTGTCATTTGCTTTTTTACACAGGAATCACCAGAACGGCTAAAGGAATATTGGCAGAGATTGTGCAGGGAATGTTTCTCAACAGCCAGTCGCATTTGTCTATATTGTCCGAGATGAAGTCTCATGCCTTGGATATGTTCGAGGCAATTCAGCGTGGTGATTTCGACTTATACGGAAAGTTGGTTGCTAAGTCCTGGACGCTGAACAAGGCTTTGGACAGTGGAACCAATCCTCCTTCGGTTGAGGCAATAATAGAAAAAATATCAGACTACTGCCTTGGCTATAAACTTCCTGGAGCAGGAGGCGGAGGATATTTGTATATGACGGCAAAAGACCAGGAAGCTGCTGCAAGGATTCGCCGTATATTGACAGAAAATCCACCTAATGACAAAGCCCGATTTGTAGAAATGAGTCTGTCAGAAAGTGGAATGCAGGTGAGCCGAAGCTGATGCTTCGGCTTATGTCAGAAACCTATGGTGTGTTCTATAAGTATTTTTGCACCGATAGCTATTAGGATTATTCCTCCTATCAAATCCAGCTTGAGGTCAATTTTTCTGCCTATGTTATGCCCAAATACTACGCCGCTCATTGAGAATATAAGCGTTACGATAGCCACAATGGATGCAACAGGGACAAGCGGAGTTTTAAGCAAGGCGAGGGAGATTCCTACGGCAAGTGCATCAATACTTGTAGCAATACCCAACCCGCACAGAGTTTTCATGCAAAGAGGATTTACTTTCTCATCTTCTTCCTTTTCCGAGAAACTGTCTTTTATCATTTTCCCTCCAAGATAAAGAAGCAGTATGAATGCAATCCAGTGGTCGAAGGCTTCAATCAGTTGTCTGAAACCTATGCCGCATAAGTATCCGGCTACTGTCATCCCTGCCTGGAATGCAGCGAATATTATACCAATTTTAAGCACATTTCTCATTGAACACGTCTTTATTATTGAACCGCTTGTTACTGATACGGCAAGACTGTCCATTGATAGTCCGATGGCTAATAAGATGATTTCGAATATTGACATTATATTGGTTTTTAGTGTTTGGAAGAATTTCTTAAGGATTGGATAATAAGATATTCTTTACCTTAAAAAAAGATGCCTATGTTTTTGGAAAAACATGCCGACCTTTTCCGGAAAAGATGCCGACCTTTTTTTAAAAAGATAGTTATCTTTTCCGGGGAAGGTGGTTAGTATTATAATATGGAAACAATTTCTTCTGTTCCCTTTCTTTTCTTTACAGATTCTGCAAATTGTTCTTCTCTTTCCGGATATCCCAAAGGTATGATAACAGCTGGTTCTATGTTTTCCGGCAAATTAAGAACTTCCTTGCATCGAGCTACGTCAAAATTGCAAACCCAGCAAGTTCCCAGTCCCTGTTCTGCAGCTGCAAGGCAGATATGCTCAACAGCAATTGCCACGTCGATGTCAGCATGGTCCTTACCATCCGAGCCTCGTTTCCATGACTGGCTGTGATCTTCACAGGCAATGATGAACATAGGCACAGACTTTATCCATTCCCTGCTGTAACATGATTTTATATTTTCAACTCCTTCGTCAGATTTTACAACGAAGAACTTCCATGGTTGGAAGTTTACGGCAGATGGAGCCAGTCTTGCCGCCTCAATTATATATTCCAGTTTCTCTTTCTCGATAGCCTTGGAAGAGAACTGTCTGATAGAACAGCGCTTTTTTACAAGTTCTAGAAATGTCATAATTCTGATTCTATTTTATATTTGTTTCTATTCGGTGAATTTCTTGAAATAAGCTCGCCGATGAATCCGGCAAGAAACAGTTGAGTTCCCATAATCATGCTTGTCAGGGAGATATAGAAATAAGGTGAGTTAGTCACCAATGGTCTTAAATCTCCTGAAATGATTGAAGCCAGTTTCATTCCAAGCACCACCACAAGGGCTATGAATCCTATGAAAAACATAAGGCTGCCAAGGAGTCCGAAAAAATGCATTGGCTTCTTTCCGAATTTGCTGGTGAACCAAAGCGTAATCAAATCCAGATATCCATTCACAAATCTGTTCAGACCGAATTTTGTTGTACCATATTTACGAGCCTGATGATGCACCACCTTTTCACCGATTTTGTTGAATCCTGCGATTTTAGCCAAATATGGGATATATCTGTGCATATCGTTATAAATCTCAATATTCTTTATTACGATATTTTTGTATGCTTTCAGTCCACAATTGAAGTCGTGCAGATTATGTATTCCGGAGAATTTTCTTGCAGTGGCGTTGAACAGCTTTGTCGGAATTGTCTTTGAAAGCGGGTCGTAGCGTTTCTTTTTCCAACCAGACACAAGGTCATATCCATCTTCAGTAATCATTCTGTAGAGTTCCGGTATTTCGTCCGGACTGTCCTGCAAGTCAGCATCCATAGTGATTACAACATTGCCTTTTGCCTTTTGGAATCCACAATGCAGAGCCGGAGATTTTCCATAATTGCGGCGGAATTTTATCCCGTGCACCATTTCATTGTTTTCTTTGATATGCTGTATTATCTTCCATGAATCGTCGGTACTGCCGTCGTCCACAAAGATTACTTCATATGTAAAGTTGTTTTCTTCCATCACACGCTTTATCCAGGCAAACAGTTCAGGAAGGGATTCTGCCTCATTATATAAAGGAATAACTACAGAAATATCCATGAATTTTAGTTTTTGAGTTTTTAAGTTTATTAGTTTATTAGTTGACAAGGTTTCATATTTTAAGTAGTCAAGAAGTTTATACTTGTTTCTTGTAACCTTGTTAACTCGTCAACAGATTACCATTCTTCGTTTCTTTTGCAGAACGCCGCTACCGGTATTGACAGGAATACACCATAAAGCACGTTGTTGAGTATTCCTTGCAAAGCCATATGTATCGGGGTAAGATTTATTTGCTTCATCTTTTCCAAGACCTCACTGTCAACTCCGGCATCATACATCATCTGCACTGTCTGTATCAATGCGTTCGACAACAGATTCGGGTCAGCAATGTATTTGTAGTAGACGAAATGAAGAAGTGACACCAGTATTGCTGCAAAGAAATATAATAATATTCCGAATTGCCATGCATGTAAAAATCCGATTTTGCCACCAATATCATCTCTATATCTTTTTGTCAGAAAATATGCCAGGAAAGGCACGCTCAAGGACATTCCCCAATATATTATAGTAAAGGCGGGAGTAGTGTTTCCCAACATGAAGAATACATATTTTATAATCCAAAATAAGCCAAGGCTTAATCCGTAGCGCATGGCGCTTGACAGCAGAATGCTTTTGTTCTCTTTCATTAGTTCTATTTTATTTACTTATGTTTTACTGGTTGCTTGATAAAGTTGACAAATTAAAGGAGTCAAGGAGTTAAGTAGTCAAGAAGTCAAGAAGTCAAGTAGAAATAGCTTTTTACCTGATGCCTTGTCAACTTGTCAACTCGTCAACTTGTTTTCTTGCCAACTTGTTAACTGAAATCTAAGCCCAGCAAAACTTAAATTATTTATTTGATGCAAAGTTAATATAAAAAACCAAAGTTTTGCAATCTTAATTTACTGTTGATAAAAGAGAAGAAGGTGGTCTAATATGATTTCTATAACCGGTAGATAGTTCAACTTGGATTTAGGCAGTTTCAACTTCCATTTTGTCTGCTTCACTGCCCTTTGGAATTTACTGCGATAATAGTAATATAATTTTGCTTCCCTGTAGCCTTGTCTACTTGTCAACTCGTTAACTATAAATTCATCATATATGTTCAAATCAATAGTACGTTTCTCAATCAAAAAGAAAGTATTTGTCGCACTGGCAACTATTTTACTCTTGGTCAGCGGTATCTATTCGATGCTGACTTTACCGATAGATGCAGTTCCTGATATTACCAATAATCAGGTTCAGATTGTAACAGTTTCTCCAACTTTGGCTCCTCAGGAAGTGGAACAGCTAATAACTAGGGTGTCCAGTTCTACGTTCCTAAAAACGTAGTACAAAACGCCCTCGTTATTGTTAATACAATGCTCTTAAATTCAATGCTTTAATAAGCA
>CASFJQ010000056.1 GCA_949295065.1 uncultured Parabacteroides sp. | reverse complement strand
TCTGCCCAACTTCTGCGTTTTTCTTCTAACTCCCTAATTATCAAATCCTGTTGCGTTAATCTGCTGCAATTCGGCGGATATTCCAGAGATTTTCAGTAAGTTTGCATAGTATGTTGACTATAAATTTTTGATACGATGAGAACAGAAATTTGTGAACGCATCGCAGCTCTCAGAAGTGCGATGAAAGATGTAAATGTAAAAGCATATATCATACCGACATCCGACCCTCACATGAGCGAATATCCGGCAGCTTGCTGGAAATACAGAGAATGGATATCAGGATTCACTGGCTCAGCCGGCACAATTGTCATCACAGACAAGAAAGCCGGATTATGGACAGACTCCAGATACTTCCTGCAGGCAGAAGCTCAACTGGAAGGAACCGGCATAGATTTGTATAAATTAATGTTGCAAGGCACTCCTTCAATAGCACAGTTCCTTTCAATGGAACTAGAGGAAGGCGACACTGTTGCCCTGAACGGACTTACCTACAGCGTAACCGATGCTCAGAATTTGGAATCTTCACTTAAGAAGAAAGGAATTAACCTGAATTGCAATCTTTCATTGATTGACCCAATCTGGAAAGACAGACCTTGCATTCCGGATTCTCCGATTTTCGAAATGCCGGTCGAACTCAGCGGAAAATCTTCGGAAGACAAGCTTTTGGAAATAAACAATATGTTGCACCAGGCAGGAGCAGACTGCACAATCCTTTCGGCTTTGGACGAAGTTGCATGGACTTGCAATATCCGCGGAACTGATGTTTCATACAATCCGGTTGCCATAAGCTATGCTTTCGTATCAAATAACGAAAACGTATTGTTCATCAATCCGAAAAAGATTCCTGCCGAAATTGCCGATAATCTTAAGAAAGAAGGATGGATTCTTGCCGACTATGGTAAATTATTCGATTATCTGGCAAAACTTCCTGAAAATTGCAGAGTGTTCCTGGACTGTGGCAGAACTAATGTTGCAATTTACAATGCATTGCCAAAAAGCGCAGTCGTAATCGACGGTATTTCTCCAGCAAACCATCTGAAGAGTATCAAAAACGAAACTGAGATAAAAGGTTTCCGTAGTGCTGTTGTTAAAGATGGTGTTGCTATGACCAAATTCTTCTATTGGTTGGAAAAACAGATGGAAGCCGGAGAAAAAGTTACAGAGTTGAGCGCTGCCCATAAGGTTTCGGAATTCCGTTCCGAGCAAGCTCTGTATGTAATGGACAGCTTTGCTCCTATTTCTAGCTATGGAGCTCATGGAGCCGTAGTTCACTACTCTCCTACTCCTGAAACTGACACAGAGTTGAAACCGGACAGTCTGTACCTTCTCGACAGCGGAGCTCAATATCTTGACGGAACAACAGATATTACCAGAACAGTCGCTCTTTGCAAAGAACCTACAGAGCAGATGAAAAAGGATTTCACACGCACTCTGAAAGGAACTATAGGCATTGCAAAATGTAAGTTCCCTGCCGGAATACGTGGTTGCCTCATCGATGCATTTGCCCGCAAAGCTCTTTGGGATGCAGGTATCAATTATCTGCACGGAACATGCCACGGTATTGGTCATTGCCTGAATGTTCACGAAGGTCCGCAAAGCATCAGAATGGAAGAAAATCCTGTAATCCTTGAACCGGGAATGGTTATGAGCGACGAGCCTGCAATGTACAGAACCGGCGAATATGGAATCAGAACTGAGAATATGGTTCTTATCCATAAAGACAGTGAAACAGAATACGGCACATTCCTTGGATTCGAAACTCTGACACTTTGCTATATAGACACTCGTCTGATTGTAGTTTCAATGTTGTCGGCACGCGAACATGCATGGATAAACAAATATCATCAGCAGGTTTACGAAGAACTCAGTCCGTATTTGAACGAAGAAGAAAAAGCTTGGTTGAAGGAAAAGACGGCAGAAATATAATATTAGATACAAGGGGACAAGTTGACAAGGGGACAAGGAGAAAAAGCATAATTTCTGTAGCCTTGTCAACTCGTCAACTTGTCAACTTAAAACTCAAAAACTCAAAAACTCAAAATGGCTTTAATAAAATCAGTAAGAGGTTTTACTCCTAAAATTGGAGAAAACACATTTCTCGCAGACAATGCGACTATTATTGGAGATGTTGAAATAGGTGAAGGTTGCAGCATCTGGTTCGGAACAGTCCTAAGAGGCGACGTGAACTCAATCAGAATCGGCAATGGTGTAAACATTCAGGACGGTTCTGTGTTGCATACATTATATGAAAAGTCAACAATAGAAATCGGTGACGATGTTTCCATCGGTCACAACGTAACAATCCACGGAGCTAAAATATGCAACGGAGCTTTGATTGGAATGGGTTCAGTTATCCTTGACCATGCAGTTATCGGTGAAGGAGCTATTGTTGCAGCAGGTTCAGTTGTCTTAAGTAAAACTGTTGTAGAACCCGGAAGCATCTATGCCGGCGTTCCTGCTAAATTTGTAAAGAAAGTGGATCCGGAACAGGCAAAGGAAATCAACCAGAAAATTGCCAAGAATTATCATATGTATTCTTCGTGGTATAACGAAAATGAATAAATAGTTACAGGAGACGAGGAGACAAGAAGACAAGGTCAAATACCTATTACTTCTAACTTAAGTTTCGCAAGTTGTATGACGTCAGGAGTTAAGCTTGCGAAACTTAAATATTATATTACAATAAATCTTATCATCATGAAACATTCGAATCTATTGTTAATTGCCTTGGCATTAGGCGTTTCCTCATCAGCTTTGGCTCAGGAAGGAAAAGGTGGCATTTCTGAAAAAATGCTTGAACAAATCAAACAATCGTATCAAAACACTCCTTCTGACAGAGCTATACGCAATGCAATAAGCACTAACGACATCCGAAAACTGACTGTCAACCTCGACAATCAAAAGGGCATCGACACAAATTTCTCCGTGAAAGTCGAGTCTAAAGGCATCACAGACCAACAGTCTTCCGGAAGATGCTGGTTGTTTACAGGATTGAACGTAATGCGCTCTAAAGCTATTGCCAAATATAATCTTCCCAAATTTGAATTCTCCCAGAATTATTCTTTCTTCTGGGATCAGCTCGAAAAGTCAAATCTTTTCCTTCAGGCAATAATTGATACCGGAGACAAACCTCTGGATGATAAAACTGTGGAGTGGCTTCTGAAACATCCGCTTAGCGACGGCGGTACTTTCACCGGTGTTGCCGACATCGTAAGCAAATACGGACTTGTTCCGAAAGAAGCAATGCCTGAGACTTACAGCAGCGAACATACAGGAATGATGTCATCTCTGATTTCTCTGAAGCTTAAGGAATTCGCTCTCGAACTCAGGGAAATGAAGGCAAAAGGTGCAAAAGCGTCTGAGTTTGAAAGCAAGAAAGAAGAAATGCTTTCTACTGTTTACAGAATGCTGGTTCTGACTCTTGGCGTTCCTCCAACAGAATTTGATTTCGTAAGAAAAGATGATAAAGGCAATGTTGTAGCAACAGAACATCACACACCAATGTCGTTCCTCGAAAAATATGGAGATGCTAATCTGCTCAACAATTATGTGATGGTAATGAACGATCCTTCACGTGAATATTACAAATGTTACGAGATTCAGTATGACAGACATAAATATGACGGTCATAACTGGAAATATGTGAATATTCCTATTGAAGACCTCAAGGAAATGGCTATTGCATCTCTGAAAGACAGCACTATGTTGTATTATTCATGTGATATCACACAATTGGATTCAAAGCGTGGTATTATGGATATGAACATTTATGACTATGGTTCACTGTTCAACACAACTTTCGGAATGGACAAGAAAGAAAGAATACAGACTTTCTCAAGTGGTTCGGCACACGCCATGACTCTTATGGCTGTTGACCTCGACGAAAACGGAAAGCCAAAGAAATGGATGGTTGAAAACAGTTGGGGCGACGGTGCAAACAACGGTCATCTTATCCTTACAGACAAATGGTTCGACGAATATACATTCCGTCTCGTGGTAGAAAAGCAATACGTTACTGACAAAGTGATGAAAGCTTTGAATCAGAAACCTATCCAGCTTCCGGCATGGGACCCGATGTTTGCCGGAGAGGAATAAGCCATATATTAAAACATAGTAGTGTTTTCCCGGAAACACTACTATGTTTCAGATGAAATGTCAAATATCTTCATAGAAACAACAGGTAGTTCCTGAAACCAAGTTTCACAACACTCCTAAAGCCTTGAATTATTGAAAAATTATGTGAAGGATGTGATTATCACAAAATCATTATTTAAACCAATACGCATATTGTTAAAATACATTCAAGAATCACAGGATTCTCCAGTCAATCAAACTATTAACTCGATTGTGAAACTTAGCTATAAAAAAACACAGAAAACACCGAATAATAACTCCGTGTCCTCTGTGTCTCTGTGTTTAACTATTATATCAACCGATATTGAATAGAAATCAGCAAGCTTTGAAACTCATATCCAAACCTTTCACTGAGTGAGTCAACGCTCCAACTGAAATAAAGTCAACTCCACATTCAGCATAGTCTCTGAGCGTTGCAAATGTAATTCCACCAGAAGACTCGATTTCAAATCTTCCGCCAATCATTTCAACAGCCTTGCGAGTGTTTTCCGGAGTAAAGTTATCCAACATAATTCTGTCAACACCTCCGATATTCAAAACCTGCTGTATTTCGTCGAAATTACGAACCTCAATTTCAATCTTCAAATCTTTGTTCTTTTCTTTCAGATACTGATGGCAACGAGTAATTGCAGCCTCGATACCGCCGGCGAAGTCAACATGATTGTCCTTAAGAAGAATCATATCAAACAAACCGATACGGTGATTAACGCCACCACCGATACGAACAGCTTCTTTCTCAATCATACGCAAGCCCGGAGTAGTCTTACGAGTATCCAAAACTCTTGTCTTTGTTCCTTCCAAAGCTTTTACGTATTTACGTGTTGTAGTAGCAATACCGCTCATTCGCTGCATAACATTAAGCATCAAACGCTCTGTCTGCAACAATGACTGTACTTTTCCTTCAACTTCGAAAGCGATATCTCCTTTCTTCACCTCAGCTCCATCCTGGATAAATACTGTCATTTTCAATTCAGGATCAAATGCGTCGAAAATACGTTTTGCCATTTCCACACCGGCAAGTACACCATCTTCCTTAACAATAAGATGGCTCTTTCCCATTTCTGTAGCCGGAATACAACACAATGTTGTGTGGTCGCCATCACCAATATCTTCAGCAAATGCCAATCTGATTAGTTCAGATATCAACTGTTCTTTTGTTTCCTGTAAATTCATATGTTGTTAGTTTTTGAGTTTATTAGTTAACGAGTTGACAAGTTGACAAGGCTACAGAAAAAAAAGTTTTATCTTCTTGACTTCTTGACTACTTAACTCCTTGACTACTTATTTTTGAGTTGACAAGTTGACAAGGCTACAGAAAATAAGATTTTTCTTCTTGACTACTCTATCAATCCTCCTTGTTCCCTTGTCAACTCGTCCCCTCGTCCCCTATCATTCAATCCTTATCGACTGAATTATCGCCTTATCATTTTCTGTGCGATAAGTAATATTCACACGATATTCCTTACCATTGGCATTAATTTTACCAACGATAAATCCGCGGTCTTTCTTGTCTGCATGATGTATAACCTGAAAACCGGAAATATTGCCGGTTTTGAAAAAACTTTCCAGGTCTTTCACGGCATCACTTCCTGAACGTACTTTTGATGTTCCACCTTGCAATGCCATATCCACTTCTTTATCCATAAGAGAAGACAAAGCGGCTGCATTTCCTTTACTGAAAGCACCTGAGATTGCCTTTATGTCCGCGGCATTGATATTTGCCAGGTAAAGGCACGAAAGTGCTACTGATAACATGAACCGTTTCATACCATTCTTCTTTTTACTGAATATAATGACACAAAGGTATGTATTTTTCTTGTAACTTAGCTGACTGAAACTTATTAAATGTAAGCAGATGAAAATTGCATTAGTTGTTATAGGCAAAACAGATGCCGGATATTTTGTGGAAGCTATCAACGAATACAAGAACCGCCTTTCACACTACATTCCATTTGAAATGGAAGTTATTCCGGATATCAAGAATGTTAAGAACCTTTCCGAATCTCAGCAAAAAGAAAAGGAAGGCGAACTTATCCTGAAATCCATGCAACCGGGAGATTATCTTGTTCTTCTGGACGAAAAAGGCAAAGATTTCACATCCATGCAATTCTCAGCATATATAGAAAAGAAAATGCACTCCGTTCCCAAAAGACTTGTTTTCGTTGTCGGCGGTCCATACGGATTCAGCGAAGCTGTCTATAATGCAGCAAAAGAGAAAATATCTCTAAGTAAAATGACATTCTCGCATCAGATGATACGTCTTATCTTTATAGAGCAGATTTATCGTGCAATGACGATTCTTAATAATGAGCCTTATCATCATGAGTAGGGGATAATATTATTTTTCAACACAGAGACGGAGAACACAGAGTTTTTAGGAGTTAAGAAGTTAAGGAGTAAAGAAGTCAAGGAGTCAAGGAGTTAAGAAGATAAAACTTGTTTTCTGTAGCCTTGTCAACTCGTTAACTTGTCAACTTCTCACTTGTCAACTCGTCAACTTGTTCCCTTGTCAACTCGTCAACTTAAAAACTCATAAACTCAAAAACTCATAAACTCAAAATGCTAGTAATACTCGATTCATACAGCTTAAACCCTGGTGATTTATCCTGGGAAAAATTAAAGGAAATTACTGATTGCGAATTCTACAACAGAACTCCAAAAGAGCTTATAGTAGAACGCTGCAAAAACGCAGAAATGGTTCTTACCAACAAAGTTCCTTTCAGTCGTGAAACAATTGAACAGTTGCCAAAACTTCGCTACATCGGAGTGTTGGCAACCGGATATAATATTATCGACACAGATTTTGCTAAGGAAAAAGGTATTGTTGTCACAAATATTCCTGCATACAGCACAGATTCCGTGACACAAATGGTTTTCGCTCATATCCTTGCCATATCAAACAGAGTTGAACATTACACGCAAGAGATTTCTGCCGGAGCCTGGAGTAACAGCAAAGACTTCACATACTGGAATACTCCTTTATTCGAACTTGCCGGTAAAACATTAGGATTGGTAGGTCTTGGAAACATTGGCATGTCAGTAGCAAAAGTAGCTTTGGCTTTTGGAATGAAGGTTATTGCTCTTACATCAAAACAGGCATCTGCTCTTCCTGAAGGAATAACTCCAGTTGACAAGGAAACACTTTTCAGAGAGAGTGATATTCTTTCATTACATTGTCCACTTACTCAAAGCACAAGGCACTTTGTAAATGCTGAAACTTTATCTATGATGAAATCTTCGGCAATAGTTATTAACACTGGCAGAGGTCCGCTAATCGACGAAACTGCCTTGGCTGACGCTTTGAACAATAACAGAATTGCAGCAGCCGGTGTGGATGTTCTTTCTTCTGAACCTCCAAAAGCTGACAATCCTCTGCTATCGGCACGTAATTGCTATATAACTCCGCACATTGCCTGGGCAACTCATGAAGCTCGAGCAAGACTTATGGATATTGCAGTAAATAATGTGAAAGGATTTTTGGAAGGAAATGTTGTTAATAAGGTAAGTTGACAAGGCTTCAGAGACAAGTTGACAAGGTGTATAATAAATACTGTATTATTACTCTTGTCAACTTGTCTCTTGTCAACTCGTAAACTAAAATCCCGATATCTATTCACTCATATATTTTCTAACCAAACCTATAACCTCTTCTCTATTTTCACAACTTAAAACATATAGCTTATCATTTCTGGTTTTAATATAAAAAGCTTGTTTAAAATTCCCTACATAAGCAATGTACTTTCCCAAAACTTTATTACGGAAAACACCTGTATAACCAAGAAAACCGCCATTTCCCATTAAACGAATATCTGAACCATAATTGTCATACTTGTCAATAGATACAATATCTGCATAAGATATTTTTACTTCTCCAAACATCTTTCGAACAGCTATATGATCTTCAGTTAATTTTAAAGATATAGGAGATTGAAATGCAAAATAGACAGATATTCCTAACACTGCGAAAAATATCAGAAGTGTTAATTTATTGGATGAAAAACCTTGATTCTTTAGAAGATATACAATAACAACAATAACAAAAACAAGAACCAAAGTTGTTACAACTGATATAATTTTTACAGAATAAGACCAAGGTATATTAAATATTTTTTCCATAATAATATCAATTTATAAAGTTAAACTTCAATATTTCACAATATACTATTTTTCTGATATTTTACCCCAATAAACAACCTTTATTTTCTCTTAAATCATAGCACATTTTTTGGAACAAGAAAAATTCATCATCCAATTCTAATTACTTTCTTCCCTCCCGTCAACCTATATTTCTGTCCGCTCTCCGGACAAACCGCAACACCATCAGCGTCAAACTCCAGACGATGTCCGTATTCACTCACCCATCCGATTTGTTTTGATGGATTACCTACAACCAAAGCATAGTCTGCAACATCTTTTGTAACTACAGCTCCTGCTCCAATCATAGCATATTTACCTATTTCATGACCGCAAACAATTGTTGCATTTGCTCCGATGCTCGCACCTTTCCGCACAACAGTTTTCATATACTGATTCTTACGGACTATTGCACTGCGAGGGTTAATCACATTTGTAAACACACAACTTGGTCCGAGAAAAACATCATCCTCACACGTAACTCCGGTATAAACAGAAACATTATTCTGAATCTTGACATTATTTCCTAAAACCACTTCAGGCGAAATAACTACATTCTGACCGATATTGCAGCGTTCGCCGATTATGCAGCCACTCATAATATGAGAGAAATGCCATATCCGAGTTCCTTTTCCAATGTTGCAACCTTCGTCGACTACTGCGGTTTCGTGTATTTGACAATCTGGGTAAATCATGTTAGTCGTTTATTAATGGTTTTTAAACACAGAGTCACAGAGATACAGAGTTTTAATTTTTAAAATACTCAATAATTCTTCTCTGTGGCTTTGTGTCTCTGTGTTTTATTCTTTTACAACCTTACTTGTAAATCAAAAATATCGTCGGCTTCTTATTCAAATCCGGAAGTTTACCAGCCCATTCTTTCACCGGTTTCGTCTTGATATATTCATCATCACAAGTGATATTTGATGCTATACAAAGCTTTGTTGACGGGCGGCAAGTCCTGATAAGTTCCTCTGCCAACTTCATATTGCGGTATGGAGTTTCAATAAATAGCTGAGTCTGGTTCTCCGAATAAATTCGTCCTTCCAGTTTCTTAATCATATTTGTTCTTTTCGATGCATCAATGGGCAGATAACCATGAAAAGCAAAACTCTGACCGTTGAATCCGGAACCCATAACGGACATCAATATCGAAGAAGGGCCAACCAGCGGAACTACTGGATAATTCTTTCTCTGAGCTATTGCCACAACATCGGCTCCCGGATCGGCAACAGCCGGACAACCTGCCTCGGAAATAACACCGACAGACTCTCCTTTTGCCAGAGGCGCGAGATAACCGGCAACCTGCTCCGGCGAAGTATGCTTGTTTAATTCATAAAATGTCAAATCGTCAATAACTATTGACGGTTCTGTTTTCTTCAGGAAACGGCGTGCTGTGCGCACATTCTCAACTATGAAATGTTTTATCTGCAAAATCACTTCACGGTTGTATTCCGGCAAAACACGACGATGTTCGGTGTCACCGAGGGTGACGGGGATTAGGTATAATGAAGCTGGCATATTTTTGAGTTTATGAGTTTTTTAGTTTTTAAGTTGACAAGGGAACAAGTTGACAAGGCTACAGGAAACAAGTTTTTTCTACTTGACTTCTTGACTACTTAACTCCTTGACTACTCATTTTTAAGTTGACGAGTTAACAAGGCTACAGAAAACAAGTCTTATCTACTTGACTTCTTGACTACTTAACTCCTTGACTCCTCAAACTCCGTGTTTTTTCCTGCAAAGTTACTATTTTTGCAAAAAGAAATAATAACAGAATGGCACTTCCTGAAGATTTTATCATACGCACACGCGCCTTGATTGGCAACGAATATGATGCTTTGGAAAAAGCATTGCAGAGTGACGCACCGGTTAGTATCAGAATTAACGGGCGTAAAGGTTCATGCAAACCGGGTTACGAATCTGTTGCCTGGTGCAACACCGGATATTATCTTCCGGAACGTATTCCTTTCACCTTCGACCCTCTTTTCCATGCCGGAGCATATTATGTTCAGGAAGCTTCTTCCATGTTTCTCGAACAGGCGATCAAGGCTTTTGTAGATTCACCTGTGACTTGCCTCGACCTCTGTGCTGCTCCGGGAGGAAAATCTACTCACCTTCTCAGTCTTCTTCCGGAAGGCAGTGTTCTGGTGAGTAACGAAGTTATAAAGACACGAAGCAATATTCTTGCCGAAAATATTGCCAAATGGGGAAATCCTGAAAGTATTGTTATCAATAACGACCCGGCAGAGATTGGCGAGTTTACACATCTTTTCGACGTTATTGTCACCGACGTTCCGTGTTCAGGCGAAGGTATGTTCCGTAAAGATACCGACAGCACCGGCGAATGGAGCGTGCCAAACGTAAATCTATGCGCTTCCCGCCAGCGCCGTATCATTCATGATATTTGGAATGCTCTCAAACCGGGTGGACTGCTGATATATAGCACTTGTACTTATAATACTGAGGAGAACGAAGATAATATACATTATATAATAGAGGAACTTGGAGCCGAAGCTCTGGAAATTCCGGTTCCTGCTGAATGGAATATCACCGGCGCACTGAAACACGGCAATCCGGTTTACCATTTCTTCCCTCACAAAACCAAAGGTGAAGGTTTCTTCCTTGCAGCTCTCAGAAAAGCTGATGGCGAAATCGAGGAGATTCGTATGGGCAAGAAAGGTAAAGACAAGAAACAGAAAGGCGGCAAGCAAGTCGCAGCTTTCCCAAAAAGTCTGGATAAATTTCTTATTGATCCGGACAATTACAAACCTCAATGGGCTGATGCCTCACAGAGCATTATCAGAATGCAATCCGAAAATGTTTCCCGCCTTTCGGATTTGTTCCTCAACAAACTCCGTGTTCTTTCTGCCGGTATCGAACTTGGCGAGGTGAAAGGTAAAGACCTTATCCCATCACAATCTCTGGCTCTAAGCTATGCTCTCAACCGTGATGCTTTTCCTTGCGCTGAAGTTTCGTGGGAAACAGCAATACAATATCTCCGTAAAGAAGCCATCACCCTTCCCGAAGGAACAGAAAAAGGTTTTGTTCTCCTCACCTACGGAAACATTCCTCTTGGCTTCGTTAAGAATCTCGGTAACCGCTCAAATAATCTTTATCCGCAGGAATGGAGGATAAGGAGCGGATATAGTCCGGAGAAGGAGGTTTGTGTTGGTAAGGTTATAGATTATTGATAGTAAATTTAGATTTCAACACAGAGTACACAGAGACAGGTTTTCCTCCGTGCCTCTGTGTCTCCGTGTTTTTTCAATTTTCAACTTTCAATTTTCAATTTAAAAAGCGAAAGGCTGCCTCCCCGAAGAGAAACAGCCTTTCTTAGACATTTAATTTTTATTCACACGCCCTTTCATTCCTCTCGGGATTACTTTTATTGGGCTTTGAATTTAAATTACACTACTATTATTAATAACTAAAAATTAAAGATTTCACCCGTCACGGGCTACTTTATAAATTGAAAATTGAGAATTGAAAATTGAAATCTATCTCATCATCCAACCCAATCCTCAATTTTCTTTTTTTACTTCGTATAGTTTATTGA
Organism: uncultured Parabacteroides sp.; assembly: GCA_949295065.1. Lineage (GTDB taxonomy): Bacteria > Bacteroidota > Bacteroidia > Bacteroidales > Tannerellaceae > Parabacteroides. The sequence continues at coordinate 74 of CASFJQ010000056.1, read as the reverse complement.
ATCTGAAAGTTTACTCACCGGAATCTAGTTTATATTAATCTGAAAGTTTACTCACCGAACCTTTAATTTTCAAT
>CASFJQ010000055.1 GCA_949295065.1 uncultured Parabacteroides sp. | reverse complement strand
TGATTGCGGTTGCAAAGGTAAGAACTTTTATTTTAATCTTCCAAATTTTTTCGGAAGTTTTTTTATTTCCTTCTTCAGCTTTCGGAATTTCGCTTGGATATCTCCAACCTCACCTATGTCTGACAGAATCACTTTCCTTCAACTCTTCATCATGTTGACTACCGCATCTCTCTCGATTGCGGGTGCAAAAGTAGAACGGATTTTTGAATCTGCAAAATATTTTTGGAGGAAATTTTAAATTATTTTCAAGTTTTGCTGAGTATCAGAGGAATAGAAATGGAAGTTGTTTAGGTAATAAGTTGACGAGGGAACGAGATTACAAGATGATGGAGAGAAACATTACAAAATCATTTATGAACTTCTTCATAATAAATTCTACGATTCATAATTATAATAACCCCTATTCATAATATTAAATTTATTGACTCACCTAGGTGAGTTAATCGGCTCACCTAGGTGGATTGATTGGCTCACCTAGGTGAGTTGATTGAACCACCTAGGTGAATCGATATTTTTATTACAATAAATTCAATATATGATTTAGTAGAAATATAATTATTAATTAGATAATTCAGGGATTACAAATAATTAGATAGTTTCAACTCACAATAAATGTTACCCGTTATATTTATTATTAAATCTATTTATGATAACATATCAGAAGTATGTGATTAATTGCAAAAAGATATTTCCAAAAGCCTATAAGAAGTATTTTACCAGTATTTTTTTGTAATTTTGCGCCCACTAAACAAAATTCTATGATAAATTGGTTTGAAGAAACATTCCTACAACCAACGATGGTGCAAGCTGTAACTATGATTTCAATAGTTTCTGCTGTAGGGCTATATTTGGGAAGAATTAAATTCTTCGGTGTTTCATTAGGTATTACGTTTGTATTTTTTGCCGGAATCCTAGCCGGTCATCTTGGAGTTGTCGTTAATAAGGACATGCTTTTGTTCGCACAAAGTTTTGGACTTATCATTTTCGTTTACACACTTGGTTTGCAGGTTGGTCCCAGCTTTTTCTCATCATTAAAAGAGGGCGGTGTTATATTAAACTCATTATCCATGGCTGTTGTTTTCATCGGTTTGGTAATGGCGTTAGTACTACATTATATAACAGATATTAGTCTTTCAGACATGATGGGGCTTCTTTCGGGAGCCGTAACAAACACTCCGGCACTTGGTGCAGCCCAACAAGCTCTTTTGCAGATTGACCCAACTAACACCAAAGGCGTTACCGACATGGCTCTTGCCTGTGCCGTAACATATCCGCTTGGTGTTGTAGGTGTAATCCTTGCTATAATACTTCTTAAAGCTCTTTTTGCAAAAAGGACTCAGGAAACGTCAAAAGCCATAAAAGATACACAAACTTATGTTGCTGAATTTTCAGTTTGTAATCCAGCCATATACAACAAGCAAATCAAGGATGTGATGAAACTTACGGATCGTCACTTCGTTATTTCAAGAGTGTGGAGAAAAGGGAAAGTAAGCATACCAACTTCTGACACGACTTTGGAACAGAACGACCATTTGCTGATTATTTCTGTAAAATCTGACGTTGAAAACATAAAAGTTTTATTTGGAGAACAGGAAAATGTTGACTGGAATAAGGAAGATATTGACTGGAATGCTATTGACAGCCAGCTTATTTCACGAAGAATCCTTGTATCAAGAAATAGAATCAATGGAGTAAAGTTAGGTTCGCTCAGGCTTCGAAATCTGTATGGTATAAATATCACCCGAGTGAACAGAGCCGGAATTGACTTGTTTGCATCACCCGACCTTCGCCTTCAGATTGGAGATAAACTTACTATAGTTGGTGAAGCAAATGCTGTTAACAATGTTGGTAAAATATTGGGAGACGAAGTAAAACGACTTAAAAACCCTAATCTTCTTGCCGTGTTTGTCGGCTTGGCATTAGGCGTAATATTAGGTTCTATTCCTATTGCCATACCGGGAATCTCAACACCTGTGAAACTTGGTATCGCTGGTGGACCAATAATTGTCGGTATTCTGATGGGTGCATTTGGTCCTCGTTTCCATCTGACAACATACGCAACACAAAGTGCAAACTTGATGATGCGCCAGTTCGGTATCGTGATTTATCTTGCAGGACTGGGTATTGACGCAGGTGCACATTTCTTTGAGACTGTTTTCAGGGCTGAAGGTCTGTTATGGATAGGAATAGGTTTCCTTCTGACTATTATCCCGGTAATAATTGTTGGTATTATAGCTTCACAATTCCTCAAAGTGGATTATGCCCAGAATGTCGGTATGTTATGTGGAAGTATGGCAAATCCGATGGCATTGAACTATGCCAATACAACTGTTGAAGGAGATGAACCATCAGTTGCTTATGCAACAGTTTATCCCCTATCAATGTTTGTCCGAGTCATATTGGCACAAATAGTTCTCCTACTGTTAAGTTAGGAGAACACTCTATTACAACGTATAAATACTTTTTCGCCATTGAATAATGTTGTGGCGAAAATATATATATCACCGCCGTCCTTGATTTTACATTTCTTTCGCAGTTCATCAACCGAAAGAGGGAAATTACGGACGGCGATGTTTGCTTTAGGAACATACTTCCCTATTGTTTTACACAACTTACTGCTGAATGGCAAAACTTCCTCAACCTTGAATATTCGCCCCGGGAAATCACTAACCATATCTAAAGATGTGTATAAATGACTGTTTGAATGAAGCTTATCCAATCCATAATGAAAAGCAACCGACTTAAATGCTCCAGCCTTCATTATAGAAGAATTTGGTTCATACAGATATTCCAAAACATTATCTGAATATTTAACGTCTGAAATAGCTTCACTTTCCATCGTGAATGAAAACAAATCTTCCTTACCTGAAGAATTATAATTTACGCAAACCACAGGAACACTACTCCTATTTACCGCTTCTCTTTCCAAAACAAACAAAAGCTCCTTGCATTCATTCTTTACTGAAATAACATGTATCTCAGAAACTGACGGCAACAAGTCCATTGTCTGACGTATATCAGCCATTGGAGAAATTTTAGCTATGACGCGAGGAGATTTCTTATACAAATAAGATAAAAGAACTGTCAAATCAGGTTCGCAATCATTAAGAGCATATACTCGTTTGTTTCCGTCGCCTCTACGTGCCGGGTCAATATAGAACACATCTACTTCAGACAAATCAGCGACAGACTGAGCTGAGTCTTCATTTATTACAGTTATATTTTCAGCACCAAGAAATATAAAATTATCACGCGCCGCATCACAATATTCGGCATAGCGCTCCATATAAATTACAGACTTCACTTTTCGTGAAAAGAAAAATGAATCAATTCCCAAACCTCCGGTGAGGTCACATAATATATCATCAGCTCCAACCAGGCGTTGTTTGTACATTGCAGTTACTTCTGAAGAACATTGCTCTGCCGTAATTTTAGCAGGAAAGACCAAATTATCGTTAGCGAACCACGAAGGCAACTTATCCTTTATCTGCCGGCGGGACAAAATCTGCTCAACCAGAAAAGGTATATTCAAATCCGGGAAACGCGAAGCCGAAAGCAAAAGTTTATTCACATCATCAGATGCATGTTCGCGCAAAAATTCTTTTTGTTCCAATGTCAGTTTCATAATGCAAAGATATGATTTTGGAAAATAGAATAAGAAGTATAAGACTTATCTTAAAATAAAATTGTATATTTGCTTAATATAAAACGAATTTAAAACATATAAACATGGCACTTAACATTGGAGATAAAGCTCCTGAAATATTGGGAACTGACGAAAACGGTAAAGAAATCAAACTTAGCGATTTCAAAGGAAAGAAACTTGCTCTTTATTTCTATCCGAAAGACAATACATCCGGTTGTACAGCTGAAGCATGCAGCTTGCGTGACGGCTATGAAGAATTGCAGAAAGCCGGTTATGAAATTGTCGGCGTCAGCAAAGACAGTGCAAAGTCACACCAGAATTTCATTGCCAAGCAGAATCTTCCGTTCCGTCTGATTGCTGATACAGAAACAACACTTCAGCAGCAGTTTGGCGTATGGGCTGAGAAAAAGATGTGCGGCAGAACTTATATGGGAACTTTACGCACCACTTTCATCATTGATGAAAACGGAGTTATTGAAAAGATATTCGGTCCGAAAGAAGTGAAAACTAAGGACCACGCAAACCAAATCTTAGGAAAATAATATTCAGAAAACTAAACCAAACGAAAAAATGGCAAAAGAAGAAAATATCTTTGAAAACAACGCGTCGGAAAATGGAGGAAAGCCTGCTATCAATGCAGACAAACTGAAAGCCCTGCGTGCAGCTATGGAAAAGATAGAGAAAAACTATGGTAAAGGCTCTATCATGAAACTCGGAGATGAACATATCGAAAATATAGAAGTCATCCCTAGTGGTTCAATTGCTTTGAATGCTGCACTTGGAGTTGGTGGTTATCCAAAAGGACGAATCATTGAGATTTATGGTCCGGAATCTTCAGGTAAGACAACATTGGCAATCCACGCTATTGCAGAAGCTCAGAAAGCAGGCGGTATCGCAGCATTCATTGACGCAGAGCATGCTTTCGACCGTTTCTACGCAGAAAAACTTGGTGTTGATGTTGACAATCTTTGGATTTCACAGCCGGATAGCGGTGAGCAGGCTTTGGAAATTGCAGAACAGCTTATTCGTTCATCAGCTGTTGACATCGTAGTTGTTGACTCTGTTGCTGCTCTTACTCCAAAAGCTGAATTGGAAGGAGACATGGGCGACAGCAAAATGGGCTTGCAAGCTCGATTGATGTCACAAGCTTTGCGTAAGCTTACTGCTGCAATCAACAAAACAAATACAACTTGTATTTTCATCAACCAGTTGCGTGATAAAATAGGTGTAATGTTCGGTAATCCTGAAACAACTACCGGAGGTAATGCATTGAAATTCTACGCTTCAGTTCGTCTTGATATCCGCAGAATCGGACAGTTGAAAGATGGTGAAGAAGTGAAAGGTAACCAGGTGAGAGTAAAAGTTGTGAAAAACAAGGTGGCACCTCCTTTCCGCAAAGCAGAATTCGATATTATGTTCGGCGAAGGTATTTCAAAATCTGGTGAAATCATCGACCTTGGAACAGAACTTAATATCATAAAGAAAAGCGGTTCATGGTACAGCTACAACGACACTAAACTGGGACAAGGACGCGACGCGGCAAAACAATGTGTGGCTGACAATCCGGAATTGGCAGAAGAATTGTCAAATCTGATATTCGAAGCGTTGCACGATAAATAATTTTCAGGAACAAGTTGACAAGGGAACAAGTTGACAAGCATTTCAATAGAAAAGGCTGTTACTTTTTCTTGTCAACTTGTTTCTTTTAATCTCATAAAAAAGAATCATCCACAATGACAGATAAGCAGCAATATCGTTTGTTATGCCAAACAGAAGAATCAATTCCTATTTATTCCAGGGATTGGTGGCTTGATATTGTTTGCGGAATGAATAATTGGAACGTATTGCTTGCCACAAAAAAGAATGGAGAAATAATTTCTGCATTCCCTTATTTTGAACCATGCCGGGGAGTTATTACGATGCCTTTCTACACTCAAACCATGGGTCCGTGGTTTTCTCCGGAAAATAGTAAAGAGGCTTATAGGAAGAAAGTAACTCAAAGGCAAAACATACTGAAGCTGTTTATTTCCGAACTTAACAAAACAGATTTTTTCCATCAGAATTTCAATTATGAAATAACAGACTGGCTACCTTTCTATTGGGATGGTTACAAACAAACTACACGTTATACATATATCCTCAATAATATAAAGGAACATGAATCTGTATGGCTTCAGATGAGTTCCAATATCAGAAGAAATATCACAAAGGCACAGGATAAAAATAAAATAACAGTAAAGAAAAACATTCCTATTGAAGATTTCCTTAAGGTTCAAAGCCTGACATTTAAAAGGCAAAATCTTAATAGTCCAAAAGGAGAAAATGTGCTCATAAAACTGATAAAGGAAAGCAGAAAAAGAAAACAAGGAGATATTTGGGGCGGCTATGACGAACAAGGGAATTTGCATGCTGCAGCATTCATTGTTTGGCAACAAAGTTCAGCCTATTACATTGCTGGCGGCGGAAATCCCAAACTAAGAGATTCCGGAGCGCATGCGCTTGTTCTCTGGACAGCTATAAAAGAATTATCGGCTATAACCGACAGATTCGACTTCGAAGGCTCTATGATTCCGGGTGTTGAAAGATTTTTTAGGGAATTTGGGGCAAAACAATATCCTTTCTTCACAATAAACAAAGGGAATTTAAGTTTATTAAATAGGATTAAGATAAAACTATCCTATTTGATAAAGAATTTTAGCAAAGCAAATGCAAGGAATAATTGAATATATCATAAAGTTTCTGATTGGGACAGAACAAACCGGCAGTTTATATGGAAAGATTGGATATACATCAGACAGAAATCTGTTTGAGAAATATTCTATCGTGATTATTCCTTCCGGATTTTTCGACTCCGGTGTTTATGGAACTGCATCCTCTATCCCATCATTCCCTCTTGAATATGTTGATGGAGTGCCACTGCTATTCGGCTCAAACCGAAAAGAATGGTATGATGACACATTGTTAATATATGCGGATATCATAGCAAGTTCCTACTTCCTGATGACAAGATATGAGGAAATAGTAAAAAGAGACATAAGAGATATTCATGGACGATTTCCGGGAAAAGAATCTACACCTTATAAAGGCAATTTCATAAACAGACCAATAATCGAGGAATATGGTTCGTTGCTCAGAAACTGGCTTAGAGAAGTTTATAGCGGCAAGGAAATAAAAGAACCCGAAAAAGGATTTCAAAAAATATGGCTTACTCACGATGTTGACGCTCCATTCTTTTGCAAATCAATACGCAATCTTTTAAGAGAAACGATTAAAGGCTGCGGATTGAAGAATGCCTGGCGAATGTATCGGGATAAATATGAAAATGACCCTTATTTCACATTTCCATGGTTCACCGAACAAGAAAAAGAACTTAAAAAGGAAAAAGGAGAACTATGCCAAACTATATACTTCATAAAAGGTGGAGGAAACAGCAAAGCAGACAAACCTTTTTATTACAAAAGCTCAAAATCTATCAGCAAAGTTTGTGAAATATGCGGAGCCGACAATAATATATTAGGTCTTCATACCAGCTATTCATCAAGTATTAATCCAGCAAACATATCGAAGGAGAAATATAATCTTGAAAAGATATGCGGCAAAGAAATAACATTCAACAGGCATCATTTCCTTTGCTGTCGTGAGCCGGAAGACTTGGATGAACTGGAAAAAGCAGTAATTACTGATGATTTCACTATGGGATATGCAGACGTAAACGGATTCCGACTAGGAACATGCCGACCCGTAAGATGGATAAATCCTCTCACCAAAAGGCTTTCAGACCTTGTGCTGCATCCGTTGACTTGCATGGACGTTACATTTAGCGAGAAAAGCTATATGGCAATGAGTGAAACTGAAGCAATAAAATATTGCATTAATATTTTCAAAACAATATATGAACACAATGGCGAAGTTGTTTTACTTTGGCACAATGAGAATGTCAGTGATTTAATGACAAAGGGGAATTTCAATCATCGCCATGTTTATAAAACAATATTAGAAACACTGTATAACTTATGAAAATATTGATATTATGTGATATGTTTCCACCGGCTTTTGCTCCGAGAATGGGATATTTATGCAAATACCTTAAAAGAGCAGGATGGACACCTTATGTCGTTACAGAACAGATAAACGAGAATATGTTTGCCTTTCTTGCCGACGGAATATCTGTTTCATATGTTAATTACTACCACTTCAAGAATCCTGTTTTGAACAAACTGGAATGGATTATGACATTCTTTCTTGATTTCTTTTTCCATTTTAAAGACAGAAGAATGTATAATGCAGCCAAAAGATATATTGAAAAGGAAAATATAGAAGCTGTTTTGTGCAGCACTTACCGAACTTTTCCACTTCCTGCTGCACTCAGAATTGCAAAGGAATATAATCTTCCTTTAATTGCAGACCTGAGAGATATTGTTGAACAATACGCATCAGATGAATATATATCAAAAAAGTTTCATACTTTCCCGGCTCTCGACCGGTTTATTGTGAAATGTTTCAAGAATCATTTGCTGAAAAACCGCAACAAAGTTATAGAATCGGCAGACTGCGTTACTACTGTTTCAACCTGGCATATGGAAACTCTTGGCAAATACAACAAGAATACTCGTCTGATATATAACGGATATGATCCGGAACTTTTCTATCCGTCACACCCGACAACAAAGAAGTTTATTCTATCATATACAGGAAGAATTCTCAGTTTGGGAATCAGAGACCCGCGGCCATTATTTGAAGCGATTGAAAGATTACACAATAATAATCTGATATCACCGGAAACGCTTCGTATGGCTTGGTATGTTGATTCAAATTCTGAGGCAATATTGAAAGAAGAATCTGCAAAATACAATGTATGCCAATATATGGACTATCATCCATATATTCCTGCAAACGAAATACCACAGCTTCTGCACAATAGCAGTATTCTTCTGCAAATAGCCAATAAATGTGACGATAATGGTCCGAAAGGAATTATGTCCACCAAACTCTTCGAAGCCATGGCAACAGAAAAACCTCTGCTTTGTGTGCGCAGTGACGAAAGCTGCTTGGAAGAAACTATCCGGAAAACAAAAACCGGAGCAAGCGCAAGAAATGCAGATGAAGCTTATGACTTTATCCTGGAGAAGTATGAACAATGGAAAAAACAAGGATACACTTCCGTATCGCCGGATAAAGAAGCGGTTGAGAGATTCTCTCGCAAAAAACAAGCTGACGAATTTATGTCTATCTTTACCGAACTAATTCAAAAGAAAAGGAATGGATAAATATCTGAACATTATATCTCTGAATATTCCATGGCCTGCCAACTATGGCGGAGTGCTCGACATATATTATAAAATGAAAGCTTTGCACGAATGTGGTGTAAAGATTATTCTGCATTGTTTCGAATATGAAAGACCAAGAACTTCGGAACTGGAAAAGATATGCCACGAAGTACATTATTATAAAAGAAGAACCGGACTTCTGCCCAATCTCACATATATTCCATACAACGTATATGGAAGAAAAGACAAGAATCTGATAAAGAATCTGCTGAAAAACGATTATCCTATTCTTTTCGAAGGACTTCACTCCTGTTATTATCTCAGCGACAAACGTCTGAGAAACAGATTTAAGATTTTCCGTGAATGTAATATAGAGCATGACTATTACAATGCTTTGTCGCATTCAACCGACAATATAATAAAGAAAAGTTTCTTCAAACTCGAAGGTCTAAGATTCCGTTTATTCCAGAGAAATGTGAAATGGGCAAACTTGATTATTTCCGTTTCTACAACAGATGCTGATTATCTGAAAAAAATATTTCCGGAGAAGAAAGTTGAATTTATCCCTTGCTTTCATGCGAACGAGAAAATAACAACTTTGACAGGGAAATCAAATTATATACTTTATCACGGGAAGCTGTCCGTTCCGGAAAACGAAAAGGCTGTTCTTTTCCTCATCAAAAATGTGTTCTGCAAACTTAAATACGAATGTGTTATAGCAGGAATGGATCCGTCTGAAGATATATATAAAGCTGCTTTGCCTTATCATAACATATATATTGTTCCCAATCCGGAACAAAATAAAATGGAAGAGCTTATCAGCAAAGCTCAGATTCATACTTTGATAACTTTCCAGGACACAGGACTGAAACTAAAACTACTCAACAGTCTGTTTGGCGGACGTCATACTTTGGTAAACTCACTTATGCTTGCCGGAAGCGGGCTTGACAGTCTTTGCTGCATTGCAAACACGCCAGAGGAAATGATAAGCGAATGTAATCGTCTGATGGAAATTCCTGTGGATGAAAAGACTATTGCACAACGTGAAAAACTTCTTTTCCCTGCTTTCTCAAACAAAGAGCAGGCAAAGAAACTGATAAAAATGATTTATGGAGAATAAAAACATATACGATTCTGCATGCCAACTGGCTGATAAACTGACAAAGATTGATTTCGGAAAATTGCCTGTAAGCGATTATAACAAGGCTTATATCAATCGCCTGAAACCGGCTTTTCATTACTATATGAGTATTTACGCAAGATGTATTACCCAAGGACTTGAATTGGTCAAAGGTAATATAAGCGAAACAACTCTTGTGGATTTCGGTGGCGGAAGCGGATTTCTCAGCATTTTTGCCAGTTATCTTGGATTCAGAAATATAATATATGTTGATATAAATCCTAAATCTGTACAAACCGTATCTGTCCTTAAGAAGGAGACCGGTTACGGACCAAGCACCGTAATTGAAGGTTCGTCTGCCGCCTTAGCCAAATGGTGCGCAGAAAACAATGTTTCTCCACATTTGCTGATTGCCACTGATTTAATCGAGCATGTGTATGATTTAAATCCTATGTTCGACGAATTATCTGCTATAAACAATCAAATGGCAATGATATTCACAACAGCCTCAACGCCTTTCAACCCAATTGTGAAAAGAAGATTGCACAAAGCAATGGTGGCTTGTGAAAAAGGGAACATGGAAAATCCCAATTACTATACTTTGAGATTTGATTTCATAAAAAAGGAATTACCGAATGCCTCAGATGATGAAGTCGCAAAATTGGCAGAACTGACCAGAGGAATGATTTTCCAGGATATAAGGAAAGCTATCGAATCAAACAATTTCCCTCAACCGGCTGACCGTTATAATACTTGCGACCCAAGAAACGGAAACTGGATGGAAAGAATTCTTCCTATATCTTCCTATGAAGAATTAGGCAAAAAACACGGATATACAATAAACGTGGGAAAAGGCTTTTACAATGTAAGGCGCAATAATCCTTTAGCCGCAACATTATGCAAAGCCATAAATTGTTTTATCCGTAAAAGCGGAAAAGCAGGATTTTCACTTGCTCCTTTCATCATTCTGCAATTCAGCTTCAAGAGATAAAAGTCCGTTCATAACATATTCCCGCTTCATATCTCCGGGCTTCAGAATGCAATCATTCCACTGCAGAAGGTCAATATCCAGTGATATTTTCCCTATTATTTTGCTTTCTGCAGTGCGCCCGCTTTCCCTTTCCAAAGACTTGAAGAAAGAAACAAGCTCGTCTTTCAAGTAATCAGTATCAGCTATGGCTACGCAATTCAGAAACAAATCCCCACAATGCCAATTGCATGGCTTGGTATAGACAGCTCTCGAAAATACTATATCAGGCAACAGCTTCCTCAACTCACCACAAGCCCAGTCAATATTCTTCTTCGGTGATAAATTGGAACCTAGCGATAATATTATTCTGTTTCTTCCTTTATTCATATTGTTAAAATCCTCTCTCCTACACAAAACCAAAACAAGTTTTTATTCTGCTCTTCCGAGCCGCGTCTTATCATATGTAAAGATAAGCAAACTTGCCCGATAAAGAATTGATTTAGGAAGAATATATGATCATATTAATCAATAAAGGGTGTGGCATAATTTATCCATGAATAATGCAGATTCCATTATTTTCTAAATAACGTGAGTTCGACGAATTAAAAATGCTAACAGATTTGGAGAATGGATTATTCCGGGGGAAAAGACATGATATTAAGGCTGAAAGCCTTTTTATAGCCTAGGGCGTGAGCCCTGGGTCACAGACACATAATAAGACAAAGCTCTGAAGGAGCGACACAATGTTCTGTTATGGTTTCATCGTTAATAGAGAGTCGCTCTTTCAGAGCTTAGAACGGATGGTGGTTGCATTTAGCCCTGGGCTATACAAATCAGTCAAATGCCTGATTTGACAAGGCTTTCAGCCTTGATTGATAGATCAGAATTCGTTGAACTTACGTTAGATATTGACTGAAAGCCTAATAATCCCAAACAACTACCAGGGCAAACGCATTAGAAAAATATATATCTTTAAAGTCTTAAATCAAGAATTGTATCATGAAAAAGACAGCCGTTTCATTATTATTGGAATTTACTC
>CASFJQ010000054.1 GCA_949295065.1 uncultured Parabacteroides sp. | reverse complement strand
GTTATGATTTCAAATCGTTGCGCAAGAAAATCTCTTCTAATAAACTGTAATTCAATTATTTCAAAGAACTATTTGCGATTTTTAGTGGACAGTAATGAAGCATTATATAAAATGAGTGTTGTGGCAGCATTGCTGGGTGCAACTTTTCTAACTCCCTCTTGTACAAACTTGGATGAGACGATTTACAGTGAGGTAACAGCTGACAATTATTATAAATCAGGAGATGAGGTGATGGCAGCATTGCTTCGTCCTTGGGGACACTTCAGCGGAAGTATGTTTGCCCAGGCTCCTTATTTGTTACAGGAATTAACTGCTGACGGAGTGGCATGGCCGCAGAAAGGCCGTCACGGTTATGACGGTGGTGCATGGATTCGTCTGCATCGTCATCAGTGGACTTCGATAGAAGAACAGGTGGAACGTGCATGGTATTTGATGTATATGGGTATTGGTTTGGCAAACAATATGCTTGCAGACATTGAAAATATCGATTTTGAGGCATTGAATGTTCCTATTTCAAAAGAACAGGCAAGGGCTGAAATGCGCACTTATCGTGCATATTGCTATTGGAATCTGATGGATTTATATGGTGATGTGCCTATCAGTGAAACAATCGGTGAAGCTAATCCAGAAACAAAAAGCCGTAAGGAAGTATTTGACTATGTTGTTAAGGAATTGACAGAAAGTATTCCTAATTTGACAGAAAGCAAAACAGAGTCATATGGCCGTGTTTCAAAATGGGGTGCTATGGCTTTGCTGGCAAAAGTATATTTGAATGCTGAAATTTATTCCGGAACTGCACGTTTGGACGACTGTATAGCAATGTGTAATGAAATACAGTCAAGAGGTGGTTTTGTTTTGGATAAAAACTGGAATGATCCTTTCAAAGCAGACAATGACAAGGTTTCAACAGAAAATATCTGGTTGGTTGCTTATGACCAGATTTATGGTAAAGGTATGGGATGGTATATCCGCTGGTTACATTATGCTCATCAGTCAGGTTGGAATTTGAAGAGCGGTCCTTGGAACGGTCTTGTTTGCCAGCCTACATTCTATGATTCTTATGCTGACAATGACAAACGTAAAACTGAAGGTTTCTTGATTGGTGCTCAGTATCCACGTAAGACTGACGAAAACGGTAAATATTATTTCGATGCAACAGCAGAACCATTGTTGGGATCTGAAGAATATGCAGGTGAACCGTTGGTATTCGTTAATGAAATCAAGTCTATGACTGAAGGAGAAGAAAACAGTGGTGCTCGTAGCATTAAATATGAAACAAAAGAACAGTCATTAGGTGATGAGGATAACGATTGGGTATTGTTCCGTTATTCTGATATATTATTCATGAAAGCTGAAGCTTTGATGCGTAAGAATGGAAACAAAGCAACTCAGGAAGTAGTTGATTTGGTTAACAGTGTACGCCAGCGTGCATTCGATGCAGCAGATTGGGAAAAAGCTAAATATACTACAGCTACATTGACTATGGATGAATTCCTTGCTGAACGTGGTCGTGAATTTGCATTTGAAGGAACACGTCGTTCTGATATGATTCGTTTTGGAAAATATGTCACAACTTCCTGGTGGGATCATCCGGCTAGCATGAAAGTTGAATATAATTTGTTCCCTATACCAAGCAAACAGCTGGCATCCAATCCAAATCTGAAGCCGAATGCTGCTAATTCATTATATTAATTTATAAATGTTTTATAAGCTTAAATATTCAATTGATATATAATTGATAACTTTGCGGGCAGTATGTCAGAGATTATGATAATCGTTTGACATACTGCCTTTATATGTACACAAATAAAATAATATCATGAACATCTTAAAATTAACAGCTTGTTTCTGCGTTTCTGTTGCGACAGCATTTGCTCAAAATTCTGTTGTGGACAGAGTGAATCCAATTATCGGAACAAACGGGATGGGACATACTTTCCCCGGAGCTTGTGTTCCATTCGGACTGGTTCAGTTGAGTCCGGATACCGACACAATTCCTCACAACATTGATGGAAAATATCAGCCAAGGGCTTACGAATATTGTGCCGGCTATCAGTATAAGGACAGCACGATTGTAGGATTCAGCCATACTCATTTCAGCGGTACCGGACATTCTGACTTGGGTGATATCCTTGTTATGCCTACAAATGGAGAGTTGAAACTTAATCCTGGTACGGCAACTGATCCGGACAGCGGTTATCGTTCTCGCTTCTCTCATTCAACTGAAATATCACGTCCGGGTTATTATGAGGTTATGCTTGATGACTATGGAATCAAGGCACAGCTTACGACAACGAAGCGAGTAGGTGTTCATAAATATACATTCCCGAAGGATAAAAAAGAGCAGCGTATCATATTGGATTTGATACATGGTATCTATAATTATGACGGAAAAGTCCTTTGGGCTAATCTGAGGGTGGAGAATGATACGCTGGTTACTGGTTATCGCATAACAAATGGTTGGGCGCGTACCAACTATACTTATTTTGCCATGTCTTTCTCAAAGCCTATTACAAATTATGGATGTGTGGAGAAGGCGAAGGTTGATTATCGTGGTGGCTATGGTAAATTCAATATGAAAGAGAATTTCCCTGATATTGGTGGCAGAAAGATTGTTGCTTATTTCAATTTTGACTCAAGCCAGTCGCAGGAATTAGAGGTGAAAGTTGCTCTTTCAGGTGTCAGCACAGAAGGTGCTTTGAAGAATTTGCAGGCAGAGGCTTCTTCTTATGATTTCGCACAGCTTTCTGATAAGGCTAAAAGTATATGGGAAAAATCTTTGTCTGTGTTGGATGCAAAAGGTAGTGACGATCAGCTGGCAATGCTTTATACTTCGTTATATCATACAATGATTAATCCTTGTGTATATACAGACGTGGACGGACAATATCGTGGTATCGATCATAATATTCATAAGGCTGAAGGGTTTGAAAACTACACTGTATTTTCTGTATGGGATACATATCGTGCGTTGCATCCGCTGTTTAATGTAATCAACCGACAGGTGAATACAGATATAGTGAAATCAATGCTGAAGCATTGCGAGCAGAGTGTTCATCATGCTCTTCCTGTATGGAGCCATATGGGTAACGAAAACTGGTGTATGATTGGTTATCATTCAGTGTCTGTTCTGGCAGATGCTATTGCAAAAGGTTTGCCAATAGATAAGGATGAAGCTTTGAAGGCTATGGTGAGCAGCTCAACTATTCCATATTATGACGGAACTAAGGAATATATGGAAAAAGGTTATGTTCCATTGGAAAGAAGTGGAAGTGCTGCTTCTCTTACATTGGAATATGCATATGATGACTGGACTATTTATAATACAGCTCTTATTGCAGGAAATAATAAGATTGCTGAAACTTATAAGAAGAGAGCAAATAATTATTCTAATGTGTTTGATACTTCATTGGGTTATGCTCGTCCGAGAATGAATGATGGCAGTTTCAAGAAAGATTTCAGTTTGTTGAGTACTCATGGCGAGGGCTTCATTGAGGGTAACTCGTTGAACTATTCATTCTATGTTCCTCAGGATGTAAACGGATTGATTAAGATGATGGGCGGTGAAAAGGCATTTGTCGGTAAGTTGGATTCATTGTTTACTATGCATTTGCCTGATGAGTTCTTCGCGCATACAGAAGATGTTACCAAAGAAGGTTTGCTGGGTGGATATGTTCATGGAAATGAACCAAGTCACCATGTTCCTTTCCTTTATGCCTGGACTTCACAGCCTTGGAAAACTCAATATTGGCAGCGTGAGATAATGAACCGTATGTATCGCAACAATATTGATGGTTTGTGTGGTAATGACGATTGCGGCCAGATGTCGGCATGGTATATTTTCTCTGCGATGGGATTCTATCCTGTATGTCCGGGAACTGACCAGTATGTTCTTGGTGCTCCATATCTTCCTTATATAAAAGTAACTCTTGAAAACGGCAAAACATTTGAAGTTGTAGCTGAAAAGATAAGCGACAAGAACAGATACGTAAAATCTGTACGTCTGAATGGAAAGCCTTATACAAAGGGTTATATCACCCAGGATGATATAATGAATGGCGGAACATTGACATTTGAGATGACTTCGAAACCGAACAAGAAGAGAGTGTTTGAAGGTGAAGACAGACCGTATTCATTGAATTGATGATTAAAGTTGACGAGTCACAGTGTTATCTGTGTCTCCGTGTTGAAAAAATATTATCAACTCAAAACACAAAATATATGACTTTTAGAAATCTATTTGCTGCCTGTTTTGCTGCTTGTGCACTGCTTTCGTGCAATGATAAGGCAGAAAACGACAAATCATCTGTGGAAGAAAAGGATGATGTCTGGGCGGACTATTTTGTAGGAAATATCAATTTCCAGAATTTGTCGCCTGAAACAAAAGGAGCTGAGATATATAATGCAATAATTCCGAATCCTGAAGAATATATTACCGAACAGGCTCGCAAAGTTTTAGCAACATTATATTTCAGCCCTGAAGATAGTATTCCGGGTATTGAGATGATTAACTATAAATTAAGAGAATACGACGGTGTGTCGGCAAAAGATGGCGAACCTCCGGTAATTACAATAGAATACAGTACGAAATGGGTTGAGAAAAGTTTTGTGGATAACGACACTGCTAAAGTTGACTATGAGACACGCGGCGTTCTTTATCACGAACTGACCCACGGGTTCCAGCTCGAACCGCAGGGAATAGGCACTTATGGCACGAACAAGACTTTCTGGTCGATGATTGAAGGTGTGGCTGATGCAGTACGTTTGCTGAATGGCTGTTTTAAGCCTGAGGACAGACCAAAAGGTGGCCATTATACTGACGGATACAGAACAACAGGTTTCTTCCTCGCATGGCTCACGGAGAAAAAGGATTCTGATTTCCTGAGGAAATTCAATCAAAGCACATTGACTGTTGTTCCTTGGTCATTTGATGGCGCTATAAAATATGCTTTGGGAGAAGAGCAGAGCATAGATGCCTTGTGGGAAGAGTATCAGAAGGCTATGGGGGATAATTAGGTGACAAGTTGACAAGAAAACAAGTTGACAAGATTATAGGTGCTCAATTGTAACATAGTCCTACCTAAATACAAGCTCTGAAGAAGAGGCATTAAAATACAATTATTCCGTTTCTTCAGAGCTATTTTTATTAATCTCAATAAAATATCTCTGAGACTCGGTGTCTCTGTGTTTTTTATTATCTTTACATCATAATATCAAAATCTTAATACTATGAAATGGCTTGATTTGTTTTACTTCTCAAAAGGAGAAAGAAGAGCGTTGATTCTTCTTCTGTTTTTAGTTACCGGAGCGTGGATTACTGTTGTTTTCACTAGGAAAACAGAATCCGGACAGATGACACATTATATATCCGTTAAAGATTCCATTAAAAATAATGACACTGTAAGATTGAAAGACAGAAATCCGAATCAGAAAACATCAGCTTTCAAAAAGGAAAGGCGGGAATTTTATAAGCCTTGGGTTGGACCTAAAAAAAGTAATTCCGTTTATACAAAGAAATTTGCAAAAGGAACTGTAATTGAAATAAATTCTGCAGATACTACTACTTTGAAAGGTGTTCCCGGAATAGGCAGTACGTTTGCCAATAGAATTGTGAAATACAGAAATCTTCTTGGCGGGTTTTGCCATATCGAACAGCTGAAAGAAGTCTATGGAATAGATGAGGCAAAATATGAGTTACTGAAAGATTGGTTCAGTGTTGATACGTCGATGATTTCCAGAATTCAGATAAATGTGCTTTCGGCAAGAGAATTGGCAGCCCATCCTTATATATCATTTTCTCAGGCTGAAGTGATATTGAAACTAAGGAAAAGAAAAGGGAAAATAAAGAGTTGGGACGAATTGCGTTTCTTAGAGGAATTTCAGGAAGATGATTACTTCAGACTTCGTTCATATATCTCTTTTGATGCAGAATGATGAATATATTCATTAAAAAGGAGATAAATTGTTGCATATTTATTATTTTTGCGTCCAAATTATAACAAATGAATAATATTTGGAAATCTAGAACATCTTTGCTTTTCGGCGAAGACAGGATGAAATACCTTTCCGATTGCCACGTTTTGGTTGTTGGGCTAGGTGGAGTTGGAGCCTACGCTGCAGAGCAGATATGCCGTGCCGGAATTGGCAAAATGACGATTGTTGATGCCGATACGGTCAACGAAAGTAATATTAACCGTCAGCTTCCTGCTTTGCACTCAACGATTGGGCAGCCAAAGGCTGAAGTTGTGGCAAAAAGACTTTTGGATATAAATCCGGAGCTTGAACTAATCGTAAAAAACGAGTTTTTGCGGGACGAGCGTACTGAAGAGATATTGGATGAAGCAAAATATAATTTTGTGGTTGATGCCATTGATACATTAAGCCCTAAGGTTTTTCTGATATATCATGCGTTGCAACGGCATATTCCGATAGTTTCCTCGATGGGTGCGGGAGCAAAGGTGGATCCGTCGCAAATAAAGATTGCGGATTTGTCAAAGTCATCAAATTGTGCGTTGGCAAAAGCAGTCCGCAAGCGTTTGAGAGGAATGGGAATTCAGAAAGGTTTGCCTGTGGTTTTCTCAACTGAGATGGCAAATCCGGATGCTATTATAGAAGTTAATGACGAGGAATGTAAGCGGACTACAACCGGCACAGTGTCATATATGCCGGCTACATTCGGTTGTTTTCTTGCATCTTATGTCATAAGGAATATTTAGATATATGATTAAGGCAAATAATATTACAAAAAGCTTTGGCTCACTGCAAGTGTTGAAAGGCATTAATCTGGAGATTCGGGAAGGAGAAGTGGTTTCGATTGTCGGACCAAGCGGTGCGGGCAAAACAACCTTGCTTCAGATTCTTGGAACACTGGATTCGCCGGATGATGGCGTTCTTGAGATCAACGGGACTAATGTGATGAATCTTCCGGAAAAGGAACTTTCGGCATTCAGGAACAAGAATATTGGTTTTGTGTTCCAGTTTCATCAGCTGTTGCCGGAATTTACTGCTTTGGAGAATGTTATGATTCCTGCCTTGATAGCGAAGGAAAAAAGTTCGTCGGCAGAGAAAAGGGCCAAAGAAATATTGGACTTCCTGAAATTGAGCGAACGAATGTCGCATAAGCCTTCGGAACTCTCGGGCGGTGAAAAGCAAAGGGTGGCAGTTGCTCGTGCGTTGATTAATAATCCTGCAGTAATTCTTGCTGATGAACCTTCGGGAAGTCTTGATACAAGAAACAAAGAAGAGCTTCATTCATTGTTCTTCGAGCTGAGGGATAAGATGCAGCAAACTTTCGTCATAGTAACTCACGACGAACAGTTGGCAAAAGATACAGATAGAGTGATTCATATTAAAGACGGATTGGTTGTCCGTGAATAACAAGTAAAAAAGTTATGGCTAAAAAGGAACGAGTTACCTTTGGTAGCAAATTGGGTGTGATTTTGGCAACCGTTGGTTGCGCAGTTGGATTGGGAAGTATTTGGCGTTTCCCTTATATGGTTGGAGCTAATGGAGGAGGAACTTTCTTGTTCTTTTTCATGCTGTTTACTGTTCTTCTTGGTTTGCCTATAATGATTACGGAGTTTTTTATAGGCCGCCATTCACGCAGCAATGCGGCAGGCTCATTCAAGAAACTGGCTCCTGGAACAAAATGGCCGTTGATTGGATATAATGGCGTTGCGGCAGCATTTCTGATATTGGGATTTTATTCTGTAGTTTCGGGCTGGACATTGGAATATATATGGCAAGCTTTAAGTGGTTCGCTTTCTGATAAAAGTACGGCAGATTTTGCTGCTGATTTCAAAGGCTTTTCTACATCAGTGTTCCGGCCGATAATGTGGACAATAGTTTTTATAGGTCTTACTCATTACATTATAGCTGCGGGTGTGGAGAAAGGTATTGAACGTGCGTCGAAGGTTATGATGCCAGCGTTGTTCATTATACTGTTGTTGCTTTGTGTACGCTCATTGACATTGTCCGGCGCAAAAGAAGGTTTGGCTTTCTTTTTCCTTCCGGATATGAGTAAGGTGACTTCGTCGGTTATATTGAGTGCGATGGGACAGACGTTCTTCTCGTTAAGTATCGGTATGGGATGTCTGATAACTTATTCATCTTATTTTAGCAAGGATACGAATTTGCAGGGAACGGCATTTCAGGTTACGGTAATTAATACTTTGGTTGCGATTTTGGCAGGAATATTAGTCTTTCCTGCTGTATTTAGCTTTGGAATTGAGCCTACTGCCGGACCGGAACTGGTGTTTATCACTTTGCCTAATATATTTGCCCAGTTGCCATTTGGAAATGCATGGTCATTTATTTTCTTTATCTTGCTTGCATTAGCAGCTCTTACATCAACCATTTCGCTTCACGAAGTGGCAACGGCTTATGTGCATGAGGAATATCATATCACAAGGAAACAGGCAGCGTGGGTTGTTTCATTTGGTGTAGCTATATTGGGTATAATAAGCTCGTTGTCTTTTGGTGTTCTGAAAGAATATACGATAGGCGGACTTATTTTCTTTGATGCTCTGGATTATCTGACTGCTAAGATTATGATGCCGCTTGGAGGAATGCTGATTTGTATTTTTGTAGGTTTGAGAATAGATAATAAGATTCTCAAAGAAGAACTTACAAACGAAGGAAGTATAAAATTCTATTTCTTCCGTTCATATGCGTTTTTTATTAAGTATATTGCTCCTATTGCAATTGCTTTGATTTTCCTAAATGAACTTGGATTAATGAATATTTTCTTGAAATAGTAGATAAAGGTTTCAGATACAAGTTGACGAGAGAATATAAAAAAGAAGACACACTTATCAGTCATTTGAATAAGTGTGTCTTCTTTTTGTATTTCCTAAGCTTTATTCGGAATCTCTTTTTTCTCTTTATCTGTTGCTTTGGATTTTATCTTTATATGATCAAATCCTTTTCCGTAAACACCAATTACTGCACTTTGTGATACAAAAGCATCCGGGTCAATGTCTTGTATAAGGCGGAAGATCATATTTGATTCTCTCTTTTTGGCAAGTACGAACATCATTTTAACACCTAGACCAGTGTAAAGACCTGTTCCATCAATAACAGTTACACCTCTATGCATGTCTTTATTTATTCTATGACCTATTTCCTCATAGTGCTTTGATATAATGAAGAACTGTACAGACTGTCGGTTGCTGTTTACTATCTGGTCAAGTACGAAACTGCAAATGAACAGAGTAACATAGCCATATACCACTTTTTCCCAATCCTGCAGAACAAAATAACTTGAGGTAATGATTATCATATCACAGAACATGATAACTCGACCAAGTGATATGTCGCGGTATTTGTTTACTATGGCAGCAACGATATCAGTTCCTCCTGTACTACCGTTATATGATAACGCAACTCCAATACCGGCACCACAAAATGAAGCACCTAAGACGCAAGCCATAAAAGGCTGGTCGCTCAGAATATGGAAATTACTTGTCCACTTTTGGGTAATAGACAATAGGAATGTTAATACGAAAACTGCAAAAATAGTTTTGATACTGAACTTAAAGCCTAAAATTTTCAAGGCTAACATAAGAAGGATTGCATTCAAGCCAAAATAAACATATTGAACAGGCAGCTTTATTGCAAAATATACTACAGAAGCAATACCCGGAACTCCTCCTGTGGTAATGTCATTAGGCAGTAAAAAAACTGTCCAACCAATACAATACAATATCATACCAAATGCAATCATAATGTAGTCTTGCATTTCTCGTTGGAGATATTGGCGGTTCGTTAGTTTTGATAATTTATTATTCATTAGACAAAGATGTTAAAACAGCGGCAAAAGTAATGAAACAAATTGAATTTTCAACAGAATAGGTATATGCATTTTATTATAAATTACTTAAGTTTTGCCGGTCGTTCAATTTAAAAGTAAACAAGGCTTCAGAGACAAGATTACAAGGTAAAAACAAATGTTACTTTACAATTAATAATCTAATCGCTATTGTCAACTTGTTAACTGAAATTTGAGCTTGCGAAACTTAAGTAAATATGTATCTGAAAATATAAAGGAAAATACTATCTTCGCATAATTAACGGAAGGTAAAGATTATGCTTCAATTATTTGACAAAGTGAGGAAAACGGTACTTATTTATCGGTTTCTGAGATTTCGTCGTGGTTTTGGCGTTCATTCCCCATTCGCCTTTAATTTAATTACAAAGGTTATAGATGAACGTTGTCCTTATTATTGTTTTGACCGTATTGATATTATACGAAAACAGATAAAATACAAATCTGAATATAATTCCAAATCTTTGATCAAAGTTTCTCACGGAGAACTTTTGTTCAGACTGATGAATTATATAAAACCACGTAAAATATTACAGATTGGTGGAGATTGTATATCTTCTTTGTATTATAATGCGTATTCATCAGGATTGCAAAGTGTTTTACTTAAAGATGATAGAGAGGATGCAGAAATATCTGAATGGGCTTTCTCAAATATGAATATAAGATTAGAAGAAAGGTTTGGTGAGTATTCGAATACCCTGGATGAGGTTTTCAAGAGTATTCCAGTATTTGATTTTGTGTTTTTTAACTGCTCTGGTAACTCTAATTCTATCTCTGAATTGTTTTATAAGTGCTTGAAGCATATTCATCCAGATACGGTGTTTTTTATTGAAGGAATACGTGACAATAAAAATATGAGGTCATTTTGGAAAGAGATAAAGAATATGCCTGAAGTTGTACTGACATTCGATATGTATAATATCGGGTTTGTTTTTTTCAATAAAAGATTATACAGGAAGGATTATATAGTTTACTTTTGAGAATAATAAATACGAACGATAATATGAAGAAAAGTTTGATTTATACTGGAACTGGAGATAAAGGAACAACATCGCTTGTTGGTGGACAGCGCGTTCCGAAATCGCATCAGCGTATTGAGAGTTATGGAACAATAGATGAATTAAATTCATTTATAGGATTGCTTATAACTTCATTGGATAGCCAGGAAGATGCTGATTTCTTATTGTTTATTCAGCATAAACTGTTCACGATTGGTTCTTATTTGGCAACAGACCAGGAAACGACAGAGCTTAAAATAGAAAGCAGAGTTACGCCTGAAAGCATAGAGAAACTGGAAAGAGAGATTGACCGCCTGGACAACGATCTGCCTAAAATGAAAAGTTTTGTTTTGCCCGGTGGATGCCGTTCTGCTTCGTTGGCTCATGTTTGCAGAACTGTTTGCCGTCGTGCTGAGCGCCAGATTTACCGTCTTGCCGAAGAACATACTGTTGAAGAGCCTGTACTAGTCTTTATGAACAGATTATCTGACTATTTATTTGTTTTGGCACGAAAAGAATGTATAAATAATAATGGAAAAGAAATAATTTGGGATTATACTTGCATCTAAAAAATAAAGTTCTATTTTTGCGTGAAATTTGAGAACCTGACTGTTAACGCAGTCATTTAATACTGAAAGCAATATGTATTGGACATTAGAATTAGCTTCTAAACTAGAAGATGCTCCTTGGCCAGCAACCAAAGATGAACTTATTGATTATGCACAGCGCTCAGGCGCTCCGTTGGAAGTAATCGAAAATTTGCAGGAAATGGAAGATGAAGGCGAAATATATGAATGTATGGAAGATATTTGGCCTGATTATCCAAGTAAAGAAGATTTCTTCTTCAACGAGGAAGAATACTAACAGTCTTTATTTAGGCTAAATAATTGAATATCAGCGCGATGAACAATAATAATTTGTTTGTCGCGCTGGTGTTTTATAGTCTTAGATGGTGCGGTTTGTTTGTCTAAATTACTGTTTTTTTTGCTCAAAATCGGAGTTTGTTTGTCTAAAATACATTACATTTGTTTCTCCTCGGGAATATTAAAAAAAGGAGGAAAAAGCGTATGGGAAGACCAAAAAGACTATATCCACTTGGCAGATACCGGCTCCGTGTTCCCAAAGATGCGGAAGCGGACAAAGCTTACCCTGTCGTTTTGGAATATACCTGGAACAGGGAGATTATCCGCAAAACGACAAATGTCTTTGCAAAAATTGCTGACTGGAATCAGAACGGCAATCAGGGACGAGGC
>CASFJQ010000053.1 GCA_949295065.1 uncultured Parabacteroides sp. | reverse complement strand
CATATTTGAGGCTATTATGGGGGTTGTATATAATTCTGTAGGCCTCTTATCGGATGCCGGACATAACATGAGTGATGTGTTCAGCCTTCTTCTTGCATTACTTGCTGTACGTATTGTTAAAATACATGGTAATGCCCATTTTACTTATGGTTACAAAAAAGCGACAGTTCTTATATCCTTATTGAATAGTGTCATTCTGTTAGTAGCTGTAGGAGCTATAGTTATAGAAAGTATATACAGATTTAAGAATTCAGTTCCGGTATCAGGAGTCGCTGTAAGTTGGACTGCCGCAGCTGGAATTATCATTAATGGATTGACGACGATATTGCTTATGAGACAGAGAAAGCATGACTTGAATATGCGTGGAGCTTTCTTGCACATGTTGGCAGATACGGTAGTATCAGTCGGAGTTGTTATTTCAGGTATTATAATCAGTATTAAAGGCTGGATGTGGATAGATCCTGTCATCAGCATATTGATAGCCAGTGTTATTATGTTCTCAACAATCAGTTTATTAAAAGAAAGTCTGTTCATGTCAATGGATGCAATCCCAGAGAATGTGAATATAGAACATATAAAGAGCGAAATAAATAATATGGATTATATTTTGGAGTGGCATCATTTACATATATGGCCTATAAGTACAACAGAAAATGCGGCAACGCTTCACATTGTAATTAATAGTATGAATGTAATGCATGATGTTAAACAGAATTTGAAAATATTATTTGCCAACAATGGTATAAGTCATTGTACTATTGAGTGTGAACTTCCCAATGAATATTGTGATGATAGAGAATGTTGTACTTAGAAGATAAATATGAAAACAGATAAAGGTTTCTTTACTTTTAGAAAGATTAGTTTGTCTTTGCATAAGAAAATATTATTAAGCTATTTATGTCTTCTCATTTTAACTTGTGGACTTGTTTCAATTATATTTGTAGAGAGAGCTAAAGTCCGTGAATCAGAGAGGATATTAAAATCGATCAATACAGTCAGAAGAAGTATTGATGATGTTCATTTTGCGATAATACGTCTTTGTACTAAAGGAGAATCAGTCATTTCATGGGATAATTCTGATTTTAATATTTACAATACTTCGGTAAATTTTTACCGAAGTATTGTAATATATTTCTGTATTTTTATCTTTGTGAATATACTTTTTAAAGGGGATAAATTTATGGGCATATCATTTATTCAAGTTTCGCTAGGCTCAACTTCCAGATGACAAGTTGACAAGAAGACAAGTTAACAAGTTTTTTGGATAATAATTCGTGAAATTACAAGTATTCTGACCTTGTCAACTTGTGTCTGAAGTCTTGTTAACTTTTATAAATCATTTAGATTTAAACGGATTAATATATAAAACATGGAAAGTAATAAATCTACATTTAATAAATACAGTGTTCTTTTTGTATGTCTCGGAAATATTTGCCGTTCCCCTTCAGCTGAAGCGGTAATGAAAAAGCTTGTTGCTGATGAGAATCTTACAGATGAGATTTACATTGATTCTGCAGGAATAATCAACTATCATGAAGGAGAGAATGCTGACAGCAGAATGCGTGCCCATGCCATAAGGCGAGGTTATAATCTTGATTCTATTTCACGCCCGGTAAGAACTGAGGATTTCTATAAGTTCGATCTTATAATAGGTATGGACAACAGGAATGTTGATGACTTGAAAGAAAAGGCTCCGGATTTGGATTCAGTAAAAAAGATTCATCAAATGACTGAGTTTTCAAGGAACAAACTTTATGACTACGTTCCCGACCCTTATTATGGTGGAGCATCAGGTTTTGAACTTGTTCTTGATTTGCTTGAAGATGCTTGCGGAGGATTACTGGAATTTATTAAAGGGAACAAGTTGACAAGGGAACAAGTTGACAAGGGTTAAGGGTCTTGTTTCCCCTGTTCCTCTTGTCAACTTGTCAACTTGTCAACTTCTCCCCTGTCACCCTATCTCTCCCATCAATTCCAAAGTAATATTCGGGAAATGGCGACGAAGATATTCCAATGTATTCTGCTCTATTTCTTCGTCGTAACGTGGAAACAGATTATATACTATTTTCTTAATCTCAATTCCATATTGCTGACAAGCATAGATTGAAAGCAATGTATGATTCAGACTTCCCAACTTTCCGTTTGTAACAAGAACTACCGGGTAACCCTGCTGTTTGATATAGTCAATAGTAAGCATATCATGGGTGATTGGAACCATCAGTCCTCCTGCTCCTTCCAACAAAACATACTCATATTTTTCAGCTAACTGTTCAGTAGCTTTAGTTATTCTGTCAACATCTATATCAACATTATCCCTTTCTGCTGCCATATGCGGAGAACAAGGATAAGATAAAATATAAGGACATGTAAGTCCGTTTTTATCTTCTTCCAGAAAATCCATACCGAGCAATTTACGATGCATCTCTATATCTTCAGAAACCTTGTCGCAACCTGTCTGAATCATTTTCTGGGTAATTACAGAATGGTTTTCGGCAGCCAATCCTTTTGCCAAATAGGCTGTTGCATAAGTTTTACCAATGTTTGTATCTATTCCTGTCACAAACCAAACTTTTTCTTTATTCATTGTTTTATCAGTTTATTTAAGGATTGAAAATCCTTGATTTATTTAACATTGGATTGCAAATCCAATAGAACGGAACTTCCTTGTCAACTTGTCAACTTTTATTTCTTTCTCCTGCAAGCAAAATACACCGGATGATATGTAAGCTTAACTCTCCCGTCTGGCTCGGAATACAGTTCTTTATAAGAGACGGAGAATTCTCCTAATTTTGAGCGTGTCCAGAATTCATTGCCGGTTGCCGTCACCCCTGTTAGTTTAAGATGTTTGAGTACGTCAATCGGAGTATCAAATGCAAGTATTATTTCTTCATCCTTAATCATCTCCACATCATAATAACCGTCAAGCCATCCAAGCCAATCATCTGTTGTCGGATAATCCAGGCCTTTAGATGTTATTGAACGAATCTCGGACAATGTCCCTGGAAGGAATGTCGTAAAAAACAATATTCCTCCTTCTTCCTGGATATTCGCCATAGAAGCTATCCATGTATCAGGATGCCGGAACCATTGGACAGCTGATGCCGAAACTATCAAATCGTAATTAGTATTCCAATTTACCTTCTCTGCATCACCTGCAACCACAATAGCGTTTTCGTTCGCTAAACGGCGAGCAATTACAACAGATTCCTCACACAAATCATTCAATGTCCATCTGGCATAAGGGAACATAGCCTGAAGATATTCAGTGAATCCGCCAGTTCCGCATCCTATTTCCAATGCTGTATTTACTGATATGGATTCTGCTGCATCAGACAAATATTCGGCTGCCGTGCGGCATATCTTCTGCTGCGCCACTGCTTCGTCATTGTATGTACGGCAAGCACGGGCAAAGCGGCGGGCAATATGTGACAAATCTATTCCTTCCATATTTCCTCCCAAGTACTCCACAGATGAAAAGGATGATGCGGAGCGTCAAGTTCTATAGTTCTTACACCGGCACGTTTCCAATAACATAACTGATTCTCCGACGGAACCACATGATCAGACAATGATACAAATGCTTTGTTCCATACAAACAATTCGTTACTTCCACGCTGTTTCATCTGTTCGTTAAGAAAAGACAACTCTTCTTTCAACTCTTCGACGCGACGGTCCGTAAGTTCTTCGTAACGTACGGCAAGAGTACGGCTGCCACACATACGACGGCAAAAGCGTGCCCAGTTTGCCTCGTCAAGACGTTCCAGCGTGCCACGGAATATCTTTACAGGGATTCCCCATTCGTCGTGTCCGGGGAAAGGAGTTCCGTTGATAGCCGTAGCCGTAGTCAGGCGAGATTCAGGAACAACTTGGGAAGCAACCCATACTCCCATAGACCAAGCTATCAGATGTATTTCTGTATAATGCTCCGGAATTTCAGGAAAATCAAGCGAACGATAGTCATAGGCAATCCAGCAATCGGTATCGCCTGCCGAAAGATGCCGGAACTGAACAGGCGATGCCGCCCATCCGCTGAAGAAAAGCACCAGTCTGCTGTTTCCCTCGTGTGTTGTCTTTTCAATCCTCATATGATTTTTGTTTTAAAATTTTGCAAGTGTATAACTTTATAGTTGACAAGGCTTCAGAGACAAGTTGACAAGGGTTTTCTTCTTGTCAACTCGTCAACTTATAAAATAAGTAGTCAAGTAGTCAAGAAGTCAAGTAGGGATATCTTATTCCCTGAAGCCTTGTCAACTCGTCAACTTGTTACCTAAACGAGACTTGTCTTAACAATATCCACCAAAGCTTCCAATTCTTCCCGCTCAACATTTGCTGTTAGTGAAAAACGTATCCTCGAAGTTCCTTTAGGCACTGTCGGTGGTCGGACCGGCATACAGTAAAATCCTTTACGCTGGAGATATTCTGCACGGATTATGCACTCCGCACTGTCTCCAACCATCAAAGGTACTATGTGGCTTTCAGACATTTCACCACCCATGCCATTCAAAGCTGACGCAAGATAGGAACTATTACTGCTTAACTTATCTCGCCTTTCAGAAAAATCTTTCAAACGGGAAAACACAAATGCCGTCCAAGCCCACTGGAATGGAGGCAACGCTGTGCTGAAGATAAGAGGACGCATTGTATTTACCAAATATTCACGTATTTCTTTTGTGCAGGCAACATAAGCGCCCATAGATGCCAACGCTTTCCCGAAAGTTCCTACCAACAAATCTATGCCGGCAATGCAATCCTGCTCCTCTGCTATTCCAAGGCCGTTCTTTCCACGGACACCGATGGCATGCGCCTCGTCAACATAGAGCATGACGTTCGGATACTTACTTTTCAGCTCAACAAGACGGCGGAGGTCCGTAACATCACCGTCCATGCTGTAAACACTTTCAACTACGACAAAAACTTTTTCGTATTGCGACGCCTCTGCTTCAAGTATTTTCTCCAAACGAACCAAATCCTGGTGCGGAAATCTGCGGAATGTTGCAGAACCAAGCAGCATTCCGTCAATAAGACTTGCATGAACCAACTTATCGGCAACAATCAATGTGGATTTATCACTCAACGCCGGTAATATTCCTGTATTGGCATGATAGCCGCTATTGAAAAGCAATGCTGCTTCTTTGCCAAAGGCTGTAGATAGCATTTCCTCCAATTCTTCACAAATAGGGAAATTACCCGTAAGAAGTCTTGAAGAGGACGATGAGAAACGCAAATCTCTCTTAGGGCAAATATCCAAGAACTCCTGCTGTAAATCACTTCCGGAAGCCAGACCCAGATAATCGTTTGAAGATAGATTCAGCATTCGCATATCTTCCCTTATTACCCATTTGCCATCCTGTATGATTTGAGGCAAGCGTCTTAGGTTTCCGGCCTTATCCAATGATGATAGATGCTCTTTTATATTCATTTTTATATTTACTTTTGGAAATTGATTATTCCTGAGATTTTAAGACCTTTAATAACCCGGAAGTCAGTTTTCTCAGTTCTTCTTCTTTGATTATGAATGGAGGCATAAGATAAACAAGGCGGCCGAACGGACGTACCCATATTCCTTCTTCAACAAAACGCTGCTGAAGGACTGCCATATTCACAGGCTCTTTCATCTCCAGGACACCGATAGCACCAAGTACACGCACTTCCTTCACCGAATCAAAATCTGCAGCCGGAGCCAATTCTTCCTTCAGTTGCTTTTCTATTCTCTTTACGTTTGCCTGCCAATTACTTTCCAGAAGCAAGCTTACAGATGCAGAAGCAATGGCGCAGGCAAGCGGATTGCCCATAAAGGTTGGTCCGTGCATAAAGCATCCTGCCTCTCCGGAACAAATAGTATCAGCAATTGGCTTTGTAGTAATTGTTGCAGACAGGGTAAGATAGCCTCCTGTAAGAGCTTTTCCTATACACATAATATCCGGCTCTACTCCGGCATGTTCCCACGCGAACAGTTTTCCTGTGCGTCCGAATCCGGTAGCTATCTCATCGAAAATAAGCAAAACATTATATTGATTGCACAATTCACGTGCCCGCACCAGATATTGTGGAGAATAGAAATACATTCCGCCGGCACCCTGGACAATTGGTTCAAGAATCAAAGCAGCTATTTCATCAGAATGTTTGTCCAATAAGTCGCGGAGCGGCTCAATTGCAGCTTCGTCCCATTCATCAGCAAAACGGACAGATGGTTGTGGCAAGAAATATTGCACAGGCAAAGCTCCGGCAAAAAGACCATGCATACCGGTCACAGGGTCACATACCGACATCGCATGCCAAGTATCGCCATGATATCCGCTACGGATAGTTGCAAACGAATGCTTTGACGCCTTACCCGACGACTGCCAATACTGGATAGCCATTTTCAAAGCAACCTCTACGGCAACCGAACCACTGTCGGCAAGGAATACTTTATCCATTGACGGTGGAAGCAAAGGAAGAAGTTTTGATATCAGCTCAACTGCCGGCCGGTGAGTTATCCCGCCGAACATTATATGGCTCATCTTCTTCAATTGGTTTTCAGCAGCTGCATTAAGCACCGGATTATTGTATCCATGAACTGCAGCCCACCATGAAGACATACCGTCGATAAGCTCACGTCCGTCGGCAAGTTTGATTCTTACACCTTCCGCCCCGGCAACCGGGAATACAGGAAGAGGATTAATTGTTGAAGTATATGGATGCCAGATATGTTCACGGTCGAAATCCAGCATATTATTTATATCGTCACTGTATGTATTCATTTTTCCCAATCAGTATTTTCTGTCAGCGAATAACCGGCAGAGGTGAATAATTCCTTATCATGGTCGATGCCGCATCCGGCAGTTGTGAGCAAATCTCCTGTTATAGCAGAATTTATACCAATATACAAAGCCTTCTTCTGGATATCTTCACTCAATTGCTTTCTGCCGCCGGAAAAACGGAGATATGCTTTCGGATTAATCCAGCGGAATATTGCTATAGTAGTAAGCAATTCTTCGGTTGATAAAGAAGGAGTATTTTCCAAAGGTGTTCCAGGTATCGGCTGGAGAAGATTCAGAGGAATTGACAATATTTCCTCGTCACGGAGGAAGATTGCCATTTCAATTCTTTGTTCCATGCTTTCTCCCATTCCTATTATACCGCCACTGCAGATACGGAAACCTATGCGGCGCGCTGTATGTATTGTTTCCATCTTCTGTTCTATCGTGTGTGTAGAACAAAGTGACGGGAAGTAAGATGGAGCTGTTTCAATGTTACAATGATAATTCTCTACTCCGCTTTCAAATAAAGTTCTAAGAGCATCTTCCCCCAGAAGCCCCATTGAAGCACAACAGTGGATTCCAGTTTCTTTCTTTATCATCTTTACCGTATCAGCAATTTTCGCCATATCAGAAGGAGTAACACGTTTACCGCTGGTAACTAATGCAAAGCGTCGCACTCCTTTTTTGTCGTTATAGGCTGCCTGGTCAAGAATACTTTCAGCAGGAAGCAAAGGATAGAGTTCTGCCGAAGTCTTGTAATGGACAGACTGGGCACACCATTTGCAATCCTCGCTGCAGTTTCCGCTCTTTGCATTGATGATGGAACAAGTGTCAAACTTATTTCCCATGAAATGGCGGGTTATTTCATGAGCTGCCTCATATAATTCTTCTTTATCGGCATCAAAGGCGAGCCACTTTGCTTCTTCTGTAGTGATGCTGCCACCGTCGAATAGTTTTTGTTTGAGTGATATTGTATGCATTTTAAGTTTTTAAGTTTATTAGTTTTTGAGTTTATTAGTTGACGAGTTGACAAGTTGACAAGGCTTCAGGGAATAAGATATCCCTACTTGACTACTTGACTTCTTGACTTCTTGACTCCTTATTTTATAAGTTGACAAAGATTAAACACAGAGACACGGAGAACACAGAGAATTATTTTTGAGTTCCCGTTTCCAATGGTGTGGATTTCAAATCCGCCAATGTTAAGTGGCTGTTGCAAAACATAAATAATCAAACACAGAGGCACAAAGCCACAGAGGTAATATATTGAGAATAAATAAAATAAAAATCTCCGTATTCTCCGTCTCTGTGTTTAAATTAGTTTTGCAACATCCGCATTATAGGTAAGGATTGCAAATCCAATGGAACGGAACTTCTTAACTCCTTGACTCCTTAAATCCTTACCTCCAATAAAAAAGGACAGAAGACCCCGCAATATAAATGCAGCATCTTCTGTCCTTCCGGATATATCTTTTATAATATTTTGTCCGTAGTATCCCTCAGAATCTGAAGTTGCCAATACTACTGGAAGCATAATAGTTTCACATATATTTATAGATAACGAGATATCATTATCTGCCGAAACCATATCATCAGGTAAATTCTCCATTAGTTTATATGAAGAAGTGCATATTCTCTCTGAAGAATGGAGAGAACTTTGTTTTCCCTGCAATCTGTCCGCTACATTTGCAGACAGGCATCCCATGGTAACCGTATGGTGCAAGCTGACAAATGCAGCATAGCGCTTACGGCTCCATCTGCGGAAACGTAATGACCGGTTCTTTAAATTATATGTGAAACTAACGCTTTGCATTTATTACACTGATTAAGCAGCTACCTTTTCCAATCGTTTCATGATAGAGAAGATGAACAATGCAGCAAGCAAGCAGCATACGATAAGTACGCTCCATACCATCCACAATTCCATTCCGCCCCACAAATATCCGATGATAGCAACAAGATAGTTGCCAATTGCAGTTGCAACGAACCACAATCCCATCATTGAACCTTTATACTTAGGAGGAGCCACCTTGGATACGAATGAAATACCCATCGGAGACAAAAGCAATTCGGCAAATGTCAATACCAGATATGTTGAAATCAGAAGATTCGGTGAAACCAATGCAGAACTGTCAATACCATTTGTTTCCAATTCCGCCGGAGTAGGCAAACCAATTGAACCGACAGCCATAATCAGGAAACCGATTGATGCAATCAACATACCGATTCCAATTTTGCGTGGAGCAGAAGGTTCTTTCCCTTTTCTTGCAAGAGCACCGAACACGGCCAATGACACCGGAGTCAATGCAATTACGAAGAACGGGTTAAACTGCTGGAAAATCTGGGGAAGGATTGAAAGTTCAGTATCCATCGAGCTATAATTCAAACCAAGCAAAGCCAAAGAAGCAAGAATTACGGCAGCAGAAATACCCTTTCCTTTACCTGTCTTTGACTGGAAAACAGAGAACAAAGAATAAACAACAATCAACAATAAAGTCAGGTTAATAATGTCGAAACCAAGACGGTCAACACCGGTAATTGACTGTACTGTATAGTCACGTGCAAAGAATGTAAGAGTCAAACCATTCTGATGGAATGCCATCCAGAAGAAAATAACAACGGCAAACACAAGAAGCAAAGCAGTGATACGTTCCTTAGTCTGTGCCGGAGTCAATTCCTCTTCCACAACATTTGCAGGTTTAGCCTGTTTTGAGTTATAGTCGGCATGTTTGAATGTTGAGCGGAAAGCATAATAAATAATTATAGAGAAAATCAAAGAAACACAAGCTACAGCAAAACCGTAGTTATAAGCTTCTGATAATTTCTCAATGTATGTAGAACAGAAAGCAGCTGTATCACCCACAAAACCTTGTGCGCTCTGCAAAGCCTTCAAAGTCGCTTCATTTTCCGGAGTAATATTCCCATTCAGGAACTGGTGAGCCAAAGAAGGGATTTGAGGGACATAACTCAAACCGGATTTCGCCAAAATATAATTAGTAACTTTTGTAGCAGCTGTTGGAGCATACATAGCACCAATATTGATTGCCATATAGAATATACTGAAAGCCGTATCACGTTTAGCCTTATATTCAGGCGCATCATAAAGGTTTCCGACCATTACCTGCAGATTACCTTTGAACAGGCCGGTTCCTACAGCAATCAAAGCCAAAGCACCAAACATCATCATCTTACCGGCTTCTGCTGATGTCGGGATAGATAACAGCACATAACCGGCAAACATAATAACGATACCGGATGTCACCATCTTTCCATATCCGAACTTATCTGCCAATACACCACCTACAAGAGGCATGAAATAAACGGCGGCCAAGAATCCACCGAAAATAGTTGACGTAGTTGCAGCAGAGAAACCAAACTTTGCCTGTAAAAACAAAGTAAAAATCGCAAGCATCGTGTAATAACCGAATCGCTCGCCGGTATTAGCCAAGGCTAACGCATACAATCCTTTGGGTTGTCCTTCAAACATAATTTTTAGTTTTTGAGTTTATTAGTTTTTAAGTTTTTGAGTTTATTAGTTGACGAGTTGACAAGTTGACAAGGCCTCAGGAAATAAGATATCCCTACTTGACTCCTTGACTCCTTGACTTCTTGACTTCTTGACTCCTTGACTCCTTATTTTATAAGTTAACAAGGAAACAACCTTGTCTCTGATGCCTTGTCAACTTGTCACCTGAAAAATTATTACTGAATAATCTGTTTTATTGCTCCTGTCTCAGGATAGAAAATCACTTTCACAGGAGCTTTCTTATCCTCAAACATAACCGGAGCCAAAGCCTCTTTTGAGCCGAATTGAGTTATTTGAGCTTCACCCTTGAAGAAAGTCTTTTTGTTTGAATATATTTCAATATTAGCTTTACCCGGAATATTATATACAATTCCTTTCAAAGACTTTTCTTTCTTCTCAGCTTCCTTCTCATCCAGGATTGGGGCACGCTCAGTAGCAGTCAAATCCATATATACAGGATCTCCTCCCAAATCATCAGCATCAAGAATACCCAAATATGGAGAAAAGCGGAACAACACGTCTTGTTTCAAATCATCAGAAGGGACAACAGTCACCTCATAATATTGCGGAACTTTCACTTTAGAACCGACGAACAAAGCAGTCAAAGCGTTTTCCTGTTCTTCCAACTGTTGGATTACAAGTTTCATGGCTTCACCGTCAGGAGGCAGATTATCAGCATCACCGGTCAGTATATTCATACGGCTTTCTCTGATTCTATAAATCTGCTTAGCAGCAACCTCCGCTTGTTTTGCCGTTGAGCCTGCCATCAACAATTCTTCGGAATAAACAGAAGCGTCGGGCTTTGCAGAAATTTTCACGGACTTTTCAGCATCTTTATCATCAGACTTGTCAGGCACGAAATCCGAATTGATAGAACACAGCAATCCATCTTCCGTCAAATATGCGTAAGGAGCAACAGTGCCTTGTTTAAACGCAACAATATATGTATTCTCAGAATCCGGCACACCTTTATTCTCCAACTTTATTTTATCCAATTCATAATATACCCTGTCTTCCAACACGACATCCTTTACATTCAAATATTTCTCGGCATATTTATAATATGGACCAGCTTTACAAGCAACTTTGGTAACTTCCACACCTACCACCAAATTAGTCTTCGGCAGTGAGTATGTAATACCAAAATCATTCGCCTTTACAGCATTTCGTTTAACGACCTTTGTCTGTGCCAAAACAGAGCCGGAAAGGAGCAGAGACATTATGAATATAATATTCTTCATAGACATTTTTGACTTTTTAATTTATAGAAAGCAAATCTATAAAATCTTTTTGGAATCTGTATTATTTTAAGTATTCAGTTTTTCAGTTTTGCTTCTGTAGTTCAAATCCCAACATAACGCCATCATATTGCGAAGCTAATTTATTTATTGCCTGAACAGACGTATTTGAACTTATAGAAGATATCTTATCTATCAATTCCAACAATTTGTCGGCATTAAACAACAAAGTCAGATTGTTGTCTGTAAGTACTACAGTTGCAGTAAGGGATAATATATTCTTTCCTGCAACAGTATATGTCATATCCATAGTTTTATCAGCAGAATTGACAGTATATGTACCGTTCAGTTTGGATGATTTCAACTGACAAAAGAAAGTATTGTCCTGATTAAAGGAATAATTGAATACTCCTTCAATTATTCCGACTTTCTCACAATATTCACCCAGTTTTTTCTCCAATTCAGAAGTGGCTACAGTTCCTGCAATATTCTTTATTGCATTGTCTCCTTTTAACTGTACTGCAGGAGAAATATAAAGCCAACTACCGTTCAAGCTTTCATTTGATAATTGCTTTCCTCCGGTTACACTTGTTACAACATCTTTTACTGTCTGTGAATTTAAAATATCCTTAATAGATTGGGCTTTTACTGATAACACAAAACAAATTAAAAACAATGAAATAATTAACTTTTTCATAAAAATACGTTTTACTTATTCTTCAAATACAAATTTACAGAAAAAGCTTAACATTACTCATAGAATGATTAAGGCTTATGCGATTTAACGAATAGATTGACTTATTTTCAAATATAATACTATAAACAAAAAAGACCCGATTCCTTTCGGAACCGAGTCTCTTCTCTCCCACTTTTACGCAGTACCATCGGCGTGATTGGGCTTAACTTCTCTGTTCGGAATGGGAAGAGGTGGAACCCCAATGCTATAACCACCTTAATATCTTTTTAAGGTCTTTAGTTTTTAAGTTTTTGAGTTTTTAAGTTTTATGCTCATTGACTTAAAAGTACATGTCGGTGACAATAAAGAGTGTTCTTTTTAGTAGAACCAACACTGTTTACTACAGTGCCTTAAAATCTATCAATCCTTCTGACAAGGAAAAGTCTCGGGCAATTAGTACTACTCGGCTTTGACATCACTGTCTTTACACCTGTAGCCTATCTACGTCGTAGTCTACAACGACCCTCAGGGAT
The DNA here is from genome assembly GCA_949295065.1 of uncultured Parabacteroides sp. Taxonomy (GTDB): domain Bacteria; phylum Bacteroidota; class Bacteroidia; order Bacteroidales; family Tannerellaceae; genus Parabacteroides. Next base: position 69 of record CASFJQ010000053.1, on the reverse strand, counting down.
ATCTTATCTTGAGGCTGGCTTCGTACTTAGATGCTTTCAGCACTTATCCAATCCGAACTTAGATACCCG
>CASFJQ010000052.1 GCA_949295065.1 uncultured Parabacteroides sp. | reverse complement strand
TCTACAAATAATAATCGTTAAATTTGCAGTGTACTTTTTAGGGTCAGCGCTCGTAAGGCGCTGACCCTAAAGGGTGAACCCTATAATTGGATGCTTACCTGTATGTTGAGCTTGTAAAAACATAAAATATATCTATATTATGAATTATCTTGAAGTAAAAGATGTAGTGAAGCGATATAGCGGGCATCTTGCTTTAGACCATGTTAATATCCAGGTTCCGAAAGGTGGAATCTTCGGGTTGCTTGGGCCGAATGGCGCAGGAAAAACCACGCTTATCAGGATTATAAACCGTATAACAGCGCCGGACAGTGGTGAAGTTTATCTGGACGGACGCTTGTCTCAGCCGGATGATATCTATCGTATTGGATATTTGCCGGAAGAGCGCGGACTCTACAAGAAAATGAAAGTAGGCGAGCAGGCTCTTTATCTGGCACGTCTCAAAGGACTTTCACGTTCTGACGCTATGAAACGCCTGAAATATTGGTTTGAACATTTCGATATTGCTCCTTGGTGGAACAAGAAAGTCGAGGAGTTGTCGAAAGGCATGCAGCAGAAAATACAGTTTATCACAACGGTTATTCATGAGCCTGAGCTATTGATTTTTGACGAACCGTTCAGCGGTTTTGACCCCGTTAATGCTGAGTTGTTGAAAAAGGAAATCCTGTCTCTTAAGGAAAAAGGTCATACCATAATTTTCTCCACTCATAATATGTCGTCTGTCGAGGAGATTTGTGATAATATCGCGTTGATAAACAAATCGAGAGTTGTTCTATCCGGAGCTGTTGCTGATGTGAGAAACAGTTTCCGGGAGAACAGATATGTAGTTGAAACTGCACCCACAGAGGATGAAATAACTTCAGTTGGAGGAGTGTTTGATGTGGAAAATATTATAAAATCTGAAGATAGATTTACTTTAATGATACGCAAGAATTATGCTGTCAGCAATTCTGCATTACTGGTAGAGCTAGGCAAGAATAATGAGATATATTCATTCAAGGAGGCTTTGCCATCAATGAATGAGATTTTTATTCGAACAGTATCTGAAAACTTAAAAGAGGAAAATAACAATGAGTAATATAGGATTGATAATAGAGCGAGAATATTCTTTCAGGATAAAGAAAAAATCATTTTGGTTGTTGACAATACTGATGCCGGTTCTGTTTGCTGCATTGGTTTTTGTTCCTATGTGGTTGGCAACTTTTCAGGATTCGGAAGCTAAAACGGTTGTGATTATGGATTCAACCGGAAAATATGAATCATTGTTTGAAGATACTGAAAGTTGTGTCTATATAAAGGCTGAAGGTCCGATGGACGAATACCGCAAAAAGGAAAACAAAGAGATAACAGCATTCCTCAATATATCTGCACCTTTATCGGAAAATCCTGATGCTGCAACTTTGTATTCGTCCCGTCAGTTGCCTAATAATTTGGTGAGAGATATCAATCACATACTTACCGAAGCTATGAGAAATGAAAAACTTTCCGGATTTAACATTGAAAATATTGATAGTGTAATGCAAGTTGCAAAGGAAAACTATTCTGTCCAGACTGTAAAGTGGAACGATGACGGTTCAGAAGACCAAAGTTCGTCTGATGTTGCAACTATTCTTGGAATGTTGGCTACGCTGATAATATATATGTTCATAATATCCTATGGTGGAATGGTTATGCAAGGTGTTATGGAGGAAAAAACAAACAGGATAATAGAAGTTATGATTTCTTCTGTCCGTCCTTTTGATCTGATGATGGGAAAAATTATTGGAATCGGACTTGTTGGTCTTACTCAATTTATCCTTTGGTGTGTTCTCACAATATTTCTGATAGCCAGTGCGGGTGTGGCTATGGGCGAACCAGTTCAGGCTGTAGTTGCTTCGGATGTTGAAATGTCGGGATTGTCAGCTTTGTTCGCTGTGCCTTGGGCAAAGCTGTTGTTTTTCTTCTTCCTTTATTTTGTTGGAGGTTACATACTATATGGAGCAATGTTTGCCGCAATAGGAAGTGCTCTTAGTCAGCAGGAAGACAGTCAGCAGTTTATGGCACCAATGATTCTTTTCATGGTGTTCAGTTTATATGCCGGTATTTATGGTGCGGAAAATCCGGACGGACCATTGGCATTTTGGGCTTCTGTTATTCCGTTCAGTTCTCCTATGGTTATGATGATGCGTCTTGCATTTGATGTCCCTTGGTGGGAACTGGCTTTGTCATTGTCGGTTTTGCTGATTACTTCTGTTTTTGTAGTATGGCTTTCAGCACGAATTTATCGCGTAGGAATATTGATGTATGGTAAGAAACCTTCGATAATGGAGATATTAAAGTGGATAAGATATAGATGAGCTGACATAGGTAACGAGTTGACAAGATAATAATATAATAACCTTGTCAACTCGTTACCTTGTTAACTTGTACCTAACAAAAAAGCCGATTCAATTTCTTGAACCGGCTTTTGTCTGTTGTTCTACCAGGATTCGAACCTGGACAAACAGGACCAGAATCTGTTGTGCTACCATTACACCATAGAACAGTTTGGTAATTGGCTATAAAAAGAATTAGAAAGTTGTTCTACCAAGATTCGAACTTGGACAAACAGGACCAGAATCTGTTGTGCTACCATTACACCATAGAACAATATTCATCAACTTTTGTGTTGCCAACTCTCTCGTTTGCGTCTGCAAAGGTAGATAAAATTTTATTACCACCAAATGTTTTTCGTGTTTTTTTTCAAAATATATTTTTCTCTTTGTATAGATTGCTTAGAACTTTAAATATAAAGCTGTGGTTGTAAATAGTTATAAAGTTGTATTATCTTTAATTAGTCTCTTTATTATTCCTCTCTTAATATTGTTAAAAATGAAGAGAATAATTGCCTTCTAAAAATGGCTGTATTCCAAATTATCTTTTATATTTGCATCTCTAAAATACATTAAATAGAATAAATGGAAGAAACAAAAGAATTAGTACAATCAATCGTAGAAGGATTACAGGAGAAAAAAGGCTCCAATATCGTAGTTGTGGATTTAACAAATTTGTCAGGTGCAATCAGTCAATATATGGTGATAGGAGAGGGAAAGTCACCGTCTCAGGTTTCAGCTTTGTCTGACTCAGTGTGGGAATTTGCCAGAAAGAAATCAGGAGAGAAACCTCTTTCTATTGATGGAACGCAAGGTGCCACTTGGATTGGAATGGATTATGGCACGGTTCTTGTTCATATATTTATGCCGGAACAGCGCAGGTTCTATAATCTGGAAAATCTTTGGGCGGATGCCAAAGTGACAGAAATACCGAACTTGGATTAATCCGGTTAATATTATTTATTTCATTAAATTAATATGGACAATAAGGATTTGTTTAATAAGTCGTCAAAGAAGAATAATAAGCCTGGAGGTTTTAAATTCAACCTCTATTGGATGTATGGACTTATTCTCTTGATGCTCTTGGGCTTGTATATGACTAACAGCCCCACTTCATCGAAAGAAGTTGGATGGACGGAGTTCCAGAAACTTATGAAAGAGAATGTGTTTGAGAAGATGGTTGTTTATAACCAAAAAAATATGGTAGAGGCAACCGTAAAACCTGGAAAAGCTGATTTGGTGTTTAAAAATCATTCCGAACTACCGACAGGTACAGGACTGATGGTGTATGTAAAGATTCCTTCAGCTGACAAATTTTCAGATTTCTATGATAAGGCTGTAAGTGAAAGCCAGATTGATACTGAAGTTAGTTTTGAAGAAGGAGACAGTACATTATGGAATTTCTTCATTTCGTGGTCACCAATGTTGCTGCTGATAGCAATATGGTTTTTCCTTATGCGAAAGATGTCCGGCGGACCTGGAGGTGGACCTGGAAATGTATTTAGTGTTGGCAAAGCAAAGGCTCAGTTATTTGATAAGGATAGTGAACGCAAAGTTACATTTAAGGATGTAGCTGGTCTTGCAGGGGCAAAGCAGGAGGTTGAAGAAATAGTTGCTTTCCTGAAGAACCCTTCAAAATATACAGAGTTAGGTGGTAAGATTCCTAAAGGAGCTTTGCTTGTTGGCCCTCCGGGAACAGGTAAAACTTTGCTTGCAAAGGCTGTTGCAGGTGAGGCAGATGTCCCATTCTTCTCTTTGTCTGGTTCAGACTTTGTTGAGATGTTTGTTGGTGTAGGTGCATCACGTGTTCGTGACTTGTTCCGTCAGGCAAAAGAAAAAGCACCATGTATAGTGTTTATCGATGAAATTGACGCAGTCGGCCGTGCTCGCGGACGAAATGCCAATATGAATAGCAACGATGAACGTGAGAATACACTGAACCAGTTGCTTACAGAAATGGATGGTTTTGGTTCTAACAGTGGTGTTATCATTTTGGCTGCTACAAACCGTGCAGATATTTTGGATAAGGCACTTCTTCGTGCCGGACGTTTTGACCGACAGATTCATGTGGAATTGCCTGACTTGAATGAGAGAAAAGAAATCTTTGGTGTGCATCTTCGTCCAATCAAGATTGACGATAGTGTTGATACAGAATTGTTAGCTCGCCAGACTCCTGGATTCTCAGGTGCTGATATAGCCAACGTATGTAATGAGGCTGCATTGATAGCTGCCCGTAATGACAAGAAATTTGTTCAGAAGGAAGATTTCATGAATGCTGTTGACCGAATCGTTGGTGGTTTGGAAAGACGTACAAAGATTACTACAGCTTCAGAGCGTAGAAGTATTGCTATACATGAAGCCGGTCACGCAACATTGAGCTGGTTCCTCGAACATGCAAATCCATTGGTTAAGGTTACAATTGTTCCTAGAGGAAAGGCATTGGGTGCCGCATGGTATTTGCCTGAAGAACGTCAGATTACTACTCGTGAGCAGTTATTGGATGAAATGTGTGCTACTCTTGGTGGACGTGCTGCTGAAGAACTTTTCCTTGGACGAATATCAACAGGTGCTTCCAACGATTTGGAACGAGTGACAAAGCAGGCTTATGCTATGGTGGTTTATTTCGGTATGAGCGACAAACTTCCGAACTTGAACTACTATGATTCAACTGGTCAGGATTGGGGATTCACCAAACCTTACAGTGAGGAAACAGCCCGTCTTATCGATCAGGAAGTTCAGAATATCATAAATACTCAATATGAAAGGGCAAAACAAATTCTGACAGAAAAAGCCAAAGGCCATAATGATTTGGCAGAATTATTGCTTGAACGTGAAGTGATTTATTCTGAAGATGTTGAAGAGATTTTTGGCAAACGTCCTTGGGTTTCCAGAACACAAGAAATTCTTGAAGCTCAGGAACAGGAAAAGGTTGAAAAGAATGGGGCCGTTAATGAATATTCTGAAGTAGAAAAAGGTGAAGATGTTTCTAAAATAAATTCTGAAAATACAGAATCTATTGAGAATATTGAAAATACTTCTAATGAGGATTCAACTAAAGAGAAAGAAGAGAAATAATAGTTCCCTATAATATTTTTAGAAAGGTGTGTTGGAATTTTATATTTTGGCACACCTTTTTTATTTCCATATATCTGGTTTTGCGTAATATATTCCTTTACTTGTTTCTATCTCGATTTAATAATACTATCTTTGCGATTGAAAACAATGGCGGGTATGTTCTCGTTGATTGTCTTAAGAGCAGTGATTATGCTTCTGCATATATTTGTGTTATATATGCCTGCTTGCTAAACAAGAATTTATTATAAACATAAAATCTAAATATTTTGAATAACTTTATTACACGGACATTGACAGGAATTGTATTCGTGGCAGTATTGATTGGAGGAATATGTTTTCATCCTTATTTGTTCGCTCTGGTATTTGCGATAATAACCGGGGCAAGTTTGTGGGAATTTTACGGTTTAATTAGAAAGAATGATGAAACCGTTGTTCATAAGTTAATAGCAACTGTTGGTGGAGTATATCTGTTTCTGTCCTGCTTCGCTTATGCCTACAATATGGCTTCTTCGAAAGTGTTTCTCCCTTATTTATTATTCATATTGTATTCTTTTATAGGAGAATTATACTATAAGGCATCGGATCCGATTAAAAACTGGGCATATTTGTTCTTGGGGCAGCTTTATTGTGCCGGTTCTTTTTCTCTTCTTAATTTTATAATGTCAGCAAGTGATGAGAGCGGAGTGGCTGGTTTCAATTATATTCTGGTTCTTTCAATGTTTGTTTTTGTGTGGGTTAATGATACAGGAGCTTTTCTTGTAGGTTCAGCCATAGGAAAACATCGTCTGTTTGAAAGAATATCACCAAAGAAATCCTGGGAAGGTTTTTGGGGCGGAATGCTGTTCGCTATGCTGTTTTCTTTGGGATTTGCATATATCGACCCATCAGTTAGCCGCCTTGCCTGGCTTGGACTTTCTGTTGTGATTGTGTTGTTTGGAACGCTTGGTGATTTGGTGGAATCATTGCTGAAACGCACTTTAGGTGTTAAAGATTCAGGTAAGTTGCTGCCAGGTCATGGTGGTATGCTTGATCGTTTCGATAGCATATTGATGGCTATTCCGGCAGCGTATATATATTTCCGTATGTTTATTCAAAATTGAAAGTAAGTACAACCATTCTGGATGTTGCACGTGATAGACCTTCAGTGTATTTAATTGTTTCCTGTCCCTGAAGGTCGCTTCTGTTTTTCTCAAGAACATCGGTAAGACCAAAACAGAATTTTAATTCAGGACATAGTTTGAAGAACGGCAGATAAATATCGCAACCGATACCGAATTCAATTCCGAAATCTGGGCCTTTAAGCAGAATTGGTGTTCCTTTTTTTCTTCCCAAATCAAAAGCTCCATATACACCGCCAAGCAGATATGGACGGTAGTTGTTTAATCTTAATGCACTGTATTTAATATCCAGAGGAAACATCAGGTAGTTGGAGCGTACATTTGTTTTGAATGTTTCTTCACTGTTTTCTTTCTTGAATACAAATTGTTTATCACCGAAATGAATTGATGGCGTAAATCTTAAGTTAAAGAAACGGTTTAAATACATATCACCGATTACTCCCACACTGAAACCTGGTGAATAATTGGGAATTTCAGCAAACCATGTTTCTCCGTTGTATGACGAACCAGAATTTGTCAGAAGTAAATCCTGCGAGTGTAGTCCGACAAAAAAACCAAGATGGAAAAGCTTGTTGTCAGCATAGGGCAGATTCTTAACCTTTTCCTTTTGTGCCATAGCCATTGTTGAGGCTAAACATATAAAATATAATATAAAAGCTATTTTTTTCAATGTCATTCTGCTATTTTTATTATTAACGAAGCAAAGGCAAAGATATTGTAAAATTGGGAATATTTGAGAAAATAATTGCCTCAGATATTTTTTAATATCGAATAAAACTTTACTTTTGTATCACTAATAGTTATCATTTTAAACGTTTATAAAAATGGCTTACGTAATTAGCGACGATTGTATTGCTTGCGGTACTTGTATTGACGAATGTCCGGTAGGTGCAATTTCAGAAGGTGATAAATACAGCATCAACCCTGAAATGTGTACAGAATGTGGAACTTGCGCTGACGCTTGTCCTACTGAAGCTATTCATCCGGCATAATCAGACCGAAGCATTATTAAGCATCTGCCAAGCAGATTGCTTATAAAAAATAACGAGTTGCCCTTTTTAGGACAGCTCGTTATTCTTTTATTCCAATCACTTCTTTTTCCGTTATCACTGCATCCATTTTTCTGTCAAATTCTTCCGCAGGTATTTTATCAAAAAACTGGAAGTTGAAACATATGCCAATTTTCGGTACATTTAATCCGGACAGCAAACGGTCGTAGAAACCTCTTCCTCGTCCCATTCTGTTCAGGCTTTTGTCAAAGGCTACACCTGGAACAATTACCAGGTCAATATCATTTTCCGGGAAAATATTGTCAGGAGTTATAACTGGTTCCATTATGCCGAAAAAACCGCTTCTGAGATTTTCTTTTCCTTCATAGCGAACCATAATCAAGTCGTCACCGTCAACAACTGGAAGAATTATGTTCTTTCTTGTGTACCACTTTTCAATCCATAAATCAGTTTCAACTTCGCCTTTTATGGAATGATATATAGCTATGTTCTCAGCTTGTTGAAAAAGACTGGTCTGCTCAATCTTTTCCATGATTTGAGCAGACCAGTTTGATAAGTCTTCTTTGGTTTGAAGCTTTTTTATACAAGCTATTTCTTTTCTAAGTTGTTGCTTTGCTTGTGATGCTTCCATTCTTATTTCAATTGTTAGTTTGGTGAGTTGAACATTGCCAACTCGTTCGCTTGTCAATTATTATTTATTCAAGTTTCGCAAGCTCAACTTGTATCTGAAGCCTTGTTAACTTTTAAGTTGAGCAACTCGCAAAACTTAAATTATTTATTTTCAAGCGGATTTGCTTTTCCTTCCTGAAGAACTTTCACAGCTTCTTTTATAGTTATATCATCGCTCAGAAAAATAGGATAGAATCCGGGATCATCAAAGAAATTTCTTACGATATAAGCATGAAGCTGTTTCTCTATTAATTTTGAAGAAATAGCAATCAGGTTAGGACGTTTCTTTATACCTTTTTCTGCTGCAAAATTCGTGAAATCATAAAGAATAGGTTGTTTCTTCAAATACTCATACAGCTCCTCATAACTCTTGTATTTGGAGAAATTCTCCCTGTTCTTGTCTGAGTATTCAAGAGCATACAAATAAAGAACTCCGCTGTTTATGACATTTGAGAAATATGAAGTTATACCACTTGTGTCTCTAGGAATGAAGATATCCGGCATTATACCGCCACCGCCATAAACAGTTCGTCCGCCTGCTGTCTGATATTTCAAATTGTCATCAAGCTTAATACTGTCAGCCGAGTCAAATTCTCCGTGCATGAATCTGTTATATATGTCCTGGTCATATTTGTCTCCTTCACCAAGCTCATATTGTTTCTGGATACATCTTCCGGAAGGCGTATAATATCTTGCAATAGTAAGACGGATTTCTGAACCGTCAGTCAACTTGATTGGTGATTGAACAAGTCCTTTACCATATGTCCTGCGTCCGATAATCAAACCTCTGTCGTTATCCTGAATAGCTCCGGAGAAAATTTCACTTGCCGATGCTGATATTTCGTCTGTCAGGACAACAATAGGAGCATCTTTGCAAGTTCCGGTTCCATTTGCATAAACATCAGAGCGAGGGAATGATTTGCCTTCGGTATATACAATAAGTCTTCCTTCTGGCATGAATTCGTTAATCATATTCACTGCAGCTTCCATATAACCGCCTGTATTGCTTCTCAGGTCAATGATGTAAGACGTACAGTTTTTCTGCTTCAGTTTGGCAATAGCCGTAATGAATTCGTTGTATGTGGTACGTCCGAATTTGCTTACTTTGATATAACCGATATTATCTGCCACTTCGTATGCTACATCTACGGAATTTACGGGAACATCTCCACGTGTAACCTCAAATGTCAGCAATTCAGGTTCGTTTCCTCTCTTTATGCCAAGTTTCACTGTGCTGTTCTTGGCTCCTCTCAAATTTTTCATAATGTCGTTTTGGCTGATTTTCTTACCGGCAAACACGGAGTCATTAATAGTGATAATCCTGTCAAAAGGTAATAAACCTGCCTTTTCTGATGGACCTCCTGGTATTACGTTGATGACAAGTATTGTATCTGTCTGTATATTGAACGACACACCGATACCGCTGAACGAACCTTCCAAGTCTTCATTGACTCTTTCAACGTCTTTAGCTGAAATATAGACAGAATGGGGATCAAGTTCGCTGAATATTTTTGGAATGGTACCTTCAATAAGTTTACTCATGTCCACAGTGTCAACATATTGCTCATTAATGATGCGTAATATTGCATCAATTTTGTTGTTGCCAGAGTGAAATTGGGTAAATGGGTTCTTCTTGCTTAATGTATTATAATGATTACCGACGAAAATACCCAAAGCAATGCTTAGAGCTATTATCACCGGAAGCCAAACGGAATGTTTGTTGTTCCTATCCATAGTTTATGTTTATTTATTACGTAACGTCAACTTGTTTTCTTTTTAACTAGTTAACTGAAAAAAGACTACCTTTATTGTCAGTCTTTGTCAATTTCAATATATTCCAATTCGATATTTGCCCTTCTCAGCAAATCGCAACCTTCTTCTGTCCTGTATTTTTCCGAGAAAACCACTCTTTTAATCCCAGACTGTATAATCAATTTTGCACATTCGATGCATGGGGCTGAAGTTACATAAATAGTCGCATCCTTACTGCTGTTCGACGAAGCTGCAACTTTTGTAATAGCATTCGCCTCGGCATGCAACACATAAGGCTTAGTGATGTTATGCTCATCCTCGCATACGTTTTCAAAACCGGCAGGAGTTCCGTTATAACCGTCAGATATTATCATCTGGTCTTTTACTATTAAGGCACCAACCTTTCTCCTCATGCAATATGAATTTTCGGCCCATATTGCAGCCATTCTCAGATATCTTTTATCTATTTCGTGCTGTTTATTCGTTTTGTCACTCATACATTAAACTATTTTGAGCTGACGAGGATGTTGCAAAACTAATTTAAACACAGAGACGCGGCGACGCAGAAATTTTTATTCTATTTATACTCAATATATTACCACTGTGACTCTGTGCTTCTGTGTTTGATATGCCAGTTTTGCAACACCCTCTTAGTTATTAGTCTTTTATTTTTTTATACCATTACGTATCAACAATGCGTCAATAGTCGGTTCCTGACCACGGAAACGCTTGTAAAGAACAGAAGGATCTTCTACACCGCCTTTTGTAAGAATGTTGTCGTAGAATGATTTTGCTACATCTTTATTGAATATTCCTGCTTTCTTGAATACAGAGAATGCGTCTGCATCCAGAACTTCAGCCCATTTGTAACCGTAATAACCTGCAGCATATCCACCTGCGAAAATATGTCCGAAGCTGCTGCTCATCAATGCTCCCGGAACGTCCGGAACTGTCACAGTTGGAGCCCATGCTTTCTTTTCGAATGCCATAACGTCGCCATCAAAAGGCTGTTCCAAAGTGTGCCAAGCCATGTCGAGCATACCGAAGCTAAGCTGGCGGCAGCATGCATATCCGCAATTGAAATTTGAAGCGTCGATTATTTTCTGCACCAAATCTGCCGGTATTTTCTCATTAGTTTCATAATGTTTGGCAATCTGGTCAAGATATTCCTTCTCAGTCAGCCAGTTTTCCATGATTTGTGATGGCAATTCCACAAAATCCTGGTAAACATTAGTTCCGGAAAGACTTGCGTATGTTCCTTGTGCGCACATTCCATGCAATGCATGTCCGAATTCGTGAAGGAAAGTTTCCACTTCGCTGAATGTCAGAAGTGAAGGTTTTGTGTCTGTAGGTCGTGTGAAATTCATCACAATGATAATCTGCGGACGATGATCTTTACCTTTGGCATCTTTATATTGCTGGCTGATGCTGTTCATCCAAGCTCCAGACTGTTTGCCTTCACGAGGAAAGAAATCTGTGTAAAGCACTGAGAGGAATTTTCCGTCAGCATCATATACTTCATAAGCCTGTACTTCCTTGTTGTAAACAGGAATTTTATTGTTTTCCTTGAAAGTAAGTCCATAAAGCTGTGTGGCAAGACCGAACACACCTTTCTTCACGCTGTCGAGCTGGAAATAAGGACGAGTCATTTCATCGTTTACATTGAATTCAATGTTCTTAAGCTTTTCAGAATAATAACTCCAGTCCCAAGGCATAATGTTGATATTCTTCTGTTCCATGCCTCTTGCAAAACCTTGGACAGCGTTGAACTCGTTGATGGCAACAGGCTTGTAAGCTTCCAAAAGCTGGTTCAGCAAGTTGTAAACATTAGCAGGAGTCTTTGCCATCTTGTTTTCAAGCTTATATTCAGCAAAGTTTTTGTGACCCATCAATTTTGCTATTTCCAGGCGAATATTGACAATTCGTTTGATAATATCCTTGTTGTCATATTCATCACCTTTGTTGCCGACGCTCATATATTCTCTGTAAAGCTTTTCGCGCAGCTCTCTGTTATCGGAATAGCGAAGGAAAGGAACATAACTAGGAGCTGAGAGGTTGAACAGCCAACCTTCCTTACCCTTTTCCTTTGCAGCAAAAGCTGCAGCTTCTCTTGCGCTTTCAGGCAGTCCTGCAAGCTCTTCTTCTTTTGTAAGCAACATTTCAAAGCGATTCTCATCTTTCAGAGCATTTTGATCAAACTGAAGAGTAAGAACGCTCAGCTCAGTGCTAAGTTTGCTATATTTTTCTTTGTCTTCTGCACTCAGCGTAGCACCACTTGTCTGGAAAGCCTTATAAGTTTCTTCCAGAAGTTTTGCATCTTCAACAGAAAGATTCAGCTTGTCTTTCTGGTCATAAACTTCTTTTATTCTTGCAAAAAGTTTATCGTTAAGATAGATATAATTGCTGCTCTCGGAAAGTTTTGGCGAAACGCGCTGTGAAATTTCCATCATCTCATCTGTAGCGTCAGCGCTAAGAACATTGAAGAAAGCATTGCTTACCTTATTCAGCAAAGCACCACTTCTTTCAAGCGCAACAATCGTATTCTCAAAAGTTGCCGGTTTTGTATTGTTTGCAATATCGTCAACCTCTTCTTTCAATTGTTTTATACCTTCTTCAAACGCCGGTTCATAATGCTCAGTCTTAATCTTGTCGAAAGGCGGAGTTTCAAACGGCGTTTTGTATTTTCCGAAGAACGGATTGTTCGCAGCTTCTGTCATATTTATGAAACTTAATAATAAAACTACATTAAAGATAAGTCTTTTCATACTATCTCCACATATTATTGATTAAACAGTGCAAAAATAGTCTTTATTCTTTGAGACTTTTAATTTTTGAAGTAATATTTTTATTCAAGTTTCGCTAGTAGCACAACTTTAAAGTTGATAATGCTTTGGAATAATAAAAAACAGAGTAAATGTTAGTTAATGACACTTCGTTGAAAACTGAGTTTTCATTTGTCTTAACAATTAGCTTTTACTAACTTTGCTATTGCAGTGTTAAAACTAATATATCGTTACAATGAAATACCCAATAGGCATCCAAAGTTTCGACCAACTGATAGAAGACAACTATGTTTATATAGACAAGACCGATATGGTTTATTCTTTGGCAAAAGAAAGAAGGAAAGATATACTTTTTGAGCCGTCCACGCCGTTTCGGAAAGAGTCTTCTTATTTCGACGTTGAAGAATTATTTCTTGGGCAGGAAAGAATTGTTCAAAGGATTGAAGATTGATTCATTGGAGAAAGACTGGAAAGTCTATCCTGTGTTCCATATGGATTTTAATGGTGGAGAATACACATTGCAAGGTTCTCTCAGAAGTGCTATCATAGGTTATATCAGCCAATGGGAAAAACTCTATGGAATAGAGAACGGAGAAAGAGAAACCAACCTTGGAATGCGTTTTAAGAATGTATTGATGAAGGCTCATGAAACAAGTGGCCGTCGTGCAGTAGTTTTGATAGA
>CASFJQ010000051.1 GCA_949295065.1 uncultured Parabacteroides sp. | reverse complement strand
TTTGCTTATTAAAGCATTGAATTTAAGAGCATTGTATTAACAATAACGAGGGCGTTTTGTACTACGTTTTTAGGAACGTAGAACTGGACACCCTAATTATTTATTGCTTTTACCACTTTATTCTTGCATTTAATTTATGTGATTTCAACAAAGAAATACGTAAATTTATAGAAAAAGAAAAAGCAATAAATAATAACGAAAATGATATGGAGGATGCTATCATTATCGTATAAATCAACAACAAATTTGGAATTACGTGAAGAATATTAGTATTGATGAACTAAGGCATAATATAGGGAGCAGCTTTTGTTATGCTGACGATTGTCTTTTCGTTTCGGAAAGCTTGCAATATTTGTGTACCTTAGAACCAGTCAGGCTGAATTTCTCGTTAATGGTATTATGTACCTCCGGCTCTATAAGTTGGGAACAAAACGGTCAGCAATATACTCTATACCAGAATGACTTTGGCATAATCCTATCTGGTATTTCGTTGGCTAAAGTATCAATCAGTACAGATTGCAAGATTAAAAGCGTCGGTCTTTCCGACCGTTTCCTGCAACGTATGTTTCATTGCGGTACAGATGCATGGAGAGTTGCTCGCTTCTTAAAATCCAATCCCATGAAACATGTGGATGGCAGAAATTCTGAGCTTCTTTCACACTATATCGATTTAATAAGTATCGAGCTTTCAATCGGAGACATTGTTCATCGCGAGGAAATAATACAACACCTGTTTGCCGCTCTTATTTTGGAAATGATGTCCGACATAAACCGTTATATAGTGACTTCATACGAGAATGAAAAAATAAGTTCTTCATCATACATTTTCCAGCGATTCTTAAAAGAGTTATATGCTGATAACGGATATCATCGTTCCGTCATATATTATGCGGAAAAATTATGTTGTTCACCCACTTATTTATCTCGCCTGATAAAAAAACATAGTGGCAAGAAAGCTTTGTCTTTAATCAACGAATACGCCGTGGAACGTATAGCTTTAGAATTGGAATACTCAGAAAAGAGTATTAAGGAAATCGCAATGGAATTCGACTTCCCTAATATCTCTTTTTTCGCAAAATATATTCGTAAGCACTTGAAACTTTCACCAGCAGAATTCAGGAATAAGACAAGATAAGATTACAAGTACAACAGTTCCTGTAAACTTAGTTATTACGTTCATCCACATTCCACATTGATTCATTTAAAAGCTTTACGATATAAAGCCTCTATATCTTCTATTGATGTCGGACGAGGATTTCCTCCTGTACATACATCATTAAAGGCATCTATTGCCAACATATGTAAATCTTCTTCACGAACTCCTATTTCACATAATTTTTGTGGTATATCAATACTTAAAGACAAACTACGTACAGCATCTATTGCCGCTTTGACACCTTCTTCTATACTCATTCCGTCAGTATTTACTCCCATAGCTTTCGCTATATTTATATATTTACTTGCAGCTGGAGAATCTGCATTATACTCCATAACATATGGCAACAACAAAGCGTTTGCTACTCCATGAGGAGTATCATAATGTGCTCCCAAAGGATGAGCCATTGAATGAACAATACCCAGACCTACATTGCTAAATCCCATTCCTGCAATATATTGAGCCTGAGACATTGCTTCACGTGCAGCAATATCACTACCATTATCTACAGCATTCTTTAAATTTACTGCAATCATTTCAATAGCTTTCAGTTCAAACATATCAGACATCAACCACGCTCCAGGAGTAATATAACTTTCAATGGCATGAGTCAAAGCATCCATACCTGTTGCAGCAGTTAATCCTTTAGGCATTGAATACATCAATTCCGGATCAACTATTGCAACAGATGGTATGTCATTAGGGTCAACACAAACCATTTTCTTCTTAGCATTCTCATCTATTATTACATAATTAATAGTAACCTCGGCAGCTGTACCTGCGGTAGTAGGAAGAGCGAATGTAGGCACTGCTTTATGTTTGGTATCAGCAACTCCTTCTAAAGAACGGACATCAGAAAATTCCGGATTATTTACCACAATGCCAATACCTTTTGCCGTATCAATAGAAGAACCTCCACCTAAAGCTACTATAAAATCAGCACCTGATACTTTAAATGCAGATACTCCATTCTGTACATTTGCTATAGTTGGATTAGCTTTAACATCGCTAAAAATTTCATATGGAATATCATTCTTTTCAAATACTTCTATAACTTTATCAGCAACCTTAAAACGGATCAAATCTTTATCAGTCACAAAAAATGCTTTCTTATAGCCTCTTCGTTTAGCTTCAACAGCAATACTTTCACGACTTCCTGCACCAAAATAAGAAGTCTCATTCAATATCATTCTATTCATAATAACATTAATTTATATAGTTTGTTGTTTTATTTTTATACTTCTGCATACTACTAAATTTTATCATAGCCCAAAAGCCGGGACCAAATCATCAAGCTGTTGCTGAGTCATTCCAACAGGATCTTCTCCTGAAGCCATTCTTGCACTGAAGAATATTTGTGCAGATTTACTCAAAGTGTCAATTGCATCGAAACATTCTATCAAGTCCTCTCCTACTGCCAATATTCCATGTTTTTCCCAAAATACAACATCATGTTCTGCCAATTGCTTGATAGTTGCTTTAGCCAATTCTACAGTTCCTGGAATTTCATAAGGAACAATTCCAATTCCTTTAGGAACAATTATACGGCACTCAGGAATCATGCTCCATAACGTCTTGGTAAGCAATGCAGAATCCAAAAAACGACGGCAATGAGTCATACCAATTAAATCTGTAGGATGAGTATGCAAAACCACTTTATTATCACGACCTGTACTACGAACATAATTATGCATCATAAGATGCGAAGGTAATTCTGATGTTGGTTTTATCGGCTGCTCGGCAATAATCTCATAACTTAAGCCATCTTTTGAAATACGAATCAAAGAACCATTATCAAAAGGAGATTGAGCCACATAACGCATTCTCTTACCTGTTCCTGTAACATAAAATATATGTCCTGCAAGGAATGTCATCTTTTCAGGCAATTCAACTGGCGGTAACAACGCAGGAAGTGATTTTTCAGTTTCACTGAGCAATTCTGTAACATTTACAGATATATTTCCTCCATTACGTTCAGCCCAACCTTTAGTCCATAAATAGCCTGCCACTTCTGCTATTCGTTCAATTTCGGACATCAGAGATTTGTTATTTCTTAAATCTATCATATTTTTTAAGTTTTTGAGTTTTTGAGTTTTTAAGTTTTTGAGTTTTTGAGTTTATATAGTTTTAGTCTTGTAATACCAATCGTTTTATATTCTCAAATATTAGGAAATATCAAAGAAAATATAAGTACACACATTCCAAGAACCAAAACAAATACAGTCTTAGAGTCTGCTCCTTTCCATTCCTTTAATATAATTCCCCATATATTACTGAAAATTACGTTCAACGACATCAGTATGCTCCATGAAAAAGCCATCATAACCGGAGAATCGGTAAAGAAACTTTTCCCCATTCCCAATCCGAAGAATTGAGAATACCAAAGCAAACCTGCCAAAAGGCAAAATACAACATTATTAGCTATTACTTCTCCCGAAACTGAAAAATATTCCTTACCTGTGTTATTTATTTTATTCTGATAAATACAATAAACAGCATTTGTTACAAAGCCACCCATTGTTACCAGCATAATAACAGGATTCATAACGAACAATTCATTTGCCCCTTTTTCACGCATAAGTTCAGAAACCGGAGCTCCAGCCTCAAGCCCAAGATTAAAGCATGCACTCATAACACCTGCCAGCAATGCCACGACCAAACCTTTACTCAGTGCAAAGTCTTTAACAGCAGCCTTCTTCTCTTCTTCTGTCATATTGCGTGAGCGCAAACTTCCGGCATAGCCTATAATAGCTATACCGGCAAGAGTTATGCACACACCAAACAACAAAACTAATCCTTCACCTTGAAACAAGTTCTTGCCTTGCATCACTGCCGGGAAAAGTGTGCCGAAACCGGCACAAGTTCCCAAAGCAATACTCTGTCCTAAAGCAACTCCCAAATAACGCATGCTCAGACCAAAAGTAAGACCTCCGATTCCCCACAACATTCCGTAAAAGACGGACATCATACTTCCTTCCATCTGAAACAAATCAAGGATGCCGGTTCCGGAAGGCAATGCCAACAAAGTTCCAAGCAATGGAAAAATTATCCAGGCAAATATTCCCTGGACAAGCCAGAAACTTTCCCAACTCCATGATTTTATCTTATTTATCGGAACATAAGAACTACTCTGTCCCAAACTTCCCAATGCTATAATCAGTAAACCAACAAGAATATCCATATCCTACATTCTTTTACCGGTCACTTCATTTTCATATCTTTCTATTTCCGGAATATATCCGTTTCCTACCGGAACTTCATTCTTCATACAGAACATATCCCACACTGCATTCCAAGGCATATTCTTTGCTTCTTCCTGCAATGCCAGGCGCTGGAACAAACGTCCGGAATCTTCATATTCCTGAAGCAAAGCTGACGGTTCAAGCAATGCCTGCAACAATGCTTTCTGAGCAGCTCTGACTCCAATCACATAAGCGCCGATTCTGTTTATCGTAGCATCAAAATAATCAAGTCCGATATGTATTCTGTCCAATGCTCCGGAGCGAACCAACTCACGCGACAAATCAAGTAATTCATCGTTCACTACCACAACGTGGTCACTGTCCCATCTGATTGGGCGGCTCACATGAAGCATAATTTCCGGAGTGAAGAGAAGCAAAGATGAAATCTTGTCGGCAATGCTTTCAGACAAATGAAAATGTCCTGTATCCAAAGTTACCATCTTCTGGTTTTTCACGCCATAACCAAGATAGAAATCATACGAACCGACTGTATAACTTTCAAGACCTATTCCAAAGAGCTTTGCTTCAATACAATCTTTCATATTCTTATAATCAACCGCAAATATCTCATCCAAGGATTCTTCAAGAATCTGACGATATTTCAACCGGCTGGCTGGAACTTCCTTGCTTCCGTCATGAATCCAAAGATTCATTATACAAGGGTCATTTTGAGCCTTTCCCATTTCTTCACTTATCCAACGGCAGCGTTTTGTATGCTCAATCCAGAAATTCCTGATTTCATCATCCGGATTTGACAAAGTAATATTTCCACTTTTAGGATGAGAGAAAGAAGTGCTGTTGAAATCAAGTTTCATATCATTTTCCTTTGCCCAATCCATCCAACTCTTGAAGTGGCAAGGTTCAATCTCATCACGGTCCACTACTTTTCCTTCAAAATCACCATATATTGCATGAAGATTCAAACGATGTTTTCCGGGAATCAGTGACGAAGCTTTGAGTATATCAGCACGAACCTCATCAATATTCCTGGCACGTCCTGGATAATTTCCTGTAACCTGAATTCCACCTGTCAATTCTCCTCCTTGATTCTCAAAGCCAGACACATCATCTGTCTGCCAGCAATGTAGAGATAATGCTATTTTCTGCAATTGCTCCATAGCTTTTTCTGTATCTACTCCAAGAGAGGCATATCTTTCTTTTGCCATTTCATAGGCTTCAATCACGTTCTTTTCCTTAATCATAATCATATTATTTTGAGGTTAAACTTAAATATACAGAATATTCTCGGTCATATTGTCCGGCACCACTATTCGGAACAAATATTTTAGGAGAAACAACCGACAATATCATGCGCCGCATTTCCCAACGGTCACTCACCAGTCCTGCAGAACGTGCCTGAATCAAACCATTTCCTATTGCCGTGGCTTCGGATGGTCCGGCAATGACCGGCATCTGTATTACATCCGCAATCAACTGATTCAGAAAATCATTCTTGGCTCCACCGCCTATCACATGCAGACATTCAATTGGGAAAGGAGACATTCGTTTAAGTATATCCAACACTTTACGATAGCTGAAAGCAAGACTTTCAAATATACATCGAACAAACTGCCCGACTGATTCCGGAACCGGCTGCTGAGTTCTTCGGCAATATCCACAAATTGCCTCCTGCATATTTTCAGGATTGTCAAAGCTTGAATCATTAGGATTTACCAAACTTCGGAAAGGAATTTCTTCTTTCATCATATCCAACAGTTCCGGATATGAATAATCATGTCCCAAGCGTTTCCACTCCTCACGGCAACGTTCAAGAAGCCACATTCCGGTAATATTCTTCAGAAAACGGATTGTTCCGTCCACTCCGCCCTCATTGGTAAAATTCTCATTATACGATTCTTCTGTTATGATAGGAGAATTTGTCTCGATTCCCATCAAACTCCATGTTCCACTACTCAAGAACGCGAAATTTCTGTTTTGTGCAGGAACAGCAGCAACAGCCGAAGCTGTATCGTGTCCGGCAACTGCAATAACCGGAACTGGTTCCAATCCTGTTTCCTTGCACAAAGCTTCCGTAAGCAAACCAACCTCTGTTCCCGGGAAAACAATTTCTCTGAAAAGCGATGCTGGAACGCCTGCTGCATTCAATAATTCCTCATCTATTTTCTTTGTATATGGATTTACTATCTGAGCCGTTGAAGCATCAGTATATTCACACACCATTTTCCCCGTAAGCATATATGAAAGTAAATCCGGAATAAGCAAAGCTGCAGAAGCTTGTGATAGAGGTGAGAAACTATCAGCAGACATCTGATAAAGCTGGAAAAGGCTGTTGAAATTCATTATCTGTATTCCCGTCCGCTCATAAACTTCTTTCTGCGACATCTTTTTGGTAAAGAAACGCTCCGGAGATTTCGCTGTGTAAGGGTCGCGATAAGCTCTCGGCAATCCAAGTATAACTCCGTCCGGACCAACAAAACCAAAATCAACGCCCCAAGTGTCGATTCCAACAGAAGTAAGGCGAATATTTCTTTTTCCACAATAACGGAGAGCTTCTTTCAGTTCATTATATATATGGAATATATCCCAATAATAACGCCCGTGAAGTTCCAACATACCATTTGAAAAACGATGTATTTCTTCCATTTCAAACTTCCCGTCCTTGAATTCCATCAGGACCGCACGCCCGCTTGTCGCTCCAATGTCGAATGCCAGAAAAGTGTTCACTTCCATAATAAGCTATATGATTTGAGGTTTTTTACTACTTTTGAACAAAGTTATCTGCTTGAAGACATTAAAAAGTATATTTATTGATTTTAAACCTTTCAAATCTGATATAAATTATGGATACTCAGAGAAAAGACCAAATATATTATCTCACCTACAGCGCAAACGACGAAGCTTGGGGAACGATTGTGACCACGGCTGGATTTCAGGATATTCCGCCACACACAATGTATCCACCATTGCAACATCCTGAAAGTTATAATTTTCTTCCGCAAAACGGACGCATACTTAACGAATATCAGTTTGTTTATATAGTAAAAGGCAGCGGCTCTTTCATATCCGACCACTGCAAAAAACGGCAAGTTAAATCCGGAGATTTAATTATTCTTTTTCCGGGAGAATGGCATAACTATTCGCCGGACAAAGAATCCGGATGGCAGGAATATTGGATTGGATTCAAAGGAATTTATATGGAGAATCTGATTGCGAAAAGATTCTTTTCCATAGACAAGCCTGTACTGGAATTGGGCATCAGCAATTCACTCCTAAGCCTTTATGAAGATTTGCTGCATATTGCCAACGAAGAAAAATCAGGTTTTCAGATTATGCTTGCCGGATTGCTGCATCACATCTCAAGCACTATATTCTACAAGCAGAAAAACCGTTCTTTCGAAAATACTTATGTAAAAGAAAAGCTCGACGAAGCACGAAGAATAATGAAATCAGAGATAGAAAATCCTCTTTCGCCCGAAGAAATTGCGTCGCAACTTGGGCTCGGATATTCGTGGTTCAGAAAAACATTCAAGGAATATACGGGAGTTTCTCCTGCGCAATACCAGATTCAGTTGCGGCTGAACTATGCAAAGGAGCTACTCACCCGTACATCTTTGAACATCACAGAGATTGCATATAAACTGCATTTCGAGAATGTGGGTCAATTCTCCACTTTCTTCAAGAAAAGAGAAGGACTGACTCCGAAAGAATACAGGGATTTATAAGGTTTTATAAACTACTGCTTTTGACGGTGATTCAAGCATAGGTTCGCGTTTCGCCTTGAATTCTTTAAGATATTCCTGCTTTGAATGATACTGACTGGCTGCATCGTCCTTATATTCTTCAAAGAAAAAGAAAATGCAAGGATTGCTGCTGTCCCGATAAAGTTCGTAGCGGACGCATCCGGCTTCCTTGCGTGTAGCCTCAATCAATGGAGCTGCAATTCCCTTAAAATCCTCAATGCAGTCCGGCTTTATTTCCATCCTGGCAGTAATAATCACCGACGAACCTTTGTATTTCTTCCAGCTGTCATAACCCTTGTCGAGATTCAGAACCTCAAAACCCATATCAACCAGTTCCCATGCTGCTTTACGGCTTCTCACTCCGCCTTTGCAGAATACGGCAACAGGCTTGGATTTATCCAACAATGAATCTGCTTTATGAGAGAAATCTTTCTTTTTCATATCAATCAGAACAGAGCCGGGCACTGTGCCTGCATTATATTCATCTTCAGTACGCACGTCAACTACCTGCAAATTGTTCATCTCAGAAACCTTTTTATCGAAAATTTCAACATCCAGAGTGCGATAAACCGGTGTTTTAGGGAAAAGCACACGAAGCACTCTTTCCAATCCTTCTTTTCTCAAATCTTCTTCCACGGCATAAATCAGACCATCGGAGTCAACAAGATACAAGGCTGAAGATTCTGAGTTATACTTCGTCACCCATTCAAATCCTGATTTTTTATAGTGGTTATACACATCCGTGAAATATTGTTCACGGTCTTTCTTAAAAGAAGAACTGTCCGATGATGAAGTTTCAACAAGAATATATTTTGCTTTTACCTCATCCAAGGTGTTAACTTTAGTGCCGGAGATTGTAACTACATCCGACAACTCAAGAATTGAACCCGTTTTTTTGTCCGTCGCACTTACCGACAATCCGACAAAAGCAGATATAAACAGAACTGTAAGTTTTCTAATATTCATAATTGTAATAATTCTTTTATCTAATATCCCGTGAAAAACTTTTTTCATCCGGGTGAAAAATAATTTTCATGCCTGTGAAAAAAAATTTTCATGCGGATGAAAAAAGTTTTCCAACCTAAAAAAATAGCCTGAAAATACAAATAATTATACTTCAGGTATTTAACACAAAACACAAAGTCACACGACAAAATATCGGCAAATCATTCTCCAAATCACAAACTACAGAAGAAAGATACGAAGAAAGGCACGGTGAAATCGACCAATACACCATGGAAAATGGATATGAAAACCATCTCCTTGCCGCAATATCTTGTTATTATAGGCAAAGTTGTATCCATTGTTGTTGCACCTCCGGCACTGATAGGCGCAAGCCTGCCGAAATATTTCACCAGGAATGGTGCACCAAGCAATGCTATTATCTCACGTATCACGTTACTCATCAAGGCTATAGCTCCAAGCTCGGCAGCCAATTGCGTTCCCAAAGATTTCTCCGTAAACTGAGTTATGAGTATTGAAGAAAGAGAATAATATCCAAATCCGCTACCAACGGCAAGGCACTGCCAAATGCTCCATTTTGAGATGAAATATGAAGCAATAGCCGTAAACGAAAGTGTTCCGATAATGGTTGACAATGGGACAAGAAGCAGCTTTGGTCTTATACTTTTCAGAATATCTTTCAACTGCTTGTCGCTTCCAACGCTCAGTCCGACCAGGAACATAAGCAAATAAAGCACATACACCTCAACATTGAATGTAAATATTTCTTCCGGATACATTCCCGCATAACCGATGAAACATCCGAGCATAAAGACTGCCACAACAAGTAAACTGCCTTTCATATCTTTCCTCCTTTCTCAAAGAAGAAATGATATACTAATTTAGCTAGGCATACGCTTCCCAATGTTCCGGCAAATGCAAGAATCAATGCCTGAGAACCAAGTGATGCAAAATTCCGTACAATCTCCTCGTTGGCACCGATGCTTATTCCAAGAATAAACAGCAAAATAAGGACTGTGGTAAAAATAGGTTTTCCAAGTTTCTGCAACACAGAAATATTCTTGAATATATATCCAAGAATAATTCCTCCAAAGAATATAGAAATAACTGTAAACATGATAAAAGATTGAAATTTGGTTGCAAATATAAATGTAAGTCGTTATTTTTCCGTAAGTTTGCAAATATATTTTGCTCAAAACAAATCAAACAATAAATCATTTCAAAACAGTGAAGAAAAAAATCTTTTTACTTTCAGCAGCTGTGGCATTACTCTCGGTATCATGCTCGCAGAAAAATTCACAGACAGCCGACACTTTGGCTGACTTGAACCAGTATGTTGACCCGTTTATCGGAACTGGTTTTCATGGACATACTTTCCCGGGAGCAACTCGCCCGTATTCTATGGTTCAGTTGAGTCCGGACACTCACATCATGGGTTGGGATGCCAGCAGCGGTTATCATTATGATGACAATCAGATTTATGCATTCAGCCACACACATCTTTCGGGAACAGGAATTGGTGATTTGGGAGACATCGCTCTGCTTCCATATTGCGGAGAAGATTCAATAAAGCCAATTGCAACTTTCAAGAAAGAAACAGAGAAAGCTACACCGGGTTATTATTCTGTCCGCCTGGATAATTTCGGAGTGAATGTTGAATTGACTTCAACAGAGCGCGTAGGTTTCCATAAATACACATACGACAATCCGAAGGAAAGACGTGTGATGCTGGACTTGGGACATGTGCTTCAGCCTAACTGGGGACATAAAATCACCGGCAATGAGTTCTGGTTCGTGAACGATTCAATCGTTGAAGGAACATACGAAACTCAGGGTTGGGCTCATTTTCATTCTGTATCATACAGAATTGTATTCTCTGAGAAAATCGAAACAGTTTATCAGTATTTGGACGGAAAACTCCGCTCTGACTCACTTTTCCTGAAACTTAATACAGACAAAGACCTTAAGTTCCACTACAAGTTCAAGGAATCAAATGAGCCTTTGTATGTAAAAGTTGCTCTTTCACCTGTAAGTCCGGAAGGAGCTCAATTGAATATGGAAAAGGAAATTCCGGGATGGGACTTTGAAGAAGTACGACAGGAATCTGCCGATATATGGAACAAGGCTTTGAACAAACTTAAGATTGAAAGCAGTGACCCTGTGGTTCTTAAGAATTTCTACACGGCTTTGTATCATACAATGATTGCTCCTTTTGCTTATCAGGATGTTGACGGCAAGTATCTGGGTATGGATAAGAAAGTACATACTGCAACTCCGGGATATACAAACTACACTGCTTTCTCTTTGTGGGATACTTTCCGTGCGCTTCATCCGTTGATGACAATCATTAATCCGACTCTTGCACAGTCAATGGGCGAATCTTTGGTTCAGGGATATAAAGAAGGAACAATTCTTCCGAAATGGCCTTTGGCTTCCAGCTATACTGGCTGTATGGTTGCTTATCCTGCAGTTGCAGTTCTTGCAGACCTTGTATGCAAAGATTTGACAAACGGTGAAGATATGAAATTGTGGGCAGAAGCTGCTGCACGTTCTTCTGTTTACCGTGAAGATTTGGCTGAGAAATTCAAAGGGACACGCGAACTTGACCTCATTACAAAGCACGTATATTATAAAGAGAAATATGGATTCGTTCCTGCTGATTCTATCCCTGAATCAGTTTCATGGGGCGTTGAGATGGCTTATAACGACTGGTGCGTTGCAATGATTGCAAAAGCAGCCGGCGACAAGGCTCTCGAAGAAGAATATATGAAAAAGGCAGCTTATTACAAACGCTACTTGGACCCGGAAACAAGAATGATGCGTCCTGTTATGGGCGACGGTTCGTTCAGAACTCCTTTCAATCCTCGCTATTCTTCACATATGAAGAGTGATTACACTGAAGGAAATGCATTCCAGTGGAGTTTCTTTGCGCCACACGATATGGATAACTTCATCGAAGCTATTGGCGGACGTAAGGAATTGGAAACTCGCTTGGATACATTGTTTACAACTTCTTCTCAGATTGACGGAGCAGAAGCTTCGGGAGATATCACTGGTCTGATTGGTCAGTATGCTCACGGAAACGAGCCAAGTCATCATATGGCTTATCTATATAACTGGACTGATTCACCATGGAAAGGTCAGGAAAGACTTGATTTCATAATGCGTAATTTCTATACCAACGCTCCGGACGGAATTATCGGAAATGAGGATTGCGGACAGATGTCTGCTTGGTATGTGTTGAGCGCTATGGGATTCTATCAGGTTTGTCCGGGAATTCCAGTATATGCAATTGGCCGTCCAATGGTAGACAAAGTTTCTATAAAAGTTGAAAATGGAAATTTTGATATTATTGTCAGGAATAATACTCCGGAAAATAAATATGTAAAATCTGTCAAGTTGAACGGAAAATCTTTGGAAACTCCTTTCTTCTCTCATTCTGATATAGTCAAAGGCGGTAAGATGGAGATAGAAATGTCTGCTTCACATTGATATGATAAAAAATCAAGGAGATAAATAAGGAATCATAAATCCTTATTAACTCCTTGACTACATAATTTCTTTACTACTATAAACTAATTATTATGTTATTAACTACAACCAACACAATCGAAGGCCACGATATCACAAGATATTATGGTATTGTTTCAGGAGAAACTATAATAGGTGCAAATGTATTCAAGGATTTCTTTGCCGGAATCCGTGATATAGTAGGCGGCAGATCTTCTTCATACGAAAGTGTTCTACGTGAAGCAAAAGAAACAGCTTTACAAGAAATGAAGGAACAGGCAGAGCGCATGGGAGCTAATGCTGTTATCGCAATTGACCTGGATTATGAAACAGTCGGAGCCAATGGAAGTATGTTGATGGTTACGGCTTCAGGTACTGCTGTTTGGTATCAATGATTTATATTTGGAAAGGCTTCAAATACCAATAGAATAAAATAGAAAAGAAAAAAAAGAGGGATCCATGATATGAATCCCTCTAAAAGATTTTACATTTCACAATCTAAATTTGGCAATGTAAAATCTCTACTCTTCATAATTAAGGTTATTTTTTCATAGTTAAGGTTCTCACTTTTTCTATGTTCCAAAGGAAATATTTATATTATTTAAATACAAACTTTTTTTACTCTTTTTTACCCATTTGTGTTATAAAACATAATATTCTATCTTTCAGCTATTTTCCATTCCTCTATCGTCCCAGTTTCAGACGAAAAAACAGCTCCAATCTTATAAAGCCTTCGGTTATCTGACTCATATTCCCGAACATAACCTTTATCCTCTATCTGCCGCATTGCTTCTTCTGCATTTCCATCCAATTTGAACTCGAAGATATAAA
>CASFJQ010000050.1 GCA_949295065.1 uncultured Parabacteroides sp. | reverse complement strand
CTATTAAAAGTTTGGGCACCTTTAATTTACTAAATATCAACAACATGCACAACTTTTTATTCATAAATCTTTTATCAATTTAATTCCGCCAACGGGTTAGGATTAATAACCATAAATATTGTCTATTTTAAATACAAGTTAATAATGATTAAATAAGACTCTTATGAAAAGACGTAATTTGCTTTGTTATACCTTATTGGTATTTATATTGGGAGTTTTTAGTCTGAAAGCTGAAAATAAAAAGGTAGAATACATCATTGCCGCCTACATCTGGCCTTCATGCCACGACGACCCAATGGGAAGTGAAATCTTATGGCCAGAAAAAACGGGTGAGTGGGAAGTTATAAAGAAGGGAAATCCTCGCTTCCCTGGTCATTATCAGCCAAAAGTTCCATTATGGGGATATGAATTAGATAATGATCCTCAAGTGATGGAGCGTTG
The DNA here is from genome assembly GCA_949295065.1 of uncultured Parabacteroides sp. Classification (GTDB taxonomy): domain Bacteria; phylum Bacteroidota; class Bacteroidia; order Bacteroidales; family Tannerellaceae; genus Parabacteroides. Next base: position 13,266 of record CASFJQ010000050.1, on the reverse strand, counting down.
GATTGACGTTGCTACAGACCATGGCGTTAATACTTTTATATTCGATTGGTATTGGTTTAATAATGGTCCATTTTTGGAAAGTTGTTTGAATGATGGTTTTTTGAAAGCAAAAAATAATCATAAAATGAATTTCTATATTATGTGGGCAGATCATGATGTGGCTCGAAATTATTGGAATGTACATCGATACAAAGATGATGATTCTAGATTATGGAATGGTGCCATTGATTGGCCAAACTTTAAGATAATTGTTAAACGAATAATTGAGCAATATTTCAAATGTCCAAATTATCTGAAGATAAATGGTGAACCTGTTTTTTCAGTTTTTAGTACAGAAAATTTAATAAAAACTTTTGGTTCGTTAGAAGAAACCAAAAAAGGTTTAGATTATTTCAGAGAGGAAGTAAAGAAAGCTGGCTTTTCGGGATTACATATCCAATTGATGACTGGAGGTGTACCGAACGATGAATTCTTAAAGCAAATAAAAGTTTTAGGTATTAGTAGTTTGACATTATATAATTGGGGAGGTCCACATCCTGAAGACTATATTCAATGGGGAACAGAAGCATTTGATCGCTTGGAGAAATGGAGTCAGGCTGTATCAATACCATATTTCCCTAATGCTTCTATAGGCTGGGATGATACACCACGTTTCCCCCATAAGACACAGAAAGATGTAGTTCATTTCAATAAATCCCCAAAATCTTTTGCAGCCTTTTTACAAAAGGCAAAAGAATATTGTGATAGACATCCTGAACAGCCTAAGTTAATTACAATTTATGCTTGGAATGAATGGGTTGAAGGTGCATATTTATTACCAGATGTAAAATATGGATTTGAATATTTGAATGCAGTCAAGGATGTTATTGTAGATAAAAAGTATGAGAAATATAAGAAGTGAATATATTTGGTTGTAAAGTAATACATATTATATAGTTTATTAATCAGTACACATTAGAAATATGTGTACTGATTTTTTTATCCCCTTACCATATTTTCCCTAAATTTGCCCTCAAATCCTAAATCATAAATATCATGTCCCCAAACTACCTATTAATCCCAATTACAGCATTAGCCGTTTCTTCCTGTTCAACACAGAAAGAATCAAAGGAAGAGGCGCAGAAGCCTATGAATATCATCTATATAATGTCGGATGATCATTCATATCAGACAATCAGTGCGTATGACAAGAGATTTATAAATACGCCTAATATTGACCGTATAGCAAACGAAGGTGTACGTTTTACTAACAGTTTTGTGGCAAATTCCATAAGCGGACCTAGTCGTGCCTGTATGCTGACAGGAAAACATAGTCATGCTAATGGTTTCACAGATAATAGTGCGGTTTTTGATGGAAGCCAACAGACGTTTCCTAAACTGTTGCAGAAAGCCGGATATGAAACTGCTGTTATCGGTAAATGGCATCTGACTTCTGAACCGACAGGATTTGACTATTCGGAAATATTGATCGGACAGGGAATCTATTATAATGCTCCGTTTATAAAGAATGGAGAGAAAATAAAATCTAAAGGTTATGCAACGAATGTGATAACGGACAAAGCCATTGACTGGATGGAAAATATCCGGGACAAGAATAAGCCTTTCTGTCTGTTGTTGCATCACAAAGCTCCTCACCGCACATGGATGCCTGATTTGCAGGATTTGGAACTTTTTAGTGACACAACTTTTGAGTTACCGGCAAATTTCTATGACGATTATAAAGGAAGACGTGCTGCAGCAGAGCAGGAGATGAGTATAATCAAAGATATGGATTTGGTTTATGACCTTAAACTGGCTGATAAGGAGAACGAAATACATTCCGGTGATTTGGAGGAATATGGACGTAGTATGTATGACAGCATGACTCCGGAAGAAAAAGCAGCATGGGATAAGCATTATGATCCGATTATCAGAAAATTCAAGGAAACAAAACTCTCAGGAAAGAAACTTGCTGAATGGAAATACCAGCAATATATGCGTGATTATTTGCGTGTGATTCATTCTGTAGATCGTAATATTGGCCGTGTTTTGGATTATCTGGAAGAGAAAGGAATGCTTGAAAACACTATGATTGTCTATACTTCAGACCAAGGTTTCTATATGGGCGAGCATGGCTGGTTCGACAAGCGTTTTATGTATGAAGAATCTTTCCGCACTCCTTTGCTTGTCTGTTTACCAGGAGGAAAGAAAGGCGACGTTGATGAATTTGTCCAGAATATAGATTATGGGCCAACAATTCTTGATCTTGCCGGAGTTGAAGTTCCTGAAGATATGCATGGAGAATCATTCTTGCCTTTGCTAAAAGGTGAGAAAGTGGATGATTGGCGCAAGTCGCTTTATTACCATTTCTATGAGTATCCGGCAGAGCATGCTGTGAAACGTCATTACGGAGTAAGAACTGACCGTTATAAACTTATCCATTTCTATAATGATATAGATGAATGGGAACTTTATGATTTGAAAGAAGATCCTTCGGAAATGAATAACTTATATGGTAAAGTCGGCTACGAGGAAATAACTAAGCAGCTTCAGAACGAACTGGTAAGTCTGCAGAAACAGTATAATGATACAACGGCATTGAAACTGAATAATTTCTAGGAATTAATCTTAAAAGTTTCGCAAACTCGACTTTTAGAAGACGAGTTAACAAGAAAACAAGTTGACAAGGTCAAAACAACTGTAACTTTACATTTATCATCTAAAAACCTTGTTGACTTGTTTTCTTGTCAACTTGAATATTTTATCCTTCAGATGGAATATTACTGCTCAGTAATTTCAGCCACTTCCATATCAAACACAAGTGTTGAATATGGAAGAATAGTCACTGATCCACCAGAACTTCCTGTTACTCCATATCCCAACTGATATGGAATCCATACTTCCCATCGGTCGCCAACGTGCATGTGTTGCAATGCTGTTGCCCAACCGTCAACTACACCAGATACCTCAAATTCTGCCGGGTCATATCCTTCTTCATCCATTTTCTGGTCAAATACAACACCTTTTGTAAGTACAGAATCAAGGTCTTCAATCAAATTGCCGTCTTCATCTTTGATAAGACAACCTTTGTAGTAAGCCTTTACAGTACTTGTGTAGTAAATCTTGGTTGTATCAGTTCCTTCCTTGATTACACGATACAGAATATAACCATCACCACTTTGAGAATCCAACTTCTTGAAACCACTCTTTTCCAGGTTTAGCCCTCGCAATGTAAAGGCTTCACCATTCGCTTTTTTCCAATCTTCGTCAACAGCAAGAACATTGTCATCATCCTTGTTGCATGATGCCAGGACTATTCCGAAGAGCAGAACAAGCCACGTTAAATTCAAAAATTTTCTCATCTTATTTATTCTGTAATTTTCTTCAAAAGGTTCTTCATGCTAACCTTTTCAGAAATGATATTATGCAAATCTTCGATACGAACTCTTTCCTGTTCCATTGTGTCGCGGAAACGGATAGTCACACAGTTGTCCTTCAATGTATCGTGGTCAACAGTGATACAATAAGGAGTACCGATAGCATCCTGACGACGGTAACGTTTACCGATTGAGTCTTTTTCGTCATACTGGCAACGGAAGTCGAAGCGCAACATGTTGATGATTTCCTCAGCCTTTTCTGGCAGACCATCTTTCTTAACCAAAGGCAATACTGCCAATTTGATTGGAGCCAAAGCTGCAGGCAATTTCAAAACAACACGAGTTTCGCCGTTTTCCAATGTCTCTTCGCAGTATGAACCTGCCATGATGCTCAAGAACACACGGTCAACACCGATAGAAGTTTCGATTACATACGGAGTATAGCTCTTGTTCAACTCTGGATCGAAATACTGAATCTTCTTTCCTGAGAATTTTTCGTGCTGGCTCAAGTCGAAGTCTGTACGACTGTGAATACCTTCAACTTCCTTGAATCCGAACGGCATTTCAAATTCGATATCAGTTGCAGCATTAGCATAGTGAGCCAATTTCTCATGGTCGTGATAACGATATTTTTCGTCGCCCAATCCAAGAGCCTTATGCCATTTCAAGCGAGTTTCTTTCCATTTCTTGAACCATTCCATTTCTTCGCCCGGACGAACAAAGAACTGCATTTCCATCTGTTCGAACTCACGCATACGGAAAATGAACTGGCGAGCTACGATTTCGTTACGGAACGCTTTACCAATCTGTGCGATACCGAAAGGAACCTTCATACGTCCTGTTTTCTGTACGTTCAGGAAGTTAACGAAAATACCCTGAGCTGTTTCCGGACGCAAATAAACCTTCATAGCTCCGTCGGCTGTCGAACCCATATCTGTTGAGAACATAAGGTTGAACTGACGAACTTCTGTCCAGTTGCGAGTTCCTGAAATCGGACATACAATTTCGCAGTCCAAAATCAACTGACGCAAATCTTCGAAGTTTGAGTCGTTCATATCTTTTGAATAGCGTTCGTGGATTTCGTTCCACTTAGCCTGATGTTCAAGAACGCGAGGATTTGTTGCGCGGAACTGAGCTTCGTCGAAAGCATCACCAAAGCGTTTTGCTGCTTTAGCCACTTCCTTGTTTATTTTTTCTTCAATTTTGCCCAGATGATCTTCAATCAAAACGTCAGCACGGTAACGTTTCTTTGAATCTTTGTTGTCAATCAATGGGTCATTGAAAGCATCGACATGGCCAGAAGCCTTCCAAATAGTCGGGTGCATAAAGATTGCTGAATCGATACCTACAACATTCTCATGCAGCAGGGTCATGCTATCCCACCAATATTTCTTGATATTGTTTTTCAACTCCACACCATACTGTCCGTAGTCGTAAACAGCGCCCAAACCATCATAAATTTCAGATGATGGGAATACGAAACCATACTCTTTACAGTGTGATACTAATTTCTTAAATACATCTTCTTGTGCCATAAGTCTTTAGTTGTTTGGTTTTTTAGTTTGTGAGTTTATAAGTCTTATTCTTTAACATGATTTTCCATTAAAATAAAACTTGCAAACTGACAGACTTAAGAACTTTATAGAATAATCTGTTTAATCAAGTTGCAAAGTAAATGATTTTTTGTCAAATAGCTTGCTTTTTGTTACCTAATTCGTATTTATATAATTAAAGTTTTCCAAAACTTTGATTGCAGGAAACAAGATACAAGCTAACGAGTTGACGAGGTTTTTCTATGCTTTTCTTGGGTTGTTCATACTTAATAACCTTGTCAACTCGTCTATGAAACCTTGTCTCTTAAATATACCTGAGTGCTTCTTTATAGGCAACTCTTCTGATATCCGCTATATATTCATCCAGTTTTTCAGGATTTTCAGTTCCCATAATCCATAACGGCAGGGAATCTTCGTCTTTCTTATAGCTTGGCTGGATATATTCTTTATTCAATATTTCCATTCCGTTGCGGCGATAGAAGTTTATTCTTCTTTCAGTCATTTCGTCGGTTGGCGGTTCCACTTCCAAAAGCTGAGGCTTGTCCAGATTCTGCTTCCACCATTCCAAAACCTTCTGTCCTATTTTGTGATTACGCATTTCCGGGAAAACGGCAAGATGCTCCATATAGAAGAATTCTCCCATATTCCAGTAAACCGCCAGTCCGCTAAGATTTCCGTCAAGTTCGATTGCGCAGAAATTCATTTCCTCTACTTCTTCAATCATTCGTTTTAGCTGAGGAATAGTCCTTCTTTCTTCCTCCGGAAACGAAATAATATAAAGTTCCGTAAGTTTTTCCAAAATCTGCTCGTCTGCTTTTCTAATTCTTTTCAGTGTGATCATAAATATAAAATTTAGGTTTAAGTGAATATTGCAAAGATAATAGCTTACTGTGATTTTCCCATAAATCTGATTTTTATGCTGGTGAAACTTTTTTATCATAATATGTGAAAAACTTTTTCCATATATTATGAAAATTATTTTTCATCTAGATGAAATTTTTGTTCCATATATTATGAAAAAAGTTTTCCAGGCTGCTGAAAAATCGTGAAAATGTAATTACTTGATTTGTAGTATTATATACATAAGGGCTTTGCCCCTGTAATTTGCATAGTTTCTTTCATGGTCCATATATAACCCAAATATGGGTTTCCGGATTGGAAAATTGAGATTTTTTACTCTTACTAAATTCAAAAACTTTCTCAAAAAAGGCGTTTTGTTATTCCGGTAAAATAGGTAATTATACTTATAACATGCTGATACTAGGGTAACAGTTGGAAGAAAATTCGTATATTTACACCAAATTTGGAAAATTGGCTTGTTTAAGAATATGAGACCTGAAGATATCGAAGACGAAATTACCTCAAAGAACGAAGATGCTGATGAAAATGCGTTGAATAATAACCAGGAAAATTTTGACGGGGAGACGGATAGCAATGCACATTCTGATTATAAAGCACCGGCTAAGTCCGACGACAGAGTCGTTCACCACTTGTCCGGAATGTATCAGAGCTGGTTTTTGGATTACGCCTCTTATGTAATCCTTGAACGTGCTGTGCCTCATATCAACGACGGTTTGAAGCCTGTGCAGAGACGTATCCTTCATTCAATGAAAAGACTGGACGACGGACGCTACAACAAGGTGGCGAACATCGTTGGTCACACAATGCAGTTTCACCCGCATGGCGACGCTTCAATCGGTGATGCTCTTGTTCAGCTAGGGCAGAAAGATTTGCTGATTGACTGCCAGGGAAACTGGGGTAACATTCTGACGGGCGACGGAGCTGCTGCTCCTCGTTATATCGAGGCCAGATTGTCCAAATTTGCATTGGAAACAGTTTTCAATCCTAAAACAACTTTGTGGCAATTGTCGTATGACGGACGTAATCGTGAGCCGGTTACTCTCCCTATCAAATTCCCTTTGCTTCTGGCACAGGGCGTTGAGGGTATTGCCGTAGGTTTGTCTTCAAAAATATTGCCTCATAACTTCAATGAGCTTCTGGATGCTTCGGTTGCATATCTCCGTGGCGAGGAGTTTACTCTTTATCCTGATTTCCAGACAGGCGGATATATTGATGTAAGCAAGTATAATGATGGCGAGCGTGGCGGTTCGGTTAAGGTGCGTGCCAAAATCGGAAAGATTGACAACAAAACTTTGGTGATTAGTGCCATTCCTTACGGACGTACAACTTCGTCGGTTATCGAATCTATCCTTAAAGCCAATGACAAGGGAAAGATTAAAATAAAGAAAGTTGATGATAACACCGCGAAGAATGTGGAAATTCTGGTGCATCTAGCTCCGGGAGTTTCGTCGGACAAGACAATCGACGCATTGTATGCATTTACTGATTGCGAAATAAGTATTTCTCCAAACTGCTGTGTCATCAAGGACGACAAGCCGCATTTCCTTTCCGTAAGCGACGTGTTGCGCCATTCTGCCGACACCACATTGAGCCTGCTTCGTCAGGAATTGGAAATCGAAAAAGCAGAATTGTCCGAAACCCTCTTCTTTGCTTCGTTGGAAAAAATATTCATCGAAGAAAGAATATATAAGGATAAAGAATTTGAGGAGGCAAAAGATATGGACCAGGCAGTGGCACATATCGACAGCCGTCTTGAGCCGTTCAAGCCAGCTTTTATTCGTGAGGTGACTCGTGATGATATATTGAAACTGATGGAAATCAAGATGGGACGTATCTTGAAATTCAATTCAGATAAATGTGACGCACAAATTGCCCAGATAAAGGAACAGATAGAGGAAATAAACCGTCATCTTGCCAATATAGTAGATTATACAATCGACTGGTTCCTCCGCTTAAAGGAGAAATATGGCAGCCGCTATCCGCGTGTTACAGAGATTAGAAGCTTCGATATGATTGAGGCAAGCAAGGTTGCCGAGGCAAACGAAAAACTGTATATCAACCGTGCAGAGGGCTTTATCGGAACAAGTTTGAAGAAAGACGAGTTTGTGGCAAATTGTTCGGATATCGACGATGTTCTGATTATTTACCGAAACGGTTCGTATAAAGTGGTTCGTGTAAGCGAGAAGATGTTTGTCGGCAAGGATATACTTTATTTGAATATTTTCAAGCGAAACGATACTCGTACAATATATAATGTGATTTATCGCGACGGAAAGCAGGGCACTAATTTTATCAAGAGATTTGCCATAACTGCTTTGGCGCGTGAGCGAGAATATGATTTGACAAAGGGAACAGAAGGTTCACGCATATTATATTTCAGTGTGAATCCTAATGGAGAGGCAGAAACTGTGAAGGTTATCCTTAAGCCGAAGCCTCGCCAGCGTCTGCTTGTATTCGAGAAAGATTTCAGCACAGTGCCTATCAAATCCAGAACTTCCATAGGTAATGTGCTTACAAAGGCAGAAGTTCATAAGATTTCGTTGAAGCAGCGCGGAAGCTCCACTTTGGGCGGCCGCATGGTTTGGTTCGACTGGGATGTGCTTCGCCTGAATTACGACGGACGTGGGGAAGAGCTCGGAGAATTCCAAAGCAGCGATTCTATCCTTGTAATCCTCAAGAACGGAGATTTCTATACTACAAGTTTCGACTTGAGTAATCATTATGAGAAGAATATTCTTACAATCGAGAAATTCAATCCGTCGAAAATATGGACGGCAATAGTTTATGATGCCGACCAGAAATATCCTTATATCAAGAGATTTGCGCTTGAGGCAACATCCCGAAAACAGAACTTCGTCGGCGAAAATCCGAAGAACGAGCTTCTGATGCTTACCGATGAGGCTTATCCTCGTTTCGAAGTTGTGTTTGGTGGAAATGATGCTTTCCGTGAGCCGTTGATAATTGATGCCGATGAGTTCTCACTGATAAAAGGATTCAAGGCAAAAGGAAAACGACTTACAACATATAGTGTTGAGACAATCAACGAACTGGAGTCAATCCGTAAACCTGAAGAAACAGAAGAACAGGCGAAAGATGATTCCGAAAACGTATTGCCTGATGGTGATGAACAGGAAGGAGAAATCACGGAAGAATCTCCTTCGGATATTATTGATGAGATAACCGGACAGATGAAATTGTTCTGATTATGAAGTACAGGTGGTTTTTGTTGTTGTCGGCAATGACATTTCTGTTTTCCTGTTTCAGCGTTGAGGCGCAGGACGGGACTTCGGATTTGCCACGCTCGGTCAATGCTTCGACGATGATTGGTGTGGGAAGATATAATATAATGGATACATATCTTTCTCCGGGTAGTAATATGAATTATTCCGGCTTTGCTCTCCGCGTGGCCGACGAGCGCATGAAATATACGAAACTGTGTGATGGCCGTATATTGCGCCAGCAGCTGTTTCAGATAGATTGGGCTTCAACTCTTAATCCGGCAGGAACATTGAGGGAATATGCCGGATTTGTTGACTATACTCTTGGGTATCATTATGAATTTCCCGTTCTTCCCGGTTTGCGGTTGCTAGCCGGAGCTTCAGCTCATGTTTTGCTCGGTGGGATATATAATATGCAATCATCAAACAATCCGGCATCAGCAAAAGCCGATTTGGACTTGAATTTGTCCGGGATGGCATTTTATTCCTTCAAAATAGGAAAACTCCCGCTGTTCTTGCGTTATCAGTTGCAGTTGCCTTTTGCCGGAGTATTGTTTTCGCCTAATTATGGCCAGTCTTATTACGAGATATTCCAGTTGGGCAATTCATCCGGAGTTGTTCCGTTTACTTCATTCCATAATAAATTTGTAGTAAAGAATACTTTCACCGTAGATATACCGCTTCCTTTCATTACTCTGCGTGCCGGTTATATGGGCAGCCGGTATCATTTGGATGTCAACGGAATACAAAGCCATTTGAACTCCCGTTATTTTGTTGTCGGTTTTGTAAAAGAGTTTATTACGATAGGAGGGAAGCGTAACCGCTCTGCCGGACAGTGTAAAGGTATTTATGACTAAACTTATGTTTATATGAAGAATAAGCTGTTTTGTTTGTTGACGCTATTGCTGTTCGTTTCCTGCGAGAAGGAAGTTGAATATACTCCTTCGCCAAAGGAAAACTTTGATGCTTTATGGCGAATATTGGATGAGAATTATTGTTTCTTTGAATATAAGGAAGTTGACTGGGATGAGGTTTACGACCGTTATTCTGTGCAATTGACGGATACGATGAATCAGTTCGAGCTGTTCGACCTGATGGGTGATATGTTGCGGGAACTGAAAGACGGTCATACAAATTTGATGTCTCCTTTTGATGTTTCCAGATATTGGGATTGGTATGAGGATTATCCGGACAATTTTGATTCCAAAATATTGGAGAATTATCTGGGAACTGACTACAGGATAGCAGGAGGAATGCAATATAAGGCTTTGGAAGACGGGGAGATTGGTTATATTTATTATCCCAGCTTTTCGAGTGGCGTGGGTGAAACAAATTTGGATTACGTTATTTATTCCTTCAAGGATTGTAAGGGTTTGATAATAGATATACGTGGAAACGGAGGCGGAATGCTTACTTACTCTGAGCGTATAGCTGCAAGATTCGTTGAGGGAACAATAACTACCGGATATATTCAGCATAAAACGGGAAAAGGACATAATGATTTTTCCGAGCCTTATCCATTGACTTTAACTGAAGCTGAGGGGCATTCGCGTTGGTATCGTCCGGTGGTGGTTCTGACAAACAGAGAGTGTTATAGTTCAGCAAATGATTTTGTACAATCCATGCGCCTTCTGCCTCAAGTTCTGATTATGGGCGATAAGACCGGCGGAGGAAGTGGTTTCCCGTTTAATTCGGAATTGCCTAATGGTTGGACTGTCCGTTTTTCGGGAAGTAGAACTTTAGGTGTGGAAAAAGAACAATTGGAATTTGGTATTGAGCCGGATGTCTATGTCTCTATGAAAGATGCTGACAAAGAGAAAGGTAAGGATACAATAATAGAGGAGGCTATAAAGTATATAAAGGATACAGACAATGATTCTTCAAGAATTTTAGAAGAAAAATCAGCTAATAATTTGGAGGAAATAAAAAAATGATTACCTTTGCACTCGAAATCAATGCGGCTGTGGTGTAATTGGTAGCCACGCCAGACTTAGGATCTGGTGCTTCACGGCGTGGGGGTTCGAGTCCCTTCAGCCGCACAAAGAAAAGCTCTTCTGCGAAAGCAGGAGGGCTTTTTTTACATATAGCTTTCACTGTCTTAAAAGTTAAACTATTATGGAATGGGACTTCGTTTATTCTTTCCTTTATTTGCCGGTGCTTCTTCTGGCAGTTGTTTTATCGTACAGGCTTGGTTTGAGGCAGGGCAAGAGTTTGGCTTCTATAAATTCTAGTAAGCAGAAACTGCAGAATCGTAAAAATGATTTAGCTCGTTTTGCCGAAGAGAGGTTTTCTTATCTGAAGGAAATTAATGTTCTTTCTTCAGAGTTGGAAGATGCCAGACAGAAATCGGAGCTTTATGATGAAAAACAAAAGCAGTTGAAATTATTCAGGCAGAAACTGCTTGTTTGCGAACAGCAGATAAAAGAGTTGCAGGCAGATGGTTTCTATGAGTGGGGAATAAACGTGGTTCGGAATATTAATGAAAATCCGCAGTCGCTTTCTTTGTCCAGAAAGGAATGGAATGAATTCTTGCATTTTTCGGATGAAGTGTTTGGTGGATTTCTTACGTCTTTAAGCCTTAAGTACGATTTGACTTTGCATGATCAGGAATTATGCTGCATGATTAAATGGGGAATTGGAAGGAAACAGCAGCTTGTGGTTTTCAATAATACTTCTGATGCGTTGACAAAGTCCAGGAATAGATTGAAGAAGCGTTTGCTTTTGAAAGAATCGGAAGAGCTGGATGCTTTTGTGCTTCTTTATAGATAATTTTCGGCGATTTTCTCTTTGTGATTGTCTGGTTTTGTATTTGTTTGGGCTTGGTGTTAGTCTTGTAAAGATTTGAATGATAGTAGTTTTTTCGCTGATGTGTTTGTCCGGTGCTGTTATCTGCAGGTTTATGTTTTGCTGCATAATTTTGTACAAAACAAAAACTTGTATCTTATGAAAGCGTATAATTTATTTGTAGCATTGTCGTTTTTAGCTTTGCTGTTTTCGGGCTGTAGAAATTCTACTTCTAAAAGTATAGCAGCTTTTCAGAGTGCTTCCGGGCTACCATTTGAAACTTTATTGGTTGTTGATGAAAAGTTATCGGACAGTCCGCTGGTTGATAGTTTGAAAATGAAACTTACTGAGGCTTATCCTTCATTGCCGCAGGCAGAACCTACAACAAAACTTATGGTTTGCAACGCAAAGGATTTTACAGGTCTGATGCGTTATGTGCGAAATATAGTGATATTGGATATTAATCCGTCAATATATACTAAAGCGTCCATTGTTAAGAAAGATGATGTGTGGGCAAAAAGACAGTTGGTTGTTAACTTGCAAAGTCCTACTCTTGAAGAATTGGAAAAGAAAATATACGGAAAGCCAAATGTGATATTGCAGGAGATTACTAGGGAAGAAAGAGCGCGTTATGTTTCATTCTTGAGAGATAATCATAGTTTTTGGGTTGACAGTTTGGTTAATTCTTCATTTGGAATAAAATTGTGCGCGCCTGAAGATATGAGTGCTTTTCGTAAAGAGGATGATTTTGTCTGGGTTTCTAATGATGCTCCTACAGGAAGAATGGATATGTTGGTGTATAGATTGAAATCTTTTAATGAAGATGGCATCACTGATATGAAAGATAAATTAGTTTCGTTAAGGGATTCTGTGTTGAGAATAAATTTGCCGGGAGCGTTTCCGGGTTCATATATGCAAACAGAAAAGAAATATTTCCAGGTAAACATTGATAAGTCCAAGATTGATGGCCGTGATTGTTTTGTGATGCGAGGATTATGGAAAATGCAGGGAGATAAAATGGGCGGACCTTTTGTCGCGTATTTTATTAAAGACGAAATAAAAGGTGGTTATGTTGTTGTGGAAGGTTTTGTATATTCTCCGGAAAGTAAAAAGAAAGTTTACATGCACATTCTTGAATCGTCAATAAATACGGTGAAATTTGATATTTGAAATAGGTTTGATGTATTTTATAGTGAAAAAATGATACTCTGAAATGGGTTGATTCTTAGTGGAATATAAAGATGGGTGACAAATTGTGTGAAAAAAGTATGAAAAATATTTTGTGTGATTGAAAAATATGTATTAGTTTTGCATCCGCAATCGAGAGAGATAGCGGTGATAAATGATGAAGAAATGGAGAGTTTTTATTGAATCTTCAGAGTATAGTAATCCTCAAAATTCCGAAAGCTGAAGAAGGAAATAAAAAAACTTCCGAAAAAATTTGGAAGATTAAAATAAAAGTTCTTACCTTTGCAACCGCAATCAAAAATAACG
>CASFJQ010000049.1 GCA_949295065.1 uncultured Parabacteroides sp. | reverse complement strand
AGTGAGTTATCCTGATTTTGAAGGTCGCCAAATAAAAGGGGACTATATAGAGTGTGTAATGCAAAATGTATCAAACGTATTCCGGATAGCCTTTATAATTAAATCCTGCATCAAATCTTTTTCCACAGCTAAAAATGAAAAGACGAAAAATTTCCATACATACGGAATACGGATAGCCATTGGTATCGGAGGTATGAGAATAGTGAATACCGAACAAGGCATTTGGGATGGTGAGGCCATATATCTGTCAGGACGTGCGCTTGAGGAAATGAGTTCCCTGAATAAGGGAACGATGTCTGTTCATACAAGTAAAAAGCAATTATCTGCCCCTTTACAAACTATAGCCCTATTGACCGATGCAATATTAAATGATATGACTGTGCGCCAAAGTGAAGTCGTTTACTATAAACTTCTTGGTTTCAAAGAGGCAGACATTGCCAAGAAATTGGGTATATCCCAAGCCAGTGTCAATAATGCTTCTACAGCTACAAAATGGTATTGTATAGAAGAGGCCATAAAATATTTTGAACAGATAAACTTTGAAGAATATGAATAGTTGGTTATTCTTAAGTCTGATATTGGCACATGTCATAGGTGATTTTTACCTGCAAAATGATAAATACTGTGCACAGAAAGAGGAAAGGAAATTCAAAAGCTGGTTCCTGTATGTGCATTCGCTTATCATCGGTGGCATGTCATGGATGGTAGTTCCTATTTATGATTTCGGAATTTATGCCTTTGCCATTGCTTTTTCCCATCTGGTGATAGATGTTATCAAAACATATAGCCCCAAAGGATTATGGAATTTTGTGATTGATCAGATTGCTCATTTGGCTATACTGATTATAGTGACATTTTCCTTTGACACTACAACAAAGTTGCCAATCCAATCAATGGATTGCAATGGCAGTTACTCTATACCTCTGTTCATATTGGCGTTACTATTGTGTATCAAGCCTGCAAACATCCTGATTAAGCTGGTCTTGAAGAAATATCAAGTTGGAGAGACACAGTCTTGTGAAAACATCAAAAATGCAGGAGCGTTGATTGGAAATTTAGAGCGTATTCTTACAATCATATTCGTTATCATTGGGCAATATGAAGCAATCGGTTTTATCATAGCGGCAAAATCCATACTTCGATTCAAAGACACGGATACTGCAAAAACAGAGTATGTCCTCGCCGGAACGTTTCTGAGTTTTGGAATTGCATTGCTTTGTGGTTTAATGGCAACAAAATAAATATGGACAGTGTCTGGATAGTATTCAAGTATAGAAACCATGAACCCTATAAACGCAAAAAGCGTGCAACTCGTTGAGCTGCACGCTTTTGCTTATTATTTATTATTTGTTTACTTATCGGAATTATTTGACTTCCTCAAAAATAATATCATTTCATAATCAACTAGTTATATGAACTATGGTACAAATACTGAAATTTTATATCATAATTTTTCAAAGAAAAATAAGCATCTAAATAAATGAAAATTCTTGCTGCAATCTTATCTAGCAAATAAAAGAATACTATCAAATGGAAAAATAATCTTGTTACCATTACACATTACAAGCCGACAAGTCTTTATAACTGAAAATTGAAAATAAAACAATATATCTTGCACGGATTCATATAGTAATTTAGTATCTATATACAAAGAGAATAAACTAAAGTTTTTTTATAACCTCATAAATGTGGCTTCACACCGCTAATACAATCAACAAAATCTTTAATCCATATCCATTATTGGAAGTTTTCTACATACTCCAATTCAACTAGCCTTTCAGTATTCTTCTGAATTTATTCTTTACCATTTTACTTTCTGACAGGCAAGCAATAAGTTCTTTAAAGAGGCTCTTATCCAATATGCCTATTTTTTCAATAGAAGTCTGTGCCATACGTTCCTGCAAATCGAGTTGTCCGACAGGATAAATATCAAGATTGACACCGTAAATAAAGGTACTCTTGTCGAACGCAAAAGATGTTCCATCTTCTTTGACCGCTACATTTTCACCAGACAGAAACACAAATACATTTAACATTCGCTCCGGAACATCCAAGCATCCGTGCTTCAGCTTTAAATCCGATGGTACATGGTCTTTGGAAGTAGGTAAACTGGCAAGCAAGATGTCACCTTCCATTTTTTTCAGTACAAGGAAAAACTTATCCTGTGGCTTAGCGCCATTCTTGAATAAAAAAGGACGGAAAAACAACAAATAACCTTCTTCAAACATGAGATTCCGCATTTAAGAGGTTAGCTGTCTGTCGTATATTCAAACTCTCACGATAATCCTCTGCTGCACAATCAGTCATTGCTTCTGTAAAGTCAATCTGCTGGTCGGAATTATTGCATTCATGCTTATTGAATGCCTCCAATAATCCGGTACGTGCTGCTATCCGATACCAAAGAGTACCTTCCTTGTGGGTTTCCGAAACCAAATCAGATGCAGTCATATTTCCATATTTAGCTAGTATCTCGTCCATCATCTCTATCTCACACTCTGAGAATTCACTGTCATCAAAATCAGCTATTGCCTCAATGAAAGTACCACCGTCCTTGAAATCAGTCTTTACGAAATTCTTCAGAAGATACGGACCGTCCGAAAGGTCAACGAACACATCCTTTGCTACAGGACCGGCCTGCCATACTTCAAATGGTATGCCAATGAACGGGACATGATATTTCAGTGCCATACGTTCCTCCATCAGATACAAAAGTTTCAGTAGTTTTGTCTTGCTGAAATTGGATGTATGACGCGCAATATACACAATCGTATTACCAAGCTTCTGTTTTGTAGATTCAGAGAATTTACACATAACCAATGTATTTTGGTACAAAGATAGCCTTTTACCTGAAAAAGACCAAGAAAACAGATGCCCATTTAAATAGGACTATACAATCATGAAAGAATCTATAATCAGAAGGAGCTTAGGAGCATTAAAGAATTGGGAATAAGCGATATTAGTTATTTTCTAGCGACATTACAGTTCACAATATTGATTTATCATGAATGGTTTGCTCCTTTTTGTTCTGATAATGAATGGACATCAGCTTCTCATTTGAGACAGTCCTATCTATAATTGCTTTTACGAGTTTATCTAGTTCTGAACTTTCTGTATAATCAGCTGGTGCAAAATATTTAATTCTGTTATCCTTCATCATCTTATACACTTTACTCTTGTCATTCGTGTTTGGATTGAAAACTCCAATAGAATGTCCTGAATATGAGTTTACAAGTTTCATACATGGAATATCCGTATCACTATCTCCTATATAAATCATATTCCTAAAAGGAACTCGAATATTTTCTGGTTCAAAATAGTCATTAACGCCCGGATCATTTATATCTAATGTTCCCTTTTCTATTCTAAACAGAAACTGTGTTTTACTTGTATAATTGATAACTTGCGCCGGCCATTGAGCAACTCCATCTTTATCATAATAAAACGAACTGGCATATATCTTTTCGAATTCATTCGCAACTGTCGTCCCCTCAATCATTTCTTTCAAGCCGGATGATATAATATAATGTTCTACAATTACACCTTTATCTCTACCGTATTCTTTGATTCTCTTAAACCACGTAGCAACGCCAGGAAATAACTGTACTTACGCCCCATAATCCCTTAGAGCTTTTCTATTAAATACAAATCTTCCATGTGAAGTCCGAAGCATTGTAAACATGTAAGCCAGATTTTGATCCATGTCATTTTCTTCGGCTAATCCATTAGACTCTTGCCAAAAAGACTTGACTTCATACTCTACCGACTGGATATATCCTTGAGCTTGCATATCATCAGGCGACAAAGTTTTATCAAAGTCGTAACATATTGCCACTACTGGTTTATCCTCTTTTAACTTTCTTGAAAACTCCTTACTCATAGATGACATATATAAAAAATGAGGCATAATCTTTATAATCATGCCTCATTTCTATTATTTTATTATTTACTTGACTTCCTCAAAATCAACATCAGTAACATTATCCTTACCATTGTTATTGTTACCAGCATTGCCATTAGCCTGGCCACCGAAGTTAGGACCAGCCTGTGCACCGCCCTGAGCGTTCTGAGCGTTATACATTTCCTGGCTTGCAGCCTGGAATACTGAGTTCAATTCGCCCATTGCAGCATCGATTCCGGCAATATCCTGAGCTTTGTGAGCTTCTTTCAATTTACCAAGAGCAGCTTCGATTGGAGCTTTCTTGTCAGCTGGGATCTTATCGCCAAGTTCTTTCAACTGTTTTTCAGTCTGGAAGATCATGCTGTCTGCCTGATTCAACTTGTCGATACGTTCTTTTTCTTTCTTATCAGCTTCAGCATTTGCAGCAGCTTCTTCCTTCATACGTTTAACTTCGTCGTCACTCAAACCACTTGAAGCTTCGATACGGATGCTCTGAACTTTACCAGTTCCTTTATCCTTAGCAGATACGTTCAAGATACCGTTTGCGTCGATATCGAATGTTACTTCAATCTGAGGAACACCGCGCTGTGCTGCTGGAATACCATCCAAGTGGAAACGACCGATTGACTTGTTGTCGCGAGCCAATGAACGTTCACCCTGCAATACGTGGATTTCAACTGATGGCTGGTTATCAACAGCTGTTGTAAATGTTTCAGACTTCTTAGTTGGGATTGTTGTGTTAGCTTCAATCAACTTAGTCATCACACCACCCATTGTTTCGATACCCAATGAAAGCGGAGTTACATCAAGCAACAACACGTCTTTAACTTCACCTGTCAATACACCACCCTGGATTGCAGCACCTACGGCAACAACTTCGTCCGGGTTAACACCTTTTGAAGGAGCTTTACCGAAGAATTTCTCAACGATAGCCTGAACTGCCGGGATACGAGTTGAACCACCAACCAAGATTACTTCGTCGATATCTGAAGTGCTCAAACCTGCATCCTGCAAAGCCTGACGGCAAGGAGCGACACATGCCTGAATCAAGCTGTCAGCCAACTGTTCGAACTTAGAACGAGTCAAAGTCTTAACCAAGTGTTTTGGAACACCGTTAACCGGCATGATATACGGCAAGTTGATTTCTGTTGAAGTTGTGCTTGACAATTCAATCTTAGCCTTTTCAGCAGCTTCTTTCAAACGCTGCAAAGCCATAGGATCCTGACGCAAGTCAACGCCTTCTTCTTTCTGGAATTCGTCTGCCAACCAGTCGATGATTACGTGGTCGAAGTCATCACCACCAAGGTGAGTATCACCGTTTGTTGATTTAACTTCAAATACACCGTCACCCAACTCAAGGATTGAGATATCGAATGTACCACCACCAAGGTCGAATACTGCAATCTTCATATCCTTGTTAGCTTTGTCCAAGCCGTAAGCCAAAGAAGCAGCAGTCGGTTCGTTTACGATACGGCGAACTGTAAGACCTGCGATTTCGCCGGCTTCCTTAGTTGCCTGACGCTGTGCGTCGCTGAAGTATGCAGGCACTGTGATAACAGCTTCTGTTACTTCCTGACCCAAATAGTCTTCAGCTGTTTTCTTCATTTTCTGAAGAATCATTGCTGAGATTTCCTGTGGAGTATAAAGACGACCGTCGATATCTACACGAGGAGTATTGTTGTCACCACGAACCACTTTATATGGAACACGTGAGATTTCTTTCTGAACCTGATCATATGTTTCACCCATGAAACGTTTGATAGAGAAGATAGTCTTCTGCGGGTTTGTGATTGCCTGACGTTTTGCAGGATCACCCACTTTACGCTCGCCACCTTCAACGAATGCTACAATTGAAGGAGTTGTTCTTTTACCTTCGCTGTTAGCGATTACAACCGGTTCGTTACCTTCCAATACAGATACACAAGAGTTGGTTGTTCCTAAGTCAATACCAATAATCTTTCCCATAATATTTATATCTTTTTTTGTTATTATTCAATTTTAATTCTCCGCCTCTTTTTCGGAGGCTTCGCATTATATCAAACAAACTGCGTGCCAAAAATAAAAACAGGTTTATTCTGATATTTCCATGTCAGTTTTACAGACATTTTGACAGAATAAACCTGTTTTACGAAGTTTATGGGATAAATTATGGCAGAAAAAACAAATATTATAGTTGACAATGGAACAAGTGACGCAAATCACCCGGTCAACTCAATCTCCGCTCAATATTTATTCCATGAAACAATTTCCGAAATATTCTTACGTTTCTTATCCCGTTTGGGAGCTGTACTATATCCTATAACAATGTCCAGAAGTACACGTTTGTTTGCCGGGATATTCAGCAGCGAACGGACTTTATCCTCGTTGAACCAACCAAGGATGCAGCTTCCAAGTCCTTCCGACTCGGCGGCAAGAACAATATGAGAAGCAACTATACCGACATCGATATGAGCAAAATTCTTATCCTTCACCCAAGCTCCGAAACCGGCAGACAAATTTGGTTTTTCTTCAACAACCACAATATGCACCGGAGCCTGTTTAGTGAAATGATTTATACCCAAAACTTTGCTTGCCACAGCATCGGCTAGACGTTTTTTCAGTTCCGGCTCATTGACTACAATGAAATGCCAAGGCTGCGAATTGCAAGCAGACGGAGCAAGGCGTGCCGAATATAATATACGGTCAATCTTTTCCTTTTCAACCGGTCTGTTGGCATCATAGGCTCTGTCGCTTTGGCGAAGGGCAACTAGTTCATGAAAATCCATTTCTTTTAAGTTTTGAAGTTGAAAGTTATTGGAACAACATCATCTTGCTTATATATTTACCTACGATATCGAACTCGAGGTTCACAACAGTTCCTTTCTCAATCTGGCAGAAATTTGTATGGTCGTGAGTGTAAGGTATGATTGCCACCTGGAAAGAATTCAGTGTAGAATTACAAACTGTCAGGCTGACACCGTTCACACAAACCGAACCTTTCTCAACTGTCATATAGCCCTGGCGTGCCAAGTCTTTGTTAAGTTCATACTCGAAAGTATAATACCAGCTTCCGTCAGCCTCTTCAACATTTGTACAAACAGCAGTCTGGTCAACATGTCCCTGAACGATATGTCCGTCCAAACGGCCGTTCATCAACATACTTCTTTCAAGGTTCACAAGGCTTCCTTCCTTAAGCATACCAAGATTTGAGCGTTCCAAAGTTTCCTTGATAGCAGTTACAGTATATGTTTTGTCTGTTTTGCTAACAACTGTCAGACAAACGCCGTTATGTGCCACACTTTGGTCAATCTTCAATTCGTTCACAAAAGAACATTCCATTGTCAGATGAATATTTCCTTTGTCGTGCTCAACAGATACAACCTTAGCAGGTTCTTCTACAATTCCTGAAAACATATTTTATTCCTCCTTATTATTTGATTCGAGTTTCGCAGGGCTCAACTCTCAGGTTACGAGTTAACAAGAAAACAAGTTGACATAAGAGTTTTTAGATAATTATATGAGAAGTAATAGTTGTTTTACCTCGTCAACTTGTTTCTGAAGCCTTGCCAACTTTTAAGTTGAGCAACTTGCAAAACTTAAAAATACTTCATTTTAAGTTTCAAAATCCCGTTGCATAAATGCAATTATCGGCAAATATATGGAATTTAGTCAAGCCACACAAAAAGGAATATCTACTAATATTTAACGGACTCTACTTTCAAGAGTTTACAATAAAACAATATTTTATTATAAATAAGTAAGCAATCCTTCTAAAAACTAAGCCTTAGATTTTAAAAGCTCAGTCTAAGTTTCTGTAATCTTAATCTGAGTTTATAAAATCTAAAGCTTAGTTTTTAGAATAATATATTATATATGTAACTATTTTTACTTCCTACATTATTATATATAAGAATCGAAAACACGGTTAAAGCAGTTCAAAAAAAGAATAACTATTGCATTGTGACAAAAAAAATGTATATTTGCATTCTCGAATAGAGAAAACAAATCATGGGGATGACCGGTTTTGACAGCGGGTAGAAGTGGTTTGTAAGCATGTAGTGCCTGGTCGGCTAGCACTATAATCTGAGACGGCGAACAATTAACTGGCGAAAACAATTATGCTCTCGCTGCTTAATCGAAGAATAGTAGATTAGAGCTTAATTCCTGCAAAAGTTGCGGGAACGGGACATCACCCGGATGCTGTGGCTTCGAAGCTATCCGATACGGTGGTGCAGATATATCGGAGATAGTCTGACGCATTCCTCGGGCGAAGGATGAAGTTTTAGAGGATAAGGTTCAAGTGGGTGGCTTCGGTCTTGCTTGTTCCCGACAATGAAGGCGAAGATAAACATGTAGAAAGCAAATTAGTTCCTCGTTTGGACGAGAGTTCGAATCTCTCCATCTCCACAACCAAACGATAAGAAAGGAGTCGGCAACGATTCCTTTTTTTGTTTACCTACAAAATTGACAAAAGCTTGCACTTCCATTTTTTTTATGTAAATTTCGGCTTTATAACGAAAATATAACAGCTGACATGAAAAATTCAAATATACATCCGGCAATATACTTTATTGTGGCTGCTTTTCTGATTGCATATTTCTTTCCGCGCGAAGGTAAATTCCGTTATCAATTCAACGAAGGTAAGCCCTGGAGATATGGCTTGCTGACCGCACCCAGCGATTTTCCTGTATATAAGACTGAATCTGAACTGAAAACGGAACGGGATAGCATAATGAAACATTTCTATCCTTACTACAAAATTGTTTCTGAAACACAAAAACAACAAATCGACAAATTAAGGGAAACATACAATAAAGTCCTGCAAAGGAAAATTGCTCCAGCCTATATGCAATATATAGAAACTCAACTAAACACGTTATACCATAAAGGAGTAATATCTTTTGAGGAACTTGAAAAACTTGAAACCAACGGTTACAAACAAATCAACCTTTTGGATAATAATATCGCTACAGTAACTTATACCAGCGATTTGTTTACCATCAAGACGGCATATGAATATATAATAAACAACTGTCCGCCGCAATTGAACAAGCAAATACTGCAATCATGCGACATTAATAATTTCCTGCAAGAAAACGTTGTCTATGACAAAACCACGTCGGAAAAGGTAAAAGATGATTTAATCAGCAGCATTCCTCTTTCTACGGGAATGGTGCAAGCCGGTGAAAGGATTGTGGACAGAGGTGAAATTGTGGACCATCATACATTCAATGTCCTGCGCTCACTGAAAATAATACATGAAAACAAATCAGGAGGAACACAGAGGCAAAGTGTTATCATAATTGGCCAGTTCATATTGGTTTTCGGACTTATGGGATGTTTCTGGTTGTATTTATGGTCTTTCCGTACTCATATATTGAGAGACAAGAAGAATGTCCTGTTTCTGTTGTGCTGCATATTTACCAGTGCAATAATGACAGAACTTTGCACGACCTACAGTTTATTCAACATCTACATCATTCCTTATGCTATCGTTCCGATTGTGGTCCGCACATTCTTTGACTCCCGGACGGCATTGTTCACTCATTTGGTAACAGTTCTGCTGTGCTCACTGATGGCGCCATTTCCACATGAGTTCCTTGTTTTGCAGATTATAGCCGGAATGGTTGTGACATATAGTTTGCGTGAGCTGTCTCAACGCTCACAACTTATCAGAAGTGCATTCTTCATTTATCTGGCATACACTCTGACTTATATTGGAATGGTTTTCTATCAGGAAGGAGATTTAAAGAAAATATACTGGATGATGATGTTATTCTTCGGTATAAATTTCATCCTTCTGATGTTCGCGTATGTTCTTGTATATATGCTGGAAAAAGTATTCGGATATGTTTCGAGCATTACGCTGGTTGAATTGGCAAATATAAATACTGCTGTCCTGAAAAAGCTGAGCGAGACTTGCCCCGGAACATTCCAGCATTCTCTTCAGGTTTCAATCCTGGCGTCTGAAGCTGCGACACGAATCGGAGCGGATTCGCAGCTTGTACGTACCGGAGCCATGTATCACGATATTGGGAAAATGAGTAATCCTGCGTTCTTCACTGAAAACCAGAATAACTTCAATCCTCATACACAACTGGCATTCGACGAAAGTGCACAGATTATAATAAGCCATGTGAGTGAAGGAGTGAAAATAGCAGAAAAGGCATCTCTGCCTAAAGCAGTTATTGACTTCATACGTACTCATCACGGCAAAGGCAAGGCAAAATATTTTTACAACTCTTTCAGGAATAAATATCCTGACAGGGAAATAAACGAAGAGCTTTTCACTTATCCAGGTCCTAATCCATTCTCTAAAGAAACTGCCATACTAATGATGGCAGACTCTGTGGAAGCAACTTCCAGAAGCTTGAAAGACTATTCGGAAGAGAATATAAGGGAAATGGTCAATAAGATAATTGACGGTCAAATCGCCGACGGTTTGCTGAAAAATGCACCATTGACGTTCAGAGATGTGGAAACAATTAAGGACGTATTCACCAACAAACTGAAGATTATGTACCACACCAGAATAAGTTATCCGGACCTGAAGAAATAGTTTGTAAACAAAAACATGAATAATATTTATGAAGAGAGGCTCGGCACAGACAAAATGCTGCCTCTGATTTTCAGAATGGCGATGCCGGCAATTGCCGCACAATTCGTCAATCTTCTGTATAGCATTATAGACCGTATTTATATTGGTCATATTCCGGACATAGGAACAAATGCTTTGGCTGGTATAGGTGTTACCAGCTCTGTCATAATACTTATATCATCATTTTCTGCAATTGTAGGAGCCGGAGGTTCGCCTCTGGCAGCTATTGCCTTAGGTCAGGGAGACAGAAAAAGGGCCGGAAAGATTCTTGGCAACGGATTTATTCTACTGATATTTTTTACCATAGTCACATCTCTCACTACTTATATATTTATGAGGCCGATTCTTTTATTTACCGGAGCATCGGCCAATACCATCGATTATGCTGTTGATTATTTGTCAATTTATCTGCTGGGAACATTATTTGTTGAAATAAGTACAGGATTAAACGCATTCATAAATACGCAGGGAAGACCATCCATAGCTATGATGTCTGTTCTGATAGGAGCTTTTCTGAATATAATTCTTGACCCACTGTTTATTTTTGTTTTTAACCTGGGAGTAAAAGGAGCAGCATTGGCAACAATAATTTCACAGGCATTCAGTGCCATATGGATATTGTCATTCCTTACTTCAAACAAAGCTTCCTTGAAATTAGAAAAAAGATATATCAAGCTAAATAAAAAGATTATTATGTCTATACTTGCTCTTGGTATTTCACCTTTCATTATGGCAAGCACCGAAAGTCTGGTAGGTTTTGTATTGAACAGTAGTCTTAAAGAGTTTGGAGACATATATATCAGTTCACTTACGGTAATGCAAAGTGCTATGTTATTTGTAAGTGTTCCTTTGGCAGGATTTTCACAAGGTTTTATTCCTGTAGCAAGTTATAATTATGGACATGGGAATTATGACAGAGTTAAGGAATGCTTCAGAATTGTCGTAACTTTTATGTTCTCATTCAACTTTATACTGATAATACTAATGATATTGTTCCCTCATATTGTAGCGTCAGCATTCACTAAAGATATTTTACTGATTGAAACTGTAGAAAAATCAATGCCTATATTCCTTTCTGGAATGACTATATTCGGTTTACAAAGAGCCTGCCAGAATATGTTTGTAGCACTAGGACAAGCCAAAGTCTCTGTTTTCATTGCATTGCTGCGTAAAGTCATACTTCTTATTCCTCTAGCTTTGATTCTGCCGAAATTTATGGGAGTAAACGGTATATTTGCTGCCGAAGGATTTTCTGATGCAACAGCAGCTATTATATGTACTGCAATCTTCGCACATCAATTCCCCAAAATACTAAAAAAATTCCCCAAAATACTAAAAAGAGTTGCCTGATAAATCAGACAACTCTTTTTCATATTACATATATAATAAATATTACTTCAATCCTAATTTAGCTTTAATAGCAGCAGGGATTGCATCTTTGTGAACTACAATTGTCATAGTCTTATATTTCACAAATGTTTCAGAAGCATACCATGTTCCTTTGTACTTATTATCAGTTCCCCAAGAATTCTTAACCATATAGAATTTCTTTCCTGTCTGGTCTTTTGCTATACCATAAATAAGCATACCATGGTCGTCTGTAGTTTCATAGTTGTCATATGCTTCCTGACGCATTTCCTGAGTTACTTCGATTTCTTTACAAGGTTTTTCAATCATTTTCTGGATTTCCTTGTTTTTCTCAGATGCACTCAAGCCTAACCAACGATCCTGGTCTGAACCACTTCTTTCCATAGATTCAATATCCGGCATTACAGCAACGCCATTACGGTTAAAGCCTTTTTCACTTACGTCAGATGCCCAAGCTACAGTGTAACCATTGTTGATAGAATTATCAAATACCTGCATCAATTCATCAATTGGAAGATTGTATGAATTTGTCCAACGCCAGTTATCCTGAACTTCAATTGGGAATGCTGTATAGAATGGATGATGTGTATAAGAAGTCAAAGAGACATAATTGTCTGCATCAATACCCAATTCTTTAGCAAAGCTTTTTGGAGTATATTCTTTTCCTTTGTAAGTAAATTTCTCAGGAGTTTCACCAAGATAAGCATCGATTATACCATCAAAGCCTTTTTTCCACGCTGTTGAAAGCTTGCGGTTAGGATTGCTTACAATAGCTTTCAGATAACCTGTAGCTGCAGCTTCCATTTCACCATGAGTATGCATCTTTTCTCCATAGTTTAGTCCTGTCATAACTTCCTCAGGAACTACACCATAATCACGAATAGCTCCAAGAACGTCATCGAAAGAACCACCTTGAGCAAAATTCAGACAGCCATGCAAACGAACATATTTCTCTGCTTTTTCCTTATAGTTTTGGCTTACAATGAACATTTCAGACAAATCATATTCACCTTTGCCCATACGAAGCAATTCTGATTCAATAAAACCAAGACCAGAGAAACACCAGCAAGTTCCTGTTCTGTTCTGATTCTTAACCGGAGTAATCTTTAACTCTTTCACTGGAGTGAAAACATACTCGTCCGCATTTTGTGCCTTAACACCTGAAAAAGCACAAGCCAGCAATAATGATGCTGCAACAACTGTTTTCTTCATACTAAAAGATATATTTGTTAACTATTAATTATTTCAGATAGCAAATATAAAGAAAAAGTAATTACTTTTGCTAAAAACTTATACTTTGTATAATTATTTCACTCAATTAATTTATGAAAATAACACTGATTGGTACCGGAAACATTGGAAGTTCCATTGTTCGCGGTTTGGCACAAGGCTCAATGCTTAGTGCAGCAGACATTACATGTACAGATCTTTTACCCGAAAACCTTGAAAGAATCAAAAAGGTTAATCCTGATTTTCAAACCACACAGGATAACAGGGAAGCTGTTAAAGAAGCAGACTATATTATTATTGCAGTAAAACCATGGAGAGTTGAATGTACACTGGCTGAAATTTGTCCGATTATTGATTTCAGTAAGCAGGCAATAATTTCTATTGCAGCAGGCGTTTCATTCGAACAATTACTTTCATTTATTCCTAAAAACACAAAGAAAGTACATCCAACCCTATTCCGTGTAATACCAAATACTGCTATAAGCGTTATGAGCAGTATGACTTTTGTTGCTGCACATAATGCATCTCAAGAACAAACAGAAACAGTAATGAAAATGTTTGATGAATTGGGTAACGCTATGCTTATTGAAGAAAGGCTGATGAGCGCTGGTACAGCTCTTGCTTCATCCGGTATTGCTTTTGCATTACGTTATATTCGTGCAGCTATTGAAGGAGGAGTAGAACTTGGATTCTATCCGCAAGAAGCACAGGAAATAGTTACACATACAGTAAAAGGTGCTGTTGATTTGTTAATAGCAAATAAGACTAATCCTGAGGCTGAAATTGATAAGGTTACAACTCCTGGAGGTATCACAATCAAAGGTCTTAATGAAATGGAATTATCTGGCTTTACGTCTTCTGTAATTCGAGGATTAAAGGCCAGCAAATAATCATAATAATATTTCTATGGAAACACTGCAGTGTTCCAAACCAAACATTGCAGTGTTTCTAAAATTTCTTCGCAGTTTTACAATAACTATACTAAGTTTATAAACAAAAAAAGACCCGATTCCTTTCGGAACCGAGTCTCTTCGCTTTCTAAAACGGCGGCTACCTACTCTCCCACTTTTACGCAGTACCATCGGCGTGATTGGGCTTAACTTCTCTGTTCGGAATGGGAAGAGGTGGAACCC
>CASFJQ010000048.1 GCA_949295065.1 uncultured Parabacteroides sp. | reverse complement strand
GACAATATTTCAATGATCTCTTTAATATAATTTTGAATCGGCTAACACCGATTCTATTGTTTAATGTTAATTTATCGGTAAAAATTTACCGAAGTATTGCATAGTATATTTTAAGTTTATAAGTTTTTAAGTTTTTAAGTTCTTGAGTTTATAAGTTTATGAGTTTATGAGTTTTGGGTTTTCTTGATTACTTCCATACATTTCCTGCATAAGTCTGTGATATATTCCCAATCGTTTCCTGCAATTTTATCGGCAGGGAACAGTTTTGACCCCATTCCAACGCAAGTTACTCCTGATTTGAACCAGGCTGTCAGATTTTCTTCAGTGGGCTCAACGGCGCCTGTTGCCATTATCATACTCCATGGCATTGGGGCGAGGACATTCTTTACGAATGATGGTCCGCCTACGTTTCCGGCAGGGAAGATTTTTACCAAGTCGCAACCAAGTTCCTGCGACATGCCTATTTCTGTAACGGAACCGCAACCTGGAGTATAAGGTACTAGGCGTCTGTTACAAAGTTTAGCAACGTCAGGATTGAGATACGGACCAACTATGAAATCTGCTCCATATTGGATGAACAGTGCAGCTGTAGGTGCATCAGTGATTGAACCTACGCCGAGAATCATATCAGGACATTCCTGACGTACGTATTTAACCAGTGAAGCGAAGACTTCTATTGCAAAGTCTCCTCTGTTTGTAAATTCAAAAACTCTTACGCCACCATCGTAGCAAGCCTTAACTACATTTTTTGCTGTATCTATATTTTTATTGAAAAATACCGGAACCATTCCAGTATTCGCAACTGTATTCAAGAATTGAACTTTATTAAATTTTGACATATGATTTTCGTATTAAATATATTTGTCAATGATAATTAATCAGAAATTAAAATATTGCTTTGCATTGTAATAGCTAATATCAGCAACCATTTTGTGAATATAGTCCATTTCGGATTTTGGCAGTCTGCCACTTTCAATATCTTCACCTATCACGTTGCATAATATTCTGCGGAAATACTCATG
Source organism: uncultured Parabacteroides sp. (assembly GCA_949295065.1). GTDB lineage: Bacteria > Bacteroidota > Bacteroidia > Bacteroidales > Tannerellaceae > Parabacteroides. Next base: position 27,021 of record CASFJQ010000048.1, on the reverse strand, counting down.
TCTTGGATAGGAGAGGAAACTCCGTGAGTCCGTTAACATTCCTATGAATCTGCTCAACAATCCGAGAGAGGAAAGAGCGTTGATTTGTTTGCGCATACCGTCTTCCTGATCAAGAAACCACCAGCCTGAGCCCAGTTGCATTTTACCGGGAACTGAGCCGTCGTTGAAAGAGTATGCCATTGTGGCAAGAACTTCCATGTCTTTAGGATTAAGGCTGTAAAGTATGGTTTTTGCCAGTTTGCCTACGTTGTTGAGTGAATCAAAGAATTTGTTTCCTTCCCATGAACAATTTATTTCAGCAATATTGTCGTATCCGGTATCCGGACCAAGAAGGTTGAACATTTTAGTATTTGGATTTCTGATAACGCTTATATGGAATTGTTGTGCCCATCCTTTTTCCCAATCCATAACGGCAAGTTCAAATAGCAGTCCGCTCTTGAATTTATATATTTCTTCTGCATTCAGATTCTTTCCATCAATTACTTTGGCAAATAATGAAGTCATTTCAGACTCAGTGACATCACCTGCCATAAAGTTTATTATGCCATGATCGGAAACGCGGCATCCCATTGAAGCAAAAAAATCGTGGCGATTCCTAAGAACCTGCAATAAGTCGGAATATGTTGAAATATTCTTATTGTCTGATTTCCCTAACTTTTCAATATAGGATTTGTATTGTTCCGGATTTTCTACTGCAATGACTTTATCCGGTCTCCATGTAGGATAAACTTTTATGTCTTTTACATCATTGGCTATTATTGAATGATATTCAAGAGAATCTGCCGGGTCATCTGTAGTGCAGACAGTTTCGACTTTGAATCTTCTCATAATTTCTCTTGCCCGGAACTCTTTAGTTTGCAGCAAAGAAGTGCAAAGTTCGTATATCTCGCGGGCATTTTCCGGTTTCAGTATAAGGTCAGTGCCGAATATCCTTTTTAACTCAAGGTGAGTCCAGTGATAAAGCGGATTTCGCATAGTTGCAGGAACAGTCATAGCCCATTTTTCAAACTTCTCATAGCTGTCTGCTGTTCCGGTGATGAATTTTTCATCTACGCCGTTTGCTCTTAATGCTCTCCATTTATAATGGTCACCTCCGAGCCATACTTCGGTTAAATCGTTGAATTGATGATTTTCTGCAATCAATTTTGGGTCCAAATGACAATGGTAGTCAATAATAGGAAGATTCTCTGCCGAGATGTGATAAAGCTCTTCTGCTGCTTTGTTGGTCAGCATGAAATTTTCGTTAACAAATGCACTCATAATAATTAGATTTATCTGACACACACTTAAAAAAATACCGTGATATCAGGCGTTGTAATGAACGCAAGATACCACGGTATGAAATATTATAGTTTAGTAAGGTTTTAACTTACGAAATTACAAATTAGTCTAACACCTTGATACGAAGATTGCGATACCAAACATTGTCGCCATGATCCTGCAAACCGATGAAACCTTCTCTGTTTTCTCCACCGCAGTTTAACAACAATTCATAAGCCAAAGGCCATTTGTCTTTGCTGAATTTGCTCTTGTCAAGCATTTCTTTCCATGCCGGAGTCCACATATGGTATTCAACAACAGGATTTTCACCGTTCAAATAGTGAACAACTGTTCCTTTGTAAACCATAATTTTACCTTTATTCCATTCTCCATATGGTTTAGCTGTCTGAGGATTTGCCGGAATCATATCATAAAGAGATGCTGATTTACGGTTACCATCTTTACCCAATTTAGCATCTGGGTGATTTTCGTTATCCAAAACCTGATATTCAGGAGCTGAAATATAAGCAGGCTGACCTTCTACTTCCTGAATCATGTAGAATACACCTGAGTTAGAACCTTTGTCAACTTTCCATTCAAATTCGAATTCGAAATTCTGGAACTTGTGAGCGAAAATCAAATCACCACCATTAGCAGCACCAGCTTCGCCGGCACCAGAACCTTTGATGTGGATTGTTCCGTTATCGATTACCCAAGCACCAGGAACTTCAGTCTTGTTGTAACCTCTCCAACCATTGAATGTCTTACCATCGAACATTGTAATCCAACCGTCTTTGTCTTTTGGGAATGTTGACAAATCAACAGTAGGAAGATCCATTAGTTTATATTCAGGAGTTGCAGCTTCAGCTGCTGCTTCTGTTTTTGTTGCATCCTCTGCAGGAGCATCTGCTTTTTTGCCGCCATTACATGATGCGAACATCATCATGGCAGCTGCACTTACTACTAGTAATACTGACTTTTTCATATTGAGTTTATGAATAATTAAATCCTTGTTTATGAATTGACAAATTGACAAGTTGACAAGGTTGTCGAATGTTTTCATCCTCAACCTTGTTTACTTGTCAACTTGTATAATTAATGTTTTAATTTATTATCTAGGCATATCTGGTAATTTCCAACCATCACGATAGTTATGCTTAATCAATTCAGCAGCGAACTGTTTAGCATTGATTGGGTCTGTCCAAGTCTTGTTGAATGAAGGGTGACCATCTTTGATTGTGAAACCGTCTTTGATACAAGTCTTGATAGTTTCGTTGTCGCCGATGTTTGTGAACTGCATGTTCTGACCATCCCATTCAAGAGTCTTGTTAAGAGCCTGCAAACGGATAGCTAATACACCCATAACAACCATTTCGTTGAATGGACCAGCTTCTTCGAAACGAGATTTCAATACACGACGGTTTTCTTTGCTTTCCTTACATGCTGCTACCCAGTCCATTTCGTGACCGCCACCCATAGCTTTGTCTACGCGACGGCATACTTTTGGAGCGTTAGGTACACGACCAGACAACAAGAATGGTTCTTGACCGTAGCAACCGCAGATCAAAGTATCTTTAGTTCCGTGGAAGATAGTCAAACCACCACCAGGACCCATCAACTGTTTGCCCTGAGGGAATCCTTTTGGACGATTTGGCATCATACCACCATCATACCAGTGAACTTCAACTTCAGGCATAGCAACCTTTGGCATATTTTCACGAGCAGGGAATATCATTTTAACATGCTGAGCCTGTGGAGCACAAGCGTTCAAAAGCAATGTTGAAGAACCTTCAACTTTTGTAGGATAGCCTAATTTCAAAGCTTTGAAAGGCTGGTGCATGATGTGGCAAGCCATATCACCCAAAGCACCTGTACCATAATCCCACCATCCACGCCAGTTCCAAGGATGATAGATAGCGTTGTATGGATTCAATTTTGCAGGACCTGTGAACAAATCCCAATTCAATGTTTTAGGAACTCGGTCTTCTTTTTCAGGAGCGTTCAAACCCTGTGGCCAGATAGGACGGTCTGTAGCGCATTCTACTTTATATACATCACCGATTTCGCCATTCCAAATCCATTCGCAAACCAAATCAGTTCCTTCTGCTGAAGAACCCTGGTTACCCATCTGAGTTGCAACACCTGTTGATTTAGCCAAGTTAGTAAGTAAACGAGATTCATATACTGAGTGTGTCAATGGTTTCTGGCAATATACATGCTTACCCATTGTCATAGCATCAGCTGTAATCATTGCGTGAGTGTGGTCTGCAGTTGCGATGATAACGGCATCAATAGATTTGCCCATTTCATCGTACATTTTTCTGTAGTCCCAATATTTCTTTGCATTTGGGAATTCATCAAATACACCTTTTGCGTATTTCCAGTCAACGTCGCAAAGAGCTACGATATTTTCTGTATTTTTTACGTTGCTGATGTTTGCGTGACCCATACCACCGATACCAACGGCAGCAATGTTCAATTTGTCTGTTGGAGCAACATATCCATGGCTCTTACCAAGGATTGAACTAGGGGCAATTGTCAAGGCTGCAGCTGCAGCTGTTCCTCTTTGAAGAAAAGATCTTCTTGAAATGTTTGACATAATAATACCTTTTATAGATTAGCACTAGGTTTAATAAAATCGTGTTTTCCATTAATCCCATAGTGGGATTGATTGTTGCAAATATAGTATTATGAGTTTTACAAACCAATGTTTAATTCGTCCTTTCTTTATGAAAATAAATATTTTTAACATTGTGCATTCTGTCGTTATCTCTACTTTATATCATTATATTCTCAAGTTTCGCAAGCTTAACTTGCAGGTAACAAGTTGACAAGAAAACAAGTTAACAAGAGTTTTTAGAAAATAAGTTGTAAAGTTACAGGCATTTTGACCTTGTCAACTTGTATCTGAAGCCTTGTTAACTGTCCAATATTATTTTTATAACTCAAGTTTATCAGAGTGCAGCATATAGGAGTTATAAGGAGTTATAGGAAGTTTAAGCTCCGCTTCGCATCGCAAAGAAGTTAAAAGCCGATAGATTTTAGATACTAAATGGTATTGGCATTTAACTCCTATTACTCCTTTTAACTTCTGTAACTTCATAAATTATATAATCCCCAAAAACTGAAATATAAAATTAATTTTGAACAGGTACTTATCATTATTTTTTATACCAACACACTTGATTATTTTTGCCCAAAACAGATGAAATGTCAACTGGTTTGTGACGATGTATTCATATTATTGTGTTAAGTTTTGCAAGTGATTCAACAAAAAAATTGGCAGAACTACAGAGGCGAGTTGAGCTCTTCGAAACTTTAATAAATTTGTATTGCGCGAAACAAAAAAAATATTATCTTTGGGAATTACGGAATAGTAAATTTTATATATAGTTGTTGCTTTAAATACTAGTATGTATGAATACAATCACCTCTATTTTCCGCTTTTATATTGAAGGTTTCAGGAGTATGACTATAGGCAAAGTCTTGTGGACTATTATTTTGGTAAAGCTATTTATCATATTTGTACTTTTGAAATTGTTTTTCTTCCCGGATTTTTTAGGAAAGTTTGATAAAGACGAAAGTAAGATTGATTATGTATCTACGGAATTAGTAAATAGAGCTATAAATCCTTAAATTTTTATTTTTATGATTGAGAGTGTTGATACTTCATTGGTTGAATGGTCAAGGGCTCAATTTGCTCTGACTGCTATGTATCATTGGCTTTTCGTTCCATTGACTTTGGGCTTGGGCGTGATACAGGCTATTATGGAAACAATCTATGTCCGGACAGGTAAAGAGGAATGGAAGACCACCGCGCAATTCTGGATGAAACTGTTTGGCGTAAATTTTGCTATCGGTGTTGCAACCGGTTTGATTATGGAGTTTGAATTTGGAACAAACTGGTCGAATTATAGTTGGTTTGTTGGAGATATTTTCGGTGCTCCTTTGGCAATCGAAGGTATTGTAGCATTCTTTATGGAAGCTACGTTTATAGCCGTAATGTTTTTCGGATGGGAAAAGGTCAGTAAGCGTTTTCACCTCGTTTCCACATGGCTGACGATTGTGGGTGCTTCATTATCGGCATTGTGGATACTCGTGGCAAATGCTTGGATGCAATATCCTGCAGGAATGGAGTTTAATCCGGATACAGTCAGAAACGAGATGTTTGATTTCTGGGCTGTGGCTTTGTCGCCGGTCGCTATAAATAAGTTCTTCCACACTGTGATTTCAAGCTGGATTGTCGGAGCTGTATTTGTAATAGGAGTCAGTTCGTGGTATCTTATAAAGAAAAGAGAGAAACATTTTGCTCTTCGCAGCATAAGAGTTGCGGCATTATTCGGTCTCACAGCTTCTGTACTTACATTATGGACAGGCGATAATTCCGCATATCAGGTTGCTCAGCGACAGCCTATGAAGCTTGCTGCAATGGAAGGACTTTATCAGGGAAAAACTGAGGCAGAACTGGTAGCTTTCGGTATTCTTAATCCTCAGAAACAATCTTATAATGATGGTGAAGAGCCGTTTCTGTTCAGTATAAACATTCCGAGTATGTTGTCTTTGCTTGCCGAGCGTCAAGCTGATGCACATGTTCTTGGTATAGATAATCTGATTGAAGGCAATTATACGGAAGATAATGGTTCTGCAGCTCTTTCAGCATCTCAAAAGATTGAAAAGGGAAAAATCGCAATCCAGGCATTGGCCGATTACAGAAAAGCTTTGAAAGAAGAAGATAAAGAAGAAATGGCAGTACAAAAAGCCATCCTGGATGAGAATTTTAAATATTTCGGTTATGGTTATATCAAAGACCCGGCAGATTTGATTCCTCCAATTGGCATGACATTCTATTCTTTCCATATTATGGTTTTGCTTGGAGGTTTCTTCATCGTATTGTTTATTGCCGCATATTTTATGGAAAGAAAAGGAATGCTGGAAAAGGCCCGATGGATGCAATATCTGTGCCTGATTTCAATACCTCTGGCATATGTTGCCAGTCAGGCCGGTTGGATTGTTGCCGAAGTGGGACGTCAGCCTTGGGCAATACAGGATATATTGCCAACTTGTGCCGGAATTTCCAGACTTGAGACTTCTTCAGTACAGGTGACGTTTTTCCTTTTCCTTATTCTTTTCTCAGTGTTGCTGGTTGCCGAGATTGGAATAATGATAAAGGCGATAAAACAAGGTCCAAGAGAGCATTAATAGAATTACGACTTTAAAAAGGAATATATTATGAATGAAACATATTTGTTATTGCAGCAATATTGGTGGTTTTTGATTTCGCTGCTTGGAGCATTGCTGGTGTTCCTGTTGTTTGTCCAGGGCGGACAGTCATTGTTGTTTCAGATTGGCAAGACGGAGATAGAGCAGGTTATGCTTCTTAATTCTACCGGCAGGAAATGGGAATTTACTTTCACTACGCTTGTAACATTCGGAGGAGCGTTTTTTGCCTCTTTCCCATTATTCTATTCCACCAGTTTCGGAGGTGCATATTGGGTTTGGATTCTTATTCTGCTTTGTTTTGTTATTCAGGCTGTATCTTATGAATATCAGGCAAAGAAAGGGAATCTTCTTGGAAAGAAAACGTATCGGGTGTTTTTGTTGCTCAACGGAATACTTGGCCCGGTGTTGTTGGGAACAGCAGTGTCAACATTTTTCCATGGAGCTTCGTTTGTCGTAAACAAAGAGCAGCTGACGGATATAGCCATGCCGGTTATTTCGTCGTGGGCTTCTCCTTGGCACGGGCTTGAAGCAGTAGCCAATCTTTGGAATGTTTGTTTGGGAGTAGCAGTATTTTTCCTTGCCCGCACATTGGGACTTCTTTATTTTATCAACAATATTAATAATGAAGTAATCTACTCTAGATGTCGGAAGCAATTGTTGCCGGAAGCTGCATTGTTCCTGCTTTTCTTCGTAGTTTATTTGATTCATCTTATGCTGACGGAAGGTTTTGCAGTTAATCCTGAAACATCGGAAGTGTATATGGAGAAATTCAAATATTTCAACAATTTGCTGTCTATGCCTTTGGTGCTTCTTCTGATGTTGCTCGGTGTTGTCGGAGTGTTGTGGGGAATATTCAAGACACTGACAACTTCCGCCTATAAGAGTGGAATATGGTCTGCCGGAATCGGAACAGTGCTTACGGTTCTTTCCCTTCTGTTATGTGCCGGACTTAATAACACTGCATATTATCCATCTGATGTTGATTTGCAGAGTTCACTTACGCTGGCGAACAGTTCTTCCAGCTTCTTCACGCTTAAAGTTATGAGTGTCGTGTCTTTGCTGATTCCGTTTGTCCTTGCTTATATTTTTTATGCATGGCGAGCTTTGGACTTGAAGAAGATTACTGTAGAAGAAATGAAAGGAAAAGGCCATAAATATTAAAAAGGAAAGAAAAAAGAAAAGGAGACACCGGGAACACAGATATAAATATTTCACTGTGAACCCGGTGCCTCCTATTTTGTACTCAATATTTGTTTTCTTCCAAAAGATTACAACACCTGAACACCTTCTTCTCTTGACTGCTCTTCGCCTGAAGGAGTTATAAGTTTATAACCTTTACCGTGAATGTTGATGATTTCGATTCCCGGATCATCTTTCAACAGTTTACGAAGTTTAGTGATATAAACGTCCATGCTTCGAGCATTGAAGTAGTTGTCGTCAACCCAGATAGTTTTCAACGCATAGTTACGTTCAAGTATTTCGTTAGCATGAGCGCACAACAAGCTCAGAAGTTCACATTCCTTAGTTGTAAGTTTAGTAACTTTTTCACCGATAGAAAGAGTCTGTTTCTGAGTGTCGAACATGAAGTTTCCTAATTTGTAGAATGGAATGTCTTTCATCTTCTTACCTTTAACACGGCGAAGGATTGCCTCGATACGAAGCAGCAATTCTTCCATACTGAAAGGTTTAGTCAAATAATCATCAGCACCAATCTTAAAGCCCTCAAGAATATCCTCCTTCATAGTCTTTGCAGTAAGGAAGATAATAGGTATATCCGGATTAATAGAACGGATTTCCTGAGCCAAAGTGTAACCATCTTTTTTAGGCATCATTACGTCCAATACGCAAAGGTCATATTTGCTTTTTGTGAAACCTTTGTATCCGGCTTCTCCGTCAGGGAACAAGTCTGTAATATAACCTTTAGCTTGCAAGTATTCTCTCAAAAGCATACCTAAGTTTTCGTCATCTTCGCAAAAGAAGATCTTCAGTTTTTCTTCCATAATTAACTTTTTATAAGAGGTAAAGTAATAATAAATTTCGTTCCTATATTTCCGTTTCCGGATTCCGCGCGGATAGAACCTTTGTGGTCTTCAATTATCTTTCTGACGTAAGCCAGTCCTAGTCCGAATCCCTTAACATCGTGTTTGTTGCCGGTTGGAACTCGGAAGAAACGGTCAAATACTTTCTTTAAATATTCCTTTTTGATGCCAATACCGTTGTCTTCAACAGAAATCATAAGCTTTCCGTTTTCGTTCCATGTGCGTGCCATCAGTTCAAGAGGAACTTCCGGACGGCGGTATTTTACGGCATTGTCCATCAAATTAAACAATACATTTGTAATGTGCATTTCATCAACATAAATTGCCGAATCTTCTGCCTGAAGGTCAATATCAAGCTTTCCTCCATATTTCTCAACTTTCAGGGCAAATGTATTTGCAATGTTCACAAGCAAATCGTTGGCATCGATTTCCTTCAGCTTCAGAGTCGCTTTCTGGCGTTCGAACAACGACATCTGGAGAACCTTTTCAACAAGGAAGCTCAAGCGTTTTGTCTCGTCGTTTATAACACCGGATATATGTCTGAACACATCCGGGCTCTTTGTTATATCCGAGTCTTTTAGCATCTGCGCTGCCAGTGAAATGGTTGAAACCGGAGTTTTCAACTCGTGTGTCATATTGTTGATGAAATCGTTTTTCATTTCCGACAAACGCTTTTGACGGAACACAATGAATATTGTGAAAATAAAAGTGACAAGAATAAGCATCGAGAATATGACCGAAGGCACAATGAATGTGATGCTGCTTCTAAGATAATCACCTTTTGTCGGGAAATATACTTTCAGATAATTCTGTCGTGATGGCGGATCATTCGGAAATAGAACCTGAGTTATAACGTCCGAAGGAAGTGGCTTTTTGCCTGTGTCTTCACTTTGATAAACTACATTCCCGTCTTTATTAATAACAGAAAATATGAATGGTAAGTTCAAACCATTGTTAATAAATTCTGTTTTTAAATAATTATTTAACTTTTTAAAGTCCACTCGCTCCTGAATTGGCTTCAGGTTGGCGGTGTGCAATATGTTATATATTACTTCTTCAATCAATCCTCCCTGATATTGATATCTCCTTTTCAGGGTTTGCTGCAAATCTTTTGAAGTTGTTATGATATCATTCGTAGGCTGCTGGGAAAGTGCCGAGCGCGGAGTGAATTTCTGGCTGCTGAAACTTTGGAGCTCAATCTGCTGGACACCACCGTTTGAATCGGTTATTTGAAGCTGATATTTTTCTTCGTTTATGATTTGTCCCAATGATGCGGAGTTAACTCCTTTCCGATACATGAAATTGTTCTGTCCGCGGTTGATATCGTCCTCCAAATATTTTTTCGTTTCATCCAACTCCAGGCTTTTTGATACTTGAAGCATACTGCGTTTTACAGTTTCGTTGAACTGCTCGCTCCTGGTTTTCATGATTATACTTACATAGTTTACCTGTAAGTACAGAAGTCCAGCAAATGCAAACGCCATAACTGTAGCAAGTAACCAAATTGTTGACTTTTTCATCCTTTTTCCCTTTCTCTGATATCTATGGCAAATAACGCGTGTTTTGCTTGAATATTTATATAACAAATGTGAAAAATAGCCTCTTCAAATGTTAATTTATTCTCTATCTGCTTGACTTGCGGATATTTATGACAAATGTTAAAAGCCTCATATCCTTTGCCTATTAACAGGGAACAGGAGTTTCTGCTATCTTTATTTTTGTTTAAACATTGAATTAATAGTGAATAATTGTTCCAGGTTTATTTATAGAGTTAAATCAGCCTAATAACGAATCCATATCAATTTCAGATTATACCTTATTATATATATTTGCCGCCATGAAAGGCCGAATCTGCATATTGTTTATCATTGTTGTCGCCTTTCCGACGCTCGTACATTCTCAGGTTTGGAGCAGGGAAGACTCGTTGTGGCTGGCAAATATATTGTCGGGGAAGGACACTCTGCGCCTTAATTTCGAAACTCAGCAGGCTATAAAGGAAGGACGATTGCTGAATGTTGACAAATCTCCGCTCGGAACCATGAAGATGGCGCCGGCAAAAAGCTTTGTCATATCCAAGGATTTCTCCGAATATATAAAGAAAGAAAAAGATACCACGCATTATCTTGTTGCATTGAAAGATTTGCCTCCTCAGGTTTTCTGGCGCTACGGGCAGGGTTTGGACCCGCGTGATGCTATGCGTTTTTCTGCTTTCGACAGGGACAAACAGGCTAAGAGTATGGTTGTGCCTGAAATCGACGGGCTTTCATTCAACATTGCTGCTTTACTGGCATACAGTTTCGACCCTGTTTATCGTCAGAAAGTAAAGAACCGCAAGAAGGCAACTGCTCATAAAGTGTATGACAAGATGCCTACACTTGCCTTGCAGCAAAAGCAGCGTGCATACCGCGAGGCTCATCCGGAAAAGGTTTTGCCGATGGGAGAGAAGTATTCTTCCCGAAAATACTCAGAGGAAAATTTGCCGTTGCCCGACATAGTTAAGCGTCCTAAAGAAAAGAAAAAGCAAGCAAAGATTTCTCCGGTTGATACGCTGCCTAAAAATTTTGAAATTGCAACCATTGATTCCTTGACAAATAAGGTAGATAGCATTTTCAGGAAAGATTCCGCTGTTATATTATTGGGTGGGAAATATAAGAAAGAAGTTTCAAAACCGGAACTCCGATAAAAATAAAGAAGCACAGAAATTACGGATATTGCCCGAAGGCGAATAATTGTTCCGTATTTTCTGTGCTTCAGCAGTTAAAAAGCTATGATGATTTCCGGTTAAGAAAATTCTTTTCCGTATTTCATCAATGCGTCAGCCATATATTGTTTGATTCTTTCTTCTTCGTCTCTTTTGCATATCAGCAGGACGTTTCCGGATTCTGCAACGATATAATCGTTGAGTCCCTGTATAACAACAAGCCTGTCAGGATTTGCCACTGTAACAACATTTCCGTTGCTTTCGTATTGCAATGTTTCGGTTTTGAACAAAGATGCATTTCCGTTTTCGTCTTTTTCAGCCATATCATAGATTGAACCCCATGTTCCAAGGTCTGCCCAACCGAAATCTACGCATAGCATATAGACGTTGTCCGCTTTTTCCATTACGCCATAGTCGATTGAAATATTCGGGCAATATGGGAAATGCTTGTCGATAAATGCTTTTTCCTCTTCGGTGTTGAAAATGCCTTTTCCCAAATCCATACATTGGGCAACGTCGGGGAGATATTTCCCGAGTGCTTCCAAAATGGTGTCAACATTCCATATGAACATACCGGAATTCCAGAAAAACTCGCCACTCTCATAGAAAATCTTGGCAAGCTCAAGATTCGGCTTTTCGGTGAATGTTTTCACCTTTGTGAATTCTCCAACCATCTTTTCACTGCTTTGGATATATCCGTATGCAGTTTCCGGACGGTTAGGCTTGATACCTAAAGTTACGAGAGCCTTGTTTGTCTTAACAAAATCCAAAGCCTTCTTGACATCTTCCAGAAAAACATCTTCGCGGATAATCAGATGGTCAATCGGGGCAACAACTATGTTTGCCCTCGGATTGCAGGCTTTTATGCGATATGACGCATATGCAATACACGGAGCAGTGTTGCGGCGAGCCGGCTCAAGCAGAACTTGCGAATCGTCGAATTCCGGCAGCTGCTCTTTTATGATTTGGGCATATCGCTCGTTTGTGACAATATAAATATTTTCAACCGGTATTATTTTTTTGAATCGGTCAACAGTAATCTGTAAAAGGGAGCGTCCTGTACCGAAAAAATCAAGAAATTGTTTCGGATGGTTTTCTCTGCTGAATGGCCAGAACCTGCTTCCTATGCCTCCACACATGATAACGCAATAATTATCTGTCATAGTAATATAAGGATTAATTATACATACTACAAATCTAACGAAATTATCTTGTAATTATTCCATGATTTGAAAAACTTTTGTTTTTTATATTCTATTTATGTTTCTGCTCTCATATATTTGTGGATGAAGTGTTGGCATTACAATTCTAAAACGCCTTGCAGGAAGCAGTCAATAGCTGATATATGGATTCTTTTTTTCTGTTAGTTTGTGGTTCGGTTGAGATAGATTTTAGTCTTAGTATAGGTTATAATGAGGTAGGTTGTTAATTGATAAATAATCAGAGAATTGTATTTTCAGTGCAATTTTTCAGGTTGGAAAAGTTTTTCCATATATTGTGAAAAACTTTTTTCATAATATATGGAAATAAATTTTCATCTATATGAAAAAAGTTTTTCATCATTATGGAATTCTCTGAAACATTTGAGTGCCCAGAGTTTGGATCGTAATATTTATTCAGCTTATTAATAAGGATTGTTGTTAATTTTGTCCTAATCATTTTTTTTCTTATCCTTTTGTTTATGCCAATATCTCGACATAATTACCTTCCGGGTCTGCGAACGCGCTTTCGTAATAACCGTCACCGCTAAGTCTTGGCTCGCTTAATATTGTAAATCCGTCTTTTCGTAATTTTTCAGTGATGCTTTCTACGGCTTCTCGGCTGCCTACGGAAATTGCGATATGCGCCAATCCGTTTAAATTCCCTTTGATTTGGGGCTTCTCTATATCAGGGATGTTCATAACTTCGATACGTGCACCTCCGCCTTTGAAAGTTAGGAAACGAGAAGTGAAATTCCTTTTTGTGTTTTTGTATTTATTGCCATAGTTGCAGTTAAAATACTTTGTATAAAACTCACATAGAGAATCTATGTTTTCCGCCCAAATAGCAATGTGTTCTATTTTCATAATATAAGATGTTTAATGTTTATGTCGCAGTTTCTGATATTATTTCTTTTTTACAAAGGTAAATTGATTGTTAAACTCAACAATGCTTATTTATAACCATTTTGCTATAAATATAATGTAGAAAATAGCTGGATTGCCAATTTATAAGATATGGGAATTACATCCGGGAGAAGATGAAGAGTTGCATAAATCATATTTATAAATATTTTTCTTCAAAAAGTTGAAAAACAAATGCCCAGATGGCGGAATTGGTAGACGCGCTGGTCTCAAACACCAGTGGATTCACTTCCATGCCGGTTCGATCCCGGCTCTGGGTACGAATAGAAGTCTAAATATCTAATAATTGATGTTTAGACTTCTTTTTTTATTGTAGCCTTACCAATATCTTCTTAATCTCATAAACATATAAATAAGTGTTTTTTGTTTAATCTCTGGACTGACATATATTTATATCAATAATTTTGTATTGTTGTGGAGCATATTATTTTAGAAACTTCAAGATTACTGTTGCGTGAAATGAGGGTTTCCGATATGGATTCTCTGTCCTCGATTTTACGTGATGATAAAGTAATGTATGCTTATAATGGAGCTTTCAACGAGGAAGAGACAGAACAATGGATGCAGAAACAGCTTCAACGCTATAAAGATTTCGGATTCGGGCTGTGGGCTGTTTTGAAAAAAGACACAGGAGAAATGATAGGTCAATGTGGAATAACTATGCAGGAATATAATAATGAATTGGTGCCTGAAATAGGATATTTGTTTGCATATAAATATTGGCATAAAGGTTACGCCACAGAAGCAGCAATGGCTTGTCGGGAATATGGATTTGAGAAATTGCAGTTTGACGCTTTATATTCAATAATTAGAGATACAAATATTGCATCGCAAAATGTAGCTATTCGCAATGGAATGCATATTGTTGGCTCGATGGTAAAATATTACCGGGGAGAGGTGATGCCTCACGTTGTGTTTTGCGTAAGGAAAAGCTGAATTTTGTGTTTTGACTGCGTAATTCCTTTTATTCCTTTTATTTGACAAAAAAGTTTGTAAAAAGTTTGCGCATTCAAAAATAATCACTACCTTTGCGAAAAACAAATGCCCAGATGGCGGAATTGGTAGACGCGCTGGTCTCAAACACCAGTGGATTCACTTCCATGCCGGTTCGATCCCGGCTCTGGGTACGAAGAGAGAGTCAAGCAGAAAAGTTTGACTCTCTTTTTTTATTTTTATTATAAGCCAACCGAAACATTTGTAGCACTAAAGACAACATAATCAACGAGAGTCCTGCATAGAAAGCTGTTCCAAACATTTTGTTCTCTTTGAAAATAATTATAGCCAACAAAATACTATAGACAGGTTCCAGATTAAAACTTAGGCTGACGGTGAATGCGCTTATTTCTCTTTGTGCATTATTCAAAAGGAAACACATACATACTGTGCATCCGAAAGCCAGCAGGAAAAGGAAGCAAAAATCATTTATTGTCGGCAAAAATGTAGCATGCTGGACGTTCATGAAATATACCGGAAGCAACAGGACGCTCAGACCGGTGAATCCGCCAATCATTTGTAAGGCTGTTGTTCTGACCGCGTTGCGTGATGCGCTTAATCTTTCGTTGAGTATAGCATAGAAAGCGAACAGTAGAGATGAAACAATGCCGAAACCTATTCCAATTCGATATGAGCTGTCAAACTGGAATATAAGAGAAATTCCAAGCAACGTCAGTGAACTTAGTAATAATTCTGCCCACGATATTTTTTGACGGTTAAATATTGGAGAAATGATTGCCGTGAAAAAACTGGACAGGCAAAAACATATAACACCAATAGAAACATTGGCGTATTTGATGCTGCCATAGAAAAATATCCAATGAAGAGCGAGCAAAAATCCTACGCTCAGCTCACGCCATTCGTTTTTCTGTATTATCGGTTTGTTCCCTTTTATATATAATATTATTATAAGTATAAGGCCAGCCAATAACATTCTATACCAGGTTATTAGTACGGCATCCAGAGAAATGAGATTGCCCAATATTCCGGAGCATCCAGCCAGCAGAATTGCTGTATGTAATTGTATAAATGCTTTCTTCATTATTATTAGGATAAGGTTGATTCTCTGTATTTATTAATAAAAAGTAGAACTTGTAAAATATTTATATGCAAATATATAAAATACGGGTTATCTGTTGTTGAATGGAAAGTGTTTATTACTTGTAAATCTATGCCTTTTATGATAGGCTAAAAAGTAAGAATTAATATTTGGTAAAGTATCAATAGGGAATAAACATTGTATCTTTGCAAAATGTTATAACTATAACGAAGTTAAAGTATAATTATGTTAGATATAAATGCTATCAGACAAGATTTTCCTATCTTGTCGAAAACTGTTTACAACAAGCCTTTGATTTATCTTGACAACGGCGCGACAACTCAGAAACCTCGTTGCGTTGTGGAGAAAATAGAACATGGCTATTATAATGAGAATGCTAACATTCACCGCGGAGTTCATTTCCTCAGTCAGGCGGCTACTGAAGCTCATGAGGAAGCTCGCAAGACTGTGCAGAATTTTCTGAATGCTCGTTCGTCTAATGAGATTATTTTTACCCGCGGAACAACTGAATCAATAAATCTGATAGCATCAAGCTTTTGCGACGAATGTGTTTCTGAAGGTGATGAAGTAATTGTTTCCGTTATGGAACACCATTCCAATATAGTTCCCTGGCAGATTCAGGCTGCAAAGAAAGGTATATCGCTGAAAGTTATTCCTATGAACGAAATAGGAGAGTTGGATATTGAGGCATATAAATCTTTGTTTTCTGAAAAGACAAGGTTGGTTTCTGTTGCTCATGTGTCAAATGTTCTTGGAACTGTCAATCCGGTAAAGGAAATAATCGAGATTGCTCACGAACATAATGTTCCTGTTTTGGTGGACGGAGCACAATCTGTTCCTCATATTCCTGTTGACGTTCAGGATCTGGATGCGGAGTTTTATGTTTTCTCCGGACACAAGATTTATGGACCGACAGGAATCGGAGTTCTTTACGGTAAAGAAGAATGGCTGGACAAGTTGCCTCCATATCAGGGCGGCGGTGAGATGATTGCTACAGTTTCGTTTGAGAAGACAACATTCAACGAACTTCCGTTCAAGTTTGAGGCAGGAACTCCGGATTATATAGGCAGCACTGCTTTGGCTGAAGCTTTGCGATATGTAAATAATATAGGAATGAAAGAAATCGAAGCCTACGAGCATGAGTTGTTGAGATATGCAACAGAGAAGCTTTCGGCAATAGAAGGTATGAGGATTTTCGGTCAGGCTCGCGAGAAGAGTGGTGTTTTATCGTTCCTTGTCGGAAATATTCATCATTACGATATGGGAATGCTTCTTGACAGACTTGGCATCGCAGTGCGTACGGGGCATCATTGCGCACAGCCTTTGATGCAAGCCTTGGGAATTGAAGGAACGGTGCGGGCTTCATTCTCTTTCTACAACACGAAGGAAGAAATTGATGTGCTGGCTGCCGGAATTGAGAGAGTCAGGAAGATGTTTTGACAGAGGAGTGGAGTAGTTAAGGAGTTAAGTAGTCAAGTAGGGAAATATCTTCTTGACTACTTAACTTCTCCACTTCTTAACTCCTAATAAAATACTATTACCATATGTTATTCCCATATATGAACTTCGGAGTTGTTGAAGCCGGATGTGATGAGGCGGGACGCGGTTGTCTTGCTGGAGCAGTTTATGCAGCTGCAGTAATTCTTCCCCCGGATTTCCATAACGAAGATTTGAATGACAGTAAGCAGTTAAGTGAGAAAAAGAGATATGCTTTGCGTCCTGTAATCGAGAAGGAAGCAGTTGCTTGGGCTGTTGGTGTTGTTACTCCGGAAGAGATTGATAAGATAAATATTCTGAAAGCTTCTTTTCTTGCAATGCACAGAGCAATTGAACAGCTAAAAGTGAAACCTGAGCATTTGCTTATCGACGGAAACAGATTTACTCCTTATGAAGGAATTCCGCATACAACGGTGGTTAAAGGCGACGGCAAATATCTAAGTATTGCTGCAGCTTCAATATTGGCAAAGACATACAGAGATGACTATATGAATCGTCTTGCTGAAGAATTCCCTCAATATGCATGGAAAGAAAATAAGGGTTATCCCACAAAAGCGCATCGCGAAGCAATCCGCCAATATGGAATAACCCCTTATCATAGAAAGAGTTTCCAGCTACTTCCTCAGCAGTTGGAATTACCATTGTTCTGAAACTGATAAATCAAGCTTCCTGCTCTTTCGCGCGGAAAGCCATTGCATAAAGACGCATTTGTTTCACCATAGCTACAAGTCCGTTTGAGCGAGTTGGTGACAAATGCTCTTTCAATCCTATAGCTTCGATAAAGTGAAGGTCTGAATCCAATATTTCCTGTGGTGTGTGATTTGATAAAACACTTATAAGCAAGGAAACAATACCTTTAACGATAACTGCATCACTTTCTCCTTTGAAAATGATTTTACCGTCCACATAATCTGCCTGAAGCCATACTCGGCTCTGGCATCCTTCAATAAGATTGCTTTCTGTTTTGTATTTCTCATCAAGCGGCTCAAGAGAGTTTCCCAAGTCGATAAGCAATGCATATTTGTCCATCCAGTCATCAAAGGCTGAGAATTCTTCGATGACGTTTTCTTGTATTTCGTTAATTGTCATATGTGTTAGTTTTTGAGTTTTTGAGTTTATTAGTTGACAAGGGAATAATCTTGTATCTGAAACCTTGTCAACTTGTTACCTTGTTAACTTATTCCCTTCATTACTTCTTATAAACAACTTCCATCACTGTATGTCCTACAGCCTGAAGAGTTGCTTTGTCAATAAGTTTCATATTGTCATTGATTGTATGATGATATGAAGGAAATCCTGTTTCTGTTTCCGGATCATAGTTGATAATGTCAACGCAAGGAATGTTACGTCCTTCAATAACATATTGATGGTCGTCAACAATTGCGCCTCCATCACCATTTATGAAATATTTCCCATAACCGAGATTACGTGCTGTTTCCCAAATAAGTTCAACATAGCGTGCTGCAAAACGTACAGATGTATATTCTTTATAGAATACAGCATTTTTAGCTCCGACCATATCAAGCAAGATACCATATTTAGCACTATATCCCGGGATATGTGGATTCTTTGCCCAGAACTGTGAGCCAAGGCACCAAGTGTTAGGCTTGTAAGTCTTTACAAATTCCGGAGTTCCGTAATCTTCAGCATCGAAGAATATAATATCAATACCAACTTCCGGTTTGTTAAGATTGAATTGTCTTGCTAATTCCAGAAGGACACCAACACCACTGGCTCCATCATCTGCTCCATCTATTGATGTGTGATGGTTCTTAGGGTTTTTATCTTTGTCGGCATAAGGACGAGTGTCCCAATGGGCAAAAAGCAAAATCCTGTTTTTATTCTCTGGATTATATGAACCGATAATGTTCTGAATGCTTAGATTGGTTCCATCATAAGCTTCCACGTTAGCTTCCTGTACGAAAACTTTTGCTCCGTGGCGTTCCAATTCTGATGCCAGATATGCTGCACAAGCTTTGTGTTCCGGTGTGTTTGGAACTCTATGGCCGAAGGAAACTTGCTTGTCTATATAATAATATGCGCTGTCTGCATTGAAAGACGAGTTATTATTTTGAACAGTTTCCGTAGTTTCCTTTACATTTGCCTGGACAGGCTCTGAGTTTGTCTTACTTGTATTTCCGCATGAAAACAAAGCAGAGGCTGCAGCAATCAAATATATTAGTTTCATAAATCTTGAGTTTTTGAGTTTTTATTTCAAATCTTGTAACAATTCCATTTGTTACTTATTTAACTTGGTTTTCCTTCTCCTTGAACTTCTTTCATCACCCGAAGCAGATTTCCACCCCAGATTTTTTCAATTTCACTGTCGGAATAACCTAATTCCAGCAGTCGCATTGTAATGTTGATAAGTTCGTTTGTCGAGCGGCAACCAATGAGTTCTCCGTCGCCATCAAAGTCTGAACCAATACCAACGTGGTCAATGCCAATAAGATTTATCATATATTCCAAATGGCGGATAGCATCCGATAATGAAGCCTTCTCTGAATCTTTGTTGATAAATCCTTTGTAAAGACATAGCTGAACAACTCCACCTTTACGGGCTATAGCTTTCAGCTGTTCGTCTGTCAGATTTCTTGGATGGTCGCACAAAGCACGTACCGAAGAATGAGAAGCAATGACAGGTGCAGTGCTACATTCCAGAACATCATAGAAAGTTGATTCTGCCGCGTGCGACAAGTCAATCATTATTCCCAATCTGTTCATTTCCGCAACAACTTCCTTACCGAAAGGACTTAATCCGCCCCATTCTCCTTTTCCTCTGGCAGAATCACAAATGTCATTGTCTCCATTATGACAAAGTGTTATATAGGAAACACCCATTTCCTTGAACATTGAAATATTCTGCAGATTCTTGCCCAAAGCATAACCATTCTCGATTCCGATAAAAACAGCTTTTTTATTCTGACGCTTCAAATGTAGCAAATCTTCTGTAGAATAAGCTATTCCCATGCGGGAAGGGTTAATTTTTTCCTGTCTTTTTATTTCATTTATACGGTTGATTGCAAGATTACGGGCGGCATCAAGAGATTCGTCATCTCGTTTTCCCTGTGGAATATAGGCAACCATAAATACAGCATCTATTTTGCCTTCTTCCATATATGGCAGATTAACTTTTCCTCCTTCTTTCTTGCCAAGATTGAACTCGCCTGGGAAAATCATAGGTGTGTCGGTATGAGAATCAATAGTCACTATTCTGTTGTGCAGGTCTTTAGCTCTACTATATAATTCAGCATACTTTACTAACTGCTGGAATAATTGTAATGAATAAGGTTCATTGTCGTCAGTGAGATGTTCCGGATGCCACTGGACACTGAATATATATTTTTCCTGATGACGCATGCCTTCGTTGATTCCATCAGGAGCAACAGCGGTTTCAACAAATTCCGGAGCAAGTTTAGCTACAGACTGATGATGTATTGAATTGACTCCGATTTTTCTTCCATCCTCTAATGTTACAGAATGTGAAGCTTGGTTTCTTGGCATTTTCTGGCTGTGCTTCAGAACCGGTTCATTATGTTGAGAGTAAATATCCTGGTATAAAGTTCCACCAAATGCCGCATTCATAATCTGGTGACCTCGGCAAATACCCATAATAGGAATCTGGCGGTTTGCAGCAAGACGGATAAGCATAAGGTCAAACTCGTCTCGGTATGTATCAACATCCTGAAGTTGTGGTATTGGCTCTTCGTTAACATACAAAGGATTTATGTCAGCTCCGCCACTCATAAGCAAGCCGTCAAGACTGTCAACAACAGCAGTAAGGGCGGCTATGTCCGTAATTACCGGAATAAGAACTGGTGCTCCTCCGGCTTTTAGCACTGCCTGTACGTATTGTTCTGCAATGCATGACTGAAATTCACTGTTTCTGTTTGCAGAAATACCAATTCTTGGCATCTTCTTTGTACATGAATCAGGAACGAATTCATCAACTTCCTGATGTAATTCCTGCATATTTGGTCGACGGATTTTCATAAATATCTGTATTATACAGAAACAAACGACGCAGAAGGCACATAATAAATGTACAATCTGCGTCGTTGTTTTCATTTGTTAATAATTTAATTATTAAGCATCAATGTTTGCATATGTAGCGTTTTCTTCGATAAACTCACGACGAGGACCGACATCTTCACCCATCAACATTGAGAATATCTGGTCAGCTTCTGCAGCATTATCAATAGTAATCTGCTTCAATGTTCGGTTTTCAGGGTTCATTGTAGTGTCCCAAAGCTGATGGTCATTCATTTCACCCAAACCTTTATAGCGCTGTGTACGGATTTGCTTTTCATCACCAGCGCCATATTTGTTGATAAATGCCTGGCGCTGCTGATCTGTCCAGCAATATTCCTCGATATTTCCTTTCTTACACAAGTACAAAGGAGGAGTTGCCAGATATACATATCCATTTTCAATCAATGCACGCATACGGCGGAAGAAGAATGTCAGAATTAGAGTTGCAATGTGGCTACCATCCACATCGGCATCGGTCATGATAATAACCTTATGATAACGGATTTTCTCAAGGTTCAATGCCTTCGGGTCGTCTTCAGTACCGACTGTGACACCCATTGCACGGAATATATTCTGTATTTCTTCGCTTTCGAACACTTTGTGGTCCATTGCTTTTTCCACATTCAGAATCTTACCACGCAAAGGAAGAATTGCCTGGAAGTTACGGTCACGTCCCTGTTTTGCAGTACCACCCGCAGAATCTCCCTCGACAAGGAACAATTCACACAATGCAGGATCTTTAGATGAACAGTCTGCCAGTTTACCAGGAAGACCGCCTCCGGTCATAGGTGATTTACGCTGCACAAGCTCTCTTGCTTTGCGTGCCGCATGGCGAGCCTGAGCAGCAAGGATAACTTTGTCAACAATAGCCTTGGCTTCTCTAGGATGTTCTTCAAGATAATAACCCAAAGCTTCTCCGATTGCCTGGTCAACTGCTCCGGTAACTTCACTGTTACCCAATTTTGTCTTTGTCTGTCCTTCAAACTGAGGCTCTGCAACCTTAATTGAGATAACAGCTGTAAGACCTTCACGGAAGTCATCACCCTGTATTTCAACTTTAGCCTTTTCAAGGAGTTTTGAGTCTTCAGCATATTTCTTCAACGTACGTGTAAGTCCGCGGCGGAAACCTGCAAGATGTGTACCTCCTTCAATTGTGTTGATATCATTCACATAAGAGAAAACACTCTCGTTATATGAAGTATTGTATGTCATTGCAACTTCAACAGGAATTCCTTGCTTTTCTGTTATGATGTGAATCACATCCTGGATAAGTTTATCCTTAGAACGGTCGATATAACGGACAAATTCTTTCAACCCTTCATGTGAACAGAATATTTCAGACTTGTATTCTCCATTGTCCTTCACAACACGTTTGTCTGTGAGTTTCAATGTGACGCCTGCATTCAGGAACGCCAATTCGCGCAAACGGGTAGCCAGAATATCATATTTGTATTCTGTTACAGTGAAAATACTTCCGTCCGGTTTGAATGAAATAGTAGTACCTGTATTATCTGCTTCACCAACAACTTCAACATCATGCAAAGGCTTGCCACAAGAAAACTCCTGCATATATAACTTACCGTTTCGGCGAACTTCTGCCTTAAGATATGTTGACAACGCATTCACACAAGATACACCGACACCATGCAAACCTCCGGAAACTTTATATGTTCCCTTGTCGAACTTACCTCCGGCATGAAGGACTGTCAAAACAACTTCCAGAGCAGATTTACCTTCTTTCTCATGAATATCGACAGGGATACCTCGACCGTCATCTGTTACAGTAATTGAATTATCTTCATTGATTACAACATCTACTTGAGTACAATAACCCGCCAATGCTTCGTCAATTGAGTTGTCCACAACTTCATACACCAAATGATGCAGACCCTTTTCGCTGATATCACCAATATACATAGCAGGCCTTTTGCGTACTGCTTCCAACCCTTCAAGTACCTGAATACTACCGGCTGAGTATTCACCGGCCGCATTCTTCATTTCTTCACTCATGAGCTTATAATTGTTTTTTTATCAATATTTTCTCTATTCGATTTTAATGTAACAAAAATACGGATTTTTATCGATATTGCACTTATTATGCAGTGTAAAAAAATGGCTAAAATCCTCAATAACTTTTTTATTCACAATAGAATGAATGTTAAAGCCCGCTTGAGTTTCTAGTACATGCGCAAACACGAAAAAGGAGTTACATCCAAAATGTAACTCCTTCTTTCGTAGCCCATAGGGGAATCGAACCCCTCTTTCAAGAATGAAAATCTTGCGTCCTAGCCGATAGACGAATGGGCCATCCTAATAACTGAAAGCTCAGTTTTATATCTTCTAAGTATTACTACTTATTTAGCCAATGAATTCACATGCTTAGCCAACTTAGATTTCAAGTTGCCAGCTTTGTTTTTGTGAATAACATGCTTTTTAGCCAACTTATCTAACATTGAGCATACTTTAGGGAACAAAACCTGTGCTTCGTTCTGATCCTCAGTAGCACGCAAAACACGCATTGCGTTGCGAGCAGTCTTAGCATAATATCTGTTATGCAGACGCTTTGCGTTTGTCTGTCTGATTCTCTTGATTGATGACTTATGATTTGCCATTTTAAGATCTTTCTCCTTTAAATTCTTTAATCGTGATTATTGTAGCCCATAGGGGAATCGAACCCCTCTTTCAAGAATGAAAATCTTGCGTCCTAGCCGATAGACGAATGGGCCATCATTTCAAAGTTCTCTTAAGCTTGCCACTTTAACTTTGTTGCTTTCGTTAGGAGTTGTTTTCCTTTCGATTGCGAGTGCAAAGGTAGAAGGAATTTTTGAACTACCAAAACATTTTAGTCCTAAAATTAAGAAAAAACATATTTTTAACTTCTATTTACAACTCAGCTCTTTTAGATGTATGTCTAAAGCTCTTACGGAAATGTTTATTTCCCAGATACATAGACCAAGTGAAACTGCCAAGGAAAGCAATGCCACACCAAATATCCAAGCTGCGATAATTTGAATTGAAATATAGACAAAGAACATTGCGACCACGCATAACAGCAGACTTGTTATCCCGAATATCTGCATTGCGCGGATAAGCGATAGGCGTTTTCTGAGATTTGCGATCTGTGCTATATCGCGCGGGTCTTTTTCTTTATGGTGCTTTTCCACTAAAGTGCGTATGACGTTAGTGTATGCAAGGAAACGGTTTGTATAGGCAAGCAGTATTAATGATATTGCCGAGAATAATAATGAAGGTGTCGTCAAGTCAATCATATAATATATATTGAAGTTTTTAAATATATAACACGAAACGGTTTATCTTTGTTCCGGTAAAAATATAAGGCAATATGCAATATAAGACGAGAGGAATAGTTCTTCATTCTATTCCTTATAAAGATAATTATTCGATAGTTTCAGTATATACAGAGGAGTTCGGACGTGCCTCATATATGGTTCCAAGAGGAAAAAGCAAAAAGGCAGCAGCTTCGAAAGCTCTTTTCATGCCTTTGGCTGTTTTGGATATGGATGTAGAGCATATGCCCAAGCGCGACGTGCATAAAGTGAAAGAATGCAGATTCTGCTTCCCTCAATCCGATGTTTTTTGTCATCCGGTGAAAAACATATTGGCTTTGTTCCTTGCCGAAGTTCTTTATCGTACATTAAAAAATCCCGAACCGGACACATCATTGTTTAATTATATATATAATTCTATAGTAACACTTGAAACCTCGGAAGACGGCATTGCCAATTTCCATATAGTTTTCCTTTTTAATCTTCTTCATTATCTTGGAATATATCCTAACACCGAATTGCAAAAAGAAGACAGTTATTTTGATTTGCTTAACGGAGAGTTCACTCTGCTTCCGCCTCAGCACCGTCACTTTCTGTCGCAGCAGGAAAGCCGTGTGTTCAGCCGTCTTTTGCGTATGAGTTTCGAGAATATGTCGTTATATGGTTTTTCCCGCCATGAAAGGGTGAATATTATTAACCGAATATTCGAATACTACAGGTTACATATACCGGATTTCAATGAGATAAAATCTTTATCAGTTATGCAAAGCCTGTTTGAATAAAACCAAACTTTAAATGTTGAAATATTTGTCAGATTTGTAAAAAGATTATATTTTTGCCATTCCTTAATGAAATATTGACGGTCTTGTAGTTCAACGGATAGAATAGAAGTTTCCTAAAGAGTTACCCACTCTCAACTCATTCTATCCAACAAAACAAAAGGCTATCGTTCTTTGAAAAGATGTATTAATCTGAATAAGCCCTTGTAGTTCAACGGATAGAACACAGGTTTCCTAAACCTGGAATATGAGTTCGATTCTCATCGGGGGTACAAAATGACAGATTTTGGTAGTGGTCGTGTTACCGCATAATCCGCATAAGTGAGGTACTTTTGCAGTAAATTGTTCTACAAATATTCTACAAAAGTTATGGCAACATTTAAAGCGGAAGTTTACGCCCATCAAAAAAAGAAGGACGGAACTTATAATATTAAGATACGTGTAACACACAATGGAAAAAAGCGATACCTGGCAACACCTTATTATATATATAAAGAGGATATAACCCAGAAAACCTTTAAAATCAAAAATCAGCATTATATAGATCTTACTGATAAGATGATAAAGACGTATCGTAAACGATTAGATTGTTGGGGTGAAAGGCAAAACAGTATGACTATGGAGCAAATTATTAGAATCATTACTACCGATAATGATAATGAGAAGTTTGATCTTGATATTGTAGCCTACACTTGGAAGCAAATAGAGCGAATGAAAGATACAGGACATGGAGGTAATGCTAAAACCTATATATGTGCTGTTAATTCATTAGTGAAATTTGTAGGTCGGGAACAGGTAATGTTGTCTGAAATTACTGCTAAGTTTTTACAGAATTGGGCAGAATGGATAAACAAATTACCCAATGTTACAAGAGGGTATGTAACTCACAACTATCTAAATAGGATGAGAGCTATATACAACAAAGCCAAAAAGGAATTTAACGATGAGGATGCAGGAATTATCCGAATACCTAACTCTCCTTTTTCGCACATTGATTTTCCGAAACTTCCAGCCACCAGAAAACGAGCATTGACGGTTGAGCAAATACAAGCTATTGCGAAATTGGAATATACTAAGATACTCCAGCCCGGTACTAATAGATTCAATTTCGCAAAAGATGTGTTCTTGCTAAGTTTTGGTTTAATAGGAATGAATGCTATAGACCTATATAACTGTACAGACTATAAGGACGGACGCATAACATACCAAAGAACAAAAACCAAAGAAAGACGCATTGATAAAGCTGAGATCTCAATCAAAGTAGAGCCGGAATATCAAGCTCTTGTAGATAAATATCGGGATCCTACAGGAGAAAGAGTATTTAGGTTTTATACAATGTATGCAGATGTAGATACCTTTAGTGCAGCCCTGAACAAAGGCTTAAAAAAAGTAGGCACTTTAGTTGGCGTAGATGATTTGGAGTTTTACGCAGCCCGGCATTCATGGGCTACTATAGCTTTAAATGATGCTGGTGTAGATAAGTACACTGTACATACAGCTCTAAATCATGTAGATGATAGCATGAGGGTAACTGACATCTATATAAAAAAATCATGGGAGCCTATAGATCAAGCGAACAGGAAAGTAATTAACCTGGTGAATATAAATATCAGCGAAACTAAGGAGCCTATAAATGAAAAAGTACAAAGAAAATTATTTTGCTTAAGCAATTTGCTTAGGCAAAATGAAGATGATACAAAATAACACCAATAAGGCGTAATTTATTGGTGCATAATGCTTTACATTTTGCTTAAGCAAAATGCCTAAGCAATTTGGTTAAGCAATTTGCCTAAGCAAAAAGGTAAGCAAAATGTTATTTTTGCTTGAAGATTTGCCTAAGCAAATTGCTTAAGCAAAATTTGTTGTGTCCGTATGTTTATATATCAAATTATCAATATATAACTGATTATCAATTCGTTATAACGCAAAAGGCTTTTGCGGTGATTTGTACAAAAAACACTTTTGCTTAAGCAAATTGCCTAAGCAAAACTTAAATGGGGGTATATATATAATATAATAATAAGAATATT
>CASFJQ010000047.1 GCA_949295065.1 uncultured Parabacteroides sp. | reverse complement strand
AAAACTATGATTTCTAATCGAAAAATTTTATCAGCCTCGTAACTAACTGATTATTAATCAATAATAGCTGTTTTGGTGAATTTTCTCCGGACAGCAATGTTATATATTAGCTTAATAAGTAGTTATTTAAGAATTGAGTTTAAATCTATGTATACTATTAAAAGAAATTTAGCAATGGCGTTTTTTCTGCTTGTCTGTCAGGGAAGTGCCAGTGTGTTTTCGCAGATTACAGAACGTCCGCGTCCTAAGGAATGGGATAACTTGGTTGAAGGAACCCGTTTCATAGACCGCTTTCTTCCTATGCCGGAAGGTAAACTTTCAGCCAATGTATGGGGCGGAGAAAATGTTGTTCCCCGCTTTGTTGATAATGGGATAGAAGATGACATACGGTCATATTGGGGCGGAAATATCATAAAAGGTGATGATGGAAAATATCATTTGTATGTTTGCGGATGGCGTGAGGATTCGCCCAAGGGACATCACACATGGCCACAGTCTATTGTTTATCATACTGTATGTGACAATTCTGTTGGTCCATATATTATAAAGGATACAATAGGGCCGGGGCATAATCCTGAGATATTCAAAGCTAAGAACGGGCAATATGTAGTATATGTAATAGATGGGTATTATTTGTCTGATTCTCTGTATGGTCCATGGAAATATGGGAAATTCAAATTCAATCCTCGTGACAGGAAAATTATTGAAGGACTTTCCAATCTGACATTTACCAAACGTGAGGATGGTTCCAATCTGATGATATGCCGTGGTGGCGGTGTGTGGATTAGCCGTACAGGTCTGTCCGAATATAGTCAGATTTCCAATAAGAGGGTCTATCCTGCCGTTGATGGAGAGTTTGAAGATCCTGTTGTGTGGAAAGATAATGTGCAGTATCATTTGATTGTAAACGACTGGCTGGGAAGAATTGCCTTTTATTTACGTTCCAAAGATGGTGTGAACTGGGTTACTGATCCGGGTGAGGCTTATCTGCCGGGTGTAATTTCAAAGCATAAGGATGGACATTGCGAGAACTGGTTCAAATATGAGAGGATAAAAATTCTACAGGATAAATATGGAAGGGCAATACAGGCAAATTTTGCAGTTATTGATACTCTTAAGAATGAAGATTTGCCTAACGACCGCCACAGTTCAAAGAATATCAGTATTCCATTGAATCCAGGTATGCTTCTTACAATGCTGAATAAAGACCCTGTTGATGAGAATACAAAGGAAGTTCGTGTACTTATTGAGGCAGAAGAAGGATTTTCGCCTGTTGACGATTTGGATCTAAACAGTTTGAGATTCGGCTCGTCGGAATATGTGAATTATGGAAAGGGAACTAAGGTTCTACGAACAGAAAAGTCCGGAAATAACCTGATTGTGGTTTTTGATGCGAGAGGTTGCGGGGTTGACAGCAAAGAATTTGCCCCTAAAATTATTGGTAAGAAGAAGGATGGAAGTCTGGTTTTCGGGTTTATGCGTGTGCCTTGGGTTGATTATAATCCGTCTATATTATCTGCCAGAAAACCTGCAATACTTCCAGGTGATAAGATTGAGGTGTATATAGATAACTTTGGTCTGAAAGCTTCAGCAGATTCCAAATTCGAGCTTTATGCTGAAGATGGTAAAGATGGAAGGTTGATAGCTGAAGGTGTGATTCCTCCTATTGAACCATATTCTGATGTCAAGTTGGTTTTGGATTGTAAAAATAAAGTAGATAACGCTGACAAAGGATATGTTGTCAGGGTATTATCTGAAAATGGAGAGAATACATGGAATATAGATAGTTTGAAGAAATAGGATAACACGGATTTCAGGAAATTTAGGAGTTAAGTATTTAATACTTATACCTAATAACCTTATCGACTTGTTAACTTATCAACTCATACTCTGAAACCAAGTTAAATAAGAATAAATAATATCATGAAGAAAATAATTACCTTATCTGTTATTTCAATGCTGTTTGTATGCTGCACTGGTTCGAAAGATGTGCGGCAGGATGATGCGCCGTTAAAGAAAATAACTCAGATTGATTTTTCACATGTGAAAATTGAAGATTCGTTCTGGTCTCCTCGTTTGGAAAAACATACCACAGCGACATTGCCGGTGTGTATTGACCAGATTGAAAATCAGACAGGGCGAATAAAGAACTTTGAGAATGCAGCAAAGGGCGAAGGAAAGCATTCCGGTATCTTTTTTGATGATTCGGATGTGTATAAGGCATTGGAAGGTATTGCTTATAGTTTGATAAACAATCCTGATGCAGAGCTGGAAAAGAAGGCGGATGAATGGATTGATAAAATGGCGGCAGCTCAGCAACCTGACGGATATATCAATACGTATTATACTCTCACGGGGCTGGACAAAAGATGGACTAATATGGATAAGCACGAAATGTATTGTGCAGGTCATATGATTGAAGCTGCTGTGGCTTATTATAAGGCTACGGGAAAGAGAAAGCTGCTGGATGTGAGTATTCGTATGGCTGACCATATGATGAGTGTGTTCGGTCCGGGAAAAAGAAATTGGGTGCCTGGTCATGAGGAGATTGAGCTTGCTTTGGTGAAATTATATGAAACTACTGGCGAGACGAAATATTTGGATTTTGCTTACTGGCTGCTCGAGGAGCGCGGACATGGCTATGGCAGCATGGGCGGCGAAGGCGAATGGAACAAGGAATATTATCAGGATGTGATTCCGGTTCGCGACTTGGAAAGTATTTCGGGACATGCTGTAAGATGTATGTATCTGTATTGTGGAATGGCTGATGTTGCCGCATTGAAGAACGATACTGGATATGTTGAGGCAATGGACAAATTATGGGACGATGTAGTGTTGCGTAATATGTATATTACAGGCGGAATAGGTTCGTCCGGACATAATGAAGGTTTCACTGTTGATTATGACTTGCCTAATCTTGAGGCTTATTGTGAGACTTGTGCTTCAGTAGGAATGGTTTTTTGGAATCAGAGAATGAATCAGTTTACGGGAGATTCGAAATATGTGGATGTTCTGGAATGTTCTATGTATAACGGAGCATTGGCAGGAGTGTCACTTGCCGGTGATAGATTTTTCTATGTGAATCCTTTGGAGTCAAAAGGCGACCATCATCGAAAGGAATGGTATGGTTGTGCCTGCTGCCCAAGTCAGATTTCACGTTTTCTTCCGTCGATTGGAAATTATATATACGGTGTGTCTGAGGATGCTTTATGGGTTAATCTGTTTATAGGAAACACAACAGTTGTTGATATTGATGGTAAGGAAGTGAAGCTACATCAAGAAACATCTTATCCTTGGGAAGGAAAGGTGAACCTGACAGTTTCAGCAGAGAATAATATTGACAAGGATTTGCGAATCCGCATTCCGGAATGGTGTGATGAATACAGCCTGTGTGTTGATGGCAAGGCTATAGATGTTGATGTGGAGAAAGGTTATGCCGTAATTAAGGAATGGAAATCTGGAGATAAAGTGACACTCACTATGTCAATGCCTGTTGAAATTATGGAGTCCGATCCGAGAGTTAAGGAGAATGTTGGAAAGAGGGCTATTCAAAGAGGACCACTTGTGTATTGTATAGAAGAGGTGGACAATGGAACTGGTTTTGATTCGCTTCACTTGAATGACTCTTCCTCATTTGAAGTGGTTGATGCTCCGGATTTGCTTGGTGGAGTGAAGGTGATTAAAGCTAAAACGGACGACAGGAATATTTTGTTTGTGCCTTATTATGCATGGGATAATCGCTCAGCAGGAAAAATGAAAGTTTGGTTGGAATGGAAATAATTATGAGAAGAAAGTACTTATTATCAGGAATGTTGATTTTTGCGGCGGGATTTTCGCTGCTTGGTGCGGCTGAAGCAAGCACTGTTTTGGAAAATAAAGGAGGAAAAGGATATTACACAAATCCGGTTATCCGGATTTCTGCTCCGGATCCAACAGCGATAAAAGCTGTTGATGGTTATTATTATTTGTATTCGACAGAAGATATAAAGAATCTTCCGATATTCAGGTCTGATAATCTGGTTGACTGGGTTGAAGTGGGAACAGCTTTCACTGATGCTACTCGCCCGAATTTTGTGGATAACAATCCAGAAGGAAAGAAGGCGGCTATTTGGGCTCCGGATATACAGTATATAAATGGGAAATATGTATTGTTCTATTCTCTTGCCGAATGGGGTAATCATTGGATAAGCACGGTGGGATATGCCGTGTCTGATTCTCCTGCCGGCCCTTTTGTACCGAAGGGAAAGGTGTTCAACAGCCGTGATGTTGATGTCGAGAATTCAATCGACCAGTTCTTTTATGAGGAGAATGGTAAATATTATATGCTGTGGGGAAGTTTCAGAGGAATATATATCATGGAGTTGGATATAAACAGCAATATGGATATCACTCCGAAACTGGAAACAAAAAAGCAGATTGCTGGAAATGCCTATGAAGGAATAAACTTATGGAAAAAAGACGGTTATTATTATTTGTTCGGTTCAATTGGTTCATGTTGTGAGGGTGAGAAAAGTACATATACAACTGTGGTTGGTCGTTCGAAAAGCCTGTTTGGACCATATTTGGACAGAAAAGGCGGTAGCATGATGGACAACAAGCATGAGGTTGTGCTTCATAAGAATAATCGCTTTGTGGGTACAGGACATAATTCTTTGCTACAAGTTGATGATGAGGGAAACACATGGATGCTTTATCATGCTTTTGAGTTGGACAGGCTTGATGCACATAGGCAAGTTCTTTTGGACAAGGTGCTTTGGGATAAGGAAGGATGGCCTTATGTGGAGAACTTGCAGCCATCAGATAAGGCTGAAGCACCGGTTGTGGCGGCTCCAGTTACTCTTTCCAACGGAATGGAAGCAGTGATTAGCCTTAAAACTCCGGGAAATCCGGCAAAGGATTATCCTCTTGAATTTAAGAGCGGAGGCGAAGGCGGTATGGAGTTCCGTCTGGTTCCTGGTGCTGATATTCCGGCATTTGTGTATAATAGCATTGATACAACCGGAGGCAAGAAAAAGCTTGAGGTTATGATAGTAGCTACTGATGATATATATTTT
Source organism: uncultured Parabacteroides sp. (assembly GCA_949295065.1). Lineage (GTDB taxonomy): Bacteria > Bacteroidota > Bacteroidia > Bacteroidales > Tannerellaceae > Parabacteroides. Next base: position 9,607 of record CASFJQ010000047.1, on the reverse strand, counting down.
AATTACAAGCATAAGGTTAAGACCGGATACAGACATGATGATTGTATGTTTCTGATGCCGGGATTTTGGTATAGGAAGAATTTACGCTCGCCAAAAGAGGCTCCGTCATTTTATACTTCGGATAGCTGGGTAGTGCGTGAAGACAGATTGAGTTCTCCTGTAACTGTCATATATGATGAAAAGGAGAAAAAATCAATGTCTGTTTTCCGTGTACCGGAAGGAGTGGGAAAGGATGCTATGACTTCACATAAAAGTGGAGAAGTGATTCTTTCAGGTGTTTCTTCAATAGGTTATGTTGGTTTTGAGAATGATAATGGTGAATCTTGTCTGTCGTTCGGTTTTCCGTATTGCGAGTCTCCGTCTGGTTATATCAGGAAACTTACTCTTGTTCCTGAGATAGAAACATTCTGCTATTTGCCGAAAGGTGAAACTTGTTCTTTTTCATGGATTATATCGGAAGAGAAAAGTGACAAATATTCTGATGTCGTTGAGAAAACATGGAAAGAATGTTTTGACCTTTACAAGCCGATGCCTGTGGAAACAGCATATGATGCTGAATATATGAAAAGTGTGCTGAGCAATTATTTCAAGGAAAGTTATGTTGACAAATATGAATTGAACTATTATTCGGGAGTAGAACTGGAAACAGCTACTTGTGAGCCTAATGATATTGCTGAGGTTGGATTTATTGGCCGCACTCTTTTGAATGCTTTCAATGCTTTGGAATATGGCGAGTCCAAGAATGATGAGGAAATGGTTGCAGATGCACGCTCTGTGTTTGATTCCTATAAAGAAAAAGGATTCTCTGATAGTGGCTTCCTGCGTGAAGTTGTCAAGTTTGAACATAAATATGATGCTGATTTAAACAGTATACGTCGTCAGTCAGAGGGTGTATATGCCATATTGTATTATCTGAATTATGAGAAGCAGAAAGGAAAGAAGTATCCGGAATGGAACGAGAAAATCCGCAAGATTCTGGACTTGTTTCTTCAATTGCAGAATGAGGACGGAAGTTTTCCGAGAAAATTCAGAAACGACATGAGCATCGTTGACAAGAGCGGTGGCAGCACTCCATCGGCTGTGTTGCCGCTGGTGATGGGATATAAGTTCTTCAATGAAACGAAATATTTGAATGCAGCCCGCAGAGCAGTGGATTATTTGGAGAAAGAGATAATATCCAAGTCGGACTATTTCTCTTCTACTCTTGATGCAAACTGTGAGGATAAGGAGGCTTCTCTTTATGCTTGTTCTGCATCATATTATTTGGCATTAGTATCGAAAGGAAAAGAACATGAGCATTACGCTGAGCTGGCAAGAAAAGCTGCTTGCTTTGCCTTGTCGTGGTATTACACTTGGGATGTTCCTTTTGCTCCGGGACAGATGCTTGGTGATTTAGGACTGAAAACCAGAGGTTGGGGAAATGTCTCAGTGGAGAATAATCATATTGATGTCTTTGTCTTTGACTTTGTGAATGTGTTACGCTGGCTGTCTGTTGAGTTTGGCGAGAGCAGATTTGCCGACTTTGCCAATGTTATTGATTCATCTATGAGGCAGTTGTTACCTTATGATGGTCATATGTGCAACATTGCCAAGAAGGGATTTTATCCGGAAGTGGTGCAGCACACGAATTGGGATTATGGAAAGAATGGCAAAGGCTTTTATAATGATATATTTGGCCCGGGATGGACAGTTGCTTCATTGTGGGAGTTGCTTTCTCCTGGTCGTGCTGAGAAATTTCTAAAGTGAGTTTTGTGCAAACTTGTCTTGATTGAATTTTAAGTAAAAATTTAATTTGAATTGTTGCTTATGAAAAAAACACTATGTTTGGCAATAATGGCTGTCTCTTCTTTGGTTGGGACAGTCTCTGCTACTCCGGAAACTGATGCTGTGAGCTGCGACAATTATATCAATAACAGATATCCTTTGGTTAAGAAGGATTATATGGAATTGCCTTTGGGCAGTATAAAAGCCGGAGGATGGATGCATGAGCAGCTTCTTAGAATGAAGAATGGGATGACAGGTCTTCTCGATAAAGTATATGAGCATGTTATGGGTAGCCGGAACGGATGGCTTGGCGGTGATGGTGATGTGTGGGAGCGTGGTCCGTATTGGATTGACGGTCTGCTTCCTTTGGCATATATTCTGAATGATGAAGAACTGATTGCGAAGGTCAAGCCGTGGATTGAATGGTCGCTTGCCTCGCAGAAAGAGAACGGATATTTCGGCCCGGACACCGACCGCCCTTATGAGGCTGGTTTACAACGTGACAATGCACATGACTGGTGGCCAAAGATGGTGATGCTGAAGATTATGCAGCAGTATTATATGGCTACAGAAGATGAAAGAGTAATTGATTTCCTGACGAAATATTTCAGATATCAGCTAGAAAAACTTCCGGAAAGTCCTTTAGGTCATTGGACTTTCTGGGGAGAGCAGCGAGGTGGAGATAATCTGATGGTTGTTTATTGGCTGTATAATATAACTGGCGACAAGTTTCTGTTAGAACTTGGGGAGTTGATTCATCGCCAGACATTCAACTGGACTGATGTTTTCCTGGAAGGAGATCATCTCATTCGTCAACATAGTCTGCATTGCGTGAATCTGGCACAGGGATTCAAGGAACCTGTGGTTTATTACCAGCAGTGTAAGGATGAACGTCAGTTGGAGGCAATGCGAAAGGCTGTATCACAGATGCGTAATACGATAGGTTTGCCAACTGGCTTGTGGGGCGGTGATGAGTTATTACGTTTTGGAAAGCCTACTGCAGGTTCGGAGCTTTGTACGGCTGTGGAAATGATGTTTTCTCTTGAGGAGATTCTGGAGATTACTGGTGGTGTGGAATGGGCGGATTATCTGGAAAGAATTGCATATAATGTGCTTCCTACGCAGGTGACTGACAACTATGATGCACGCCAGTATTATCAGCAGTTTAATCAGGTGAGCGTAACTCGCGATGTAAGGGAATTTTCCACTCCGCATGACGATACGGATTTGCTTTTCGGTGTGCTTACAGGATATCCGTGTTGTACTTCCAACTTGCATCAGGGATGGCCTAAGCTGGTGCAGAATCTTTGGTATGCTACGGAGGACCGTGGTGTGGCGGCACTGGTCTATGCTCCGTCGGAAGTTAATGTTAAAGTTGCTGATGGTGTCGGTATAAGGATCACCGAAAAAACTGACTATCCTTTTGACGAAAAGATTGATTTTATTGTGTCGCATGATGATAAGGATGGTGTGTGCTTCCCATTCCATCTCAGAATACCGGCGTGGTGTGCAAAGGCTGAGATAATGGTTAACGGAGAGAAATTGGATATGGATATACATTCCGGTGAGGTGGCTGAAATTTACCGAGAGTGGAAGAGTGGTGATAGATTGACATTGAATCTTCCGATGGAAGTATCTGTCAGTCGCTGGTATGATAGTGGTGCTGTGGTTGAGCGTGGTCCGCTAATTTATGCTCTGAAGATGGATGAAAAATGGATAAAGAAAGAATTTGAGAAGGAAAACAGAACTCGATACGGCGACAGTTATTACGAAGTTACATCTGACAGTCCGTGGAATTTTGCCCTGTCAGAGGCTGCGTTGTCTAAAGATAAGATTAAGGCATCTTTTGTTGTGGAAAACAGAAAACTTGACGAAAATTCTTATCCTTGGAATGTGGAGAATGCTCCTGTCGTTATCAGGACCAAGGCAAAGGTGCTGAAGAATTGGAAACTTGTGAATGGCTCTGTTGGCCCCGTTGCTTATTATACTCAGATGGACGCTGATGTTGCTGGAGAGGAAACAATTGAATTGATTCCATACGGATGCACCACTTTGCGTGTTGCTGAATTCCCGGTTAGGAGATAGGGCGACACAGACAGTTAAGCAGACTTTTGTAAATAAGCTTACAGTTGACGAGTTGACAAGAAAAGAAATTACAATGGCTTTCTTATACCCGAATATAGAGAAGTTATAGTCGTTTTTCCTTGTCAACTTGTCTCTGAAACCTTGTCAACATTAATAAACCGAGCATGTAAAATCTTTGATGCTATAGCAGAAAATTATATGTTTCTCCATATCTTTGTGTGCAATTACAAATTAATTTTCTAAACACTTTGAATATGGAATCAATTAAACAGATATACAGGATAGGAAACGGACCGTCCAGCAGTCATACTATGGGGCCGCGTCGTGCAGCTAAGATGTTTCTTGAGAGAATCACTGGTATGGATTACAAGAAACTGTCAGTAACTTTATATGGTAGTTTGGCTGCTACAGGAAAAGGACATATGACTGATGCTGCTATCCTTGAAGTTCTAACTCCGCAAGCTCCAGTGGATATAATATGGGAACCGAAGGTTTTTCTTCCATTCCATCCTAACGGAATGTTGTTTCAGGCTTTTTCTCAAGATGGAAAAGTGCTGGACAGTTGGACAATTTTCAGTATTGGCGGAGGAACATTGGCTAACGAAAAATATAATGAGCAGAAAGCTGCTGAGATATATGAAATGAGTACAATCCGTGAAATACAGAACTGGTGTGAGTCCACAGGTCATTCATATTGGGAATATGTGGGCATGCGTGAAGGTTCTGAAATTTGGGATTACCTTGCCGAAGTGTGGGATGTTATGCAAGCCGCAGTGCGCAGAGGTCTGGAAGCTGAAGGTATTCTACCTGGAGGACTTGGAATTCGTCGCAAAGCTTCAGATTATATGATTCGTGCTAAAGGCTTTGGTAACAGCATAAAGAGCCGAGGTTTGGTGTATGCATATGCACTTGCTGTTTCAGAAGAAAATGCTTGTGGTGGTGAGATTGTGACAGCTCCTACATGTGGTTCATGTGGTGTTATGCCTGCCGTATTATATCATCTGAAAGAGACTCGAGAATTTAGAGACTCAAGAATATTGAGAGCTTTGGCAACTGCCGGACTATTTGGCAATGTCGTTAGAACTAACGCTTCGGTTTCTGGAGCAGAAGTTGGTTGTCAGGGTGAAGTTGGTGTTGCATGTGCAATGGCTGCCGGAGCAGCAAGTCAGCTGTTTGGTGGAACTCCGGCTCAGATTGAATATGCTTCCGAAATGGGACTGGAACATCACCTTGGACTGACTTGTGACCCAGTATGTGGCTTGGTTCAGATTCCGTGTATCGAGAGAAATGCTTTTGCTGCAGCCAGAGCACTTGATGCAAATACTTTTTCTAATTTCTCTGACGGAAAACATAGAGTAAGTTTCGACCAGGTTGTGGAAGTGATGCGTCAGACAGGAAAAGACCTTCCTTCTTTGTATAAGGAAACTTCGGAAGGCGGATTGGCTAAACATATGGAAGAACACTTTAATTAAGAAAATAGATTGTTATTTTTATTTTATCCTAAATCATATACAATGAGAAATTTTTATAAGTTGATGGCTTTGATTTTCCCTTTGCTGGGCTTTGCATGCTCACAGGCGAAAAATCAGGAAACAGTTGTTGAGAAGAAAAGTGGAAATCCGGTTTTCGAAGGTTGGTATGCTGACCCGGAAGCCATAATATATGATGATACATATTGGATTTATCCGACTTATAGTGATGAATATGAAAAGCAGACTTTCTTTGATTGCTTCTCTTCGAAAGATTTGGTTAATTGGACTAAACACAGTTCTATAATCGATACGGCAGAGGTTAAATGGGCTAAGCGTGCTATGTGGGCTCCATCTGTTATTCGCAAGGATGGGAAATATTATTTCTTCTTTGCAGCAAATGATGTGCATGAAGGTGAAGTTGGCGGAATTGGTGTCGCTGTCAGCGATAAACCTGAAGGGCCATATAAGGATTTGCTTGGCAAGCCTTTGATTAACGACATTGTGAACGGAGCGCAGCCAATCGACCAGTATGTATTTTGTGAGAACGGTGAATATTATATGTATTATGGCGGATGGAAACACTGCAATCTTGTGCGTCTGAAGGACGACTTTACTGGTCTTAAACCATTTGAAGACGGCAAATATTATAAAGAAGTTACACCGGAAAATTATGTTGAAGGTCCGACAATGTTCAAGAGAAATGGCAAATATTATTTTATGTGGAGCGAGGGAGGATGGTCCGGTCCTGATTATTGTGTCGCTTATGCCATTTCAGATTCTATTTTCGGTCCCTTTGAGAGAGTTGGTGTAGTCTTGAAGCAAGACCCGGAAATAGGAACTGGAGCCGGACATCACTCTATTATCAACATTCCGGGAACAGATGAATATTACATTGTTTATCACCGTCATCCGCTGAACGACGAGAATGGACATCATCGCTATACTTGTATTGAGAAAATGACATTTGATGAAAAAGGCTATATAAATCCTATTAAAATAACAAATGAAGGTGTAAGTGAAAAAAAGTTGGCTAAATGAGGAAAATAGAAAATCTACTATCGTCGGCGGCAACAGCCGTCGTGCTTATGATAATATATGCAGTTGGACTGGCTGTCGCTACATTTATTGAGAAATATATGGGGACAGTTGCCGCTAAATCAATTGTTTATTATTCGCCTTTATTCATTTTATTGCAGTTCCTGATGATTGTCAATTTCTTGTTTATGGCAAGAAAGTATTCATTGTTCAGCCGCAAGAAATGGGGAGCGATAATAACTCACTTTTCGTTTATAGTAATTTTGTGTGGTGCCTTTGTTTCGCATGTGTTCAGCGAAGAAGGCATCATGCATATCCGTGAAGGAGAGAAAACAAATGTAATGGAAATCCGTACTTCCAAGGGAATAACAACTCATAATCTTCCTTTCGAGGTGGAACTGACGGATTTTATCCTTACAAGATATCCCGGTTCGTCAAGCCCTTCTTCCTACGAGAGTAAGGTGAATGTGTATGTGGACGGACAAAAGCGTCAGGAAAGAATCTATATGAATAATGTCCTTGACTTGAAAGGATATCGTTTCTTCCAGGCTTCGTATGACAGGGATGAGCTTGGCACAGTGCTTTCTGTGAGCAGAGATGTTGCCGGACGTACAATCACATATATTGGCTATGCCTTGTTGTTCCTGGGTCTGATAATTTGCCTTGTTGAGCCTAATTCACGATTTATGCAACTGAACAGACAACTGAAGAGAATCAGAGAATCGGCCGGAAAAATTTCGTGTGTGATTCTTCTTCTTGCCATGTCTGCTTCGTATGCAAATGCTCAATCACAGATAGAAAAGGTTTTGCTGGAAAAATCAGTTCCTGTTGATAAGGCTGAGCTTTTCGGAGAACTTCCAGTTCAGTCTATTTCCGGAAGAATGATTCCGATGAATACTTTTTCTTCCGAGATATTGAGGAAGGTTTATAACGAAGACCATTTCAAGGGACTGAACTCAGACCAGTTCCTCCTCAGTTTCCTGGCTATGCCTAATATGTGGGTTCAGGTGCCGTTCATAAGTTTGCCAAGCAAGGATATTTCATCAAAGTACAATCTGACTGAAAATATATGTGCTTATGTGGAATTGTTTGATTCCAACGGTGCCTATAAGCTGCAGAAAGATTTGGAAGAAGTTTATCAGAAGATGCCCGCACAACGCACTCGCCTGGACAAGGATTTGCTAAAGCTGGATGAACAGGCTAATCTTATTTATCAGCTTATGAATTTCCAGCTGATTCAAATTTTCCCGCAGGAAGAACATCCGGAACATAAATGGTATGCGCCCGGTGATGATTTGTCTTCATTCTCAGGAAAGGATTCGTTGTTTGTGGCTATGGTTTTCCCATGGTATATTCAGGAAGTGCAGAAAGGTCTGCAGACTTCAGACTGGGCAAAAGCTGACGAATTGCTTGAAGGCATAAAACTATATCAGGAAAAGAAAAACGGTATTCCCGATTTCAGCACAGATAAGATAAAAGCAGAGATAAAGTATAATAATCTGGATGTATTCAGAACTTGCAAGAAAGGATATCTTATCCTGGGAGGATTGTTGCTTGTGCTGGCTTTCGTGTCGCTGTTCAATTATCGTCCTTGGATAAAGATTGCTGGGGGAGTTTTGATAGCCGGCATTTTACTGGTGTTCGCATATCATATTTATGGAATGGGATTCCGATGGTATATTGCAGGCTATGCTCCGTGGAGTAATTCTTACGAAACAATGGTTTATGTAGCCTGGGCTACTGTACTCGCCGGACTTGTGTTTATGCGCAGGAGTGTGATGACAATGGCTTTGGCAACTTTGTTCGGTGGCATTATCCTCTTCGTGTCCGGATTGAGCTGGATGGATCCGCAGATAAGCCCGCTGGTTCCAGTTCTTAAGTCACCATGGCTTATGTTTCATGTGGCGGTCATCGTTGCAGCATATGGATTCTTCGGCATCTGTTGTCTGATTGGCCTGACAAATATGACTCTGATTATCGTACGCAACGAAAAGAATAAAGCTCTGGTTTCCGCAAGAATCGAGGAGCTGACCATTATTAACGAGATGTCAATGTTGATAGGACTTGTTCTTATGACTATCGGAACATTTCTTGGAGCGATATGGGCAAATGAATCATGGGGAAGATATTGGGGCTGGGACCCGAAAGAAACCTGGGCTCTGATAACAATGATTGTTTATGCGCTTGTGTCGCATTTGCGCCTGTTGCCTAAGTTGCATAACAAATGGTCGTTTAATTTTCTGTCGGTAATAGCATTCCTCTCTGTCTTGATGACATTCTTTGGCGTGAATTATTTCCTTAGTGGAATGCACTCATATGGTGAGAATGACAATATCAACGGATTGTTTGTATATATATATTCAGGCATAGGACTGGTGGTGCTAATTGGCATTGCTGCCGGATTGAAATATAGAAAGTAAAGTAACTTCAAAGACAAATGCAAAAACCTTTTCTTTTTGTAAACTATAGCCTGGTCAAACTCCAGCCCCGAGTCGAGAAGAACTTGAAGCAAAAATTCAGGACCATCCGTACAATAACAATCCGCTGCTTCACCTTTAACGTGTTGGCTCGTCGGAACACCGCCAACAATGCGGTTAAGTTCTTCGCAGCGATAACCGCTTGTTACATGAATAGGCTTCCCAAGCCTGTCGCGTAAAGGTTGTAAAAGATTTTCACAAAGATTTTTGAGGTTTTCCAAACTTTTTTCATCAGGAGTATTATCTATTGCGTTTTCAATAGCAGCTTGAGAATGGGTGAGTTCGGATAGGTTGAAATTTGGAGATAATTGAATTGTGTTGTATAGCATATAGATTTTTAATTTAGTTGACGAGTTGACGAGTAAACGAGTTGACAAGGTTTCAGAAATAAGGGTGTATAAGGCTGAAAGCCTTAAGTTTAGCCCAGGGCGTGAGCCCTGGGTCACTAGCCGCCACCCAAATACAAGCTCTGAAGGAGCGCACCTTGATGCTTAACCTCGCTCTTTCAGAGCTAAGATGAGAGAGGAGGTGCATCGTAACCCGGGGCTCACACCCCGGGCTATAAACCCAAGGCCTTCAGCCTTGTAAGCTATTCCCCCTTGTCCCCTCGTATCTGATACCTTGTCTCTATCCTACGGCTCTCCCAACCAATAAATTATAATACCTGCCTGTTTAGGCGTTAACACTCTCTGGCCTTTAAAAAATCCTGCGTCCGCGAGCTCAGTCTGTAGCTGTGTGTTTTTCCGGATCCATCGTGACAACTGTCGGCGGGCA
>CASFJQ010000046.1 GCA_949295065.1 uncultured Parabacteroides sp. | reverse complement strand
TTTGCTTATTAAAGCATTGAATTTAAGAGCATTGTATTAACAATAACGAGGGCGTTTTGTACTACGTTTTTAGGAACGTAGAACTGGACACCCTAGTTAATTGGAATTCCCGGCTGTTTAATTTGCGAATTTTGGACAACTTTCATAGACAAAGAACAAATAAGTTATGGCAGATTTAAAATTGAAAACAGTTTTTGCACGATGGACAGATGACAACAAGGTTAAAGCTATATACGCAGTTGGCGATGACGATATAAAAGACACACTTAATTATGACAGAGAAAGAGCTTTCTCAATGTTTAGCGACAGATTGGAGAACGGTGATTTCAATTACAGATTCAATGAATATTATTCAGAACTAAAAAAGGAAGCCGCAGAACGCAAGGCTAATTCAAAGAAGCGCACTCCAAAAGTGGCAGCCAACAGAATCGAGGAAATCGACAACAAAATAAAGGAATTGGAATCTCAGATTGCCAAACTGAAAATTGAAAGAGAAAAAGAAGTTAATCTCCAGAATGAAAGAATGGTGAATGAAGCCAGAAAGATGCTTGACAAGCTTTCGGAAGAACAGCGTATGTCGCTGCTTGAGGCTATAATGAATAATAACGGTTAAGAATCTTTATGATGTGAATTGTCGTTTGATATACTTAATGACAATGAATAAATCAGGTATATACAAGGTTATCGCATCTTCAATTTTATCATTGTTTCTTTTGTCCTGTAATCCGGAATATCCATCATCTTCTGTTATTACAGTTGACATGGAAGCTATGATTGTGCCTGTCGATTCGGATTTGTATGGCATCACGATAGAAGAGATAAATCACTCTGTTGACGGAGGTCTCTATGCGGAGATGATTCAGAACAGGAGCTTCGAGGATGGAGTTCCGCCTCTGAACTGTCCGTATAATGTCAGGACAAATATGCTTATCACTCCTAATGGTTTCCAGATTCCGTTCATCCGTCCTGATTCTGTTCCGGGATGGAAGGCGCTTTCTGTCTTTTCGAGAATATACTCGGATATGACTATGCCAATCAATGAGCATAACAAGCGTTCGCTTTGCGTTTCGGCAGCCGTGGATTCTGTAAGCAAGTGTGCCGGAGTTGTGGCGACAGGATATTCCGGCTTGTCTGTGAGGAAAGGCAAGGAATATGACTTGTCGTTCTATGCAAGAAGTGCACTGATAGCTGGAAGGAATGTAAAAGTCTATCTGCAGGATTCGGTTAACAACATATTGAGTGATGTTTACACTTTCAATCCTTCGCTGGAATGGAAGAAAAGAAAACACACATTCACTGCCTCTGCAGACAATGACGGGGCAAGTTTGGTTTTCCGCACTGACAGTTCACAGATATTCTGGCTGGATGTGGTCTCTCTTTTCCCAAAGGAAACATGGAAGGGCAGACCGAATGGACAAAGAGCAGACATAATGGAGGCTATATCTTATCTGAAGCCGCATTTCGTCCGCTTTCCCGGCGGCGCTTTTGTGGAAGGATATACAGCAGGAACTTATCCTGTGTGGAGTGAGACAGTCGGCCCTATTGAGAATCGCCGCCATTTCTGGTCGGTCTGGGAATATGGCACGACTAATGGAATGGGATTCCATGAATATCTGCAGATGTGCGAGGATTTGGGAGCCGAGCCAATCTATGTGGTGAACAGCGGTGTGACCAGCCAGAAACGACGTCCGCGATATGAAGACATCACGCAAATGGGGAAAATGGTCAGGGAAACTCTCAATGCCATAGCTTATGCCAATCAGCCGGCAGATTCTACATATGGAACTATGCGTGCGCGCAATGGACATCCTGCTCCGTTCGGACTGAAATATATCGAGATAGGAAGTGAGAACTATGGAACGGAATATACACGCCGTTTCCGCCTGTTCGAAGCTGCCATCAAGGAAGAATATCCGGAAATAACAGTCATAAGCAATAATGTGGACGAGAAGAAGAGCCGAGGCGACTGGTCCGACTTGCACTTCAATGGCGGAAGTTCTTTCTATTTGTCCAATTATCATAAGTTTGTTCCGTCGCTGAGCCTGCGAAGGGCAGGAGCATTGTTTGTCGGTGCTTTTGGCTATTTGGGTTCGTCGGATGGTGGAACAATGGGTGCTGCGCTTTCGGAATCTGTGTTCCTTGCCGGAATTGAAAATAATCCGGGAACGATAAAGCGACTGGCTTATTCTCCGCTGTTGGGAAATGTGCATTATACGGGAGAATATATTCCGGCTATTAGCTTCGACCAGTCTGATGTCTATCTTTCTCCTTCATATCATATGTATAGCATGTTTGCGAGAAACAGAGGCAATTATTTGCTGAAATCGACAGTTGATACTTATGAACGCCCGATAGTCACAGCCGGATATGCCGGAGCATTTATGTTCGACAATAGTTATGACTTTGAGAATGTCCGCATAAATGATGTCCCGGTGGAAGGATGCAAGGTGCTGAGCGGAGAATGGACAGCCGCAAGCGGAGTGCTGAAAGCTGCGCCGAACAAATGGAATTATGTGCTTGTGGGCGATTCGTCATCATATGACTATACTTTCACTGCAAGAATCAGACGAAACAAAGGTAGTGGAATGGTGGAATTGCATGTGCGCGACAACGGGCTCAAGGACGAGAACAGAGATTATATTGCTCTGGTGATTGGCAACAACAATAAGATAGAGCTTTATCATTGCTCGGGAAATATCCGTGATTCACTGGCTCAGGAAAAGGACTTTGTGATTGAGAACAACAAATGGTATGACGTGGTGGTGGAATGCCGCGAGGAAAGAGTGAAATGCAGCATCGACGGAGAAAATATATTTGATACGTCAATGCATTCTGTTCCGTCGATAGTTTCGGTTGCCACTGTTGATACATTATCTGAAGAGCTTGTACTGAAAGTTATAAATACAACTTGGCATGAAGAGAAGACAGATTTGAATTTCGCCGGCTTTACTGTGGGTGACGAAGTTTCGGTTACGGAATTGAAGGCTTTGCCCGAAAATCGGAACACAGCTTCGAAGCCGGATTTGGTGAAACCGAGGGAAATCAAGTATTATTTCCATCCTGCGGTATCGAGGTCTTATGTATTTCCGCCTAATTCCATATCAATCCTGCGGATTCCTATAGTTGATTTTAAAGATTTGTCGTATTTTTGAGCAGATAAAAATTAAGGCGTTATGAATTGTAATAAAGTTTTGTCGCTTGTCACTTTCTGGATGCTGTGCATGTCTTTGTCGGCACAATATTACACGGTGAAAGGAGGAAGCGGCACTCCATATATGATTGAAGACAAGCCTAACAAGCTGAAAGTATATGTAGTCAACGGCGTTGAGAATGTGGAAATAAGCTATTCTGACCCGTCGAGTTCTTCGCATCAATGGTATAAATACAAGACTAAGGCTCTTGAGGCGGAAAAGATTAGCAGCAGTCAAGCTGGAACAAATTCCACAATATCTCAGATCGAGGACGGATGCGGATATTTCGTCTATAAAGAAGGTGTTCTGACAGAATATGTCTGGATAATTGATTATGCAAAGCATCCTTTCAATGTCCAGTCTCTCGAAGTGGAATCTGCGAAGAATGAATGCAGTGGTGCTGTCCGTGTCAATGCAAATCCATCGGTTGACGAATTATATTATATGTCGCCCAATAATGGCTCGAAAGTAAGCATCAGCCGTGATATTTCCCTTTCTTTCAATACTCTTGAGTGGGATGAACAGGACAGGATATTCCGTGAAACTATCCGCACGCTGACCGGGAATGTGTTCAATAAAGATATTGACTCAGTTTATATTCCTACAGACTTTGAGCTGACTGGCGACCAGTTTGCCGCTCATTTCGGCAAGCAAGTCACAGTGGTGAGCGATGAGTTCAATCCAAAGGCAGTTCTGCTCCGTGCCGACACAACCATGGTTGTGGATGAAGTAGCCAATATGTCGAGTGCCCAGGCAGGCTTATCGGCTCCTGTCACAGTACGCTTCACTGCACACACCAATGAGCCGATAGCATCAATATTCCAATGGAAGATTTATAAGAAGGAAGAAGGCGAGGAGAATGCCTTTGTATATTTCTCAGATCCGGAAGTTGAATATACATTCACAGATTATGGAGATTATGTGGCTTCGATTGAGGTGAGTGATGCTAGCGGCACATGCTCTTCGTATGAGGAAATATCTGTGTCAGTTGCAGAGTCTTTCCTTGATGTGCCAAATGCTTTCTCTCCGGGAACTTCTCCGGGAGTGAATGACGAGTTCCGTGTGGTTTATAAATCTCTGGTGAAATTCTCATGCTGGATTTTCAACAGATGGGGACAATTGCTTTATCACTGGACTGACCCGGCTCAAGGATGGGACGGAAAGAAAGGTGGAAAATATGTTTCGCCCGGTGTCTATTTCTATGTTATAGAAGCTGAAGGCTCGGACGGAATCAAGTATAAGAAGAAAGGCGACATAAATATTCTTCGTCCTAAGACTATTAACGACCAGATTAATCCTGATGAAGGAGGAGGAATATGATAAAGTGGACGAGGTTTCAGAGACAAGTTGACAAGGTTAAATAATTTTTACTTTGCTTTATCCTTGTCAACTTGTTTTCTTGTCAACTCGTTAACTAAATGTAAAAGCTAGTGTTTATCAAAAACTAGATTATTATTTTGACATACACTCGTCTTTTACTATATTTGCGCCGAATGTGCGTGTGCACGCCAATGTGCATCTTAATAGATTATCATGAGAAGAGAACAAATTGCAGTATATATAAGTTTGCTTGCCAGCATATTGCTGCTGTTGTCGGTGATTGTGCCACACCATCATCATGAAAATGGTATGCCATGCTATCACTGGATTGCAGGCGATACTGCAGAAGAATCTCTTCCCGAAGAATCCGAGCATCACGATTGTGGCTGTGTGGGACATAATCAGGCTTTGTCTCCGGCTTTGGAATATCATGCTGTTTCCGACCTTTATTTGATACCGCTCCTGGTATTGTTTAATTATATCAATCCTTTCAGCCTTATTGTCCCTTGTCTTACTTTTGATTTGGGAAAGGCTTTCTATGTCGAGTCCCTTTATGATTCTTGGATAATCAGAATATCGGGACTTCGTGCTCCTCCTGCTTTGATTTCCGGTCCGCAATGCTGATATTGATTTTGGCGGACTGCTGTTGAGTTGGTTAATATTTCAATAAAAACTTATCGACTTTGAGGTCTGGCGGCGTGTGCCGGACTTCGGGTATTTTATTATCAAAGCAAAACAAAATGAAGAAAATATACTTATCATGGATACTGTTATCGTATCTGTTGTTTTCGTGTGCGGAAAACAAAAACTCTAATCACGAACATGAGCACGAACATCTGACTGAAGAACATCACGATCATGAGCATGAAGGCCATGACCACGAACATGAGGCTCACGATCATGAGCATGAACATGAACATGAAGGACACGACCATGAGCACGAACATGGCGAAGCTGCAGAATCTCACGCTCACGACGATGAAATAAGTTTCAGCAAAGCAAAGGCTGAAGCCGCAGGTCTGAAAACTGAAGTTGTTGCCAAATCTGATTTCGTGGAAGTAATCAAGACTGCAGGAAAGGTGATGGCTGCACAGGGCACTGAATCTACATTGATTGCTACTGTGCCCGGCGTTGTGACACTGGGAAAATTGCCTTTTATCGACGGAACAATGGTTCAGAAAGGGCAGAGCGTGCTTTCTCTCGTATCAAATTCTTTATCTGACGGAGATGTGGCAGCGCGTGTCAGACATAATTATGAGAAAGCCAAGAAAGAATACGAGAGAATGAAAGGCTTGATAGGCGACAAGATTGTTTCAGCTAAGGATTTCGAGCAGGCAAAGCTGAATTATGAGAATGCCAAGATTGCTTATGACGCAATCGACGGAAAACAGGCTGCCGGCGGTGTTTCAGTAGTTTCGCCTATTTCAGGTTATCTGAAGAATATCATGGTGAAGGAAGGAGATTATGTGACAGTGGGCCAGCCTTTGGCTACAATTTCACAGACTCGCAGACTTCAGCTCAAGGCTGATGTTTCGGAGAAATATTATTCTTCTCTTCCTCTGATTAAGTCGGCAAATTTCAAGACTCCATATGACGACAAACTGTATAAGCTGGAAGAACTTGGCGGCCGCTTGCTTGGTTATGGAAAGTCATCAGACAGCAATTCATTCTATATTCCTGTGACATTCGAGTTCGACAACAAAGGAACAGTTATTCCTGGCTCATTTGTTGATATATATCTTATGACATCTCCGGTGGCAGGAGTGATTTCAGTTCCACGTCAGTCATTGATTGAAGAACAAGGCTTGTATTTCGTCTATCTGAAAGTTCACGATGAAGCTTATAAGAAACAGGAAGTTTCAATCGGAGCAGACAATGGCGAAAGAGTCCGCATCATTTCCGGTCTTAACGAAGGAGACGAAGTTGTGGTGAACGGAGCTTATCAGATAAAGCTTTCTTCTGCTTCAAATGCTATTCCTGCACATTCACACAGTCATTAATAGGGAAAGGAGGAAATTATGTTGAACAAGATTATACATTATTCACTCCACAACCGTCTGCTTGTGCTTATATGTGCCTTGCTGCTGATGATTGGCGGAACATACACTGCCTTTCATACAGATGTGGATGTGTTCCCGGATTTGAACGCGCCAACGGTTGTGATTATGACCGAGGCAAATGGAATGGCTCCGGAAGAAGTAGAGCGAATTGTGACTTTCCCGGTGGAAACTGCAGTCAATGGTGCGACAGACGTTCGCCGTGTACGCTCATCATCAACTACAGGATTCTCTGTTGTCTGGGTTGAGTTCGATTGGGGAACTGATATATATCTGGCACGACAGATTGTGTCGGAGAAACTTGCCATCGTAAGTGAGAGTTTGCCTTCGTATGTAGGAAAGCCTACATTGGGACCGCAATCTTCCATCTTGGGTGAAATGATGATTCTGGGTGTGACATCCGACACAACTTCACTGCTTGATGTGAGAACAATGGCGGACTGGACAATCCGCCCGCGTCTGCTTTCAACCGGCGGTGTGGCTCAGGTTGCCGTTATCGGCGGTGATATCAAGGAATATCAGGTTCTGCTCGACCCGGCAAGGATGAAGCATTATGGTGTTGGTTTGGACGAAGTGCTTGCCGTTTGCCGAAATATGAACCAGAATGCCAATGGTGGTGTGCTCTATGAATTCAGCAATGAATATATTATCCGCGGTGTTCTCTCAACATCGAAGGCAGACGAGATAGCAAAAGGTGTGGTAAAGACTCTGCCCGGAAATATTCCTGTCCTTTTGCAGGATATAGCAACTGTGAAAATTGGCGGCAAAAGTCCGAAACTTGGTCTGGCATCAGAAAGAACTAAGCCTGCCGTGCTTGTCACTGTTACAAAGCAGCCTAATACAAGTACATTGGAATTGACAGAAAAACTCGATGCCATTGTTGAAGATTTGCAGAAGAGTCTTCCTGCCGACGTTCATATTTCAACTGATATTTTCCGTCAGAGCAGATTCATCAACAGCTCAATCGACAATGTGAAGAGCAGCCTTTTCGAAGGAAGTATTTTCGTTGTGATTGTGCTCTTCCTGTTCCTTATGAATGTGCGCACAACGGTGATTTCACTTGTGGCGCTGCCTTTGTCTCTTTTGGTCTCAATATTGACTTTGCACTTTATGGGACTGACCATAAATACTATGAGTTTGGGCGGTATGGCAATTGCCATCGGTTCGCTTGTGGACGATGCAATTGTTGACGTTGAGAATGTATATAAGCGAATAAGACAGAACAAGCTGTTGCCGGAAGGCGAGAGGAAAGATATTCTTGACGTGGTGTTTGAAGCATCACGCGAGGTGAGAATGCCGATATTGAATTCTACTCTTATTATTGTTGTCAGCTTCGTTCCGTTGTTTTTCCTTACAGGAATGGAAGGACGAATGCTTGTGCCGCTTGGCATTGCCTTTATCGTGGCTTTGTTTGCTTCAACTGTTGTAGCACTTACTCTTACACCGGTGCTTTGCAGTTATCTGCTTAACAATACTTCTGACAAGGATAAGGCTCCGGAGAAAGATGCTTGGCTGGCAAGAAAGCTCCATAATGTATATGAGAAAGCACTGACTTCGGCTTTGAATCATAAGAAAGGAGTGATAGCTGCCACTGTTGTGATGTTTATCGCATCTTTGGGTATATTCTTTACTTTGGGACGCAGCTTCCTTCCTCCGTTCAACGAAGGTTCGTTCACAATCAATGTCAGCACATTACCTGGTATTTCATTGGAAGAATCCGACAAAATCGGACGCAGAGCGGAAGAATTGCTGCTTCAGGTTCCGGAAATCCAGACTGTGGCAAGAAAGACAGGACGTGCGGAACTTGACGAGCACGCTCTTGGTGTGAATGTCAGCGAAATTGAAGCACCATTTGAACTTTCCGACAGAAGCAGGGACGAGGTGACTGAGGATGTCCGCAAGAAATTGTCCACAATCAGCGGGGCAAATATCGAAATAGGCCAGCCAATTTCTCACCGAATCGACGCCATGCTTTCAGGAACAGAAGCAAATATTGCAATCAAGCTGTTCGGTACGGATTTGAACAGAATGTTTGCCATCGGCAATCAGATTAAATCACAAATCAGCGGCATCGAAGGTCTTGTGGACTTGAAAGTGGAGCAGCAGATTGAACGTCCTCAGCTTACTATCACTCCAAAGCGCGAGATGCTGGCTAAATATGGAATTCCTCTGCCTGAGTTCGGCGAATATGTGAATGTGATGCTCGGCGGCGAAGCTGTGAGCCAGGTTTATGACGAAGGAAAGAGTTTTGACCTGACAGTGAAGACTTCCAACGAAAGCCGTGCAACTATGGATGATATCCGCAATCTGATGATTGATGCAAATGGTGTGAAGGTGCCGCTCAGCTATGTGGCTGAAGTCCGCTCGGCTGCCGGACCGAACACAATCAACAGAGAGAATGTGCAGCGCAAAATTGTTATCAGTGCCAATGTTGCCGGACGCGATTTGCGAGGAGTTGTAAACGATATCCAGAAAGCTGTGGACGAGAATATCCAGTTGCCGGAAGGCTATCATATCGAATATGGCGGACAGTTCGAGAGTGAACAGGCTGCAAGCCGCACTTTGCTGCTTACTTCATTCATGTCTATTCTTGTCATATTCCTTCTTTTGTTCAACGAATTCAAGGATGCGCGCGAGAGCTGCGTTGTTCTTCTGAATTTGCCGCTGGCTCTGATTGGTGGTGTGATAATATTGCGACTCACATCGGGCGAGATAAGTATTCCTGCCATTATCGGCTTCATTTCACTCTTCGGTATTGCAACCAGAAACGGAATGCTTCTTATCAGCCACTACAAGCAGCTGCGCTCCGAAGGAATGGCTTTGGACAAGGCTGTGGTTCATGGCTCGCTGGACAGATTGAATCCTATTCTGATGACGGCTTTGAGTTCTGCGCTTGCATTGATTCCTCTTGCTTTGAACGGAGATTTGCCAGGCAACGAAATCCAGAGTCCGATGGCAACGGTGATTCTTGGCGGATTGCTTTCGTCAACTTTCCTCAACGGATTCATCATTCCTATTGTTTACAGAGAATTGTCGGCTCATAAGTCGGAAAAATTAAATAACTCAGGAAAATGAAACATTTCATAATCATAATATCATTATTGGCGCTTGCACCATTTTCCTTCGCACAGCAATCCGGATTGCAGGAAGTCCTTGAGATGGTGAAGCAAAACAACAAAGCTTTGCAGGCAGGCGAGGCTGAGACAAATTCATTGAAACTGCAGTCGGCTTCGGAAAACAATCTTCCGGACCCGACAGTCACTTACTCACATTTGTGGGGAAACAAGCCGGGAATGGGATTCACCGGAGAATTCATCGCAAGCCAGGCTTTTGATTTCCCATCTTTATATGTGCAGAGAGGAAAACTTAACAAAGTGCGCTATACAACTTATGACTTCCAGCACGCTGTTTTACGTCAGCAAATATTGCTTCAGGCAAAACAAGTCTATCTGGATTTGGTTTATCTCAACCAGGTGCGCAATCTTCTTCAGCTGCGTCTTTCAAATGCCGAGGATTTGAGCCGATTTTATGAATCACGACTAGAGAAAGGAGATGCAAATATTATTGAGACCAACAAGATTGAACTTGAGCTGTTGAATGTCCGCAATGAATTCAGACAGAACGAAGCTGCCCGAGTTGCCAAACTCGAGGAACTTGCAGCCTTGAATGGCGGACAGAGCTTGAGCGTCAGTGACACTGTGTATATCAGCAATGAAACTTATCCAACCGACTTCCAGTCTTTCTGCGCCGAAGCAATGGGCGAGTTGCCTGAGTTGCAGGCTCTCCGCCAGGAGCAGATTGCTGCAAACAGAAAGATTTCCGTAAGCAAACAACAGTGGCTTCCGGAGCTTACTCTTGGCTACAGAATGAATCCGTCAAGCGGAGGCAGCCGCTACAATGGTGTGCTGGTCGGCATCTCAATTCCTTTGTTTTCCAATCGCCACAAAGTGCAGCAGGCAAAGGCAGAACGATTCTATGCCGACAATATGCTCGACAACGTATCTGAAACAACTGAGGCAAATTTGCGTCAGCTATGGAACAAGGCTGGCGAGCTGAAAAAATCTATCGACGAATATTCAAATATCCTGAGCCGTCAGAACAATATTTCTCTTCTGAACAAGGCAATCCAAAGCGGACAGATTTCAATGATTGAATATTTTGTGAATATCACAACTCTTTATCAGAGTATGCAGAATTTTTTGCAGCTCCAGAATGATTATAACAAGACAATGGCAGAGCTTTATAAGTTCTGTATTGACTGAGCGGAAAAAAGATGCCTATGTTTAACATGAAAGCTGCCGACGTTTTTCCGGAAACGTCGGCAGCTTTCATTTGAAGAGTCGTTATGTATAAAATCGGGATTAAAATCAGATTTAGCAAGCTCAATTTTCCTTTGTCAAATTGTCTCAGAAGCCTCGTCAACTTAACAAAAAATACATCCGTATATATTTCTGAATATATATATAGAAGTAAGCGGACGCGGGGCCGTATATATTTCCAAATATATATAGATGTATCTGAACTTACTTCCCTTTATATATAAATTGAATTTCTATCAGAGAGAATTCTAAATTTCAAAATATTCCTTGTATCTGTCATACAAATGTCCGGCTTGCAAATATGCAGATTGCGGACTCATGAAATGGGAAAATTCAAAAGTTATAGCCTTCTTGTATCCGGCACGCTTGGCAGCCTCAAGTTTCATCCTTAGCTTGTCGAATTTGATAGGGAAGAACTTAATCGGCATATCACGGTCGAAAGTCTCGGCATTAGTCCAGCATTCCATTCCGTATTTGTCAGCAAGTTTCTTGTTCACTTCAAAGAAAGCGTCCAGCTCGTCATAATCGATATGTCCGTCCTGGAAAGCACAAGCATCAACAACATCGTGAATGCCGTCGAAAATCTCGTTCCATTCTTTCTCATGCTCCTGTACGGAAACGGCGTCAGCCTTAGTCAGTTTCCCTTCACTTGCCATCACTGCCTTTTTGCCGTCAATCCAAGGAGAGATGAAAGTAGGCAAACCGCCGGAAACATCCTTGCATTGTTTTCCCATCTGGTGGAAAGCATAAATCGCACCTTTAGTGGCACGGCTAATTTCACCGCTTATATACCATCCTCCGAAGCTCTTGTGTTTCGAACCATAGTTTTCCCAAACTTCATCAATGACAAATTTGTTGTCTTCGATTTCATATGACAAATCACCGGTGTCCCAATAATGTCCGGAATCATATAATCCGAAATAGAATTTCATATTATACTTGTCGGCAAGTCTGAGATACATGTCCAGCAAATCCATCGAAGGCATATAACAACCTTTGCTAATAAGATATTTTGAGGGATAAGTTATGAATTTGCGATAACCGGAACGAATCATAATCACCGTGTCGATGCCGATTGCCTTCATATATTGGAAATCTTTGTCCCATTCAGCCTCGCCCCAGTTCTGGTGAGGAATATCGTGCGAAATCTCGTCCAGGAAAGTTCCTGTAATCTGCAATCCCGCCTTTTTAGGCACAATCAGGCGATTTTCTATTTGTCCGGAAATGTTCTTTTCCTCTGGCTGATTGCAGCCCAGCAAACCGGGAGCAGTAAGAGCAGCAGCTCCGGTCATGATTGATTGTTTGATGAATTTTCTTCTTTTTGTGTTTTCCATAATATATATAATTAGGGGACGAGATACGAGTTGACAAGAAGACAAGGGAATAAGTTCCAAGCCTTGTCAACTTGTATATCGTCAACTCGTCAACTGAATATCATTCTTTGTAATCAGAAATCACCTTCACCACAACTTTTCTTATCAGTCCCTGACCAACGCCAGGAGCGTGTCCGTCTTCCGGAAAGAAAACAGTAAATTCACCGGGATAAATTTTGAAGAAAGTCGTAGGTTTGTCAACGAAGAAAGTGATGTCCTTGTTCTCGTCGTATGGCGTTGAAACTTCCATCAGTTCGTATCCGGATTTCCAGCCGATTTCTTCCACACCAAGAATCGGGAATTGAATGTCGATATATTTATTATGAGTTTCGATTGTGGCATCAGCTTTATCCTTGCAGTTGATGTGCTGAATGCTGGCAGTTATGTTTTTGCCGTCAATCTCATAGATTCCGTCTTCAATTGTAGCGAAATCCGTGTTTTGTATATATTCAAAAGCCTTTTTGAATAAAGGATGCAATTTTTCAATGCGTCCGGCGTTTTTCAGAGATTCTAGTATCATACTATAACTTTAATTTAATGTTATTTTTTGGGCTTGAATGTCTCAACGTCTGTATTCACAAGACATATGCAAATATCGTCCTATTATTTGAGATAAACTTCCAAAATAAACATATTAATTGTTAGAGCTTGTTTATTGCTGCCGATGCGTGAACAATTTATGCTAACCGGATAAATATAGGAAAGAAACTCGTCAATTAGGATTTCTTTTGTATCTTTGCGCTTTGTAAAAGGAAATAGCCCTGTGGCTCCGTTTGACAAATATTATATTGTACAAAATGACAGTTGCCGGGCTTAGACAAAGAACAATTCAATACAAAATATTAAAATATGGCAAAAGAGCTGAAAGAACTGACACCGAGAAGTGTAAACTACTCGCAGTGGTATCAGGATTTGGTAATTAAAGCGGATTTAGCAGAAAACTCAGCAGTTCGCGGATGTATGGTTATCAAACCTTATGGATATGCTATTTGGGAAAAGATGCAGCGTATCCTGGATGATAAATTCAAGGAAACTGGTCATGTTAATGCATATTTTCCTCTTTTGATTCCGAAATCTTTCCTTAGCCGTGAGGCAGAACACGTTGAAGGTTTCGCTAAAGAATGTGCTGTTGTAACTCACTATCGCTTGAAGACTAATAGCGAAGGCGACGGCGTTGTTGTTGACCCGGCAGCTAAATTGGAGGAAGAATTGATTATCCGTCCTACATCAGAAACTATTATTTGGAATACATATCGCAATTGGATTCAGTCATATCGTGACCTTCCAATCCTGTGCAACCAGTGGGCAAATGTTATGCGCTGGGAAATGCGTACTCGTTTGTTCTTGCGTACAGCAGAATTCTTGTGGCAGGAAGGACACACAGCTCACGCTACTCGCGAAGAAGCTGAAATCGAAGCAAAGAAAATGCAGGATGTATATGCTGACTTTGCTGAAAACTATATGGCTGTGCCTGTTATCAAAGGTGTGAAAACAGCAAGTGAAAGATTTGCCGGTGCTTTGGATACATACACTATCGAAGCAATGATGCAGGACGGAAAAGCTCTGCAGGCTGGTACATCTCACTTCCTTGGCCAGAACTTCGGTAAGGCTTTCGATGTGACTTTCATCGACAAAGAAGGAAAGACAGACTATGCATGGGCAACTTCATGGGGCGTTTCAACTCGTCTTATCGGTGCTCTTATCATGTCTCACTCTGACGACAATGGTTTGGTGTTGCCTCCTCATTTGGCTCCAATCCAGGTTGTTATTATTCCTATCTACCGCAGCGAAGAACAGTTGAATCAGATTCGTGAGAAAGTTGATGTTATCGTGGCTAACTTGAAGAAACTTGGTATTTCTGTTAAGTTCGACGATGCTGACAACCGCAAACCGGGATGGAAATTTGCTAACTATGAATTGAAAGGTGTTCCTGTTCGTCTTGCTATGGGTGGACGTGATTTGGAAAACAATACAATCGAAGTTATGCGCCGTGACACTCTTGAAAAAGAAACTGTAACTTGCGACGGCATCGAAACTTATGTTCAGAATCTGTTGGAAGAAATCCAGAAGAATATTTTCCAGAAAGCATTGAAGAACCGCGAACAGCGTACTATCACTGTTGATACTTACGATGAATTCAAGGAAAAAATCGAACAGGGCTACTTCATCATGGCTCACTGGGATGGAACTCCTGAAACTGAAGAACAGGTTAAGAACGACACTAAGGCTACAATCCGTTGTATTCCTTTGGATGGCGACACAACTCCGGGTAAGTGTATGGTGACTGGCAAACCTTCAGCACGCCGTGTGTTGTTTGCTAAGGCATATTAATTGGGAAGAGTAAAGGAGTTGAGTAGTCAAGAAGTAAAGTAGCAGATTAGTTTAATCTCATTCTTGTCAACTTGTTCACTTGTCCTCTCGTCAACTATAATAGGACTACAAATGTCCCTGAAAATAAAATAGCATATGAAGATGACAGTTTATATCATCTCGTATGCTATTTTTTGTAGTATTTAGATTTATCCTGAAAATTATCCGTCCTGTGGTAGGTATTGACATTCCGGAAAAAGCTTGATTGCTTGTTTTGAAATGTCTTTAACCAACGCATTGCAAATAAGCCCGGATGGCTTTTGCAATAACTTTTCTGTAAAAACAAATATCCATAGAAATGGGCTTGATTATGACTTTTTGTTGATATTTCCAGGTTTTTCCTGACTGCATATTTTGGCTAAAACATAGAAAAATATAAATTTCAATGCCTTATTTTTATCATTTCAGAAAATCATCTCAATGATTTCGGAAAAAGATTGCAATCGTTTACTTGAGTCATTGCAATGATTTCGCCAACTCTTCACAATCATTTCCCCGAACCATTGCAATCATTTTTTTAACAACTTGGATTTTTATGTCCGGAAGTCTGTTTTTTATAACAAAACATTCATTAAAACGGCTTTTTGCTTTCAGGAAGGTAAAAATATTCATTCATTTTTGAAATGACATTATGGTATGCGTTGATATAAAATTTTGACATTAATACAATCAAATCGGAAAATCGTTGCAATGGTTTATACTTGTAGAAACCAAAAACCAGAAATTGCTGCCACATTGTATTTTCTTAACTTCACGAGACTGCCAACAGTTTGGATTTTTCGTGATTCTCACTGAAATATCGCATTCTCAGATGGGTTGGATTTACAAAATGATAGTTTTGACATTTTGTAAAAAGGGTGTATTGATGAAATGTAGGTAAAAGGAAAAATCGTATGCTAATATGAATGTTGTATCAGAGACCCCTTTTAAATTATTTTTTATAGTCATATGTGATTTTTGATACAATAATTTGAGATTTTTAAATAATTGTATATTTTTGCAAGAGGATTCTTCAAATCTCAACCTAATAGTTTGGAAGTTAGACGAACTTTTCAAATGTAATATAGAAATGTAATATAGGTTAGGAGATGAGACCTGCGCCGAACAGCGTGACATTTATTTAATGTATGTAATTGTACGTTGTGGGCATAGGGTGGGGAAAAGAAAGAATCCCGACATATGAAAGGCGTTTACTTGACGCTTTGTTCTTGACGAACTGGAATCTCGCAAATTACGGTTTTGTAGTCTTGAACATAGCAACGGTAGATGCCCAGGGTGTGATTATACGGTCAATGGTGTATCGTGTAAGCATAAATCGTATCTATAAAGGTATGAAATATTGTGCTATAGGTATGCCTAAGGCTTAAGAAGTATATATCATATCGGCGTGGGCTCTGACGTTGTCTGTTCGACTACAATAGGCAATGCGAGAGCCTCAGTTCGTGGAATGGACAAGGGATGATTCCACGCTTTTTTTATGTCATGCCGGATTGTGAATCTAAATTTTAGCATGCCATGAAATGTTCGATATGTAATACGGATATAATCGGCCGATATTTGATTGACGCTTGGGGGCAAACGATATGCGCTGACCACAAAAAAGAACATTGCTCTTCTTGCGGACGATTTGTTAGACCTGCTGATACTCATTTGACGGATGGGCGATGTTTGTGTGCCTATTGTCTTCCTTCCGTAGTCCGTCTTCCAGAACATATTGCATGGGTTGAAACACGTGTGCGTTCGATACTTGCCTCTCATGGTATTTCGGATATTCCTAAAGATATACCGATTCGGTTGGTTTCTCCAACTGAAATGTCCAAATTGTCTGGCTCTAGACATATAAACTTATCTCAACCCGGATTGACACATACGTTGAAAACGATGGGACTATTTTTCAAACATTTTTCTCATCGTATCTATCTTTTTGATTATCTGCCTAAAATTCAATTTGCCGGTGTGCTTGCGCACGAGATGCTTCATGTATGGCAAAATGAAAGAAGTATATCCTTGTCATCAAAGTATACAGAAGGATTTTGCAATGTTGGTTCTTACGTCGTTTATTCTTCTATTAATACGGAATTGTCACGTTGTTTGATAAAAAGGATGGAAGATAATCCTGATTCAGTGTATTGGGATGGGGCTAGGTAGGTGGTGAGTACATCTAAGTTATGCATACAATATTAGCATAAAATTTATGTTTGTCTTGATTTATTAAGACAATAGTTCGTTAAAAATTAGCCCAGCCTAAGCGGCTCTGGCAGTAAATAAAATGAGTTCTTTGAAAAGTTTGTCAATAAATTGCGTGTTTGGTTCAA
>CASFJQ010000045.1 GCA_949295065.1 uncultured Parabacteroides sp. | reverse complement strand
AGTTATGATTTCAAATCGTTGCGCAAGAAAATCTCTTCTAATAAACTGTAATTCAATTATTTCAAAGAACTATTTGCGATTTTTAGTGGACAGTAATGACATTATACCTAAAAAAACTATCAAAATGCATACGTCATATTATTTAAGTTATATCTTTGCAAACATATATCAAACAATTTGAAAAACACCTATGATTCATCTGGAAGGGATAAACAAAACATATCACAA
This sequence comes from uncultured Parabacteroides sp., assembly GCA_949295065.1. GTDB lineage: Bacteria > Bacteroidota > Bacteroidia > Bacteroidales > Tannerellaceae > Parabacteroides. The sequence goes on along the minus strand of CASFJQ010000045.1, from coordinate 17,492 downwards.
CGGCGCGCCGCTGCATGTTTTGAAAGGAGTGGATTTGGATATTGATAAGGGAGAAATGGTTTCAATCATGGGAGCATCCGGTTCGGGAAAATCCACATTATTAAACATATTGGGAATATTGGATACCTACGATTCCGGCATATACACTTTGAACGGCCAGCTTATCCGCAATCTGAGCGAGAGCAAGGCTGCAGAAATCCGCAACCGCACGATTGGTTTTATCTTCCAGTCGTTCAATCTTATATCTTTCAAGAATGCTATGGAGAATGTGGCTTTGCCTCTGTATTACCAGGGTGTGAGCCGCAGGAAACGCAATGAGCTTGCTTTGGAGTATCTGGATATGGTGGGACTGAAGGATTGGGCTCATCATATGCCTAACGAGATGTCCGGAGGTCAGAAACAGCGTGTGGCTATCGCTCGTGCGCTGATTGCCAAACCGAAGGTTATCCTTGCCGATGAGCCTACCGGCGCATTGGACAGCAAAACCACAGTGGAAGTGATGGATTTGCTCCGCAAAGTGAATCTGGACGGGATGACGATGGTGATTGTCACCCACGAGCAGTCGGTGGCGGATGCGACGGACAGGATTATTAGGGTGAAGGATGGAGTAATAATTTAGGGGACGAGGGAACGAGGGGACGAGTTGACGAGGAGTTGAGGGGAGAAGGAGTTAAGGAGGTAAGGAGGTAAGGAGTTAAGTAGTCAAGGAGTTAAGTAGTTAAGTAGACTAATTCCTTGTTAACTTGTCAACTTGTTAACTTGTCAACTCGTCAACTAAAAAACTCATAAACTCAAAAACTCAAAAACTTATAAACTTAAAACAATGTTCGACTTAGACAACTTCCGCGAAATCTGGAGTACCATAAAGCGAAACAAGCTGCGTACTTTCCTTACGGGATTTTCCGTCTCGTGGGGAATTTTCATGCTTATAGTTTTGCTGGCGGCAGGAAACGGACTAAAGAACGGTATCATATATAATTTCCGCAACATTTCCATGAACTATGTAAATGTGTGGACTCGCTATACGACAAAGCCGTGGCAGGGAATGCCGACAAACCGGGCAATCAGTTTCCGCCAAAATGACCTGGACGACCTGAAGAGGGATTTCAAGGAAGTGGAATATTGCTCGGCGTCGATTAATCATTCCGACACCATTACATATAACAAGGAATATTTCACCGGGCAGACCGAAGGCGTTATGCCGGACCACGCCATTATCAATTATATTAATGTAAAGGCAGAGAACGGCAGGTTCATCAACGAGGCAGACATAAGGATGATGAGAAAGGTGATTGTGCTGAGTCCGCGTATGGCTGAAGTACTGTTCAGAGGCAAAAATGCTTTGGGCGAATATGTGAGATGCGGTAGTTTTATGTTTCAGGTTGTTGGAACATACGAAGATGAAAATAACAGTAACAACTCTCCTGCTTATATTCCTTTTTCGGTAGCTCAGCAACTATATAATAAAGGATATGGATTCGGCTCGTTAAACTTCACTCTTAAAGGAGTTAACACCGAAGCAGAGAATGATGCCTTTGAGGAAAAGTTCAGAGGATGGATGGCAAGGCGCCATCAGTTCGACCCGACGGATGAGAATGCCATTGGTATGTGGAACCTGGGAAGCGAGTTCCGTTCGTTCAACACCATGATGGCGGGAATCAACCTGTTTATATGGATTATCGGTATCGGAACTTTGATGGCAGGAATTGTGGGCGTAAGCAATATTATGCTTATCACGGTGAGAGAACGCACGAAGGAGTTCGGTATCAGAAAGGCTATCGGTGCAAAACCATCATCTATACTTATGCTTATAATCACGGAATCAATTATGGTTACCGCCGTGTTCGGATACATAGGCATGATTATGGGAATCGGGCTAACGGAGATGATAAATTATGGTATGGAAACGGCACAGGCAGCACAAAGTGCTGTGGAAAGCAGTAATACCGTGGGAGGAAATGTTTCGACATTCCGTGACCCGACAGTTAATATAAGTATTGCAATTTCATCAACTATACTGATTATTGTTGCCGGAGTGCTTGCCGGTTATTTCCCGGCACGAAAGGCTGTGAAGATTCCAGCAGTAGAAGCGATGAGAGCAGAGTGAATATATAGAGACGAGGAAACAAGTTGGCAAGCGAACAAGGAGGCTTCCTTGTATCTGTAGCCTTGTCAACTCGTCAACTAACAAACTTATAAACTTAAAAACTCAAACAAATGTTCGACCTGGACAGATGGATAGAAATATGGGTTACAATAACCCGAAATAAGACAAGGAGCCTGCTGACATGTTTCGGCGTGTTCTGGGGAATTCTGATGCTCGTCATATTATTAGGTTCGGGCAACGGTATAAAGAACGCGATCTATAAGTCGGTTGACGGATTTGCCACAAATTCCGTGTTCTTCTTTTCTGACAGAACATCCGAATCATATAAAGGATTCAATAAAGGACGAACTTGGAATATGCGCAACAGGGATGTAGATAATGTAAGGGAAATACATGGCGTGGAAGCAATCTCTCCTATCCTGTGGGGCTCACAGAACGAAAAGAATATCGTTTACGGACAGATGACGGGAACATTCAACGTAAAAGGTGTGACCGACGATTATTTCAAGATAGAGAATCAGAAACTTTCATATGGAAGATTTCTGAACAAAATAGATTTAAAAGAGAAAAGAAAGGTTTGCCTTATAGGAAGTAAGGTGAATGAAGTACTTTTCAAAGGTGCAAATTCGTGCGGCAAATATATACGTGTGAATGGTATTTATTATCAGGTGATTGGTGTAACAGACCAAAAAGCTTCGAAAGTAAATATCGGCGGACGAGCTTCGGAAACGGTTTTCCTCCCGTTCAACACGATGCAGCAGACGCTTAATCAGGGAGATATAATTCATTTACTTTGTGTGCTGGCTTCGCCCGGTGTAAAGATGAATGATTTGGTTGAAGAAATAAAGACTGTGATAAAACAACAGAATGAAATATCGCCAACTGACCCGCAGGCTATCGGTGTGGTGAACGTGGCGGAACAATTCGAGACGTTCCAGAATCTGTTTCTCGGCATCGACATTCTGATATGGATAGTCGGCATAGGAACGCTGCTTGCTGGTGTTATCGGAGTCAGTAACATCATGATGGTGACAGTAAAGGAAAGAACAAGGGAAATCGGGGTGCGCCGTGCTTTGGGAGCAAAGCCTTGGAATATCATCTCGCAGGTAATGAGCGAAAGTTTGCTTATCACTGCTATGGCGGGGTTGATTGGTCTGAGTTGCGGCGTATTTATCCTGGATTTCCTCGACAAGATATTAATTGCTCAGAATCCGACAGGAGAAGACAGTCCGCTGGTGAATCCGGGCGTGAGTATCCAGGTTGCCGTTGCCGCAACTGTTATTCTCCTTTTCTGCGGCTTGCTTGCCGGGCTTATTCCGGCATGGAGGGCGATGCAGATTAAGGCGATTGATGCGATTAGGGAGGAATGAGGGGGAAGGAGTTGAGGAGTCAAGGAGTTAAGTAGTTAAGTATACTAATTCCTTGTTAACTTGTCAACTTGTCAACTTGTTAACTCGTCAACTTGTCAACTCAAAAACTCAAAAACTAAAAAACACAAAAACTCAAAAACTCAAAAACTCAAAACATATGTCCAACAGATTAGTAAAGAAAACTATGCGTATAATACTGCTCAGCGCAGTTGGCTGTGCAGTAATCGGAACATTCTATTTCTTATGGAAGAAAGCTCAGCCGGTAAAGACTGTTTATGAAACTATCACACCGGAGAAAGGAGATATTGCGACAAAAACAGTGGCAACAGGTAATGTTGAGCCAAGATATGAGGTAGCAGTGAAGCCGCAGATTTCGGGAATCATCGCCGAGCTTAAGAAAGAAGCAGGACAGATGGTGAAGCAGGGCGAGATAATTGCCACAATCAAAGTAATTCCGGAAATGGTCCAGCTGAACAGTGCCGAATCGAGAGTGAATCTTGCCGAGATTTCACTGAAACAAATCGAGGAAGTATATAAGCGCGACGAGGATTTGTTCAAGAAAGGTGTTATTGCTCTTGAGGAATTCGAGACAAGCAAGGCTAATTACCTGAAAGCTGTTGAGGAACGTACAAATGCACAGAGCGCATTGGAAATTATACGTGACGGTATTGCCAAGAATTCAAATGTGGAAAGTACTACTCAAATCAGAAGTACGATTACCGGTATGATTCTGGATATTCCGGTGAAAGTGGGTAATTCTGTTATCCAAGCAAACAATTTCAACGACGGAACAACTATTGCTACTGTTGCCGACATGAATGATATGATATTCAAAGGAAACGTTGATGAAACAGATATAGGCAGAATCAAGGAAAATATGCCGATAGTTCTTACAATCGGTGCTATGGAAAGCCGCAAGTTCGATGCCAGTCTGGAATATGTTTCACCAAAAGGTGTTGAGAAAAACGGAGCAATACAGTTTGAAATAAAGGCTGCAATAAAGATTCCGGAAGATGCTTTCATCAGAGCAGGATATAGCGCAAATGCAGAAATCGTTCTGAAAGAAGTAAACGATGTTATGACTGTGCCTGAAAGCACTGTAGAATTCAAAGGCGATTCTTCATTTGTATATGTTCTTACTCAGGAAGTTCCGGAACAGGTATTTGAAAAGAGAAGTATTACAACAGGACTTTCTGACGGAATAAAGATTGAAGTGAAGAGCGGACTGAACGAAAGCGACAAGGTCAGAGGTGCTGAGGTTGAGAAGAAGTAACAACTCATAAACTAAAAACTCAAACCAGATGTATAAATCATTTTTACTGAGCATAGCAGCCATAATAGGAACACAATATGCGGCGGCACAGGAGAAAGCCGGAAGCTGGACTCTCGAAGAGTGCATCCGATATGCTATTGAGAATAATATTTCTCTGAAACAAATCGAACAGGACAAGGAAAATAAGAAAGTGGAACTGCATACAAGCAAGCATAGCTGGTTGCCGTCAGTCAATGCTAGTTTGTATCAGAACTTCGACTTCGGACGTTCGCCTTCGAAAACGGGTGTCATTGTGGACCAGAACTCGGCAAATACTACGGCTTCAATTAATCTGAGTATGCCTATTTTCGACGGATTGAAAACTCCGAATGATATCGCAGCTAAGAAACTTAATCTGAAAGCAGCAACGGAAAGTCTGAATAAGGCACGTGAGGATTTGGCTATCAACATTGCTTCTTATTATCTTCAGGTGTTATATAACAAGGAAATTAAGAATATTGCTGAACTGCAAGTCAATCTGAGCCGTGAACAAGTGGAAAAGACTGAGGCTCTAGTCAAGAACGGAAAAGTTCCCGTATCGCAATTATATGATATGAAAGCACAGTTGGCAAAAGACGAAGTTTCGCTTACGGAAGCAGACAATAATGTGAGCCTTGCGTTGCTGAATCTTGCCCAAAGTCTTGAACTGGAAAGAAGTGAGAAGAATTTCGATATTGTTATTCCTCAAACCAGTGACGCTATAGAAACATATATGAGCAGTATTGTTCCGCCGGATAATATTTATGAACATGCCGTTACATTCAAACCGCAGATTAAAGAGCAGGAATATTTGCTGGAAAGCCAGAAGAAAATGCTGAATGTGGCAAAGAGTTATTATTATCCGCAGCTTTCATTAGGAGCAAGCTATACCAACGGATATTATCATTATTACACTGGTGATAATATTTCTATTCCTTTTGGCGACCAGCTGAATCAGAACGGACGAAGAACAATCGGTTTCTCACTGACAATTCCTTTGTTCAACAGATTTCAGGTGCGTAATGGTGTGAGAAGCTCTCGCATTGCCATAAAGAACCAGGAACTGGCTATTGAGAATACCAAGAAGACTTTGTATAAGGAAATACAGCAGGCATATTATAACGCAACTGCTGCCCAGGCAAAATATGAATCTTCAGGCAAATCAGTAGAAGCCAGCAAAACAGCATTTGAGTATGCCGAGAACAGATATAGCGCAGGAAAAAGCACTGTATTTGAATTTAATGAAGCAAAGACAAAATATGCCCAGAGTCTGGCTGAAGAAGCGCAGGCTAAATATGACTTTATATTCAGGGCAAAGATTCTGGACTTCTACGGAGGAAAAGAGCTTAAGCTGTAAGTCGGCGGCCTAGGTATTTCACAGGATACCAGGCTGCCAGAAAGCCTATCACCAGAACGGTGACAAGGACGGCAAGAACATCGCCCAACATCAAATGCACCGGGTAAGAGTCAATGATGAATGCTCCGGAAGCATCGCCGAGCTTTATTATTCCAAAATATTGCTGGGCAAGGCAAAGAACAATGCCTATAACTATGCCTATTAATGCTCCGAATGCCGATATCATCCATCCTTCGAGAAGGAAAATTTTACGTATCTGCGAATCGGAAGCACCCATATTACGAAGAGTGCGGACATCGTTTTTCTTCTCTATCATTAGCATTGATAGCGAACCAATGATATTGAACAATGCAATAGCAAGGATGAAGCAAAGAATCAGGAATGTAACCCATTTCTCAATCTGCATCATCCTGAAGGAATCTTCCTGCTGCTCGAAGCGGTTCTCAACGACAAAATCATCACCAAGGATTGCTTCTATTTCTTTTTCAGTTTGGGAAAGCAATTCGGAATCTTTCAGCTTCAGCTCCAATGCACTGATTTCTTTCTCGTAATTGAACAAAGAACGGACAAGGTCGATGGGAACAATCATATAATTCTCATCATAAGCCTGTTCGTTAATCCGATAAACTCCGGCAATATAAGCATATTCAACACGGAAAGATGATGCCGGATTCGACATATTTACTTTCTCTTCTCTTTTAGGAGCATAAATTTCAAGAGGAGAAACAAAGCCTGCATTTATGCCTAACGTGGAAGCCAGGCCAATTCCCATTGTCGCATAATTAACGACATCCTCAGACAAGGTGAATGTGCCGTCAACCAGAACACTGTCGATATTTGTCAAATGGTGGAAACTTTCGTCAACACCTTTCACAACGACACCTACGACCTGTCGCTCGCGATATTTCACCAAAGCATTATCCTGAAGAACTTCTCCGGCAAAAGCTACATTGCTCAGATGGCGTACTTGTTTTATTCTCTCGTCGGAAGGATCGAAGACTTTTCCGTAGCGTGGTGTGATTTTCAATTCCGGATCGAAATTGCTGAACAAACCGGAAACAAGGTCATTGAATCCGTTATAGACAGAAAGAGCACACACGAGAGCAATAGTTGCAACAACTACGCCACAAACAGAAACCATAGAAATCACATTGATTGCGTTATGAGATTTCTTGGAAAACAAATATCTGCGAGCTATATAGAATGAGAAGTTCAAAGGACTGATATTTTCAAATGATTATTTTTTCAACAGTTTATCGATATTCTCAATATAATCCAAAGAATCATCAATAAAGAATGTCAATTCAGGAATCTTGCGCAACTGCAAATGAACACGCTGACCAAGGCCATAACGGATTGCCTTTGTGTTTGCACGTATAGCAGACAACAACTCTTCAGCCTTTTCAGAAGGGAAAATGCTCAAATAAGCTCGAGCAACGCTCAAATCCGGACTGACACGGACAACACTGACAGACACCAGAACACCAGGCATAGCCTTTGTCTGCTTTAGGAAGATGTCGCCCAGTTCTTTCTGCAACAAACGTCCTATTTTATTTAATCTTGTACTTTCCATAAATATTTATTTTTTCCAAATCATAGTCAAACCATCACGAAGCGGAAGGATTACTTTCTCTACTCGCCCGTCGTTCTTTATTTTATCATTAAATTCCAATATTCCTATTGTCTGCTTGTCGGACGGAGATATTTTCTCCTCAACAACCTTTCCATCCCAAAGTGTATTATCTGCCAGAATCAAGCCTCCGGGACGAACCATAGGAAATATCAAATCATAATACTGTGAATACAAACGCTTGTCGGCATCTATAAACACCATATCAAATGTCTCACCCAATGAAGGAATTATTTCAACAGCATCACCGATATGAAGCCGGATTTTGTCTTTATACGGAGAACGGTCAACATATTTCATAATGAAATCTTCCATCTCGTCGTTAATCTCCAAAGTATGTACCAAAGCACCTTCTTCCAAGCCTTCGGCAATGCAGAGAGTTGCATAACCTGTATATGTTCCTATCTCAAGCACACGCTGCGGACGAAGCATCCGGCAAAACATTTTCAATATTCTGCCTTGCAAATGTCCGGACAACATACGAGGACGAAGCAGGTTCACGTTGGCATCGCGAGTCAAAGCTGAAAGCAATTCTCCTTCTTCATCTGAGTGAGAAAGAATATAGTCGTCAATCGACACTTCCTCGACCCTGTCCGGCAAATGTGTAAGATAACTGTCTCTTCCCATAGGTAAGTATTCTCAAATGATAAAATTCAAACACAGAGACATAGAGAAATATTGGATAAAATCTCTATGCCTCTGTGCTTATATAAGGGGACAAGTTGACAAGGTTTCAGATACAATGTTATTAATTTAAGTTTCGCAAGCTCAACTTAAAAGTTAACAAGGCTTCAGATACAAGTTAACAAGGTCAGAACACATGTAATATCATGAAATTATCTAAAAATCTTGTTAACTTGTCAACTTGTCATCTTGTCAACTTGTCAACTTACTAAATATATTTAGTCTTTAAAAGTTGGCAACTGATACTGTTTTCCGGCATTCAACACCTTGCCTACATTGTTAATTTCAAGGAATGTTGTTCCGCCACCTTCGCCATAGCTACCGCTCAAATAAGCAACCATATCTTCGCGAGTGATACGTCCGCTATTAATCAACTGGTTCAACGCATCATAGAAATATCCACGACGGCTGTCGTTCCATGGCTGGTGAACAGCCCAAACGCCGTATGACAAAGACAACATACGCATTACACGTTCGTTATAGCAAATAGCAAACACTGTTGAAGTTCCGCGGAACGCAGCCAAATAACGAGCTGTACGTCCAGTGTAGCTGTCAGTGATAATAGCCTTAACGTGAAGTTTAGAAGAAGACTTAACAGCCTGTTTTGCCAAATAAGAAGTTACATCCAAGTCGTTGCCTTCAATTGGAACACGGATATCGTTAGCAGCCAATTTAGTCTTTTCAGCTTCTCTAGCAACTTTAGCCATTGTCTGAACTGCTTCAACAGGATACTTACCGTAAGCTGTTTCACCACTCAACATCAAAGCATCTGTACGATAATAAATAGCATTTGCGATATCAGTAACTTCTGCACGAGTTGGACGAGGATTGTTAATCATTGAGTGCAACATCTGAGTAGCAACAATAACCGGTTTCTTAACCTCAACGCACTTACGTATCAACACACGCTGGATACCAGGAATCTTTTCTGCAGGAACTTCGATACCCAAGTCACCACGAGCAATCATAATACCATAAGCAGCTTCGAGGATTTCGTCGATATTGTCAACACCTTCCTGGTTCTCAATCTTAGCAATAATCTTTATTGGGCTGTTATGTTCATCAAGAATACGCTGGATATCCAAAACATCCTGTTTGTTACGAACGAATGAATGTGCGATGAAGTCCAAATCATTGTCAATAGCCCACAATATATTTCTGCGGTCTTTTTCTGTCAATGAAGGAAGATTAATTCTAACACCCGGAACGTTTACACTCTTGCGGCTTCCAAGAGTAGCTTCATTCTGAGCTTCGCATACAAGATAATCAGCATGTTTTTCGATAACACGCAATTCCAAATCACCATCATCAATCAAGATATCACTATTTACACTCAAATCCTGAACGAAATTTGAATATGAAACATAGATATGCTCGTGAGAAGTTTCCATTTCAGGATTTCCTGAAATTTTTACAATATCACCAATCTTGAAAGCAATAGGTTCCTTGTTTACAGTAACAGTTGTACGAACTTCAGGACCTTTTGTATCCATCAGAATACCAATTCGGTCAGACACTGTACGGATATTATTTACAACACGGCTCAAACCTTCAGCATCCATATGGGCTGTATTCAAACGAGCCACATTCATACCTGCCTTATACAATGCGTCAACAAATTCTACTTCGCAACGCATGTCAGAAATCGTCGCAACAATTTTAGTATGCTTCAACATAAGTTTTTCAGTTTATAACCAACAGTGACTGTCCTTTTCCGGCTGGGGCACTGGTGGTCTATATTAAACATTAATATTATTTTTAGTTTTTAAGTTTTTGAGTTTTTGAGTTTTTGAGTTGACGAGTTAACAAGTTAACAAGTTGACGAGTTGACGAGGCTTCAGAAACAAGATATTGTTGAGAGTTTAGAAAAAAAGAATATAGCAACTAATATCTATCGGCCTATAACTCCATCTACCTCCTTTTAACTTCCTATACCTCCTTCACTACTTAACTCCTTAACTCCTTGACTCCTTCCCTCCTATCATCCGTCAGAAACGACTCAAGTGCCAGACGATAAGAATCAAGACCAAAGCCAAGAACAACTCCACGGCAAGCAGCGGAAATCATAGATACATGACGGAAAGATTCACGGGCATGCACATTTGATATATGAACCTCAACCACAGGTGTCGTAACTGCTTTTATCGCATCATGCAAGGCTATAGAAGTATGTGTGTAAGCTCCGGCATTCAATATTATTCCATCTAAATCAAAACCTACTTCATGTATCTTATTGATAAGTTCGCCTTCAACATTACTTTGATAATATTCTATTTTACACTGAGGGTATTGAGCACGCAGACTCTCCAGATAACCATCGAACGCTGTATTTCCATAAACGGTTGGCTCCCGCTTGCCTAGCAAATTAAGATTTGGACCGTTGATGATTTGAATTTTCTTCATTTTGTTACCAATTTATTACCTTTGCAGACATACTTCCCATCAAAAGGAAAAATTTGGCACAAATATACGAAATTTATTTGACACATTAATAAAGACATATACAAACAATGCGGCAAGAAAAAGATATATTTACGAAATATAAGATTTATCTGCAATTGGAAAAGTCGCTTTCCGCAAATTCGATTGACGCTTACTGGAGAGACCTTGATAAATTGAGAAATTTTGCGGATGATAAAGGAATCAAAATCCAAGACATAAAATACGAGGATTTGCAGGAATTCGTAGCCGAATTGCATGACATAGGTATTCATCCGCGCTCACAGGCGAGAATTATTTCCGGAATCAAATCGTTCTATCATTTTCTCCTGCTTGAAGACTACATTCAGGACGACCCGACTGAGCTGCTTGAATCTCCTAAAATAGGAACAAAACTCCCGGAAGTGCTTTCCGTAAATGAAATCAACGCTATTCTTGACAGCATAGATTTGTCAACACCCGAAGGACATCGCAACCGTGCCATGCTTGAAGTGCTTTACAGTTGCGGACTACGCGTATCTGAACTTGTCAATCTGAAGTTCTCAGATATTTATCCAAGAGAGGGTTTCATAAAAGTTGAGGGCAAAGGCGGCAAACAGCGTCTTGTCCCTATATCCGACATTGCTCTGAAAGAAATAGAAATGTATCTTCCCGACAGAGGAGTTTTAACAGTAAAGCCTGGGAATGAAGATATACTGTTCCTAAACCGAAGAGGAAGCAAGCTCACAAGAGTAATGGTTTTTCTGATTATAAAACAGCACGTAGCTCTTGCCGGCATCAACAAGACCGTCAGTCCGCATACTTTCCGACATTCATTTGCGACCCACTTGCTTGAAGGCGGCGCAAACCTGCGCGCGATACAGGAAATGCTTGGACATGAAAATATAACTACCACCGAAATTTATACACATATCGACCGTGAGTTTATCCGAAAAGAAATACTTGAACATCATCCTCGCGGGAATAAATTGAAAAGATAAAAAAAGACGAGCCTTTATATTCAACGGCCCGTCTTATTATACACTTTAAATATCTGGATTTTATGTACTGTCACCTATCCTTTTTTTACTCAACATCATACTGCTGGAACAAGAAGTCGTTGTAAGGGAAACGTGTTATATGTATCTCCTTAACCCTCTCATAAAGCAGTGTTTTCAATGCTTCGATATTGAGTTTCTCTTTTGCGGAAATAAAGATGCAATTATCCTGCATTTTTGCCATCCATGTCTGCTTGAATTCATCAAGACTGATGTTTTCCCTTGTCTTAGGTGTCAAATCATCCTCGTCTTTCGGAACAAAGGAGAACGCATCAACCTTGTTGAAAACCATAATTACAGGTTTCTCCGTCTTGTCTATTTCCGAAAGAGTTTTATTAACAACTTCTATCTGCTCCTCGAATGTAGGATGCGAGATATCAACAACATGGACAAGAAGGTCTGCCTCGCGCACCTCATCGAGTGTTGATTTGAAAGACTCCACCAACTCTGTCGGCAATTTACGGATAAAACCTACAGTGTCCGACAACAGGAATGGAAGGTTATCAACTATCACCTTGCGCACAGTAGTATCAAGTGTAGCAAACAGCTTGTTTTCGGCAAATACTTCACTCTTGCTAAGCAGATTCATCAAAGTTGACTTACCGACGTTGGTATAACCGACCAAAGCCACACGAACCATTTTACCGCGGTTCTTTCGCTGGACACTTTTCTGCTTGTCAATATCGACAAGGTCTTTTTTAAGTTTGGAAATCTTATCTAGAATTATACGCTTATCTGTTTCGAGCTGAGTTTCACCCGGGCCACGCATACCAACACCACCACGCTGACGCTCCAAGTGAGTCCACAAACGAGTCAATCGCGGCAACATATATTTATATTGAGCCAACTCAACCTGCGTTTTAGCGTGGGCAGTTTGTGCACGACGGGCGAAAATATCAAGAATCAGACCTGTACGGTCCAGAATCTTAACCTGAAGTTCCTTTTCAATATTACGCAACTGCTTAGGCGACAATTCATCATCGAATATCACCAAACCTATCTCGTTCTCAATAACATATTCCTTGATTTCCTGCAATTTACCGGTACCGACAAATGTCACAGAATTTGGATAATCCAGCTTCTGGGTGAATTGCTTAACCGCTTGCGCTCCGGCAGTATCAGCCAGGAAAGCAAGCTCGTCCAGGTATTCCTTTACCTTCTGCTCGTTCTGCGAAGGAGTAACCAACCCGACCAGAACAGCCTTTTCTGTTTGCGCTTCGGAAATAATAAATTCTTTCATGTTGCAAAGATACAAATTTCAGTTATATCCAACTAGTATTCAGAATGTAGTTATGTTCAGAAAAAAACGTCGTAGTGTTCAGCGTAAAACATCGCAGTGTTTTTTTGTGAACACTGCAGTGTTCAGGCACATACCTGGCAGTTTATTTTGAGAAGTTTCACCACATTTGTAAACAGCTGACAAACAGTCAATAGCTGTGATTCATGATTTGTTGGCATTATTCCACAAAGTTGTATTGGAAAAAAGATTTTAGAAATCGTCTCAATCTTCCAAATTTGTCTTGAATCACCAAAAAACACTGATTATCAATTCAAAAATAAAATTGTGAAACTTGCAAAAATAAACTTTCCTGTTAGGTGGTAACTTTTTAAGCTATTATCATTGACATTCAATTTATTTTACACTATCTTTGGGAAAATTGTATCACCATAAAACCTAATGGCTATGAAGAAATTAATAGAACACATTCCTTTATGCGCTATGCTTTTCTTAAGCTCAAGTTCTTTGATGGCGCAAATTGATAATCCGGACAAGTGGGGAGAGTTTGTGAATAGCGGTAGTAATGTCTCGCTGAAAGATACATTTGTTATGCAAACTTTCAAAGATTCGCCTATTGACAATTGGAATTTTAAATATCTGAACGGTTCATTGAATTACTTTGACACCAAAGATTCAGGAATAGAAAATGCTTCGGGTGGAAGAACTCTGAAATTAGTTCCCGGTGATAAAATCCAATTTGATGATTTTGATATAGATTTATCATATTACACTGGTTATCCTCAAATATTATGCACATTTGCTGCCCAAAATGTAAATATGGGAGAAGAATTGATGGTTTCTGCAGTCAAGACATCTGAATATAAAAATAGAGTATTTCTTGAGATTCCTTATGATAATTATAGTATTGGATTCAGAAAAGAGACAACAAGTAATACAAAAGGTAGCTTTTTTGCATTCATATTACCAGCTAAAGAAATCACAATAGAAATAGCGCAAAGCGATAATCCAAGTGAAGGATTCTATTGTATAGATAGTATTTATGGTTCTGGAAAAATCCAATCCCACACCCTCTTCACCTCCACCGGAAACTGGAACAATAAAGGCAACTGGTCCCACCTTCCGGCTTTGAGAAACAGGAATGCACTTATACAAGGAAAAGCCATCGTTGACGAATCTATAAAATGCAATGAAATACATCTTGATGGAGAAATTGAAATAATCAACGGCGGAGAACTCGCTGCAAACAAAATGACTATTCACAAGGAATTTCCGGAAAAGGGGAAATGGTATTTTGTTTCTTTCCCTTTTGATGTTTACAGTAATTGCGTTGGTTCAAATCTTCAGCAAGGTGATAAAACTACAATGGGAAGCGGGAATTATTTCTATGTCCGAAAATACAACAGTGAGAGCCGGGCACAAAATGGGATTTCCGACAATAACTGGGAAGTTGTAAGTATTAAATCCGACAACGAACTTCTGTTTGAAAAAGGAAAAGGTTATCTGGTTGCTTTGGATGAAGGAGCTACATATAATAATATGTATGTATCATCAACAGAAGATGAATCTTTATTACTGACATCAAATAATACAATCACTATTTCTGCCGATAACGCCCAAAGCGGAAAAGGAGAAAACAACGGATGGATTCTTTGCGGAAATCCTCTCACTTCTGCACTAAAACTTTCCGACATAAAAACTAACGGAAACACCGACGGTAATATATATGTATATGACGGAGAGAAATATCAGCCATATTCTATAGGCAGCGATTATTCAATTCCGGCAGGAGAAGCATTCTTTGTGAAAGCTAACGGAAATACGGAAATCAATATTGAATCAAGCGGAAACTCTGCTTTGAAGATGATAAGTTCGTCACCTATATCCGCATTCAGCGGAAACGAACCTGTCACTTCTCCGGTAAGCATTGAATCTGTAAAAACTATGAAGATACGAATTGAAGGAAACAGAATTGTTCTTCCTCCGAGCAGCAGTAGCAAGGTTATAGATATCTATGATATTTCAGGAAAAGCTATTCAAAGTGAAACTCTTTCCGGGGAGCAGACATTCTATTATTTACCACAACATAAAGGAATATTGATAATTAAGATTGAGTTTGACAATAAAGTTGAGATACTGAAACATATCAGAAAATAATACCGCAAATGTTTTAAAATATATCCGAAGAAAAATCGAGTAGGGCCGAACCTAAATTCGCGTAGGTTCGGCCCCATTTTGATATATATATTGACCTATGAGAGCGTAGGTCTATATATATTTTTTATTGCAAGAAATATCACTTCAAACTATGCTGGAACATCCATGATATGAAATCAGGTTCGGCAAAAGCATTGTCCCAACTGTTATGGTCAACTCCCGGATATTCCTTATAGCGTACTTCCAGACCAGCCTTCTTAAGAGTATCATAAGCATCGCGTGAAAATTTCACATCAACCACTCTGTCTGCTGCACCATGATAAATGCTGAAAGCAGTATTGCCTTTGAAATTTGCCAACCTTTCCAAATTAGCACCTCCACAAATTGGAGTAGCAGCAGCGAACACCTTAGGATAACGGCAAACCAAATCGAATGTTCCTATCGCACCCATTGACAAACCAGTAATATAAATACGTTTTGTATCGACAACACCTTTTGCAATGTAGCTGTCCAAAAGCTCCTTAACGGCAGCCAACGGTTTAGTAATAGGATTTGAAGCCGGGAAAACACGTTTACCGCCAGCTTCGGAAGGACGTGTGTAAGTAACCCACCAGTCCGGTGCAGGCGGACATTGCGGAGCGATAATAATAGCCGGATATTTCTGCTGATTCAAATATGAGGCAAACATATCACCTCCATGAACAAGCTGAGCTTCATTGTCAGTTCCTCTCTCTCCTGCTCCATGAAGGAAAAGAATTACAGGATATTGTTTTGAGGAATCATAATCCAGAGGATAAAGCACACGATAATTCAACTTATATCCACTGTTCGTTGTAAACTGTTTTTTCAAAAAACTTGTTTTGTCTCCTGCAAAAAGTGAGAAAGACAAAAACAAACCTATTGCCAAAAGGCCTAATTTGTGTAGTGTTCTCATATGGTTTATATATTTATGGTATTAGGGGCAAATTTACAATAAATTCAAAAGCAAATTGTAGTTTTACTGATGAAGTTTCTCTCCTGTTAACTAAATGTTCAATATTATTTTTATATTTGGTTGTATAACTTATGGAGTTATAGGAGTTAAAAGGGGTAATAGAAGTTAAAGGCCATTACTATTAAAATCTTAAATCTATCGGCTTTTAACTTCCTGCAGAGCTTTAATTTCCTGTAACTCCTTACAACTCCTATAAGAGTGAACTCAGATAAACTTCTCTTATAAAAATAATTTTGAGCACCTACTTAATGAATAATTTTTTCGCCTTTTCAAAGTTGCCTGATATGTAAACTTTCAATATCTTTGCATCCTGAAACAGGAACGCTCCATATCGGCCTACAAGAATTATTTCATGGACTTCATCTCGTCTCTCAAAAAAGAGGAAGCCCGCAAGATATACTACATTCTTGATATGCTAAAAGTACAGGAAAGGGTAAGCAGCAAGTTCGTAAAGTATCTGCGTGAAGAACTCTATGAAATCCGTGCTGAATATGGAGGTAACATCTTCCGGGTATTCTTCATATTTGATGACGGAAATATCGTAATCCTGTTCAACGGATTTCAGAAAAAGACACAGAAGACACCGCCTTCTGAAATAGAAAAGGCATTAAAAATAAAGGAGGAGTATTATGAAAGCAAAAAATGAAAACCTGACCAGCATAGATGCTATCATGGATGCGGAATTCGGCAAGCCGGGAACACCTGAACGTGAGGACTTCCGTAAGGAGGCATATGCCTATTGCATGGGACAAATTATATGTGATGCCAGAAAGAAGGAAAAGATGACCCAGTCCGAACTGGCTGAAAAAATCGGAACCAACAAATCCTATATCTCCAGAATAGAAAAAGGGATTGTTGATCCAGGTATCAGTACATTCTGCCGTATCATTGATGCACTCGGATTGAAGATTGAAATTGTCAAACCGGTATTATAATGGAAATTTATCAGGAAAAAGCCAGAGAAAATTTTTACCGCAAACGTCCATAAGGCATTCACATTGATTATGCCCGGAAAGGAGTTGTAGACATGTTGTAAGAATAAACAAAGGAGTTAAGATGTTTATCCTAACTCCTTTGTTTTTATCAGTCGGGTAAGCATCCAATTATAGGGTTCACCCTTTAGGGTCAGCGCCTTACGAGCGCTGACCCTAAAAAGTACACTGCAAATTTAACGATTATTATTTGTAGA
>CASFJQ010000044.1 GCA_949295065.1 uncultured Parabacteroides sp. | reverse complement strand
TTAAGCCCAATCACGCCGATGGTACTGCGTAAAAGTGGGAGAGTAGGTAGCCGCCGTTTTAGAAAGTGAAGAGACTCGGTTCCGTTAGGAATCGGGTCTTTTTTTGTTTATATGTTTATGAACTTAGTGTAGTTATTGTAAAAACACGGCGAGGAAATTTGAGAAACACTGCAATGTTCTGTTTGGAACACTGCAGTGTTTCTGATATTATATAATGAAGTCTTTATACAGCCGGCAGATTCATTCCTGTGATTTTTCTATATAAATCCAATGCATATACATCTGTCATGCCGGATATATAGTCAAGTACGCACTGAATTTTTCCGTAATTAGTTTTAGCATTTACATTATATTGTTCCGGAATCCTTTTGAGAACAAGTTTACTGTATGCATGATTTGGCCGCATAACAGCATCTGTAAGACAATCTATAAGGTGACTGAAAATTCTGTAACCGGCGAGTTCGACATCAAGAACTTCTTTTGATTTATATATCTTGGATTGTGCTGTTTTCGAGCAATTATCATATGCAGTCTTTGCCGTAGTTTCTATGTTGTCAATAAGAGGCGTGTTATATGTACCATTTAATAATTCTTCCTCATGTTCGATAAATACTTTAGAGCATTCATCAACCAGCAGACCGACGATACATGACCTTAGATATGCAATTTGTTCATTTGTGTCGTCAACCATATTCATTACTTTATATATATGTTGAAGTTTTTCGCCTTTGAAGAATCCTGTCAATAAATCAATAGCTTCTTCTTTACTTAGTATATGCAGTTTGTATGCATCCTCAATATCCATTATTTGATAGCAAATATCATCCGCCGCTTCAACAAGATATACTAATGGATATCTTGAATACTTTTTATCATCATTCGGATTTTTGCATATGCCAAGTTCTTCTGCAATTTTCAAATAAGAATCTTCTTCTGTTTGGAAGAATCCGAATTTGTTTTTACCTCCAGTTTCGGTAGAAGCATACGGATATTTGATTATAGAAGCGAGTGTGCTGTAAGTAAGAGCAAATCCACCTTTTCTCCTCCCAATAAATTGGTGAGTCAATAATCTGAACGCATTGGCATTACCTTCGAAATGTATGAAATCTTCCCATCTGCTACCTTCATTTTCTATAGTTGCCTTCAGAGAAGTTCCGTTGCCTTCAGAGAAATAAGCTGAGATAGCTCTTTCTCCAGAATGACCGAAAGGTGGATTCCCCATATCATGTGCGAGACAAGCTGCAGAAACTATTGCTCCAATTTCCGGGAAATTTATTGAACCTTCAGGATATTTCTTGGTTAGAGCTTTAGAAATATTGTTTCCCAAAGAACGTCCTACGCATGAAACCTCGAGACTGTGTGTGAGTCGGTTGTGGACAAAAATACTTCCCGGCAAAGGAAAAACCTGAGTTTTATTCTGCATTCTTCTGAAAGGAGAGGAGAATATGAGGCGGTCATAATCTCTTTGGAAATCAGTTCTCTCATGTTTCCTTTCGTGATATTCTTCCATACCGAATCTTTTTCCGGATAATAATTGTTGCCAATTCATATATTATATGTATTTAGTTTCGATTATTGATATGCTTATGTTTTTGCCAAGTATATATTTTATACTTTGAAACAAAAACTGATTTTTCGATAGTAAAAATAATGAATTTTGTTTTTGATTTTGATTCTACGTTCACCTTTCGCTATCTTTTCATAAGATAGGATACGGTTCGGAATAACAAAATCAAAAACAAGTTTTTATTTTGTTCTCCACTCACCTTTGCGTATCTTTGAGCATAAATATATTATTGGCTATTATTAAAACATATAATATGACAGACAAAATTAAACCGTTGATACTTATAACCAATGATGATGGTTATCAGGCTAAAGGAATAAATGAGTTGATAAAGTCTCTAAAAGGTCTGGGTGAGATAGTTGTATTTGCACCAGATGGCGCAAGATCAGGAATGTCAAGCGCGATAACTTCATTGTCCCCTTTGAAATATCGCCTGATTAAAAAGGAGGAAGATTTGATTGTATATAGTTGTACAGGAACGCCGGTTGATTGTGTGAAGCTGGCGATAAATGAAATTTTGGACCGTGAGCCGGATTTGCTGGTTTCCGGAATCAACCATGGTGGAAATATGGCAATATGTGTGAACTATTCCGGAACAATGGGAGCAGCTGCCGAAGGTTGTATATTTGGAATTCCTTCGCTTGGAGTTTCTTCTTTGGACCATAGTGCAGATGCCGACTTCAATGAATGTTGCAGATTAGGAAGAGAAGTTGCAGAATATATTTTGAAAAACGGTTTGCCACATGGAACATATCTCAATCTTAATGTTCCAATTACTGAAAAGGTGAAAGGAATGAAGGTTTGTGTCCAGGCAGACGGCAGATGGATAAAGGAATTCAAGCGTTCGGAAGATGCTCAAGGAAATCCTGTGTTTTGGCTTACAGGCGAATTCCGAAATGACGATGAAAGAGAAAACAATGATATGCTTTTGTTGGATCAGGGTTATGCTTCTCTTGTCCCATGCAAAATTGATGTGACTGATTATACATTCTTGAATAAATTAGAAGCTGATTTCAGCTAATGACAATATGAAATACTATCTGATTGCCGGTGAAGCTTCCGGAGATTTGCATGCTTCGAATCTTATGCACGAACTCAAGAAATGCGATAATAACGCAGAGTTCAGATTTTTTGGCGGAGATTTGATGAAAGCACAGGGTGGAACATTAGTCAAGCATTATAAAGAAATGGCTTTTATGGGTTTTGTTCCAGTGTTGCTCAATGCCCGCACCATTTTGAATAATATGAAGAAATGCAAGGAAGACATTGCTCTGTTTTCTCCGGATGTGGTAATATTGATAGATTATCCAGGCTTCAATCTTAAAATAGCTGAGTTTGTCAAGACACATTTGGGCATTCCTGTTCATTATTATATCTCACCGAAAATTTGGGCATGGAAACAATACAGAATTAAAAGCTTTCGCCGATATGTGGACAAGATGTATTGTATTCTTCCTTTTGAGACGGAGTTTTTTGACAAATTGAATTATAAGGTGGACTATGTTGGAAATCCATCCGTTGATTCCGTATATTCTTTCAAGAATGCATATAATAAGACAAAAGAAGAGTTTGACAGGGAAAACGAACTCAGTGGAAAACCAATATTGGCTATTCTTGCAGGAAGCCGCCGTCAGGAAATTAAGGATAATTTGCCGATGATGCTTAGAATTGCATCCCGATATGAAGAATACCAGTTGGTTGTGGCTGGAGCACCGGGAATTGAGGCAGAATATTATAATGAATATATCGGAGGACGAAATGTTACTGTCCTTTTCGGAAAAACTTATGAAATATTGCAGCATAGCTATTCGGCTTTGGTAACATCGGGAACAGCAACATTGGAAACAGCATTGTTTCGTGTTCCGCAGGTAGTATGTTATTATACTCCATTGGGAAAAATTTCCAGTTTCGTATTCCGTCATTTTTTCCATATTCCATATATATCGTTGGTTAATCTGGTGTCGCAACGAAAAGTGGTAAAAGAATTATTCGGTGAAGATTTTACAGAAAATAAGATTCGAGCTGAGCTGGAACTTCTTTTGTTTGATGATAATTACAGATGCAGAATGCTGTCGGATTATGACAGGATGATTTCTATATTGGGAAATCAGGGTGCTTCAGAAAGAACAGCAAAATTAATTTTCAATGAGATTTTTAATAAATGAATTTTAACTCTTTCTTATGCAGCATTTAGTGTAACATGGGCGTCTTTAGTTTAAAAGAAGTTTGAGTAAAGAATAAATTGATAATTAAGGATGAAGTTGAGAAGTATGTTAAAGTTATTTTGTGGAATATTATCCATAATGACAGGAATGCTATTGTTTCAGTCATGTTCGGATGATGACGGATATTCATTGGATAAATTTGCAATCGAAGTGATGACTGCAAAACCTCTTGGAGGAGGTTCATATTATCTGGTGAGAGATAATGGTGAAACATTGTGGCCATTTGCAACAAATGATTATAGATTTAACCCTAACTCAAAGCAAAGAGTACAGGTGAACTATACAATGCTTTCGGATTCAACACAAGGTTTTAGCCATGGTATCAAAATCAACTGGATAGATGAGATTCTGACAAAGGCTATTGCGTCAAATAAGGGTGATGAGAATGATGAAATCTATGGAACTGACCCGGTGGAACTTATTGCGATAGAAACAGGTGGAGGCTTTTTGGATATTATGTTCGGTGCATATTACGGTGATTCAGGCGAGAAACATTTTGTAAATCTGATACCGTCAACCATAGACGGCTTGACGTCATATGAACTTGAGTTCCGCCATAATGCATATAACGATTCTCAGAAATATGGAGCCAAGGGTTTGGTCTCTTTTGATTTGTCGTCTTTGCCGGATACAAATGGCAAAACAGTAACTTTGAAGATTAAGTTCAATACTTTTGATGGTGAAGTTATAAAAGAAATTCCGTATAACAGTTCTAAATACTCTTATTCCGGAAGTATTTTAACATCTTCATTGAGCGATAAAAATTCAGAAAAAATGTTTTGAACGGTAATATTAAGATAAAGCGGTTGATTCCGTTTGATAACATACAAAAAGCGGCTGTGTCAAAATAAGTTTAAACACAGAGTCACAGAGATACAGAGTTAATATTTTATTTATACTCAATTTATTTCCTCTGTGACTTCGTGCCTCTGTGTTTTCCTATTTTTTGTTTTGACACAGCTTCTTTGTTTTTTCTCTTTTTGAAGTTTATTCGGCAAGCAACTCTTTAATTTTTATGGCTTGGAAAGTCATGTGTGCCACGCTTGATTCATACAAAATTCCGATAGTTTCCCTGTCTATCAATGTAAGGCATGAATATCCCCATCCTTCGTCTTCATCAAGCATTATCTGATATTTATCGTTCCATGATTTACCGTTATCCACACTTGCCTTAATGGTGATATGGTTCCTGCCTTTTGTTGTATTTGGGTTTGAGAAAAGAAGTATTCCCTTGTTCAAGCAATTGTCTTTTGCCTCAACTTTCAGTAAACTACCCATACAAACCGGCTCTGGCAGTAGTTTGCGGCTGGACGAATGTTCTGTCCATGTTTTCCCTAAATCTTTAGTTATGGCAACAGCACGGCTTCCACCTCTGTTATCTCTCATATTAAGCATTAGAACTCCGGGTTCAATCTCGGCAACCTGAGCTTCTGTGGTATTGCTTCGGGCAGGATTATGCAGATTCCAGTTTTTCCCATTATCCCGGCTATACATTATCCCAGCATTAGGAACTCTTGTAGAATCAATAAACTGAATAGGGAAAACTAAGGTTCCGTCGTGCATGGTTATTCCTCTGCCCGGACCTTGGAGTAAGAAATACCAAGAATCTTTCTTAACTTGTTTGGTTATATTTACTGGTTCGCTCCATGTTTTACCGTCGTCGTCACTTTGTGAAATCATCAGTTGGGCGGTTTGTTCTTTCTCCATTCCCGGCATTGAATTCCACCAGGCTCTTTCATTTCCCATGCCATGTGTCCATGCAGCTACAAGGAATAACCGGTTGTTTTTTGTGTCAAATAAAATTGATGGGTCACCAATTCCGTTCTGGGCATGTGGCAAACCTCCTTCTTCACCCATCGAGATGGCAATGCGCATTGGTTCCCAGGTTTGTCCTTTGTCAGTACTCCTGCTAATTCCTATGTCAATCATTTCCTGCAAATCCACACTACTATTGTAGCGAACATCATATGTACCAATTAATGTTCCTTTATTAGTGGTTACAAGTCCGGGTATTCTGTATGCAGCTACACCGTCATCTCCTGCATGACGCACTCCAATTCCCAAACGACGTTCTGTCACTGTGTCACCTTCAAGAACCAAAGGTTTGCCGTTGGATGTAGCAGACGTAATGTTTACTTTAACCTTGTTTGTCAGGCAAGCATTTTTGTTCATTTCAATACTTATCCAAAAGAAATTTTTCCCTTTCATCAGTTTTTGTTTTGCATTCAGAGTCATAACTGATGAAATATTTGTGATTTCCTCTTTTTTTATGGAATAAGAAGGATTTGCCGTTCTGGTGAATTTGGGATTGTGGCTCGATAAGTAATTTACGGGTCTGAAATGATTCCCTTGTTTTGAAACAGCTTCAACACCGGAGTAATAAAGTTTTATGCTTTGTATTTCGTCCGGGTTTGTTTTTTTGTCTAATTCTATACATATATTATCTAATGTATCATTATTATCAGAATTAATATACATTTCAAACAAAGGATTGTCATTCCTGTCAATCAAGACAGGAACTTGTGGCGCATTAATAGACAATGTGTCAATCGAAGCCTGGCTAGTCAGGCTCGTCAATAATAATCCGGCAAATAGACAGAGTTTCTTATACATATTCTACGTTTTTGTAATTGAATCAGTAATTATAGCATTATTGTTGTAAATATAGGATTATTTATTCATATGAGATTAACAATTTAGATGTTTAGTATAGTGTTGTGTGCCCTTGAAATATATCCGTACCTACGTACTCATAAGTACGGCCCCAATTTTGCGTGGGGTCGAACCCGCAGTCTCGTCGGTCCGTACCTGTTTTCTGATATTTGGCTTTTTGTCAATAAAAATATGGAGATATGGAAGAAATGTCATAACTTTGTAATGACAATTTAATGTTAAAATAAGGATATTGCGGATATTTTGTTTTAAGCTTTCTAAACTAAATAGACAATTTGAAAGCTATAATCCTTGATATAAGTCAAAAGAATAATCTGTTTTACATATTTTAAACCTGTTGTATATCGATGTTGTAAAACATGTATATATCTTTGTATCGGCAAAAAGATAAAGAGACGCTTTAAAGCATCTCTGTTTAGGTTAACAAAATTGTTTAGGTTAAAAAGATTTTAGAATTATGAAACGTTTAGGTTTATTTGTTGTAGCAGTATTGATGAGTGCTAATGTATTTGCAAAGAATGATGGATCAGTTAAAGAACCATTTTCTGCAAGTTTGTATCAATTGTCATCTTATTTGAATTTGACAGCTGCTCAGGTAGATGAAGTTGAAGCCATCAATACATATTTTATCGAAAAACAGAAAGAAAGCTTGCGTGCTCTTCCTAGCGTACAGGAACAGAAAATGCAGGAAGCTATCTATGGAAACTTGAAATTGATGAAGAAAGTTTTGACAAACGATCAGTATCGTAAATATGTTATGTTGGTAAACATTACAAACAACAACAATCGTTTGATGGGTATTTCTTCTGTAAACGATGTTTACTTGGCAGAAAACAACTAATTGAAGTTGTTTTCTCTTAATTGAGAAGTAAGTCGTGTCTTCTTTTTTGGAAGGTACGACTTTCGTTTTTTTATACCATATCTATCCATTTCTGCCGGCTTTTAATTCATTATAATTCTAAAGAACTTATGTTTATGAAATTTTGTTACATATAAATACTTTTGTAAATCCAATCGTAATAATATGCTAAGCAAAATAAATTCCATATATTTGTGCAATAAAATAATAAAAAGAAAGAATAATGCCCAATATATCAGAGCGAGGAGTTGAAATGCCGGCTTCTCCTATCAGAAAGCTTGTCCCGTTGGCAAACAGAGCCAAGGCAAAAGGAGTTAAAGTTTATCATTTGAATATAGGTCAGCCCGACCTTCCGACTCCAGACGTCGCTATGGATGCTTTGCAACATATCGACAGAAAAGTGTTGGAATATTCACCTAGTGAAGGAATACGTAGCTTCAGGGAAAAGCTTGTAAAATATTATGCTAAGTTCAATATTATTGTTGACACAGATGATATTATAATAACAACTGGCGGTTCGGAAGCTGTGTTTTTTTCGTTTATGGCTTGTCTTGACCCGGGAGATGAAATTATTGTTCCGGAACCTGCGTATGCCAATTATATGGCATTTGCCATTTCGTGTGGTGCGGTAATCAAGACAATCCCATCAACAATTGAAGAAGGTTTTGCACTTCCTTCGCTTGAGAAATTTGAAGAGCTGATAACACCGCGCACAAAGGCTATTCTTATTTGTAATCCTAACAATCCAACAGGTTATCTGTACACTCAGAAAGAGATGAATCAGATTCGGGACATTGTTAAGAAGTATGATTTGTTCCTTTTCTCTGACGAAGTTTATCGTGAATTCTGCTATACAGGTGCTCCATATATTTCTGCTTTTCATCTTAAGGGGATAGAAAACAATGTGGTGCTTGTTGATTCTGTTTCAAAGAGATACAGTGAGTGTGGAATACGTATTGGAGCTTTGATAACAAAGAATCAGGCAGTAAAAGATAATGTCATGAAATGGTGTCAGGCTCGTTTGAGTCCTCCATTGATTGGTCAGATAATAGCAGAGGCATCGCTTGACACATCGGAAGATTATATGCTGGATGTTTATAACGAATATGTTGAGAGAAGAAAATTCCTTATCGACGGTTTGAACCGAATTCCGGGTTGTTATTCTCCGATACCAATGGGTGCGTTCTATACTGTAGTAAAGCTTCCTGTTGATGATGCAGATAAGTTCTGCGCATGGTGCTTGAGTGATTTTGAATATGAAGGCCAGACTGTGATGTTGGCTCCAGCGTCAGGATTTTACACGACACCGGGACTTGGAAAGAATGAAGTCCGTATGGCGTATGTATTAAAGAAAGAAGATTTGGCAAAAGCTCTTGTTGTTCTTCAGAAAGCATTGGAAGCATATCCTGGAAGAGTTTTGTGATATTTATGAATTTTGAATTATTCATAGCTAGAAAAATACATTTCAGCAAGGATGGCGGCAGGAAGACAACTTCTCCTGCCGTTAGAATTGCTATGCTGGGCATTTCATTAGGTCTGGCTGTTATGATTCTTTCTGTAGCTATAGTTATAGGTTTCAAGAAAGAAGTGAGAAACAAAGTGATAGGCTTTGGTTCGCATGTGCAGATAACCAACCTCGACTCCAACTCCTCATATGAATCAACACCGATTGCTGTTGGCGATTCCTTGCGTAATGTGCTGTCTGCTTATCCAGGCATAAAACATATGGAAGTTTTTGCCACTAAGCCCGGTATATTGAAAACAGAGCAGGATTTTCAGGGGATAATTCTTAAAGGTGTTGATTCCGATTATGACTGGTCCTTTTTCAAATCCAATCTTAAAGAAGGAGAAGTTTTGCAGATTTCAGCAGACAAACGCTCGAATGATGTTGTTGTGTCGAAATATTTGTGTGATTTGTTGGGGCTGAAACTTGGAGATACTTTTCTCACTTATTTTGTTCAGGAAGATGTGCGAGCAAGAAAATTCACGATAAAAGGAATTTATGAGACAGGATTCCAGGACTATGATAAATTGTTTGTCATGGCTGACATCAAGCAGGTGAGACGTTTGAATGGATGGGATGATGACCAGGTGAGTGGAGTTGAACTGTTGGTAAATAATTATGACAAACTCGATGAAATATCGGAAAACCTGTATTTTGATTTGGCTGAAGCAACTGACAGAAATGGTAATGCCTTATATGTCCGTTCAATAAAAGAACTGAATCCTATGATATTCAGCTGGCTTGACGTCCTTGATTTGAATGTGGTTGTAATCCTTGTTTTGATGATGGCAGTTGCAGGTTTTACAATGATTTCCGGCTTATTGATAATTATATTGGAACGAACCAACATGATAGGAATATTGAAGGCTTTGGGTGAGAATAATGCCAGCATCAGAAAAGTATTTCTCTATGTCGCATTCTTTTTGGTTGGAAAGGGAATGTTATGGGGAAATGTCATTGGAATAGCTCTTTGCCTGCTGCAATCATATACATACATTATAGCTCTTGATCCTTCGGTTTATTATTTGGATGCAGTACCTATCGATTTGAATATTACATCCTTAATATTGCTGAATATTGGAACTCTTTGTGCTTCGATGCTTATGCTTCTCGGGCCATCATATATGATTTCCAGAATAGAGCCGGCAAAGAGCATAAAATTTGAGTGATAATAATATCCTTAATCTTTTATTACACAAGTATAGCTTTTCTTTTTATTAAAGACGAGGATAAATTTGTCTTTTATGAAATCATATAATCTTATTATATCAAGAATCGGAAGCCATTTTGCAATGTCTATGACATTAAGCATGGCTTCTGCTTTTTTATACAGAATAAACTTTAATGAATATAGTCCTGTATAAGAAACTCCACCAAATAATACCAAAATCCAGTTATGTGATATAACTCCTTTCACTATACATCCAATTACGCATAAAACAAAAAGAGTATAAAACAGGTATTCCAAATTAGCAATAAACATACCTGGACCTTTGAAATAATGAAGAATAGTGTTTTTTTCGAAACGCTTTTTTATCCATTCCTTGTGGCTGAAAGGTTCAATGTATGTTGTCATACTGTTTTGTGAAAGGCATACGTTGGAGTTTTTGCTGGTAGCATTTTCGTGTATAAACAAATCATTTTCCCCACATTTTAGGTTTAGATGATTTTTATACCCTTGTTTTGCCATAAATAAATCTTTCTTGTACGAAATATATTCACCATATCCACGGATAAAAGAACCAGACATCACTTGCGAGAGATATTGCAAGCTGTCCGTCATAATTTCATAAGCAATGATTTTCTGCGATAATCCTTTGCTGAAAGGATAAATCGCATTACCAAGCAGAATTGTTGAATTGTTATTTTTGTATTTTAAAATTTCATTTAGCCATTCGTCACTGGTAGGAGAGCAATTAGGCTCTATAAATAGGACTCTTTCGTAGTGAGCTGCCTTGATTCCCATGGTAAAGGCAAGTTTACGTTTACTCAGATATCTTGCTCCTTGTGGAATATATGTATAGTAAAGATGACTGTATTTTAAGGATAATCTTTTCAGTACATCTTCTGTGTCATTGTTCTTACCATAGTTTATGGCTATGACTTCATATTGGTAATAGTTTTGCGTAAGTAGGGCAGAAAGAGATTTTTCCAATATGTCTGCACTTGTTGATACATAAAGAATTACAGAAATAGGTTCTTTATCAGTAAGAGGCTCCTTCATTGGAGCTTCTTTGTATCTTATCGGTTGCATATACCGGTAACGATAAGCAATCAGAATAAAGAATAAAGTTATTGTAATTCCTGCCAATATAAAATCGGACTGATAGGATACAAATATTTCTCCCATGTCTTATAGTATTTTCAGTGAACCGGAAGTTGAGTTACTGCTTCCGGTCACTTTTCTTATAATTTATCAGAGAAATAAGCTTTAGGCAATTTCCTGCAGTTATATTGCGAAGCCATAACTTCACCATACGCTCCGGCAGAACGTAAAGCTATGAAATCTCCACGTTTCACTGAATTGAGTTCTACATCTTTTCCAAATACATCTGAAGATTCGCAAATCGGACCAACAACGTCATAGATATCTGTTGCGTCATCACTTGAGATATTTTCCATTCTATGATATGAGTCATACATAGCTGGACGAATCAGCTCTGTAAAGCCGGCATCAAGAATAGCAAATTTCTTTACTTCGCCTTCTTTCACATACAGAACTCTTGAAATTAGTGTTCCGCACTGAGCAACGATTGAGCGGCCCGGTTCGAAATGTACCTGCTTTCCAGGACGAAGCTTCAACAATTTGTTGAATACTGCAAAATAATTGTCGAAAGCAGGAATTGAAAGGTGATTTGGATGATAATAATCTATACCTAATCCACCACCGAAATTAAGATTTTCAACGAAGATACCTTTTTGTTCCAGTTCTTCCTGTATTTCGTTTATACGGATAGCAAGATTACGAAATGCTGACATATCAGTAATTTGCGAACCGATATGACTATGAATGCCTATAAGTTTGACATTGCTCATTTTCTGCAGTTCGTCGATAACGCCACCAAGCAAACTCAGGTTGATACCGAATTTGTTTTCTTTCATGCCTGTTGTAATTTTGGCATGAGTGTGGGCGTCAACTTCAGGATTGATTCTCAATGCAACAGATGCAATTTTATTTTTTGCTTGTGCCAATTCGTTGATTACTCTAAGTTCGGCAAGTGACTCGACATTGAAGCAGAAAATATTGTTGTCCAAGCCAAGATTGATTTCCCAGTCTGCTTTACCAACTCCTGCAAAAACAATCTTGTCTGCCGGGAATCCTGCATCCAAGGCAGCCTGAACTTCACCACCGCTAACGCAGTCTGCACCCAAACCATTCTTTGCAATCAACGACAGAATTTCAGGATTTGCATTAGCCTTAATAGCATAATGAACATGATAACCGTATTTTCCGGATTCACTTTTTACAACCTCCAGTGTCTCTTGTAAAAGAGCCATGTCGTAATAATAAAAAGGAGTTTGTAAACTATTGAATTTATCTATAGGAAATTTACCTTTCAACATAAAGTTTATTGTTTTTGGGTTATAGAGAAGAAAATGTGAGGTCGGTATTCAAACTGTCAAACTATAAATAAGGTAGTCAAGAAATTATGATATATGGAACAATGTCATTATTCTTGACTACCTTAATATTTGAACAGTTTGTGTTTCCTTAATATTTTATTTTTCGTTGAACAAGTGTTCACTCAAAGCCTGTAAAGCTCGTTTCTTATCATCAGCTTTAACAAGAAGAGAAACATTGTAGTTGCTACCACCGTATGAAATCATACGTACCGGAACATCTTTCAATGCATGAACAATGCGAGCTTCAAAACCTACGTTGTCCCATTCCAAGTCACCGACTACACATACGATAACCATATCAGAATCTACAGAAACAGTTCCGTATTTCTTCAAGTCGTTAACGATTTCTTCTAAGTGCTTGCAATTGTCAATTGTAACAGAAACGCCAACTTCAGAAGTTGTAACCATATCGATTGGAGTCTGATAATTTTCGAATATTTCGAAAACTTTACGCAAGAAGCCTGTTGCCAACAGCATACGGCCACTCTTGATTTTAATCGATGTGATATTATCTTTTGCTGCTACAGCCTTGATTTTGCCTTTTTCAGTTTCGTTTGAAATCAATGTTCCAGGAGCATCAGGCTGCATTGTGTTAAGCAAGCGAACAGGAATGTTGTTTATCTTAGCTGGTAAGATACAAGTAGGATGAAGAATCTTAGCACCGAAATAAGCCAGTTCTGCAGCTTCTTCAAAATGCAGATGTCTTACTGGTGAAGTATGTTCAACCACGCGAGGGTCATTGTTGTGCATACCGTCGATATCTGTCCAAATCTGAATTTCTTCAGCTTTAACAGCTGCACCAATCAAAGAAGCTGAATAGTCGCTACCTCCACGCTGTAAATTGTCGATTTCTCCATAAGCATTTCGACAAATATAACCTTGTGTGATAAAGATTTCAGCATCATTGTTTTCTTCAAGTAGCTTAGTCAATTTCTCACGGATATAAACAGGGTCCGGTTCTGCGTTTTTGTCTGTACGCATATAGTCCAAAGCTGGAATAAGAACAGAATTAATGCCTTGTTCGTGCAAATAAAGGTTCATCATTCCTGTTGACATCA
Organism: uncultured Parabacteroides sp.; assembly: GCA_949295065.1. Classification (GTDB taxonomy): domain Bacteria; phylum Bacteroidota; class Bacteroidia; order Bacteroidales; family Tannerellaceae; genus Parabacteroides. The sequence goes on along the minus strand of CASFJQ010000044.1, from coordinate 4,886 downwards.
ATTCGCCCTGGGCCAAAACGACTTTTTCTTCAAACAAAGTGAACAAGTCCTTGGTGAAAGAACGAATTTTGTCAAAGTGAGTATTAACCAGTTCTTTGGCCTTCTGTTTATATTCTTCTGAAGCATATAGTTCATCAATATGGCCATAGTATTTTTGTGCCAGATTATTGATGATTTCGTTAGCACCATCCGGATTCTTTTTGTAAAGATAATCGGATATTTCAACCAATGAGTTAGTTGTGCCCGACATGGCAGACAGAACAACGATGTTACGGCTGCCTGTAATCAGTTTTGCTACATCTTTTATTCTCTGTGCAGATCCCACAGAAGTACCGCCAAACTTTAAAACTTTCATTTTTCGTTCTTAATGTGTTAAAAGCAGGACAATTGTATTTTCCTGCATGTTTCTAAATTATTCGTTTTTAAACATAACGATTCCGACTGCAAAGATATGAATAAAATTCAATCTTCAATATCATTTAGACAACCATTCTCGCATTTAACTATCCTTGCTGGAAAGTTTTTAACAATATTATAGTTATGTGTTGTCATTATAACAGCCGTTCCTTGTTGACAAATGTCATGCAGAAGTTTCACAATCTGCGAACTTGTTTCCGGGTCCAGATTTCCTGTCGGCTCATCTGCCAGAATAAGTGCCGGTTTGTTAAGCAAGGCACGGGCAATGGCTATACGTTGCTGTTCACCACCGGAAAGCTCGTGAGGCATTTTATAGCCTTTGGTTTCCATACCTACTTTAGTCAGGACTTCATTGATTCTGTGTTCAATTTCACTTTTCTTTTTCCATCCGGTAGCCTTAAGCACAAATTCCAGATTATGAAATACCGAGCGGTCAGTCAAGAGTTGGAAATCCTGAAATACAATTCCTAACCTTCGTCTTAGATAAGGAATGTCTTTACGTTTGATTTTTCTAAGGTCGAATTCCAGTAATCTGGCTTCTCCCTGTTTAATTTCTATCTCGCAGTATAAAGATTTCAACAGGCTACTCTTGCCTGTTCCGACCTTTCCGATTACATAGACAAATTCACCGTTATGAAGGGTGAAACATGTCTTATGTAAAATAGTATTTTCTTCTCTGCGAATATCCACATCTTTCAAGCAGAGCAGTTCTGTTTTATCTTCCATACCGTTTGTCGTTTAAATGATTTTATTCGAGTTTCGCTGGACTCAACTTTCAGTTAACGAGTTTACAAGAAAATAAGTTGACAAGAGTTTTTAGATAATAAATTGCGAAATAATAACTGTTTTATCTCGTCAACTCCGTATCTGAAGCCTTGTCAACTAAGTCATCTTTTACTTATGTCTTTTCTCAAGCTCTCTTGCCAAATCCTCAATGCGAAGACCTTTGCTTGTCAACAGTACAATCAGGTGATACATCAGGTCTGATGCTTCATATATGAATCTTTCTTCTGTACCGTTTGTAGCTTCAATAACTGTTTCAACAGCTTCTTCACCAACTTTCTGAGCCATTCTGTTCACACCTTTGGTAAATAAAGATGTTGTATATGAACCTTCAGGCATTTCCTGGCGACGAAGTTCGATGAAATTCTGTAAATATTTCAAGAACATAATGTCTTCTTTGTTTCTTTCACCAAAGCAAGTATCGGCTCCTGTGTGGCAAACCGGACCTGTCGGATTTACTTTAATAAGCAAAGTGTCGTAGTCGCAGTCTGCGCTGATAGTTACAACATTAAGATAGTTGCCGCTAGTTTCACCTTTTGTCCATAGTCTGTTTTTCGAACGGCTAAAGAATGTCACTTTTTGTGTTTCAACAGTTTTGTTATAAGCTTCTTCGTTCATGAAGCCAAGCATAAGCACTTTGTTAGTGTAGTTGTCCTGAATAATTGCCGGGATTAATCCTCCCATTTTTTCAAAATCCAATTTCATCTTTTTATTGTTTTTATATTCTAACGTTTACTCCTTCATTCAACAGATACTTTTTCAGTTCATCTATTTTTATTTCTCCAAAATGAAAAACACTTGCCGCCAATGCTGCGTCTGCTTTTCCGCATACGAAAGCATCTCTGAAATGTTCCATTTTTCCTGCTCCACCTGATGCAATAATAGGAATGTGGAGCTCTTCGGCAAGGCGTGCCAATGCTTCGTTTGGATAGCCTTCTTTCACACCGTCGTGAGTCATGCTGGTGAACAGAATTTCTCCGGCACCACGTCCTTCGGCTTCTTTTGCCCATTCGAAAAGGCGTTTGGATGTTGGTATTCTGCCTCCGTTAAGATAACAAATCCATTCTTCGTTTTCATAATTGGCATCAATAGCAACCACGCATACCTGATTCCCGAAATTCTTGGCTATCTCGTCAATCAGTTCAGGATTTCGTATAGCGGCAGAATTGATCGAAACCTTGTCGGCTCCGGCTTCAAGCAGTCTTGCAACGTCTTTCAGCTCATTTATGCCACCGCCTACGGTAAACGGAATGCTGATGTTTGCCGCTACTTTTCCGATAAGCTCGGTAAAGGTTTTTCGTCCTTCGTGTGATGCTGTTATATCGAGATAAACAAGCTCGTCTGCTCCGGCATCGCTATATGCTTTTCCAAGTTCAACCGGATCGCCGGCATCACGGAAATTTACGAAGTTTACACCTTTTACTGTTTTTCCGTCCTTGATATCCAAACAAGGTACTATTCTTTTTGCAAGCATAATGTTTTCCTTTAATTTTTTATCAGATACAAGGCACCGAGACTTTTGAGATAAGAAAATATATTAATATCGTCCTGTTTACTTGCCACCTTGTTTCTTTGTCAACTAATCTATTTGCCAATAACGAAACCTTCTAAGTCCTTAAGACTGATTCGTCCTTCATATATAGCTTTCCCGAAAATAACACCTGGAACTCCAGTTTCGTTCAGCTTGATTATGTCGTCCAATGAACTTACGCCTCCGCTGGCAATAAGATATAGTTCCGGTATTTCCTGTAGCATTTCGGAATACAAGTCTGTTGCCGGCCCTTGCAGCATTCCGTCACGCTTTATGTCTGTGCAAATGACTTTTCTAATTCCTTTTTTGAAATATGAAGTCACGAATTCAAGAAGCTCGTGCGAAGTTTCCTTTTCCCAGCCTTCGATGGCAATTTTTCCGTCTTTGGCATCTGCTCCTAGGATTATTTTGTCTGGTCCGAAGCGTTCAATCCATTGAGTGAAGATTTCCGGAGATTTCACAGCTATGCTTCCTCCTGTAACCATTGATGCTCCGCAGTCAAAGGCAATTTCCAGGTCTTTGTCTTGTTTTAGTCCACCACCGAAATCAATCGTAAGTTCTGTTTTTGTCGCTATTTTTTCCAGAACTTTGTAGTTGACAATATGACCTGCCTTTGCTCCGTCAAGGTCAACAACATGCAGGCGGTGCAAACCGTGTCCTTCAAATTCCTTTGCGACCTCAAGCGGATCTTCGTTGTATATCTTTCGTTTGCTATAATCTCCTTGAGTTAGTCTCACGCATTTCCCCTCAATTATATCTATAGCCGGTATAAGCTCAATCATTTATCATTATGTTTTTAATATTTACAAATCCAGAAAGTTCTTTAGAATTCTTTCCCCAGTTTTTCCGCTTTTTTCCGGGTGGAACTGTGTTGCATAAAAATTATCTTTATGCAATGCAGAGCTGTAGGGGATAATATAGTTTGTTTCTGCTGCTGTGTGCTTGTTAAGCGGAACATAGTAGCTGTGAACAAAATATACATATTCATCTTTGTCTAATCCCTTGAAAAGTTCGCTTGATGTATTTGTGATTGTGTTCCATCCCATGTGCGGAACCTTGTCTTCATGAACTTCAGGTATAAATTTTTTAACTTCTGCATCGAAAATATTGAGACAATCCGTATTCCCTTCTTCGGAGTGCCTGCACATAAGCTGCATACCAATACATATACCAAGAAGTGGTTGTTTTAAATCTCTTATCAATTTATCAAGGTTATGTTCCTTAAGATATCTCATTGTAGTCTCTGCTTCACCTTGACCAGGAAAAATAACCTTGTCGGCTTTCATTATAGTTTCCTTGTCTGCAGTAATAATAGGAGTGATACCTATTCTTTTCAGGGCATAATCCACCGAAAATATATTTCCTGCGTTATATTTGATTATAGCAACTTTCATATATTTAAAATTGGTCGGTTGCAAAAGTAACAAATTATTATAATAATTAAAGGTTGAGATGTGAAAAGATTATTGTAAAAGTTTTAAGATAATGTTTTTGTAAGGTAGATGTATATATAAATGTAATATTCATTCCTTAGAAGCAAGATTGCAAGGCACAGGAAAGTAGCCTGTGATATAATCGAAAGAAAGGCTCGCCGAATTTGATTTATCCCAAATCGGTCATTAGAGGCTGATTATTTGTGGTCTTGATTGTAATGCGCTGATAAACAAAATGACCGCCATTAGAAAATCAAGATTACAATATATTCATTTTCAATGCCTTACAATCAAGACCACGAAAATTGGATATTCTAACGACCGATTTGGGTTTATTAAAAAACTAAGCTGGTTGATTTTGAAAACTCAGATACTGAAATTTGAAAATTATCCCTCTGATACTCAGCCTAACTTAAAAATAATTCAAAATTTCCTCCAAAAATATTTTGCAGTTTCAAAAATCCGTTCTACTTTTGCACCCGCAATCGAGAGAGATGCGGTGGTCAACATGATGGAGAGGTTAAGGAAAGATATTCTGTCAGACGTAGGTGAGGTTGGAGATATCCAAGCGAAATTCCGAAAGCTGAAGAAAAACAAAAAAACTTCCGAAGAAATTTGGAAGTTTAAAATAAAAGTTCTTACCTTTGCAACCGCAATCAAAAATAACGATAGCGACTAAGTTCTTTGAAAATATTACATATATCAACAAGTAGTACAAGTAT
>CASFJQ010000043.1:19351-39268 GCA_949295065.1 uncultured Parabacteroides sp. | reverse complement strand
TTCAGCCAAAGTTTCCTCGTTATATTCGAGTTTGCCTTTTCTGCCGGATTTCCCTGTATTCTCAGACGAACGGTTAACCAGTGATTCATACGGTGCAAATTTCTCGCTTCGCCACCAGTAAATGAAACGCCGTTTGTAGTCGTTGATTTTCTCCAGCGTATGCTCTTCGCCGACAGATATGATGTGAGATTCGAACATATTCATCACAAGCTCCAGTTTGTCCACCGCACGTGTGCCTTTTCCGCTACTACGGCATACATGGCTCAACCAGTCGTTGTCTTTCAGCATTTCCTGACGCCAATTCTCATACTTGCTCTTTCCGTACATCTTTGCTTCAATGGCATTGAGCTTGTCAATCGGTTGCAGAGACACTTCGCTTGCCGGATTTTCATTATTTGAAGAATTTTCAGAAGAATTTTCCTCGTGCGCGCGCGCACTCTCTCTCTCAATTAAATTTTTATTTTCTTTTTTTTCCTCTGCTTTTCTTTCCTTTACTTTATTTTCCTTTCCTTTACTTTGTGGCATTTTTTCCGAATTAACCCGGGTTTCTTCCGAAATAACTCCTGCATTAAGTAAATAAGGTAAGGATGATAGGTCGATATTGCTTTTTGATTTTGCAGAAAAATAGCGGTTCTGTATTTCTTGAGATGTCAGTACATGATATTTTTCCCAGATTTCAGCATCAAAGAGTTTAATCTTTACCAAGTAATCAATCATCGGTTCAGCTTCTTCATCTTTCAAATTAAAGACGTCGGTAAATTCGAACAATTCATTATCTCCTATTTCCAGGAAATATGAATTGTTATAGATTTCGCACAGCAAATGTATATATGCCATAAATCCTTTTTCACCATATTTTCTTAAAGCTCGGCGTATTTTTACATTGTGCAGGATATTAATATCCATAGGGAAATAATCCAGTCCTTTTTTTATTGGTCGTGCCATAATATTTAATGTTTTAAGATTACAATATACAACGGTTAACTTCATTTATTTTTCTATTATAAATCACTACTGCTTCACAAATTCAACTTTCTGATAGCAAGTTGCACTTGCGAAACAAGCTGATGATATTTAAAAAGTCATCTAATCATTCATATAGTTAAAATTAAATCAAGTTTTTATTATCACAAATATAATAAATTTATTATACTTTTACAAATAATTCATTATAAAAAACAATACAATTCCAAACATATTCCACAACAAAACAGAGGTTGAAAGCAAGAAAATAATATCAATAAAAATTTTCTGAAATAGGACTAGTTACACGATAAAATAGGGCAATATATATTTCAGCACGGGGCCGTATATATTACATCATACGACTATATATATTTTTGATTGCTTTGGATATAGAAACATTTATATATTATCTTTATCAGATTAAATTACTGAATAAAACGTATTCAGAAAGAATATAAAATTCCTTCCGAATCCGACAAGATTTTCTTCCGAAAGCAATTTGGTTTACTTACGGAAGAAAAAACAATTTCTTTCGGATGTATTTCAGCCATGGAGCTGATATTTTTTATTAAACGCCACAATCATATAATTTCGAAATCTCCCGAAAAACACTATTTTTGTAAAAAACAATTTTACTCAATCATGAATCATAACACCCCCCAAAAACAACGAATTTTAGTAGTTGGCAGCACAAATACAGATATGGTAATAAAGACGAAGAAATTGCCTCGTCCGGGAGAGACCATACTGGGAGGAACATTTCTTATGAATCCTGGAGGAAAAGGAGCGAATCAGGCAGTTTCGGTGGCACGGCTTGGTGGAGAGGTTTCTTTCATTTGCAAGACCGGGAATGATATGTTCGGAAAGCAGTCGCGCGAATTATTCGAAAAGGAAGGTATTGATACATCATATATGTTTTCGGATTCTGAAAATCCTTCGGGTGTGGCGCTTATTACCGTTGATGAAAATGCTGAAAATTGCATAGCTGTGGCTTCGGGTGCCAACGGTAATCTGAGAACTGAGGATATCGACAAGGTTAAAGAGGCTTTTGAACGGGCTGACATTGTTCTGATGCAATTGGAAATTCCTATGGAAACTGTTGAATATGTAGCGCACAAGGCTTCTGAGATGGGAAAGAAAGTTATACTGAATCCGGCTCCGGCTTCTGCCCTTTCTCCTGCCCTGCTCAAGAATTTATATATGATAACTCCAAACGAAACTGAGGCTGAGATAATTTCCGGCGTTAAAATCACCGACGAGGATTCTGCTTTTGAAGCTGCTAAGGTTATTTCAAAATCGGGTGTTCCTTGTGTTATCATTACTTTGGGTTCGAAAGGGGCGCTTATATATTCCGAAACGATACAAAAAATTATACCGGCTTATAAGGTTAAGGCTGTTGACACAACGGCTGCCGGTGATGTGTTCAACGGAGCTCTGGCTGTTGCTCTTTCGGAAGGTTGGCAACTTGAGGATGCTGTGAGATTCGGCTGCAAGGCTTCGGCTATTTCTGTTTGCCGTGAGGGCGCACAGTCGTCAGTGCCTTATCGGGGTGAAGTTGATATTTTAAGTTGAACTATTAAAAACATAAATCATACCATGAAACATTTTTTGAAATACACTTTATTATTCACGACATCTCTGTTGATACCGTCGTGTGCACAAAAGGAGGCAGACTCAAAGCCTGTTCCTGAGAAATATTCTATTTCAAAAGAAGCTCTTCTTGACAAAATCAAAGGTGGATGGGCTGGACAGACCATCGGCTGCACGTTTGGAGGACCTACGGAATTCAAATATAACGGCACAATGATTCAGGAATATGTTCCTATCGTGTGGCCGGACGGATATATCAAATGGTGGTATGAAAATTCTCCCGGTTTATATGATGATGTGTATATGGACCTGACTTTCGTTGATGTGTTCGACCGCTTGGGACTTGATGCTCCGACAGATTCTTTTGCTGTGGCTTTTGCAACTGCCGGATATCCACTTTGGCATGCCAACCAGGCTGCACGATACAATATATTGAACGGGATTATGCCTCCTGAGTCCGGAAATTGGATGAACAATCCTCATGCTGACGACCTGGATTATCAGATTGAGGCTGATTATGCCGGTCTGATGTCGCCGGGAATGCCTAATGCTGCCTCTGAGGTGTCGGATAAAATAGGACATATAATGAACTATGGTGATGGTTGGTATGGTGGAGTTTATATCGGGGCAATGTATTCTCTGGCTTTCGTTTCCGATGATATTGAATTTATTGTAAACGAAGCTTTGAAAACTATTCCTAAGGAAAGCAACTATTACAAATGTATGAGCGACGTCATACGCTGGCATAAAAAGTATCCTGAGGACTGGAAGCAGGCTTGGTTTGAATGCGAGAAAAAGTGGAGTTCGGACATTGGTTGCCCGGACGGTGTGTTTGTGCCTTTCAATATTGACGCAACTATCAACAGTGCTTATATCCTGATAGGACTGCTGTATGGCAACGGTGATTTCCAAAAGACTATGGATATTTCCACGCGCTGCGGACAGGATTCCGACTGCAATCCTGCATCTGCTGCTGGTATTTTAGGTACGATTATTGGATATGACAGCATTCCGGAGTATTGGAAAAAGAATCTGAAAGAAGTTGAGGATATGAATTTTGCCTATACAGATATATCATTGAACAAGACTTATCAGATGAGTTATAACCAGGCTTTGCAAATGATTGAGAGAAATGGCGGGGAAATAGGAGAAAACGAGGTTACGATAAAATACCAGAAGCCTGTTCCCGTAAGATTCGAAAAATCATTTGAAGGAATGTATCCAACCGGAAAGCAAGTTGTAAATAAAGGGATTCTTGATGCCGGAGAATTGTCTTTCAAAGGAAACGGTGTTGTGTTCAAAGGAGGTGTTGCTTCTTCTGACGAGAATTATGTAGCAGAGGTTGAGATGTATATTGACGGAGAATTAACTGAGAAGGCAAAACTTCCTGCGTCATTCGCCAAACGGCGTCATGAGTTGTTCTGGAAATATTTGTTGCCAGAAGGCAAACATACTGCGACATTCAAATGGCTTAATCCACAAAAGGGAGCTTCAATAAATTTGAGCGAGATGGTGGTTTATGGGGAACGTTGATTATTACAAAAAGAAATGACACGTTCGTTAAGTTATATATTCATTTATGTATTTACTATTGCTGCAAGTTTTTCTTGCAGTAATAGTAAGAGGATATGCCAATTTCGACATATCCTCTAATCCTATATCATTGAATCACGATGATATTCAATTATAATGCAAATTAAATTATAAGCCTAAATCCTTGAACGTACGTGGAGCAGGAGTCTTAGGAAGAGGCTTACGGTCTTTCAGCTGTTCTAGAACAACTTGAATGGCTTTCTCCAGTTGTTCATCCTCACCCATCTGTTCCTTGACCGGATCGTTGTCTATAAGGATATCCGGATCTACTCCATGATTTTCGACAATCCACTGACCGGTCTTGGCATCATAATTGGTAAAGAAAGGAACACGGATATCTGTGCCGTCCATATAAGGCAGCGAACCGCTAATGCCTATAATTCCGCCCCAAGTGCGGGTGCCAATGACCGTACCAAGATTATTTGCCTTAAAACTCCATGGGAAGAGGTCGCCATCGGATGCAGAATATTTATTAATCAACAGAACCTTCGGGCCATATTGAGTGGCATCGGGAATTGTTCCGTTTTTGCTCGAATTACGATACATGGTCATACGGTACGGCTTACGGAGCAAACGCTCGATTATCATCGGCGAGACATTGCCACCACCGTTGGCACGGTCGTCAATAATCAATGCTTCCTTGTCAAGTTGAGGATAGAAGTAACGGGCAAATTCATTCAGACCTTCAGGTCCCATGTCCGGAATATAGATATATCCCACACGGCCTTGCGTTGCTTCTTCCACACGTTTCAGATTTTTCTGCACCCAATTGTAATGGTATAACGGGTATTCGTTATCGGTAGGCGTAACGACCACTTTACGTCCTCCTTTGGCTGCCTGTGTATTGATGGTAAGTTCGGTCAGGACATTTGCTTTTCCAACCAGCAGCTTATAGATATTATCAACTGTTGTAACCGAAACTCCGTCGATAGCAGTAATATAATCTCCTTCATGAATATTCAAGCCGACTTCCGTCAAAGGCGAGCGCAGACTTTTGCTATATGGTGCTCCCTGGATTATTTTGTCGATGCGGTAATATCCGCTCTTGTCACGACTCAACTCTGCTCCCAACAATCCCATCGGAATACGTTCGGCGCGCTTACATTCGCCTGGATTTACATATGCATGCCCACAAGCCAATTCGCTAATCATTTCACTGATAATATAATTCAGGTCAAAACGTGTTTTGGCATGCGGCACCAGCACCTGATATTTGGCTTTGACTGCCTTCCAGTCTATCCCGTGCATATTCTCCAAATAGAATCCGTCACGGTAGGCTCTCCAAGCCTCATCGAAAATCTGTGCCCATTCCTGGCTGTAATCTATGGTGGCAACCATATCGGACAAGTTCACAGGGTCATTAAAGGAAAGTTTACCCATTGTGAGTTTGGACACATACCATTTGTTGTTCTGTAAACATATTACATTATTGTCCGAAGTGGGATTTCCTGACAGTATTGCATTTTCCGCAACTACTTCATCCTTCTGGGTGTCCAGATTAAATGCATGTATATCTCCTTTACTTTGATACCATACTGCCTTTCCGTCCGAATAAAAATTATAATAGTTATCCGCCTCTAACGGAAGCTTGATGATCCGGGCATATATATCATCGGTATCAATCTTCATCACGGCATTTTCCTTTTTGTCGTCATCCTTCTTGCCAGATGCGTCGGCAGGGATATTATCCTTTGAATCTGATCCAAGAGCATCCTCTGAGAGGAATGGGGACGGAGTGGATAAAGCCAGAGGAACCAGATAAATGCCTCCCATACGAGTATAGACATGATTCCATTCCAGGCGTCCGTAAACCGGATTGAAATCTCTATCGGAACTGAATATCAAGTATTTTCCATCGGAACTGAATACCGGTCCGGAAGAGTTATACCATTTTTCAGTTACCGGATATTCCTTGCCCGACTTTAAATTATAGATATAAACTACCGACATATCATTCGAAGCCGGTTTTGTGTATGTAATCCACTGGCTGTCGGCAGAAAAAGACACATTCCTGAATTCTGCTTCGGGATTCTGCATCAACACTTTCCTGGCTTTGGAAGCCACATCGACCACGACGATACGGTTCTTACGATCAGTATATAAGATAGTCTTGCTATCAGGACTCCATTCCAACTGACGGATATAAGTATCATTGTCTTTGGTCAGCTGGACAGGCTCTCCTCCTTCTGCCGGCTCGAGCCAGATTTCGGTTTCGCCGGTACGGTCGGAAATGTAAGCGATGTATTTACCGTCTGCCGACCATTCGGCATCTCTTTCATGAGCTCCAGGAGTATGTGTGATATTGCGTGTGACTCCTTTCACAACCGGGACGTCGAAAACTTCTCCACGGGCAGTGACAGCCAGACGTTTTCCATTTGGAGACAAACTTATGGCCGTCAAGTCATCGGCAACATGTTTCTGCTCTGTGCGTGCATACACATTCTCGCCATTTAGGGTGATATGTATCTGTTCCGACTTGCGGGTCTTCGGATCTAAACGATAGATATAACCGCCGTGTTCATATACAATGGTATTCCCGTCTGAGCTAGGGAACTTCACGTCGTAGTCCGTATAATCCGTAACTTTTTCTGTCTGTCCGGTCTTGGTATTATAGACAAACAGATTCATTGTCATGTCGCGGTCCGACGCAAAGAAAATCTCATCTCCAATCCACATCGGGAAAATATCCTGAGCCACGTTATTTGTGACATTTATTACCTTCTTGGCTTCGGTATCATAAATCCATATATCATCTGCCATTCCTCCACGGTAAAATTTCCAGCTGCGGAATTCACGGAACACACGGTTATATGCCAACTTCTTCCCGTCCGGGGAATAAGAACAGAAACCACCTTCAGGCAATGGAAGTGCTTCGGGCATTCCACCCTCCTTTCCTACATGCCAAAGCTTTCCTTGAAATCCGTCGCCTATGCGGTTGCGGTAAACAATCTCTTTACCGTCGGGCGACCAAGCCATGACAATATTGTTTGGTCCCATACGATCACCCAAATCATCCCGACTGTTTGTAGAGGTATAAGTCAGACGTTGCGGTTCTCCACCACCGGAAGGAATCAGATAAACCTCTGTGTTTCCATCATACTGCCCTGTAAAAGCAATCGATTTGCCGTCAGGAGAATAGTGAGGGAAAATTTCATATCCTACGTGAGAAGTCAGACGCTGTGCCTCTCCACCCGACAAAGGAGCACGATACAAATCACCTGCATAAGTGAACACTACATCTGTTCCATTTGTAGAAGGGAAACGGAGTAACCGGGCTTCATCCGCATGAACAAAAGCACTCAGCCCTGATACAAATGTCATAAAACAAAATACCTTTCTCATAACTCTAAAATTTACTCTTTTAATACAAGCAAAGTTATGCATTTATGTTTAAAAATGTAAGGGTGCAAGCCTCTTAATATATAATATAACCAATTGCAGGTGTACCTAAATTTACATTATATGAAAAAGACAAGTCAGAAACTTAGAAAATTAAGGAGTGCAAAAAACGTACTTGCACATCAAAAGGAAAGACGATAAGAATATAATTATTAACGTTTTGCGAAATAAGATAATAATTGTAATTTTACAAACGCTAATAATATCTTCAAACAGTTATTTATTAGAATATCACAACATTAAAAAGACAAATGTGAAGGTAGCTTATCACCGAAACACGGCAAGAATTAAATTCTGTTCTTATTGGCCTGCTATAGATGGTAAAGTCCTTACCACTTTCACACCACAGCTTCTTCGTAAGTTTTTTGATAAGCCTATAAAACCTCAAAAAAACCTAAAATAAATAGATATGAAAACCTTTATTTTATTTCTCAGTTTATTCGTATCTACCTCGTTGTTTGCCCAAAGTTATCAGCAATTCGAGGCCAAAGATACGGGGAGTCGTGTTTACTTGGAACAGAAATCATCTGTTCGTTCTCTTCGGCTGAATGAAAAGACTTATTATAAAGATACTCAATATGAGATTGTGAAGAAGAATGAATTGACGAAACAATTGGCTGCTGTATTTCAAAAATATTTTGTTGGACTGACAGATGAAGAGATGACTTTATTGAAACCCGTGCAATATGTTTTCCGATTCGATAAAGATGGCAAAATATATGAATTCCGAGTACATTTTGATAAAAAAGTGGAGCCGATAATCCTCAAATACGAAGCTGCAATATATCATTTCGGAGAAGAATTTGTCGGTTTTGACCTCTCTCCCTATATAGATACTTTTTCTAATCCGAATTTTGCAGGTAGCGATTGTTATATTCAATTATTTATGCCCATGCGTTTTCTTCCCAAAGAATAGTATGCAAAAATAATTGTTAATTTTTTGCGGATTTAGGGTCGCAATCAAAAAATTTTTTCGCCAAAAGGTTTCTTTCCGAAAGAAAATGGTTAACTTGAACAGCAAAACGCCCGGAGCGGATTCCGTGCAAACTGCAACGGCTCTTGCGCTGCCAGCGCGAATAACTCTGCAGACTGCAACGATTTCAGTTTTGAAACTGAAAATAAGTAAGTAAAATAATTTGTAGCAGAAATTGACCAAGATATGACTGCCAACCGATGCTGGATGGTCTTCATTTTGAAACAAAAATATACGAAAAAAGCACCGTAATCGATTGATATACGGTGCTTTGACTCTTTGAGTGAAGGCTTAATTGAATACCTTCTTTTAAACTCTTTGCGGAAGCTGGGGGATTCGAACCCCCGGAACGGTTACCCGTTCGGCAGTTTAGCAAACTGCTGGTTTCAGCCACTCACCCAAACTTCCTTGTTATGGGCTATTCTTCTGAATTGCGATGCAAAGATAGACGTTATTTTTTAATAAACAAACCTTTTCATGATTTTTCTTTCAAAAAAAAGATAGTATTTTTGCAGCGGTTTCTGAGAATCAACCGTTTATATTTATGCAAAAATTAAAAAAATCAACAAGAATAATTCTTTCGGCATCTGCATTATGCCTTTTTGCCATTATTGCCATATGCTGTTATTTCTATCATATTGCATATTCTCCTAATTTCAACAACAATAAAACTGTATATATATATATTGATAAGGATATGACTTTTGACGGATTATGCCGCCAGTTGGCTGATTCGGCAAATTGCGAGTCTGTGGCATCATTCCGCCGTGTGGCTTCTATTCTGAAATATCCGGACAATATGAAAACCGGTTGTTATGCTATTGAGCCTTCTGTTGATAATCTTTCCCTGGTAAGGGATTTGAGGAGCGGACATCAGCACGCAATAACTGTTACGTTCAATAATATCAGGACTAAGGATAATCTAATAGAGGCTTTGGACAAAAGGCTGATGCTGACTGCCGGCGAACTTGAGGGTTTCCTGAACGATTCGGTGTGGTGCGCATCTATGGGTTTCAACACTGAAACAATATCGACTATGTTCATACCTAATACTTATGAGGTATATTGGAATACTTCGGCAAAGAATTTCATGAACCGCATGAAAAAGGAATATGACAGATTCTGGAACGACAGCAGAAAGGCAAAGGCAAAAGAAATTGGTATGACTCCGGTGGAAGTGGCTATTCTTGCATCCATAGTGGAAGAGGAAACTGCCGCTTACGATGAATATCCGGTTGTTGCCGGCCTTTACATCAACCGCCTTAAAAGAAATATCCCGCTGCAGGCAGATCCGACCGTGAAATTTGCATGGGGCGACTTCACTCTGCAAAGGATTCTGTTCTCGCATCTGGAAATTGATTCGCCATATAATACATACAAGCATACGGGATTGCCACCGGGACCACTGAGAATCCCTTCAATCAAAGGTCTTGATGCTGTTCTGAACTATCAGAAACATTCCTATTTATATATGTGCGCAAAGGAAGATTTGTCCGGCAGACACAACTTCGCAAAGACTCTTGCCGAACACAGCCGCAACGCCAAAAAATATCAGGCTGAACTAAACAGAAGAAAGATTAGATAAAATCGTTTCTTTTTTCCGAGAAAAAGTGTACATTTGAAAAATCTAATGTAATAGTTGACAAGGCTACAGATACAAGTTGACAAGAAGATAGAAGAATACTCCTTGTCAACTCGTTAACTTGTCTCCTTGTTTCCTTGTCAACCCGTTATCTTAGAAAATTCAATAACAAATTCTATTAACATTAAGATATTATTACTTATGGAAAAACATCTATTTCTCGGAGACGAAGCTATTGCGCAAGCTGCAATTGATGCCGGACTTTCCGGTGTATATGCTTATCCGGGAACACCATCTACGGAAATAACCGAATACATCCAGAATTCGCCTGTGGCAAAAGAAAAAGGTATCCACTCACGCTGGTGTGCCAACGAAAAGACTGCTATGGAAGCTGCCTTGGGTATGAGTTTTGCCGGCAAGAGATCTCTTTGCTGTATGAAGCATGTCGGCATGAATGTGGCTGCTGACTGTTTCATGAATGCTGCCATGAGCGGAGTTAACGGAGGTATGATTATAATCACTGCCGACGACCCATCGATGCACTCTTCACAAAACGAGCAGGACAACCGTATGTATGGTAATTTCGCAATGATTCCGATGCTTGAACCTTCAAGCCAGCAGGAAGCATACGATATGGTTTATGAGGGTTTTGAATTGTCTGAAAAACTGGGATATCCTATTCTTATCCGTATCACTACTCGTATGGCTCACTCACGTGCGGGAGTTCAGACTAAGAAACCGAAACCGGAAAACAAGACTAACTGTCTGCCTGATGCAAGACAGCGTTTCATCCTTTTGCCTGCTTTGGCACGTAAACGCTACAAAGCATTGATTGCTGCCCAGGAAGTGTTTGAGAATGAATCTGAAAATTCTCGTTTCAATCAGTATTTTGATGCAACAAACAAGAAAATGGGTATCATAACAACTGGTATTGCTTTCAACTATTTGTCTGAAAATTATCCTGATGGCTTTGAATATCCTGTGTTGAAAATCACACAATATCCTGCGCCAGTCAATAAAATACAGAAACTTTTTGATGAATGTGACGAAATCCTTGTGCTTGAAGAAGGTTATCCAGTATTGGAAGCTCAGCTGAAAGGAATCCTCAACAGCGGAAAGACAATCCACGGCAGACTTGACGGAACTTTGCAGCGCGACGGTGAGCTTACTCCGGATGCCGTAGGCAAGGCTTTGGGAAAAGAAATCACACAATATTATGCAACTCCGGAAGTTGTTGAGCAGCGTCCGCCTGCATTGTGTCAGGGCTGCGGTCACCGCGATGTTTATCAGGCTCTGAACGATGTGCTTGCCGAATATGAAGATCCAAAAGTGTTCGGCGATATCGGCTGCTATACTTTGGGTGCTTTGCCTCCATTCCGTGCAATTGACTCATGTATTGATATGGGTGCTTCCATCACTATGGCTAAAGGTGCTTCGGATGCAGGAGTTTATCCGGCAGTGTCAGTGATTGGCGACTCAACTTTCACTCATTCAGGAATGACAGGATTGCTTGACTGTGTGAACGAAAACACTAATATCACAATCATCATCTCCGACAACGAAACTACAGCAATGACCGGAGGACAGGATTCTGCCGGAACAGGAAGACTGGAAGCTATTTGTGCCGGAATCGGTGTGGCTCCTGAACATATCAGAGTGATGATTCCTCTAAAGAAGAACTACGAGGAAATGAAACAAATCATACGCGAGGAAATCAATTATCATGGTGTTTCTGTGATTATCCCGCGCCGCGAATGTATTCAAACGTTAACCAGAAAGAAAAGAGCTAGTAAGAAATGAAAACAGACATTATATTATCAGGTGTTGGAGGACAGGGAATCCTTTCCATAGCAGCTGTTATCGGACAGGCTGCCCTTGAAGAAGGACTATATATGAAACAGGCTGAAGTTCACGGAATGAGCCAGCGCGGTGGTGACGTGCAGTCAAATCTGCGCCTTTCGGACAAGCCTATCGCTTCTGACTTGATTCCACTGGGACAAGCAGATCTTATTATCTCGCTCGAACCTATGGAAAGCCTAAGATATCTTCCTTATCTGAATAAGGACGGATGGTTGGTTACAAATTCACAGCCGTTCATTAACATTCCTAATTATCCGGAAATCGAAAAAGTGAATGAGGCTTTGGACGCACTTCCAAACAAGGTTGTCCTCGACGTTGAAGCTATTGCCAAAGATGCAGGTTCTGCAAGAGCTTCAAACATTGTGATGCTTGGTGCTGCCGCTCCTTTTATCGGAATTGAATTTGACAAAATAGCCGAAGGTGTGAAGAGTATTTTTGCACGCAAAGGTGAAGAAATAGTAAATCTCAATCTTAAGGCTCTGAAAGCCGGATATGAGATGGCACAGAACAAAAAGTAGTAATTTGTGTCATAACTTTAACTCAAGTTTCGCAAGCTCAACTTGTAGATAACAAGTTTACAAGAAGACAAGTTAACAAGACTTTTTAGATAATAACTTATAAAGTTACAGGCATTTTAACCTTGTAAACTTGTATCTGAAGCCTTGTTGACTTTTAAGTTGAGCTTGCGAAACTTAAAACTTTAATATCATCAATATGAGAAAGAAACTGATAATGGCTCTTATTGCCTTGTTTTCAATCAGCAACCTTACTTTTGCTGAAAATGGTGACAGGATAAATGTTGGCGACAATGTTCCTTCATTCACTATCATCGAGGATGACGGTAGCAAAATATCTTCAGACAAGTATAAAGGAAAGGTCACACTGATTACATTCTTCGCCACCTGGTGCCCGCCATGCCAGAAAGAGCTTGCCGAATATAAGAAGGATTTATGGCCAAAATATAAGGACAACAAAGATTTTGCCCTTGTGGTGATTGGCAGAGAGCACAGCTCTGCTGATTTGAAGAAATATAACCAGAAGAAAGGTTTTACTTTCCCTCTTTATCCTGACAAGAACCGTATGATTTATAACTCTTTTGCCGAGAATCTTATTCCCCGCTGCTATCTGATTGACAAATCAGGAAAAGTGGTGTATGCAGGAAAAGGGTTTACGGAAGAGGATTATAAGGAGTTGGTGAAGGAGATTGATAAGGCGTTGGGGGAATAAGAAGTTAAGAAGTCAAGGAGTTAAGTAGTCAAGAAGTTAAGTAGGAATAACTTATTTCCTGTAGCCTCCGTTGAGGATGACACGGAGAACACGGAGATTTTTATTTTATTTATTCTCAACATATTACCTCTGTGGCTTTGTGCCTCTGTGTTTCATTATTTATGTTTTGCAACACCCTCTTGGTTTTGGTGGATTTGAAATCCACATTATTGGAAACGGTTACCATTGTACAAATCCAATGGAACGGGAGTTTCCTGTAGCCTTGTCAACTTGTCAACTAATAAACTCAAAAACTTAAAAACCAAAAAACTCAAAAACTCAAAACATATGCACTACAAAAACATCCACGTAATATACTATTCCCCAACCCATACTTCAGCACGCATTGCCCATGCTATTGTGGAAGGAATGAAAGCTCAGGCATATCACGAAACAGATATTACCTGCAAAATGCCGGAAAAAGAAGAAGTAATTGAAGACGAACTTGTAATTGTTGCAGCACCGGTATATGGTGGCAGATTGCCTAAAATTGCAATTGACAGACTTAAGATGTTCAAAGGAACTGGCTGTCCGGTAATTCCGGTTGTACTGTATGGCAACAGAGATTATGAAGATGCTCTTCTTGAACTGTGTGACTTGATGAAAGAACAGGGCTTCGTGCCGATTGCAGCCGGAGCATTTATCGGCGAACATTCGTTCAGCCGCCCCGGTTTTCCTATTGCAGAAGGTCGTCCGGACGACAAAGACCAGGAAATTGCTGCCAAATTCGGTGAAAAAGCATTGAGCAAACTTCACGACATTGAAACTTTAGAAGATATCGAACCGCTTGAAGTTCGTGGAAATCGTCCGTACAAGGAATTGCGTCCGGCAACACCTCAGGCACCGGTCACAAACCAGTCTGTTTGCATCAAGTGTGGCCACTGTATAAAAGTTTGTCCTACCGGTGCCATGTCACTGCATGGAATGATGATATACAGCGATGCTGACAAATGTACAAAATGCTGCGCTTGCGTGAAGGAATGTCCTGTCGATGCTCTTACATTCGACACTCCATACACGAAGATGCTGTTTGAGAATTTTAGTGCGAGAAGGGAACCGGAGGTTTTTATTTGAGGAATTGAGAAGTTGAGGAGTCAAGGAGTTAAGTAGTCAAGTAGTCAAGTAGTTAAGTAGATAATACTTGTTTCCTGTAGCCTTGTCAACTTTCAATTTTCAATTTTCAATTTTCAATTTCTATGACTGAACATTTTCACAAACTGAACATACCTGATAAAAGCATTTTGCCTGATAAATTCACTTTCCCGTTCAACTACACTCCTCACCCGCTTTGCATCAAAGCGTCTGAGCAGGTGCAGCTTTATTTGGAGGAAAAAGTGAAATCTGATTCCGGATGGAAAGAAGAGCTAGAGAAGGGCAAGATGTTCGGAGTTCTGGTTGTGGAAGATTCATCCGGTAATATCGGTTTTGTTTCTGCTTATTCAGGAAATATTTGTGGCTACAACAAATGGGAATATTTTGTTCCTCCTGTTTATGACCTTCTTTCTCCTGACGGATATTTCGTTTCCGAAGAAGCTGAAATTACTGCAATTAACCATAATATATCCAATACACTGGAAGGTGAGGAATATAAGGGAATATGCAAAAGTATCGAGGCTTGCAGAAGTGAAGCAGAAATTCAGCTCAGCAACCTAAAGCAGCTGATGAAAGAATCGAAAGAGAAGAGAGACGAGATGAGGAAAAACTCTCTGACAGACGAGGAAGAAAAACAGCTTATCAGGGAAAGTCAGTTTCAGAAGGCAGAATATAAAAGAGTGGAAAAAGACTGGAAACAGAAAATATCTGCTCTTACAGAAAAGAAAGAAATATTAGATTTGCAAATAAGCAAATGGAAGGAAGAGAGAAAACGCCGCTCTGCTGTGTTGCAGAAAAAGCTTTTCTCTTCTTTCCGTATGCTCAATGCCAAAGGTGAGGTGAAAGATTTATGTGAGATTTTCGCCTCAACACCGCAGCTTGTCCCTCCTGCCGGAGCCGGCGAATGTGCTGCTCCAAAGATGCTTCAGTATGCTTTTGCCAACGGACTCATACCAATAGCAATGGCAGAATTCTGGTGGGGAAATTCACCGAAAAACGAAATCCGCAGACATGGTTATTTTTATCCTTCGTGCAAGCATAAATGTGAACCAATATTAGGACATATGCTTCAGGGATTGGATGTTGAGGATAATCCTGTGGAACGTAATATATCTGAGGATTTCAAGCCTGAGATTCTATTTGAGGACGAATGGGTTGTGGCTGTAAACAAGCCGGAAGGTGTTTTGTCTGTTCCCGGAAAATCCGGAAACGAATCTGTGCAGACATGGGCGCAAAAGCAATATCCCGATGCAACAGGACCGATGATTGTTCACCGCCTGGACATGGCAACTTCCGGAATACTTCTGATTGCAAAAACAAAGGAAGTGCACCAGCATTTGCAGGCTCAGTTCAAGAACAGAAATATAAAGAAAAGATATATTGCCTTGCTGGACGGACTGATTGACAGAAACACTGGAGAAATAAATCTCCCTATTTGCCCAAATCCTGACGACCGCCCAAGACAGACTGTAAATTTCGAATACGGGAAACCGGCTCTCACATCTTTCGAAGTGATAAATACAGATGCCGAAAGAAAAATTACCCGAATAGCCTTTTATCCGCATACGGGCAGAACTCACCAGTTGCGTGTTCATTCAGCACACGAAAAAGGTTTGGACACTCCTATACTTGGCGACGATCTATACGGAAAAAAAGCGGAAAGATTATATCTTCACGCAGAAAGTATTGAGTTTGTTCATCCTGTCACAAACAAACTCATATCAATAACCTGCAAGCCTGATTTCTGACAAATCAGTACTCCTTGCCAAGCATCCTTGCCGGAGAGCCATGCCAGGAGCAGCCAAGACAATAGACATCAGTCATATCAAAACCGGCAGTATCTGCTTCCGGATTCTTGGGAACCACACTTCCGTCTGTCATCACATAAACAAGAAGACGCTCGCCTTCCGCATTCTTCACATACATAGATGCGATTTTACATTGAGGGCATAGTTTTTTTCTCATAAGCTAAATGTTTGTGGAGGCGAATATAAGAATAAAATACTTAGGTTTTGCAAGATTTGGTTTTAGTGGATGAGGCTACAGGAAATAAGGAAATTGAAAGTTGAAAGTTGAAAAGTTAACAAGTTGACGAGTTAACAAGTTGACAAGGCTACAGAGACAAGTTGACAAGGTCAAAACAACTGTAACTTTACAACTTATTTTCTAAAAACTCTTGTTAACTTGTTACCTGTAAGTTGAGCTTGCGAAACTTGAGTATATTTATTTACTGAACTTAACAAGGATTGTCATGTACGAAGAATATATAACAGCTGAGAAAACTCCAGCCGGAAAAGTATTAGAACATATACTTAGAAGGTCGAAAATGACGCAGCACGAATTGGCTGTTCAGTCGGGTATATATCCACAAAGGATTCATGAACTGATTAAAGGGATAAGAAAATTTACAATCCAATATTCTCTAAGTATAGAAAAAGTCCTTGGCATCAATATGAAAGGTTATTTCTATAAGATCCAGGCGAACTATGATATTTATAAGTATATTTCTGAAAAAGAAAACAACATAAAACCTGAAACAGGAAAATTCAGTAAAGCTTTATTTTGGGATACTAAAATTGAGAATATTAATTGGCAAGAAAATAAAGCTTGGATTATTCAAAGGGTATTTGAATATGGAAATAATCAGGAAATCGAAGAAATCATTAAACTATACGGTAAAGAAACAATAAAAGAAATCCTTTCCAATATTAAAAGTGAATGGAAAAAGGACGACAGAGAAAGAAACTTTAAAGAATTTATATTATGAAACTGCACTATGAAACGGTATCGCCTCTTTTGGTGGAATATCTTAAAACCATATTCCAAAGTGAAATTTTCAAAGGAATGTATCAATCTCCATTGGTTTGCTAATCCTATAGAACGGATGATTAATCAAACACAGAGACACAAAGCCACAGAGGTAATATATTGATAATAAATAAAATCTCTGTGTACTCCGTGTCTCTGTGTTTAAATTGGTTTTATAACAGCCCCTTTTATAATACGTGTAATACCAAATTGACGAGTAGAACGTATATCTTCAGATATTTCCTTAGCAGAACGGGAGTCTTCCCATGAACCACACATACTATTTATGAAATCTTCATAAGACTGTTCTTTCGCAACTTGCTCTTGATGGGCTTCCTCCAACAGTTTTTCACCCAACCATTGTTTATTACTACTACTTAAAGACAATGAATGAATAAAATTCAATATACCTTCCAATGAAATAGTTGCTTTCATAAAAACTCCTTTCATTATTACGTTTTTACAAAAATAGCACAATCAAAATCTATTTACAAAATATCAATCAACAAATAATCACTCCACCAACATCACAACCCCAAGACTTATCAATCCAATGAATATCCAAAGGACAACTCCCTGAATCATCGGGCGAATACCAACCTGCTTGATAACCTGGCGGGACAAACCGGCACCGATAAGGAACAATGTCACTGTCAATCCTTTTTTGGCAAGCCAAACCAGAGATGTTGATGCTATTTCAGGGATTGGAAGATATGTGTTTGCTATCATTGCCAACACGAAGTAGAAAATAAACCAAGGAATATTGATTTTGGCATCTTTCTGCTTGAATATAAACATTGTGGCAATTGTCATCGGGATAATCCAAAGAGCGCGGGTGAGCTTGACCATTGTTGCGATTTCCAATGCTTTCTCGCCGAATGCGGCTCCGGCACCTACAACTGAACTTGTGTCGTGGATGGCAATTGCTGCCCACATACCGAACTGCTCCTGTGTCATTCCCAGCAAATGACCGATTGGAGGGAAAACGAAAAGGGCAATTGCGTTAAGGATAAAGATTGTGCCAAGTGACATTGACATTTCATTGTCGTTGGCTTTCAACACCGGTGCAACGGCTGCAATGGCGCTTCCTCCACAGATTGCTGTTCCGGCTGAGATAAGATATGCTGTCTTGCGGTCCATCATCAGTTTCTTTCCCAAATACATTCCTATTATCAAAACTGAGATAACTGATACGATGGTGAATATCATTCCGTCTTTTCCTGTTTTCAATGATTCGTGTAGGTTCATTCCGAATCCCAGACCTACGACTGAGAACTGAAGCAAATATTTTGATGTTTTCTTACTGAATTTGGGAAATGGCTGTCCTGCCAGCAATGCAAATGCCAATCCGGTGAACAATGCTACTGCCGGAGAAACAAATGGTAACAGACATGCCAAGAAGAGAACCACAAATAATGGTTTGTTGTAATTGTGCAAAAATGTTTCAATCGCGTTCATCTTTGTATCGTTTTAATTATTTCTTTTTCTTTTCCGAGTGCAAAGATATATGTTTTAGAGCATAGTTTTTTATAATAAATGGGGATAGGGTATAACGGGAGGTTATGAGGGAGGAGGAATTGAAAATTGAAAATTGAAAATGAGGGAGGAATTAAGGGGATTGGAGTTAAGGAGTCAAGGAGTTAAGTAGTTAAGGAGTTAAGAAGATAAAACTTGTTTTCTGTAGCCTTGTCAACTTGTTAACTAATAAACTTAAAAACTTAATTACCTCTGCAACTTTGTGCCTCTGTGTTTAATTTTTCATGTTTTGCAACAGCCTTCTGTATTCTCCGCAAAACGAATAAAGCTTTCTTCCAATCCGCCGTGCGCTCCCTGAGGAAGAGCAATGGAGAACATTCTCTCGGCTTTCAGTCCTTCAACGTCTATGATTTTAAGTCTGCCGGCCATAAGCTCGCGTGAAACGGCACGGACTGAAACAACGCCCAAAGCGTCACTGCTCTCAAGGAAAAGTTTTATGCTCTCGGTGCTGCCTAGCTGCATAAGGACATTGAGCGACGATAATTTTATATTATGCTCCGCCAATGCTGCCTCAAAGACATCGAGAGTTCCCGAACCATTTTCTCTCAACACCAAAGGGAAAGACTGGAGTTGGGAAACATCAATCTCGTCGTAGGCTGCATATTTGCTGTTGATACTGGTTATGGCAACAAGTTCGTCCTTGAGGAAAGGTCTGTAATGGAGCGAACTTTGGCGAGCATTTCCCTCAACAAATCCCAAAGTTATATTTCCATTCTGCAAGGCTTGCTCAATCTCACGGCTGTTTCCGTTCATCAGCGAAACCTTGATATTCGGGAATTTCTTCACGAACGACGAAAGGACAGGCGGCAGCACATACTGAGCAATTGTTGTGCTGGCGCCTATCTTCAATTCGCCGGTGAAATTATTTGTAAGGAGATTCATCTCAAATTCCATCTGACGATATGCCGACAATATATTCTGAGCGTGCGAAAGAAGCAATTCGCCTCCCGCCGTAAGACGTATGCGTCCTCCGGTTCTCTCGAAAAGCTGAGTGTGATAAAGCACCTCCAGCTCGTGAATATGTTTGCTTATCGCCGGCTGGCTGATAAACAATTCCCTCGATGCTTTTGTAAAGCTCAAGTTCTTTGCTACGCTGTGGAATACTTTGAGACGGAAATCCATTTTGAGTTTTTAAGTTTTTAAGTTTTTGAGTTTTTTAGTTGACAAGTTGACGAGTTGACAAGGCTACAGGAAACAAGTATTATCTACTTAACTCCTTAACTCCTTGACTCCTTGACTCCTTGACTCCTTG
>CASFJQ010000043.1:0-19345 GCA_949295065.1 uncultured Parabacteroides sp. | reverse complement strand
GACTCCTTGACTACTTAACTCCTTGACTACTTAACTTCTTGACTCCTTAACTCCTTGACTCCTTAACTCCTCCCCCCCATACATCCTCTCATAATAAACCATATATTCCCCACCGGTAATACCTTCAACCCAAGACTGGTTTTCCAGATACCAACGGATAGTTTTTACGATGCCAACTTCGAAGGAAGTTTCCGGCGTCCAGCCAAGTTCGGTAGAAATCTTAGTCGGGTCGATGGCATAACGCTGGTCGTGACCAAGGCGGTCCTTGACGAAAGTAATCAGACTGTCGTTAATCCAGTCGATAGAAATCTGTCCGTCCTCACCTATTTCCTTTTTCTTCAGAACCTGGCGATATTCAGGATTCTCAGTCATCAGGTTGCGGATAGTAGCAATCGTAAGTTTTACGATTTCGATATTCTGTTTCTCGTTGTGTCCGCCAACATTATATACTTCGCCGGTTCTGCCCTTTTGCAACACCATATCAATAGCCTTGCAATGGTCTTCCACATAAAGCCAGTCGCGAACGTTAGTTCCGTCGCCATAAACCGGAAGAGATTTTCCCTCAAGAATATTCTTGATAATAAGTGGAATAAGTTTTTCCGGGAAATGATACGGACCATAGTTATTTGAGCAGCGGGTGATTGTCACCGGCATATGATATGTGTCGAAATACGCCTGGACAAAAAGGTCGGCACTTGTCTTTGACGCACTGTAAGGACTGTGAGGATTCAGAGGAGTTTTCTCAGTGAAGAAACCTTCTGCGCCGAGACTCCCATAGACTTCATCTGTTGAAACCTGATGGAAACGGACATTCTCCTTCCATAGCGGATATCCAGTTTCATCTTTTCCTGTAACCCAGAACTTACGAGCCACGTCCAAAAGATTCTGAGTGCCGAGGATATTTGTCTGAAGGAACAATTGCGGATTCTCTATGCTTCGGTCCACATGACTTTCGGCTGCGAAATTCACAACGCAATCAAACTGATATTTTTCGAACAGAGATTCCACGAATGTACGGTCCACAATATCGCCATGCTCGAAAAAGCAGCGTTTGTTGTCCACATCGCTTTCTATTGTAGCATAGTTGCCGGCATAAGTCAGCAAATCCAACACCACAATTTTAATATTTTCATATCGCGAAAGCATATATTTTATGAAATTCGCTCCGATAAAGCCGGCGGCACCGGTTACTAAGTAGGTATTCATTTGAGTTTTTAAGTTTTTGAGTTTTTAAGTTTTTGAGTTGATGAGGGAACGAGTTGACGAGTTAACAAGTTGACAACGTTACAGAGAATCAGAAATCCCTACTTGACTACTTAACTACTTGACTCCTTGACTTCTTAATCCCTTCCAATCTCCGCCTCCCTAAGAAACGGAGCCTTCTTATCTTTTTCCGACAGATTTGCTTCTGCAAAGTTTATTACACCAAGGTCAATTCCGATTTCCGGATCGTCAAAACGGATTGAACGTTCGTGAGACGGCATATAAACATTATCCACCTTATATGTGAATATTGCCTCATCGCTTTTCACCATAAAACCGTGGGCAAAGCCGCGAGGGATGAAAAGCTGGCGCTTGTTGGTTTCGGAAAGTTCAACAGCTACATATTTGCCGAATGTCGGCGAGCCTTTACGGATATCTACGGCAACATCAACCACGCATCCTTTTATAACTCTAACCAACTTTGCCTGCGCATACGGGGCAAGCTGATAATGCAATCCACGCAACACGCCTGCGCTGGAACAAGATTCGTTGTCCTGAATAAAGTCAACCTTTCCGATATGTTCCTCAAATTCGCTCTGTTTGTATGCTTCCATGAAATATCCCCTTGCGTCGCTGAAAACACGAGGTTCGATAATCCAAACGCCTTCTATTTCTGTCTGTATGAAATTCATTATTGTAATGTTATTTATTCATGTTTGCAAGCTCAACTTATTTAAACACAGAGACACAGAGAGCACGGAGATTTTTTATTATATTATATTCCATATATTACCTCTGTGACTTTCCACTTCTGTGTTTGATTTTCTGTTTTGCAGCACCATCTTTGTTGGGTTCAAATTTACATAAAACTATCCGATTTTTATGCGACCTTGCTAAAAATACCAATTACTCAGATATATCTGAAAAAATCATGCTTATGATTCCAGGTGTTTCATATATTATGAAAAACTTTTTCCATATATTATGAAAATTATTTTTCATTGTGATGAAAATTTTGTTTCATATATTATGAAAAAAGTTTTCCAATGCATAGAAATACGATGAAAATGTAAACATTTATTTTACAAGCCCTTATATAAAACGTATTTTCATTGAAAAAATTGCATAACTTCGTGTTTAAGTTTATGAACTGACATTAGTTTAAACGAATATATAATAATATGTTTTTCTGGGATTTACTGAAAAAAGTGACATGCGACTGCAAGGACAATGGTGAACATTTCATCTGTGCTGACAGAGTAAACACCATAAAAGATTTGCTTGCAGAATCGTCTTACCATATTATATATGAGGGAAATCTTTCGCTGATATTTGCCCATCGGGATTTCGACAGAGAAGAAGATGTACTTCTGGTTTCATCGCATATCGACTGCGTCCATTCAAAATGTTTCTCGAAAGAGGAAAACGGAATGTGGCTGGGAACGTGGGACAACAGTGCTACAAATGCAGCCGTTATCGGCCTTATGATAAATGAGAAATTTCCGGCAAATACAATAATTGCCTTTACGGGCGACGAGGAGAAAAACTCCGGTGGCGCTGTGGAAGTGATGCACTGGTGCGGAGAAAACAATATTGCTCCGGTAAGTGTGATTGTCACGGACACGACTAACGAGGGCTGGGACGACGAAGCTGCTTTTACGATTGAGAATGACAAAGGATTTGACATTCTGAGTGGTTTCCGCATTATCAGCAAAATTCAGGAAAGTGATTTGCCTTGCGTGTTCGTTCATGATGCAGAGCCGGACGAAACATGGGATTACAGTAAAGGAGTTGAAAATATTTTTCCGGCAACTCCCTGCCTTAGCGTCTGTCTGCCGGTGAAAGGAGATATGCATCACGATGATGGTTCGCTGCTCCGCCCGGAAAGTATCACGCCGTATCAGAGAATACTGGCTGAGCTTACTTATTTATTCGTTTAGAATGACATAGGATTACTTAGTGACACGGCTAATGAGTAAAAACAGTTATTTTGTAAAAATAACACCTAAACATTAAGTAAATCTGTAGTTTTTTCTTACCTTTGGGATAATGGTTTTTTAAAGTTTCGCAATAAGCTCAGTTTGACAAGCGACGAGACTTAAGAGACAAGTTGACAAGGCTGAAATATTTTCTTTTATCCTTGTCAACTCGTTATCTCCTTGACTTGTCACCTAAGCAACAAGTTTGCAAACACAGAGTTTTAATCTTAAGTAGCAATATCTATGAATGAAGAAATAAAACAAATAGCGACACGCCTGATAGGTTTGCGCGACGCATTGGAGATTTCGCCGGAAGAAATGGCAAAAATATGTAATCTGACTACTGAAGAATATCTTCTGCTTGAAAGCGGAACAGTTGATATTTCAGTAAGTGTTCTATATCAGATAGCACATCACTTCAACATCGAACTGACAACTCTGATGTTTGGCGACGAACCTAAGATGAGCAGCTATTTTGTTACCCGCAAGGGAAAAGGCATAACAGTAGAAAGGGTGAAAGCTTATAAATATCAGTCTCTTGCAGCAGGATTCAGCAAAAGAAAGGCTGATCCGTTCCTGGTGACTGTTCATCCGAAGGAAGAAGACGAACCGATGTTCCTTAATTCTCATCCGGGACAGGAATTCAATATGGTTCTGAGCGGACGCCTTCTGCTGAGTATAAACGGCAAGGAGCTTATCCTTGAAGAAGGAGACAGTATTTATTTCAATTCCGAACTTCCGCACGGGATGAAGGCTCTCGATGGCGAAAAGGTTTGTTTTTTGGCAATGATTATGTAGTTATAGGGGACAAGGTTTCAGAGACAAGTTTACAAGAAAATGGTGGATTACTTTCTTGTCTACTTGTTAAGTCGTCAATTTGTCAACTGTAAAAACTTGAACAAAAATAGGACAGTAGAATATGTTAGAAAGATTTTTAGATAAAACGAACTTTGATTCGCAAGCAGATTTCATTGAGAATTTCAAGATAAAGGTTCCGGAAAAATTCAATTTCGGATATGATGTGGTTGACGCATGGGCCGAAGAAGAACCTGACAAAAGAGCCATGTGCTGGACTAACGACAAAGGTAAGCACATCGACTTCAGCTTTGCCGACATGAAACGCTATACGGACATGACGGCTTCTTATTTCCAGTCGCTGGGAATAGGACGTGGTGATATGGTTATGCTTATATTGAAAAGAAGATATGAGTTCTGGTTTTCAATCATAGCTTTGCACAAACTTGGTGCTGTGGTTATTCCTGCCACTCACCTTCTGACCAAGAAAGACATCGTATATCGTGCCAACGCTGCAGACATAAAGATGATTGTTTGCGCCGGCGAGGAAGAAATAACTAAGCATATCAAGGATGCGCTTCCGGAATCTCCAACTGTTGAGAATGTGATTTCGGTTGGTCCGCTTGTTCCGGAAGGTTTTCTGGATTTCCAGGAAGGTATAAAGAATGCTCCGGAATTTGTCCGTCCGGCTAATCCGAACAACAATGATGATATTTCGCTGCTTTATTTCACTTCGGGAACAACAGGAAACCCGAAGATGGTGGCACACGATTTCACATATCCTTTGGGACATATCGTTACAGGAAGTTTCTGGCATAACCTTCATAAGGACAGCCTTCATCTTACGATTGCCGATACGGGATGGGGAAAAGCTGTTTGGGGAAAACTTTACGGACAGTGGATTGCCGGTGCAACTGTGTTCGTGTATGACCATGAGAAATTCACTCCGGCAGATATGCTGAAGATGATTCAAGACTACAAGATTACTTCTCTGTGCGCGCCTCCAACTATTTTCAGATTCCTTATCCGTGAGGATTTGACTAAATATGATTTGTCGTCATTGCAGTATTGCACTATTGCGGGCGAAGCTCTTAATCCTGCTGTTTACGAAACATTCTATAAACTTACCGGAATCAAATTGATGGAAGGTTTCGGACAGACAGAAACTACTCTTACTGTCGCTACTTTCCCGTGGATGGAACCGAAGCCAGGTTCAATGGGTGTTCCAAATCCTCAGTATGATGTTGACCTTCTCCGCCCTGACGGAACTAAGGCTGAAGATGGAGAGCAGGGACAAATTGTTATCCATACAAGCAATGGCAAACCTTTGGGCTTGTTCAAGGAATATTATCGTGATGCGGAAAGAACTCACGAAGCTTGGCATGACGGACTTTACTACACCGGCGATGTTGCTTGGCGTGACGAGGACGGATATTTCTGGTTCGTGGGCAGAGCTGATGATGTGATAAAGAGTTCCGGTTACAGAATCGGCCCGTTTGAAGTGGAAAGTGCGCTGATGACTCACCCGGCAGTGGTGGAATGTGCTATCACAGGTGTTCCCGACGAAATCAGAGGACAAGTAGTTAAAGCTACTATTGTTCTTTCAAAAGAGTATAAGCCTAAAGCTGGCGATGAGTTAGTGAAAGAATTGCAGGATCACGTCAAAAGAGTAACTGCTCCGTATAAATATCCGCGCGTTGTGGAATTTGTCGATGAATTGCCAAAAACTATCAGCGGCAAAATCAGACGCGTAGAAATCAGAGATAAAGACAATAAATAAACTAAATACAAAAAACTAAGTATGAGAAATTTCACTTGTGTAAATGACTTGGGCGACTTGAAACAGGCGCTCAACGAGGCTTTCGAGATAAAGAAAGACAGATTCCAATTCTCTGAACTTGGAAAAAACAAAACTCTGTTGATGATTTTCTTCAACTCAAGCCTTAGAACACGTCTGTCAACACAGAAAGCTGCAATGAATCTTGGTATGAACACTATTGTTCTTGATGTTAACCAAGGTGCATGGAAACTGGAAACAGAAAGAGGTGTGATTATGGACGGTGACAAACCTGAACATTTGCTGGAAGCTATTCCGGTTATGGGATGCTATTGTGATGTTATCGGTGTTCGCTCATTCGCACGTTTTGAGAGCAAAGAAGACGATTATACAGAAAAAATATTGAGCCAGTTCATTAAATATTCAGGAAAACCTGTTTTCAGTATGGAAGCTGCTACTCGCCATCCGTTGCAGAGCTTTGCCGACTTGATTACTATCGAGGAATACAAGAAAACAGAACGACCTAAAGTTGTGATGACTTGGGCACCTCATCCAAAAGCTTTGCCTCAGGCTGTGCCTAACAGTTTCGCTGAATGGATGAATGCTACGGATTATGAATTCGTAATCACTCATCCGGAAGGCTACGAACTTGCTCCGGAATTTGTTGGCAGAGCAAAGGTAGAATATGACCAGAAAAAGGCTTTCGAAGGCGCTGATTTCATCTACGCAAAGAACTGGTCGGCTTATGCAGATCCAAATTATGGTAAAGTTATAAATACAGACCGCAGCTGGACTATTGATTCTGAAAAAATGGCTCTTACTAATAATGCTTATTTCATGCACTGCTTGCCAGTAAGAAGAAATATGATTGTTACAGATGATGTGATTGAAAGTCCACAGAGCATCGTTATTCCGGAAGCAGCAAATAGAGAAATTTCAGCTCAGACTGTATTGAAGAAAATTCTTGAAGGTTTGAAATGATTCTCCAATCAATAAAAGAATACGGGCAGAAATGAAAACGGGGTTGGCTTTGATAAGTCAACCCCGTTTATTTTCCTAATATAGTTATTAAAATACTTTATCCGGAAAATTAAGCTTCGCCTTTAGGAGCGAAATCTTCAAAATTTGCAGTCTTAGAATTATTATTGTTAGCAGCCTGCAATTGTTCACCAAACTTTTTCAAGTTATCCTGCAAAGCAAAATACAAACGCTGAGCATTGTCCGGAGTCAAGATGATACGGCTCTTAACCTGAGCTTTAGGAGCACCAGGAACTACACGGATAAAGTCCATAATAAATTCTGAAGCAGAATGAGATATAATAGCCAAATTAGCATAAGTACCCTGAGCTACTTCTTCAGACAATTCAATCTGAATTTCATTGTTTGTAGGTTTGTTTTCTTCCATTGTTTATAAGTATTAGTAAAATTATTGATGACACAAATATACAGTATTTTTTTTAATAAACAAGAAATAAAATAAAAGCGGCTACCTTCACAGGCAACCGCTTCCAATGATTGTGTTTTTTTATCTCAATTCTTTAGACCAATGTAAAAATACCTTTTGTGCTATTGATTAAAAAGTTTTGAAATCTAAGCCAAGGTTTTGTAATATTTGTGCTAACCAATATTTATGATGCAAATGTAATGTTTATAGAATTAAAAACCAAACTTAAATTTGGCAAGATGTAACTTTTTCACATTATTTATTGATATTAATCAATTGTTTTCTATCAAAATATCAGTTGTTATATGTTAATACAAATATATGTGTTTAGATATAATTTTACACTCTGCTCTAAAACAACAGGAATAGTCTATCAAATAGAGATTTTAATAAGCTTTTAAATTACAAAATGGAATAATTCTAAGACAAAAAAGGGCTGTAGCGAATTTAAATCGCTACAGCCCCGAAAAATATCTATAAATGATTAATCTTCTTTATCCATTGCGTTGAAATCAACAACGTTTTTACGATTAGCCATTATACGTTCGAACTCATCTTTAGCACCAACTACCAAACGGTCGAACTCACGCTGACCTGTTCCGGCAGGAATTAGGTGACCACAGATAACATTTTCCTTCAAACCTTCAAGTTTATCAACTTTACCGTTGATTGCAGCTTCATTCAAGACTTTAGTTGTTTCCTGGAATGATGCAGCAGACATAAAGCTTGTTGTCTGCAATGCTGCTCTTGTAATACCCTGAAGAATCTGGTTTGCTGTTGCAGGAATTGCATCTCTTGTTTCAACCAAACGCAAATCACGACGTTTCAACATACTGTTTTCATCACGCAATTTACGAGCTGTTACAATCTGACCAGCCTTCAATGTCTGAGAATCTCCCGGATCAGTGACAACTTTCTTGCCCCAGATTCTGTCGTTCTCATCCATTACTTCCAACTTGTCAACAACCTGCTGTTCCAAGAATCTTGTATCTCCCGGATCAAGGACTTCTACCTTACGCATCATCTGGCGAACGATAACTTCAAAGTGCTTGTCGTTAATCTTTACACCCTGCAGACGGTACACATCCTGGATTTCGTTAACAATATATTCCTGAACTGCTGTCGGACCCATAATTGCCAAGATATCAGATGGAGTAATTGCACCATCAGACAATGGCATACCGGCACGAATATAATCGTTTTCCTGAACAAGCAACTGCTTTGAAAGAGGAATCATGTATTTCTTAACTTCACCTAACTTAGAAGTTACAGTAATTTCACGGTTACCACGTTTGATTTTACCAAAGCCAACTTCACCGTCAATTTCAGCAACGATAGCAGGATTAGAAGGATTACGAGCCTCGAACAATTCTGTTACACGAGGCAAACCACCGGTGATATCACCCGCCTTACTTACGGCACGTGGTATCTTAACCAATACTTCACCGGCTCTTACAGAGTCACCTTCTTCCTTCACTACGTGAGCACCCAATGGCAATGAATAATTCTTCAAATAGTTACCATTTTCGTCAACGATGTGAGCTGCAGGAGCTTTTGTTTTATCCTTAGATTCGATGATAATCTTTTCTTTCAAGCCTGTTGTTTCGTCACTCTCAACTTTGTAAGTTACGTTTTCGATTACACTTTCGAATTCCAACTTACCAGATACTTCAGATACGATTACAGCATTGAATGGGTCCCATTCAATAATTACATCACCTTTCTTCAATAAATCTCCATTTTTGAAGAATAGTTTTGAACCGTAAGGGATGTTTTGTGTCATCAACACAATATTTGTATTCGGATCAACCAAGCGCATTTCAGCCAAACGGCTAACTACTACCTGGAATTTCTTACCATTTTCTTCGGTATCAACAGCTCTAAGTTCTTCGATTTCCAGAATAGCCTGTTCATATTTACATGACAAGCTGTTTTCTGTAGCAACGTTAGATGCAATACCACCGACGTGGAATGTACGAAGTGTCAACTGAGTACCCGGCTCACCGATTGACTGAGCAGCAATAACACCAACAACTTCACCCTTCTGAACCATACGGTTTGTTGCAAGGTTACGTCCGTAACATTTAGCACAAACACCTTTCTTAGATTCACAAGTCAATACAGAACGGATTTCAACGCTTTCGATTGGAGAATCCTGAATCTTCTTAGCTGCATCCTCACGAATTTCTTCACCGGCATTAACAAGCACTTCGCCAGTCAAAGGATGAATTACATCATGAACAGAAACACGACCCAAAATTCTTTCATACAAAGAAGCAATAACTTCTTCGTTGTTCTTCAATTCTGTACAAACCAAACCACGCAATGTACCACAATCTTCTTCATTGATGATGACATCGTGAGAAACGTCAACCAAACGACGAGTCAAATATCCGGCATCGGCAGTCTTCAAGGCTGTATCGGCCAAACCTTTACGAGCACCGTGAGTTGAAATAAAGTACTCCAACACAGACAAACCTTCCTTAAAGTTAGAAAGGATAGGGTTCTCAATAATCTGACCACCTTCAGCACCACTCTTCTGAGGTTTAGCCATCAAACCACGCATACCAGACAACTGACGAATCTGTTCCTTAGAACCACGGGCACCGGAATCCATCATCATGAAGATTGAGTTGAATCCGTCGTTATCTGCAGTCAATTGTTTAATCAAAATATTAGACAATTTACTGTTGACGTGTGTCCAAGTATCGATAATCTGGTTGTAACGTTCGTTGTTTGTAATGAAACCCATGTTATAGTTGGCCATAATCTGCTCAACTTCTTCATAACCTTCCTTAACCAAGTCATCTTTCTCTGCAGGAATCAAAACGTCTGCAAGGTTGAAAGACAAACCACCTTTGAAGGCCATGTAATAACCAAGGTTCTTGATATCGTCAAGGAATTGAGCTGTACGAGCAACACCACAAGCCTTAATAACTTTACCAATGATGTCACGCAAAGCTTTCTTACCCAAAACTTCATTTAAATAACCAACTTCTTTTGGCACAAATTCATTTACCATCAAACGGCCTACAGATGTTTCGACCATCTTCTTGACAAGATTGCCGTTTTCATCCAAGTCGTCAACATATACTTTGATTGGTGCATGAATTGACAATTTCTTTTCGTTGTATGCAATTGTAGCTTCTTCCGGTCCGTAGAAAATCAAACCTTCGCCTTGAGTACCCTTACGAAGTTTTGTAATATAATACAAACCTAACACCATATCCTGTGATGGCACAGTAATAGGTGCACCGTTTGCAGGGTTCAAGATATTATGAGAAGCCAACATCAACATCTGCGCTTCCAAGATTGCTTCGTTACCAAGAGGCAAGTGTACCGCCATCTGGTCACCATCGAAGTCGGCATTGAACGCCGTACATGCAAGCGGATGCAACTGGATTGCCTTACCTTCGATCAATTTAGGCTGGAATGCCTGAATACCCAATCGGTGCAATGTAGGAGCACGGTTCAGCAATACTGGGTGACCTTTCATTACATATTCCAAAATATCCCAAACGACAGGCTCCTTGCGGTCAACTATTTTCTTCGCAGATTTAACAGTCTTAACAATACCACGTTCAATCAATTTACGGATAACGAAAGGCTTATATAGTTCAGCCGCCATATTCTTAGGCAAACCGCACTCATGCATCTTCAATTCAGGACCTACAACGATTACAGAACGAGCAGAGTAGTCAACACGTTTACCCAACAAGTTCTGACGGAAACGACCTTGCTTACCTTTCAAGCTGTCAGACAATGATTTCAAAGGTCTGTTAGCATCAGTCTTAACTGCACTTGACTTACGAGAGTTATCAAACAAAGAATCTACAGCTTCCTGAAGCATACGTTTTTCGTTTCTCAAGATTACTTCCGGAGCTTTGATATCGATCAAACGTTTCAAACGGTTGTTTCTGATAATAACTCGGCGATACAAGTCATTCAAGTCTGAAGTAGCAAAACGGCCACCATCAAGTGGAACCAACGGACGCAATTCCGGTGGAATAACCGGAATAACCTTCATAATCATCCATTCCGGTTTGTTTCTGCCTTTTGATGCTCTGAAAGATTCTACAACCTGCAAACGTTTCAA
The DNA here is from genome assembly GCA_949295065.1 of uncultured Parabacteroides sp. Taxonomy (GTDB): domain Bacteria; phylum Bacteroidota; class Bacteroidia; order Bacteroidales; family Tannerellaceae; genus Parabacteroides. Next base: position 8,051 of record CASFJQ010000043.1, on the reverse strand, counting down.
AGCCTCGTTCTTTCTCTGCTGTGAACTGTCAGTGCTAGCACGATGTCTCAATTCATAAGACAAAGAATCCAAATCCAAACGAGCCAATAGATCGTAAACAGCTTCAGCACCAATTTTTGCAATGAACTTGTTTGGATCTGAGTCTTCCAACATCTGGTTTTCTTTTGGAAGATTATCCAAAATCTGCAAATATTCTTCTTCAGACAATAAATCTAAAGGAGCAACATCTTCAACACAACCAGGCTGAATAACCACATAACGTTCATAGTAAATGATAGCGTCAAGCTTCTTTGTAGGCAAACCTAACAAATAACCAATCTTGTTAGGTAAAGAACGGAAGTACCAGATATGCGCAATAGGAACAACCAAATGGATATGTCCCATACGTTCACGACGAACTTTTTTCTCGGTAACTTCCACACCACATCTATCACAAACAATACCTTTATAGCGAATACGTTTGTATTTTCCGCAATGACATTCGTAATCCTTGATTGGACCGAAGATACGTTCGCAGAACAAACCGTCACGCTCTGGTTTGTAAGTACGATAGTTAATAGTTTCAGGCTTTAGAACTTCACCACTTGAATTTTCCAAAATCTCCTCAGGAGAAGCCAAGCCAATTGTTATTTTTGAAAAGTTACTCTTTATCTTGTTTTCTTTTCTAAAGGCCATATTGTATATTTATAAAGAGTTATCAACAGTTAAAGTAGGCAAGTTTCATCTTGCCTACTTATTATGTATAATTTGAATTAGTCTAATGTAAAGCTTAAGCCAAGACCTCTTAACTCATGCAACAATACGTTCAATGATTCAGGAATACCTGGCTGTGGCATCGGATCACCCTTCACAATAGCTTCATAAGCTTTAGAACGTCCTACAACATCATCAGACTTGATAGTAAGAATTTCCTGCAAAACGTGTGCAGCACCGAAAGCTTCAAGAGCCCAAACTTCCATCTCTCCGAAACGCTGACCACCGAACTGAGCTTTACCACCTAATGGCTGCTGAGTAATCAATGAATACGGACCGATAGAACGAGCATGCATCTTGTCATCAACCATGTGACCCAATTTCAAGAAGTAAGTCACACCTACAGTTGCAGGCTGGTCAAAACGTTCACCAGTACCACCATCATACAAATAAGTCTTACCATAACGAGGAACTCCAGCCTTATCTGTCCATTCATTCAAATCATCAAGAGTTGCACCGTCGAAAATTGGAGTAGCAAACTTAACGTTCAAGCTACGACCAGCCCATCCAAGAACAGCTTCAAATATCTGTCCCAAGTTCATACGAGATGGCACACCAAGCGGATTCAAACAAATATCAACTGGCGTTCCGTCTTCCAAGAATGGCATGTCTTCCTGACGTACAATCTTTGATACAATACCCTTATTACCATGACGACCGGCCATCTTATCACCAACCTGAATCTTTCTCTTCTTGGCAATATAAACTTTTGCCATCTGAACAATACCAGTTGGAAGTTCATCACCGATAGTAAGGTCAAATTTCTTGCGACGAAGTTCTGAATCGAGTTCCTTATACTTCTTAAGATAATTAACAATAACTTGTTTAATCAACTCATTCTTGTGCTCGTCTTCAGTCCAGTTGCTTACCTGAATTGAATTGTAATCCAAGTCCTCCAATGCCATTCTTGTAAACTTGGCACCTTTGGCAATAATTTCAGTGTTCAAATAATCCTTAACGCCTTGTGACACCAAATTAGATGTCAAAGTCATCAATTTATTGATAAGGATATTCTTCAATTCAGCCAACTTAACTTCATATTCTTCATCCAATTTCGGAAGAATAGCTTTGTCGCTTAATTTAGATTTACGCTTCTTAATAGCCTTAGAGAACAATTTAGTGTCAATTACAACACCACGCAATGAAGGAGTAGCCTTCAATGATGCATCCTTAACATCACCGGCTTTATCACCGAAGATAGCACGCAACAATTTTTCTTCAGGAGAAGGATCAGATTCACCCTTAGGAGTAATCTTACCAATCAAAATATCTCCCGGTTCAATACGAGCTCCAACACGAACGATACCTCTTTCATCCAAATCCTTAGTAGCATCTTCGCTTACATTTGGAATATCAGAAGTAAGTTCTTCCATACCACGTTTTGTTTCACGAACTTCCAATATATATTCATCAACGTGAACAGAAGTAAAGAAGTCCTCACGAACCATACGTTCATTCAAAACGATAGCATCCTCATAGTTGTAACCCTTCCAAGGCATATATGCAACCTTAACATTTCGACCCAAAGCCAACTCTCCATTCTGTGTAGAGTAACCTTCAGTCAAAATATCACCCGGCTTAACTCTCTGACCTCTGTGGCAGATAGGACGCAAGTCAACAGTTGTTGACTGGTTAGTCTTACGCCACTTCGGAATGTTATATGTAACAACTGCATCTTCGAATGAAACGAATTCTTCATCCTCAGTACGATCATATTTAATCTTTATGCAAGTTGCATCAACAAATACGATTTCACCTTCACGCTCAGCTACAATCTGAGTTCTTGAATCACGAGCCACCTGAGCTTCAATACCTGTACCTACGATAGGAGCATCAGTACGCAACAACGGAACTGCCTGGCGCATCATGTTTGAACCCATCAACGCACGGTTAGCATCATCGTGTTCCAAGAAAGGAATCAAAGAAGCAGCAATAGAAGCAATCTGTGTTGGAGAAACATCCATCAAATTAACTTCAGTTGGAGCAACAACAGGGAAATCAGCTTCCTGTCTTGATTTAACTCTATCTCTCACGAAACGGCCATTTTCATCCAATGGAGCATTACCTTGAGCGATAATCTTATTTTCTTCTTCCTCTGCTGTGTAATATTGCAAACCTTCCGGAGACAAATCAACAACACCATTTTCTACTTTACGATATGGAGTTGCAATAAATCCAAGATCATTAATCTTAGCATATACACAAAGAGATGAAATCAAACCAATGTTCGGTCCTTCCGGTGTTTCGATAGGACACAAACGACCATAGTGAGTATAGTGAACGTCTCGAACCTCGAAACCTGCACGGTCACGAGACAAACCACCAGGACCCAATGCTGACAAACGACGTTTGTGAGTAATCTCAGCAAGTGGGTTAGTTTGGTCCATAAACTGAGACAAAGCATTTGTTCCAAAGAAAGAATTAACAACTGAAGAAATAGTCTTAGCATTAATCAAATCAATTGGAGTAAACACTTCATTGTCGCGCACGTTCATTCTCTCACGAACTGTACGAGACATTCTAGCCAAACCAATACCGAACTGATTATACAACTGTTCACCAACAGTACGTACTCGACGGTTACTCAAATGGTCAATATCATCAACTATTGCTTTAGAGTTAATCAGCTCTATCAAATATTTGATGATTTCAATAATATCTTCCTTAGTTAAAACCTTTATATCTTCATTAGTCTGAAGGTTCAACTTTTTATTGATACGATAACGGCCTACCTCGCCCAAATCATATCGTTTTTCAGAGAAGAACAAGTTTGTGATAACTTCACGCGCACTTGCTTCGTCCGCTGGCTCTGCATTACGCAACTGTCTGTAGATATACAAAACAGCCTCTTTTTCAGAGTTACTTGGGTCTTTCTGCAGAGTGTTATATATTATAGCATAGTCTGTTAGATTCTGGTCTTCTCGGTGTAAAAGAATATTCTGAGTTCCAGACTCGAGAATAGCATCAATATTATCATTATCCAATACAGACTCACGATCGATAATGACATCGTTACGTTCTATTGAAACAACCTCACCTGTGTCTTCGTCAACGAAATCCTCTACCCAAGTTTTCAAAACACGTGCAGCCAATTTACGACCCACATATTTTTTCAGATTAGCTTTTGTAACCTTAACTTCTTCTGCAAGGTTGAAAATCTCAAGGATATCCTTATCACTTTCAAAACCTATAGCTCTCAACAAAGTTGTTACAGGTAATTTCTTTTTACGATCGATATATGCATACATGACATTATTTATGTCTGTTGCAAATTCAATCCATGAACCTTTAAAAGGAATGATACGAGCTGAATACAGTTTTGTACCATTGGCATGTGTACTCTGACCAAAGAATACACCAGGTGAACGATGTAACTGAGAAACTACAACTCGTTCAGCACCATTGATGACAAAAGTACCACGTTCTGTCATATAAGGTATCGGACCCAAATATACATCCTGAATTACAGTATCAAAATCCTCATGATCCGGGTCAGTACAATATAATTTTAACTTAGCCTTTAAAGGAACACTATAAGTTAGACCACGTGAGATACATTCATCAATGCTATAACGTGGCGGATCGATATAGTAGTCTAAGAACTCCAACACAAAGTTGTTTCTGGTATCTGCAATAGGGAAATTCTCAGCAAATACCTTATACAAACCCTCCTTTTTTCTCTTTTCTGGAGGCGTGTCGAGTTGAAGGAAGTCTTGGAAAGACTTCAATTGTACTTCGAGAAAGTCTGGATATGGAAGAGAATTCTTAATCGAAGCAAAACTAACTCTTTGATTTACAGTTGTTGAAGACATCTGGCAAGGATTTTATTGAACTAAATGAAATTATAGACACAAAAAGGTTAAGAATCTTCCTTACAGAAGATTCTTAACCAACTCACCTGTTTAACAGGTTTTAATCTTATTTAAGCTCAACTTCAGCACCAGCTTCTTCCAAGCTCTTCTTCAAAGCTTCAGCATCTGCTTTGTCGATACCTTCTTTCAAGTTGCTAGGAGCACCGTCAACCAAATCCTTAGCTTCTTTCAAACCAAGACCAGTCAATTCTTTAACCAACTTAACGATAGCCAACTTGTTAGCACCAGCTGATTTCAATACTACATCGAAAGATGTTTTTTCTTCTGCAGCAGCAGCGCCAGCAGCAGCAGGACCTGCAACAGCAACAGCTGCAGCAGCAGGTTCGATACCATATTCTTCTTTCAAGATTGTAGCCAATTCGCTAACTTCTTTTACTGTCAGGTTTACTAATTGTTCTGCAAAAGCTTTCAAATCTGCCATTTTTGTATATTTTAAATGATTATTTTACTTGTTTAATTATAAATTATCTTTCTTCCAATGTCTTCAACAAGCCATGGATAGTTTGTCCTGATGACTGTAAAGCAGAGATAACGTTCTTCGCTGGAGATTCCAACAATGCGATAACGTCTGCGATAAGTTCGTTTTTGCTCTTGATATTTACTAATTCTTCCAAGCAGTTTGCACCGTAGAAACCTTCCTGTACATAAGCGCCTTTAAGCTGAGGTTTACCTTCACCTTTTGAATCCTTAGTAAATTCTTTGATCAAACGAGCCGGGGCATTAGCAACTTGTGAGAACATCACAGCTGTATTACCCTTTAGAGCAGAATGCAGAGGTGAGAAATCACCTTCAACATTTTCCAATGCTTTTTTAAGCAAATTGTTTTTAACAACGACTAGCTTAACTTCGTTTTTGAAACATTCTCTTCTTAATTTGCTAGTTTTCTCAGCATCAATTGCTTCGATATCTGTCAAATAAAAGTTAGGATATTCCTTCAAAGTAGCTGTCAATTGCTCTATAATTACACCTTTATCTTCCTTTCTCATCGTTCAATTGTTTTTTAGTTTTCTTCAACTGATTTTGGGTCAATTTTAATACCCGCACTCATAGTACTTGAAAGATAAATGCTCTTTATATATGTACCTTTAGCAGCAGACGGTTTCAACTTAATCAAAGTTGAAATAAATTCCTTAGCATTATCACGGATTTGTTCCGCATTGAAAGAAACTTTACCGATTGAAGTGTGAACGATACCGGCTTTATCAACCTTAAAGTCGATTTTACCTTGTTTAACTTCTTTTACTGCGCTTCCAATTTCATTGGTAACAGTACCACTCTTTGGGTTCGGCATCAAACCACGAGGACCTAACACACGACCTAGAGCACCAATTTTACCCATGATTGAAGGCATAGTAATGATTACGTCAACATCAGTCCAACCACCTTTAATCTTTTCAATATATTCTTCAAGTCCAACATAGTCAGCACCAGCTGCAGTAGCTTCTGCTTCCTTATCTGGAGTACACAATGCAAGAACCCTAACCTGCTTACCTGTTCCATGAGGCAATGATACAACGCCTCTTACCATCTGATTGGCCTTACGGGGATCAACACCTAAACGAACATCCACATCAACAGAAGCGTCGAATTTAGTTGTTGTAATTTCCTTTACCAACTCAGCAGCTTCCTTTAGTGAATATGCCTTCCCAGCTTCAATTTTACCCAATGCCAACTTTTGATTTTTTGTAAGTTTACTCATCTCAATTGAAGTTTATTAGTTATTACCCGGGAATGTCCCTTTAACAGTGATACCCATACTTCTAGCTGTACCAGCAACCATCTTCATGGCTGATTCTACAGTAAAGCAGTTCAAATCTACCAATTTGTCTTCTGCGATAGCCTTAACCTGATCCCAAGAAATTTCAGCAATTTTCTTACGGTTAGGTTCAGCAGAACCACTCTTTTGTTTAGTAGCTTCCAACAACTGAATAGCTACTGGAGGGGTTTTAACGACAAAGTCGAAAGACTTATCAGCATAGTAAGTGATTACAACAGGCAATACTTTACCAGCTTTGTCTTGGGTCTTGGCATTAAATTGCTTGCAAAACTCCATAATGTTAATACCCTTAGAACCCAAAGCAGGTCCTACTGGGGGAGAAGGGTTTGCTGCTCCTCCTTTAATCTGCAATTTGATTTGTCCAGCAACTTCTTTAGCCATTTTTCTAAAAATTTAGATATATAACATCAATAACAGAAAGATCAGTACTTTTCGTAACAAGAGCACTTACTCTTTCTCAACCTGTGTATAAGCCAACTCAAGCGGTGTTTTACGTCCAAAGACTTTAACCATCACTTTGAGTTTCTTTTTCTCAGCATTGACTTCTTCAATGATTCCACTGAAACCATTAAACGGTCCGAAAGTGATTTTAACTGTTTCGCCCACCAGATATTGAACATCAAGCTCGTTCGGCTGCTCCTGCATTTCATCAACCGTTCCTAAGATTCGGCTGACTTCTGACGGACGCAAAGGAACTGGGTTATCTGACCCGCCTAAAAATCCAATAATATTAGGAATATTCCTCAAGCGATGAGCGACTTCACCAACCAAAGCTGCCTCAACCAATACATAACCTGGCAAATAAGCTCTTTCTTTTACGACCTTTTTACCATTTCGTACTGAATAAGTTTTTTCGGTTGGAATTAAAACCTGTGAAACATATTCTCCTAAGTCCGTATTCTTTATCTCAGCTTCCAAATACTCCTTCGCTTTGTTCTCTTTACCACTTATGGCACGAAGAACATAAAATTTCTTTTGAACGTCAGACATACCTAAAACTGATTAAAAGATTTTCTCATAGAAGAATCGCATCACACCTTCGAAGCCAAAGTCAACAACAAAGATAAATGCTGCAATTATAAGGGAAGCAAACATAACAACCACAGCACTATTGGAAAGCTCTGTTTTCGTAGGCCAAGAAACCTTATATACAAGTTCGTTATAAGATTCTTTAATATATTCAATTAACTTCTTCATTGAATCTATAGATTTTAGCACGGAACGAGAGACTCGAACTCCCGACACCTGGTTTTGGAGACCAGTGCTCTACCAACTGAGCTAGTTCCGTAAATTGCCAGCCATTTTCAGGCTGGCATTATATTTCAGGAAATTAGTTTTCCAATTCAGTAATCTGACCAGCACCTACTGTACGTCCACCTTCGCGGATAGCGAAACGCAAACCTACGTTACATGCAACTGGGTAGATCAAATCAACTTCGATAGTTACGTTATCACCCGGCATAACCATTTCAGTTCCTTCTGGCAATGTGATTTCACCAGTTACGTCCAATGTACGGATATAGAACTGAGGACGATAGTGGTTGTGGAATGGAGTGTGACGACCACCTTCTTCTTTCTTCAAGATATAAACCTCTGCTTTGAATTTTGAGTGAGGTTTGATCTGACCCGGGTGGCAGATAACCATACCA
>CASFJQ010000042.1 GCA_949295065.1 uncultured Parabacteroides sp. | reverse complement strand
AGCCCAGGGTGTAAGCCCTGGGGTGAACAACGACACCACCTCTCCCCCAAAGCCCTGAAGGGGCGAAACCTCAATCCGTATTGTTTCGCCCCTTCAGGGCTCATTTTGTGTTTTGCATCTGTAACCCAGGGCTCACACCCTGGGCTATAAGAAGGCTTTCAGCCTTAATCGCAATATTGTATACCGACTACATTTTTGTTCAATTTGTGTTATATACAAACCATAAACATCAATATATAATTTTCATATACATAATTTTTGTTGATGAGCATAGGCTGAAAGCCTTACACAAATCCGCCTAGGCGGATTTGATAGCCCAAGGTGTGAGCCCTGGGTTAACAACGACACCACCCTCCCCCAAAAAGCCCTGAAGGGGCAAAACCTCAATCCGTATTGTTTCGCCCCTTCAGGGCTCATTTTGTTTTTTTGCATCTGTACCCCAGGGCTCACACCCTGGGCTATAAGAAGGCTTTCAGCCTTAATCGCAATATTATATGCCGACTACATTTTTGTTCAATTTGTGTTATATACAACACATAAATATCAATATATAATTTTCACAAACATAATTATTGTTGCAGAAACTAGGCTGAAAGCCTAATACAAATCTGACTAGGCGGATTTGATAGCCCAGGGTGTAAGCCCTGGGTTAATAACGACACCCCCCTCCCCCAAAAGCCCTGAAGGGGCGAAACATCAATTGCGTTGTGACGCCCCTTCAGGGCTCATTTTGTATTTTGCATCTGTAACCCAGGGCCCACACCCTGGGCTATAAAAAGGCTTTCAGCCTTTCAGCCCTTGAATCTGGCACCTTGTCAACTCGTTGCATTTTCAACTTAAAAACTCAAAAACTTAAAATTATTATTTATATATTCGGATTGTGATTCTCAATAACAATAACAACAAAGAGACCCGCCAACTTGTTAACTAATAAACAAACTTAAAACGATATGTCAAAAAACATATACATACTATTTATACTGCTTCTGGCGACTGCCTGCTCAACAACCAGGAATTTGCCAGAGGATGAAATACTGTACACCGGTATCAAAAAGATCAATATTACCGAACAGGATTCTACTCTTGCCGGAGAAGCAACTATAGAAGAAATTGAGGCAGCACTCGCCTATCCTCCCAACAATGCTTTGCTGGGAAGCTCGTCCGTAAGGATTCCTTTCCCCTTCGGATTGTGGATGTATAATGCCTTGGTAAAAAAAGAAGGAAAAATAGGGAAATGGTTCTTCAACAGGCTGGCGGCAAAACCGGTTTATATATCGAACGTTAATCCGGAAGTGCGTGTAAAGGTTGTCCAAAATTTGCTTAAAGAATATGGATATTTCAGGGGAAGCGCATCTTACGAGGTGGTTCCGAACCACAAAGACCCCAAACAGGCAGGAATAATATACAATATTTCCATGCGTAACCCTTATACTTACGACAGTATTATGATGATGAGAAGAAGGCATCGTACTGATACGCTGGTAAGGGAAAGGAAATATGAGACTCTGCTGAAAAAAGGTGATAATTTCAATGTTACAGTGCTGGAGGCTGAAAGGCAGCGTATATCTTCAATACTCAGAGACAACGGTTTTTATTATTTCCGTCCTGAATATATTACCTATCAGGCAGATACCAACCGTGTGCCGGAGAAAGTGGATTTGAGAATCATTCGTACTCCGGGTATTCCGTCTGAGGCTTTAAGACCTTGGAAAATCGGGGATATTGATATTTTCCTGAACGGTTATAACAATGAAGAGCCAACAGATACGGTAACTTATAATAATATCACCTTCCACTATGAGGGGAAACTGCGTGTCAGACCGGCAGCGATTTACAGAAGGATGAAATTGCTTCCGGATATGGTTTATTCTGCAAAAAAACAGGAATCGACTCATACGGCTTTGGCAAGATTAGGAATTTTCAAATATGCTGAAATGCAGTTCTCACCCAGAGACAGCAGTAAGGATTGTCGCACCCTGGATTTGAAAATCAATACGGCTTATGACTTGCCTCTGGATGGCGAGCTGGAGTTGAATGTTACGACAAAAAGTAACAACCAGACCGGACCTGGAGCTATTTTCAGCGTCACGAAACATAATATATTCGGCGGAGGTGAAACATTCGGTGTGCAGCTGAAGGGTTCATATGAGTGGCAGACGGGTAACCGTGTGGATGGTGCATCGTCGCTCATGAACAGCTATGAGTTTGGATTGAGCAGTACCCTTACTATCCCACAGCTTATCTTCCCGGGTTATCTGAACAGGGAAACGGTTTATCCGTCGAGCACAACATTCAGGATATATGCGGACCAGATGAACAGAGCTAAATTCTTCAAGATGCTGTCATTCGGAGGTGGAGCTACATTCGACTTCCAGTCATCTCCGACGAGCCATCACTCAGTGGTACCGTTCAAACTGGCATTCAACAAGTTGCAGCATACAACAGCAAGCTTCGATTCCATTGTGGGAGAAAACCAGGCATTGGGACTTAGCTTGCAGGACCAGTTTGTGCCGTCGATGAGCTATACATATACCTATGATGACGCGACTGTTACATCAAAGAAACATCATTTGTGGTGGCAGACTTCGTTTACTCAGGCGGGTAATATTCTGGGGGCTGTATATATGATTGCCGGAAACAAATTCATGGATGCAAACAAGCAGTTGCTTGGCAATCCTTTTGCCCAGTTTGTGAAGCTGACAAGTGAAATAAGATATAACCGGCAGATTGCAAAAGGGCATAATCTGGTGGGAAGGCTTATGGCGGGTGTGCTTTATGGTTATGGTAATGCTGAGGACCATTCTACTCCATACAACGAGCAGTTCTATATTGGTGGTGCTAACAGTATCCGTGCTTTCACTATCAGAAGTATTGGTCCGGGCCGTTTCATTCCGGATACAAACAACAAATACGGATATATCGACCAGACCGGTGATTTGAAATTTGAAGCGAACTTGGAATACCGTTTTCCGATTTTCACGGATTTATATGGTGCTACATTCCTGGATGCCGGTAATATATGGACAATTCACAACGACCCCAGCCGACCGGGAAGCCAGCTTAAATGGGGTTCGTTCCTGAACGACCTGGCTCTTGGCACTGGTCTAGGTATCCGATATGATTTGAGTTTCATTGTTCTCCGATTGGATTGCGGTATAGCCTTGCATGTCCCTTATGATACGGGTAAGAAAGGTTATTACAATATTCCGAAATTCAAGGATGGACTGGGATTCCATCTTGCCATAGGATACCCGTTCTGAGGGAGAAAGGATGGGACAATTATCCCATCCCCCTCAACCTATCAATCAACTCATCTCCTAACTCACGTTTAACCTTTATGTGTTCAAGGACAGCATGAACAAACGGGTTGTTTTCAAAATCACCTCGAACCTGTTCGAAATCCATAAGCTGTTCCTCACGTGAACCGTCAGCGCCAAAACCGGTCATTGCTGATAATGAAAATTCTTTACGGGCATCGTCGTAAACCATCCTGTCAAGTCCGATTACAGCCTCTTTCCATTTTTCAACTATGTCAATTATATCCTCGGATGTTATTGACTCTATTTTGACACCAAAAAAAGATTGCATTTTCTCAAACGCCCATGTCCATTCATAAGTGTAATAATTGTTATGTATCTCGGACAGACGTGAATCTATTTTCTCTACTGAATCCAAACTTCCGCTTTCAATATCTTCCATCAGGCGATTAATCTCACTGCGCGGCGCAATAAGTCCGGAAACATCCACCCATTCACCACTACCTATTGCTGTATCCGGATATAATCTCTGACGGATTTCTTCATCATTTTTGAACTTTATATTTTCCAGACGTTTAATAACCGAATTCCCCAGAAATTTTGTTATTCCTATTTCATAAAACTTTATACCGCTGTTTAATGAACTGTTTTTTATTTTGGCACTTTGATAAGAATATGTTGAGGATGTTTCACCGGACACACGGGACAGTTCTTTCAGGATATCACGACCATTGAACATTTTCTGGATTGTATATGGACTGAGCAGATTGTAGTTTACCTTATCCATTTTACATGGGTCTTTTCTGTTATCACGTTTAGGCCATTTCTGAGCATCGCGTATTGTACCGACACTTCTGAGGTTCACTCCAGGAATAAGATAGGTTGTGTTTTTCTCCTCAATAAGGTAAGAAAACGGAAGGTTGGTTGTATCAGGATGCGCAACATGGCGTCCCATAACTAATGAGAACGCACCGATACGTGCAGGCCATAAAATATAAGAATCAGATGAAGTTTTTGCCCCACGTTCCAAAATTCCCTGATGAATTGGACCCAACTTATACATATGATTGCTTTGGTTTGAACCGGAACCTGCATTCATAAAAGAGAACATTCCAGCAATCAGCAGTGTTGACTTGTGGTGTGTCACAGTAAAAGGACCTGCGAATATGGCACATGCTTCACCATTTTCCTCCTGACAGTTACAAAAGAATAACGAATCGGAAGCAGAATAATTATGTCCCATATGACAAGATTGTCCGACAAAGCATCGCGTAAGTGTCGTTCCATCTTCAATATGAGAACCGCTTGAAATAATAAAGTCATCGCAAACCACTCCATATCCTATATGTATTGGGGCATATTTATTACTGTTTAAACTTCCATTCTTCAAACGTCCCGCTCCTTCTATTTTACAATAACTGCCTATTTTGACGTTCTTGATATATCCTGTATCAACTATTATACTATCGTTTCCTATATATCCTCGTTCCGAAGAAATATCTTCCGCATATTTTTGTACTAGGGTTTTCATCTTAAAAGCCAATTCGGGACGATGCCTATACATAGCTGCTATGTAAGCTTCGTGAGCTGATAGCTTATCGTGTATTATCACTTCGCGTCCTCCGGTCTCATTCAAAACTGATACTTCAGTACCATTTCCGAATGTAGTTTCTCCATCTACTATCATACAGTCAATATTCTCAATAAAAACTCTGTCTGATATATCATAGTTGGCTATATAATTTTTTATATTTTCGATACAGCAACCGTTTCCCACAGATACATTATGCAAATAAGCATTACGTATTCCTGATATTTTCCTTACACCTCCTGCCAATACAAAGTCTCCACAAAAACTTCCCAACCTAATTTTTCCAGAGAAGGTTGTATTATGAATATATTCCGGAGTGAAATCAGGGCTAACTTCTATTAATTCCCATTCATCGGAATGACATCCCTGAGATTTCAATTTTTCAATCTCAGCATAAGTCAATTGACGGTAATCCATTTTCGAATTATTGATTAACATAAGCATTGGTCGTATTTAAAGTTAATACAAATGTTATATATCGTAAGTACAACATTATGTTGACAAAACGAGTTTTTAGACTCGTAAAAATAATATATTTTTCTGTAAAACAAAGTAATGGGGAAAAGAGGAAGAGAATAAAAAGAGAATAAGTCCATCAGGACTCAGAAAAGATATTAATTTTATAGAGGGTGTTGCAAAATATAAAAAATCAAACACAGAGGCACAAAATCACAGAGGTAATATATTGAGAATAAATAAAATAAAACCTCTGTAAGCTCTGTGTCTCTGTGTTTTAATTTGTTTTGCGATACCTACCTTACTTGCAAATCTTACAATCCGCACACTTGGCTAGTTCGCCTCTGAAACGCTTTTCGACAAGCTTGTGGAGACGGTCCCTAAGTGCCTCAACACGGACATGGTCGATAACATCGGCTGTGAAGGCTACGCTAAGAAGCATACGTGCTTCGTCGCGAGGAATACCACGGCTCTGCATATAGAAGAGAGCTGATTCGTCGAGCTGTCCTGTTGTCATACCATGTGAACATTTCACATCGTCCGCATAGATTTCCAATTGAGGTTTACTGTACATACGGGCTTCGCGAGTCATACACAGGTTGCTGTTGGTCTGGTATGCTTCTGTCTTGTCAGCTCCCTGACGAACGTAGATACGTCCGCTGAAGGCACCTACAGAATGGTCGTTCAGGACATTTTTGAACAACTCATTACAATGGCAGCGGGCTGCATTGTGGGCAACGTATGTATATGTGTCGAGTTGCTGTTCCTTATCCAATACTGACATACCACAAAGAGAGAGGTCGGCTCCTTCTCCATCAAGATATGCGTAATAATTGTTTCGGGTAAGTCCGTTGGTAAGAGTTACTCCATTTACAACAACAGATGATGATGCTTTCTGGCTTACGTGAAGAGAAGAGAAACGGGTAGTTGAAACCGAGCTTTCTTCCAAATCGTAATAGTCGAAATGAGCATTTTCCGCAACAAAGATTTCGATTACCTGAGTAGCAAGGAATTTAACATCGTCAATGCTATGGTCGCATACAAGCATCTTGGCTTCGGCATTATCCTCAACTATTACCAGTACACGGCGGTTTGCCATCATATCCACGTCACTGCGGAAAATGTTGACAAGCTGAATAGGACGTTCCACTACAGTGTTTTTTGGGACATAGAGGACGAAACCATCCTGAACAAGCATAGTATTAAGAGCGACTATTCCGTCAGTCTGAGGTTTTGCAAGCTGTGCATAATACTTAGATGCTATTTCCGGGTGTTCTGTAGCGAATCTTTTCAAGCTTCCTGCAAATACGCCTTCCGGAAGATGAGCCTTTGGAAGCTCTTTTTCACAGAAAGAATCATTGATTACGAAATAAAGCGAAGTGCTCAGGTTAGGCACGTCACAACGGAACACATCATAAGGATTTACAGGAATATCCAGACGGTTCAGGTTCAGTCCGTAGTCCTGAGCAAATACCTGAGCCACGTCGGTATATTTATAGTCTTCGCTCTTCAATGAAGGGAAACCTTTCTGCTCGAATGCAGCAAGGGCTTCGGTACGAGGACGGTTGATAACTTCGGCTGAGTGCCGGCATATCATGTCTTCGCATTGAGAGAAGAGGGTTATATATTGCTGTTCGGATTTCATAAATTATTCTCCCATTTCTTTTTTAATCCAGTCATATCCCTTTTCTTCAAGTTCGAGGGCAAGCTCCGGACCTGCAGTTTTAACGATACGTCCTTTGTAAAGAACATGGACTACATCAGGTTTGATATAGTCGAGCAAACGCTGATAGTGTGTGATGACGATTGTTGAGTTCTCTGCTGTTTTCAGCTTGTTCACACCATTTGCTACCACACGAAGGGCATCAATATCCAAACCACTGTCTGTTTCGTCGAGGATAGCCAGTTTCGGCTCAAGCATTGCCATCTGGAATATCTCGTTACGTTTCTTTTCACCACCTGAGAAACCTTCGTTCACACTGCGGCTTGCAAGTTTGTTGTCAAGTTCAACAATGGCACGTTTCTCGCGCATAAGTTTCAGGAAGTCTGTTGCTGATACCGGTGGCAGTCCTTTATATTCACGATGGGCATTAACTGCTGCACGCATAAAGTTTACCATACTTACTCCAGGAATCTCTACAGGATACTGGAAGCTCAGGAACATACCTTCACGGCTACGGTCTTCCGGAGAAAGCTCCAGAACATTTTTGCCGTTGAAAATAACCTCTCCTTCGGTTACTTCGAATGCAGGATTACCGACCAGCACACTGCTAAGTGTACTCTTTCCGGAACCGTTAGGTCCCATGATGGCATGTACTTCTCCAGCTTTTACTGTAAGATTAATGCCTTTCAATATTTCTTTGCCGTTGATATTGGCATGTAAATTCTTTATTTGTAGCATTTTGAGTTTTTGAGTTTTTTAGTTGACATCGTTTTTTAAACACAGAGACACGGAGAACACGGAGAATTAATTTTGAATTTGAGTTAACGAGACTAGAGAAACTAGTTAAATTGAAAATTGAAAGTTGAAAATTGAAAATTAATTATCTTATAACTTCTTAACTACTTGACTCCTTGACTCCTTAACTCCTTCCTCCTTCTACCCTACACTACCTTCCAACGAAATAGAAAGCAACTTCTGGGCTTCCACAGCGAACTCCATAGGCAATTTGTTCATTACCTCACGGGCATAACCGTTGACGATAAGACCAACGGCTTCTTCAACAGAAATACCGCGCTGCTGGCAATAGAACAACTGTTCTTCGCTGATTTTGCTTGTTGTAGCTTCGTGCTCTACTATTGCAGTCTCGTTCTGGATATCGGCATACGGGAATGTGTGCGCTCCACAGGTTGAGCTTAGCAGCAAGCTGTCGCACTGACTGTGGTTTCGTGCGCCTTCGGCACGTGGAGAAACCTTTACAAGACCACGGTAGCTGTTCTGGCTGTGACCTGCTGAAATACCTTTTGATACGATAGTACTGCGGGTGTTCTTTCCAAGGTGAATCATCTTTGTTCCGGTATCTGCCTGCTGGTAATTGTTGGTTACTGCTACTGAATAGAATTCACCAACGGAATTGTCTCCGGCAAGGATACAGCTAGGATATTTCCATGTGATAGCTGAACCAGTTTCAACCTGAGTCCAGGAGATTTTGCTGCTTTCGCCTTTGCAAAGACCTCGCTTGGTTACGAAGTTGTATATACCACCTTTTCCTTCTTTGTCACCCGGATACCAGTTTTGTACCGTTGAGTATTTGATTTCGGCACGTTCCATAGCAATCAGTTCCACGATTGCGGCATGAAGCTGGTTCTCGTCACGCATAGGAGCTGTACAGCCTTCGAGATAACTTACATAGGCATCATCATCGGCAATGATAAGGGTACGTTCGAACTGGCCTGTATTTGCAGCGTTGATTCGGAAATAAGTGCTCAATTCCATAGGGCAACGCACGCCTTTTGGAATATAGACAAACGAACCGTCTGAAAATACTGCGGAATTAAGTGCGGCAAAGAAATTATCGCGATAGCTGACCACACTTCCCAGATATTTCTGAACCAAATCAGGATGATGCTGGACAGCTTCGCTGAAAGAGCAGAAAATGATTCCTTTTTCGGCAAGATTTTCCTTGAATGTTGTCTTTACGGAAACACTGTCCATAACAGCATCGACAGCCATACCGCTCAGCATTTTCTGCTCGTGCAAAGGAATACCGAGCTTGTCGAATGTTTTCAAAAGTTCAGGATCTACGTCACTCAGGTCTTTCGGACCTTCTTTCTGCTTCGGAGCAGCATAATAGATAATATCCTGATAGTCGATAGGAGGAATGTTAAGATGTGCCCAGTCCGGCATTTCCAATGTCTGCCAATGACGGAATGCCTTCAATCGGAATTCCAAGAGCCATTCCGGCTCATTCTTTTTGGCAGAAATAATGCGGACCGTTTCCTCATCCAAACCACGATGAATTACATCCGTATCTATATCGGTAACAAAGCCGTATTTATATTCACCACTTGTTACCTCGTTCAATACATTATTTGAATCCTGCATTTTGAGTTTTTAAGTTTTTGAGTTTTTAAGTTTTTGAGTTAACAGGGCAACAGGCACCCGTCGCTAAACCGGGATTTTTATATTATCCCAACTCTCTTCAAACAAATGTGAAGGGAAAATGGTTGGGACAATTTCTATTAAAGGTTGATAAAAAAGAGATTCAACCTTTGCCTGGCGGGGAATGAGAACTGAGCCGGGATCGATAAATTCGATAATATTAAATGTAAGACTCATAAACAGAATTATAATCACAAAACCTATGAAACCTCCGCCAATATGATTCAACACGCTTAGCGGTGTGGAGTCAATCAGACGGTCAAGAAGATTTCCTGCTATCTTAAGCAGACCAACAATCATTATGAAAGCCAATATATAGCTGATTACAGTAACACCATTTTCCGGAAATATACCTAAAGAAATAATATAATTACGCAGCATATATGCTGTTTCCCCACAAAGTAACACTGCCGCAATCAAAGCTATAAGAGACACTACCTGCTTGACAACTCCGTCAACCAGGCCTTTCACAAAGCCTATTCCTGCAATACATAGCAAAATGACATCCAGGGTATTCATAAGTTCATATTTTAGTGCCGCCCCATAAAGACAAGGGAACAAGCATACAAGTTGACGAGGTTTTACCAGTTGACATATGACTAAGAGCATCCCTTGCCAACTTGTCCCCTGAAGCCTTGTTCCCTTGTTAACTTGTTCCCTTGCGTTACAGAGTGAGACTTTCTATTTACAATGTTTTCTTGATTTCTGTTTCTTCGTATGCTTCGATAATATCGCCTACCTGGATATCGTTGAAGTTTGCTATGTTCAAACCGCAATCCTGTCCGGCAACAACTTCCTTGGCATCATCTTTGAAACGCTTCAATGAACCAAGTTCGCCGGAATAGATAACGATACCGTCGCGGATAAGACGTATCTTGTTGGAACGCTTGATTTTTCCTTCCTTAACGATACATCCGGCAACTGTTCCGACTTTGGAAATCTTGAATACCTGCTGCACTTCGACATTGGCTGTGATTTCCTCGCGGATTTCAGGAGAAAGCATACCTTCCATCGCACTCTTGACTTCTTCGATAGCATCGTAGATGATAGAGTACAGACGGATTTCAACACCTTCTTTCTCAGCATTACGACGTGCCGGCAAAGAAGGACGAACCTGGAAACCGATGATAATCGCATTTGATGCGGCAGCAAGAACAACATCTGATTCTGAAATCTGACCTACTGCCTTATGGATTACGTTAACCTGAATTTCTTCAGTTGACAAACGGATCAATGAGTCAGACAATGCTTCAACAGAACCGTCAACGTCACCTTTGACAATAACATTCAATTCCTGGAAGTTTCCGACTGCGATACGACGGCCGATATCATCAAGAGTAAGCATCTTCTGAGTACGCAAGCCTAATTCGCGCTGCAACTGTTCGCGGCGGTTTGCAATTTCGCGTGCTTCCTGTTCTGTTTCAAGAACGTTGAATGTATCACCAGCCTGAGGAGCACCGTTAAGACCGAGAATCAATACTGGTTCAGAAGGGCCAGCCTGCTGCACTCTCTGGTTACGTTCGTTGAACATAGCCTTGATACGTCCGTGATGTGTTCCTGCAAGAACGATATCACCCATCTTAAGTGTTCCGTTTTCAACAAGGACTGTTGAAACGTATCCACGACCTTTGTCAAGTGAAGATTCGATGATTGAACCTGTGGCACGGCGTTTCGGATTAGCCTTCAAGTCAAGAAGGTCTGCTTCAAGAAGAACTTTCTCAAGCAACTCCTCAACACCAGTACCTTTCTTGGCAGAAATTTCCTGGCTCTGATATTTACCACCCCAGTCTTCAACCAGATAGTTCATATTGGCAAGTTCTTCCTTGATCTTATCCGGGTTGGCATGAGGTTTATCCACCTTGTTGATTGCAAATACGATAGGTACGCCGGCTGCAGAAGCGTGGTTGATAGCTTCGACAGTCTGAGGCATCACGGCGTCATCGGCTGCTACGATAATAATAGCGATATCTGTTACTTTTGCACCACGGGCACGCATTGCGGTAAATGCTTCGTGACCCGGTGTATCAAGGAAAGTGATACGTCTGCCGTTAGGCAACTTCACGTTGTATGCACCGATATGCTGAGTGATACCACCGGCCTCACCGGCAATAACATTTGCATTTCGGATATTGTCCAAAAGAGAAGTTTTACCGTGGTCAACGTGTCCCATCACAGTTACGATAGGCGGACGTGGTACCCAGTCTTCTTCATTATCCTCTTCTTCGTTTTCCTTGATAGCCTCAACAACATCGGCACTTACATATTCTGTTTTGAAACCAAATTCCTCAGCAACGATATTGATAGTTTCGGCATCCAAACGCTGGTTGATTGAAACCATGATACCGATACTCATACATGTTCCGATGACCTTTGTTACAGGCACATCCATCATGTTGGCAAGGTCGTTTGCTGTAACAAATTCTGTAAGCTTCAGGATTTTACTTTCCATTTCTTCCTGTTCCATCAGCTCATGTTCGCGCTTATGGATAGCTTCACGCTTGTCGCGGCGATATTTGGCTCCCTTGTTATTTTTATTTCCCTTATTGGTCAAACGGGCAAGTGTTTCCTTGATTTGCTTCTGAACATCTTCCTCGCTTACTTCAGCCTTAATAGGCTTTTTCAATTTAGGTTTACGGTCTTCTTTGCTGTTCGGACGAATATTAGTACCCGGAGTATTATTTACATCAACACGGTCTTTCTTGATTCGTTTACGTTTTTTCTTTGTATCCTTGTCTCCTTCTTCAAGTGAAGCGAAATTATTGCCCGGCTTAGAAGACATCTGTTGTTTGGAAGATCCATCTTTCTGACCAGGTTTGAATCCTTGTTGACCCGGACGGCCGGCTGCAAATTTCTGTTTTTCGTCGCGTTCTTTTTTCTTCTCTTCTTTAGATTTCTTTTTAGGACGAGTTGATTGGTTCAATGCATTAAGATCAATTTTACCTGTCACTTTAATCTTAGATTCGAATTTGGCAGTGCTCAGACGGAAAAGCTCGCCCTCAGCACGATTATCCGCAGAGTTTTCCCCGTCTGCAGAAACATTTCTTTCATTTATTGAAGCGTCAGCTTCCGTCTGTTTCAATTCAGCTTTTTCCTTATCTACCATTCCTTTATTATCTTCTGTTTTCTCTTCTTTTATAATATCCGGCTGTTTCACCGGTTCCTCCATAGCAACCTCCTCCTTCATCGGCAGCTCGGCTGTTTTATCCTCAGAAGCTTTCTTCGGTTTATTCAGATTGATATGACCTTTAGTCACAATTCTCGGTCGGAGCTCTTCGGGGATTTCTGTCTTTATCTCCATAGAGGAAGAGCCCGCATTTTTTTTATCCTCAGTATCTATTTCCGACGGTTTTGCAGTTTTGGAAGTTGAAGTTTCCTTTCCAAATTCCTTCACAAGCATTGAATATTGTTCGTCACTTATACGGGTATTCGGATTGTCTTCGACTTCCACACCTTTCGACCTCAGAAATTCAACGACAGTGTTGATTCCAACATTAAGTTTTCGCTGTACTTGTATTAATTTTATAGGCATAACTTTTTCAATTTTTAGCGAGACGCACTTTTTCAAGAATACATCTCACATTCCACAACACTAGGCTATACTATCTTCGCAATTAACAGAGATGCACAAACCCTATGATTGTCGTGGTATGTGCATCCCACTATGCTGTCGTTGCGAGTTTCGAAGTTTTCATTTAGTCCTCAAATTCCGCTGCCAGGATAGCCAAAACTTCATCAACGGTAGATTCTTCCAAGTCAGCACGTTCGATGAGTTCCTCACGAGGTACGGCAAGAACATTCTTAGCTGTATAGCATCCGATGTTCTTCAGGGCGTCAATAACCCAACCGTCAATTTCATCAGCAAATTCGTCAAGATAAATATCTTCTTCATCTGCTCCTTCGATGTCACGGAATACGTCAATTGCGTATTCTGTCAACATACATGCCAGCTTGATATTCAAACCGCCTTTACCAATAGCCAGCGACACTTCTTCCGGGCGCAAATAAACTTCTGCTTTCTTTTCCTCTTCGTTTACACGGATGGAAGAAATCTTGGCCGGGCTTAAAGCACGCTGTATGAACAATGAAATATTTGATGTGTAGTTGATAACATCAATATTTTCATTTCTCAATTCACGGACAATTCCGTGGATACGTGAACCTTTCATTCCGACGCATGCACCTACAGGGTCGATGCGATCGTCATACGACTCAACGGCAACCTTGGCTCTTTCACCCGGGATACGCGCTATAGCTTTGATGGTGATAAGACCTTCGTTGATTTCGGGAACTTCAAGTTCAAACAATCTCTGAAGGAACACTTTGTCTGTACGTGACAAAATAATCTTCGGATTGTTGTTTATATTGTCAACACGCTGGACAATGGCACGAACAGTTTCTCCCTTACGATAGAAATCAGTCGGTATTTGTTCTGATTTAGGCAAAAGCAACTCGTTCTGTTCGTCGTCGAGAAGCAGAATCTCGCGTTTCCAGACCTGATAAACGTCAGCAGATATGATTGTACCGATTTTATCCTTGTACTTAGCATACAAGCTGTCTTTTTGCAGTTCCAGAATTTTTGATGCCAAAGTCTGACGCAGATTCAAGATTGCACGACGGCCAAAATCCGCAAAATTAACTTCGTCTGTCACTTCTTCTCCAACTTCACAATCGGCATCAATCTTACGAGCTTCTGTCAGCGTAAGCTGCAAATTTTCATCTTCAAGCTCGTCGTCAGCCACAACAGTGCGATTTCTCCAAATTTCAAAATCGCCTTTCTCAGGATTGATAATTACGTCGTAGTTTTCATCTGTTCCAAACATTTTTGCGATAACATTACGGAAAGATTCCTCCAACACGTTTATCATTGTTTCCTTGTCAATATTCTTCAGCTCCTTGAACTCCGCAAGGGTGTCTATCATGCTGATAGTTTCCTCTTTCTTGGCCATAATTACTTGAATCTTATTAAGTATTTTGTATATTTTATTTCATCGTATGTATATGACTGGTCTTCCTGAACCGTAATCTTTCTCTTTGCACCTTCAGGCTTTACCTGCTTTTCAACAGTAACAACAATTCCGTTTTCGTCAGCTTCCTTCAGGACTCCGGTAAGCTTTACGCCTGCATTGAGAAGTATTTCCACTTCGTTGCCGATATTCTTGACATACTGGCGTAGCACCTTGAACGGTGAAGTTATTCCTGCCGAACCGACTTCAAGTTCGAAGTCTTCCTTGTCTCTGTCAAGATGCTCTTCAAGCCAACGGCTCAATGCTACACAGTCGTCTATCGACACAGCTTCGTTGCTGTCAATCTCAACAACTATGACATTGCCAGTCTTAACCTCAACGTCAACAAGAAACATTTCCGTAGAAGCAAGCTTTTCTTCAACTAACTGAAGTATTACGTTTCTATCAATCATATTTTGAGTATTTGAGTTTTTAAGTTTTTGAGTTTATAAGTTCAAAGGTGATAAGTTGACGAGTTGACAAGGCTACAGAAGAGTTATCACCTTGCCTTCTTATTCACCAGTATCTTCCGTTATCATAGGATTACAAATCCGCAGGAACGGAATTGCACGAAACAAAAAGGAGGAGACTGACCGCCCCCTCCTTCAACCTCTCGTATCAGTTGCAAAGATATGAAATTCCTGTTAGTCTGCAAAAAAAATATGTTTTGATTGGTATTGCAGTTACTTTTTAGATATATATTTTAAGAATATTTAAGAGAATACCTTCAATCTCTGATATACTCAATTTGGAATATTGCGAAATAACTTCTAAAGGAACACCTGCCTCTTTCATATAATTCCAAGTATTATAATTATCACGGTAAACTTTCAGGCAAGCTTCATATTCATCTCGCTCTTTCTTGTTCATATTGACAATGCGAGCCAACTCTTCCAAACGTTGGAAAAGGGCTTTTTGTCCTTTGAACAGTAAAGATTCCAATTTCTCCATATGCTTTAAATTGTATAGCCAATAATCCAATGGCGTTTCACATTCTTTTTCTGTTTAATACACTCTTTTTATAGATAATGTTTTAAAGTTAATGCTACATTTTAAAGAATAAATTCATGACATCCATTTTTTAAGTTTGCCTTTTTTTACCTGGAAGTCACAGAAACAAAGAAAAGAAGAAAAAAAGGAATCAATAGAAATAAAAAAGGCTCTCAGATTATATCTGAAAGCCTCTAGTAGCGAGACCCGGGATTGAACCGGGGACCTCATGATTATGAATCATGCGCTCTAACCAGCTGAGCTATCTCGCCATTGTTTTTCTTATTGACGCTGCAAAGGTAGATATTCCTGATATATCTTCCAAATTTTGCGGCAACTTTTTTTGATATTTTTTTCACACATTCTATCAAACATCTATTTAACAACAGATTAAAAGAATCACTTTATTACTTAAATAAAGTGGCAATATAAGAATAAAAACACAAAAAGCTTTTCTTTATCTTAAAACGAAGTCTCCCAATAAAGCTGCCTACCTTTCCGAAAAAACATCGGCAGCTTTTTTCCTAAACATGGGAAGTTTCTAAACGCAAGTTTCACTGAGACGATATCTGAAATTGAGATAAAAAATACATACGGAAGTATTTCCCAATATATATAGAAGTAATTCGGAATATATATAGATGTATGCGCAAATATATATAGATGTATTTCACAGCAGGTCCGGACCTGTAATTCTGGTAGTCTGGATTATTGATTGATTTAGTTGAATAACGCTTATAAATTAACTAATCCCCCAAAAAGAAGAAGCTGTGTCAAAAATAAGTTTAAACACAGAGTCACAGAGATACAGAGTTTATATTTTATTTATACTCAATATATTACTCTGTGACTTTGTGTCTCTGTGTTTCATTCTTTTCGTTTTGACACACCTTCTGTTATAATAATCATTTAATCAAGTTTCAGAACTGCGAGGAATGCTTTTTGAGGAACTTCTACCGTACCAATCTGTTTCATACGCTTCTTTCCCTCTTTCTGTTTTTCCAACAATTTACGTTTACGAGAGATATCGCCACCATAACATTTTGCGGTAACATCCTTGCGAACGGCCTTGATAGTTTCGCGAGCTATAATTTTAGCTCCGATGGCAGCCTGAATAGCAATATCAAACTGCTGACGAGGAATCAGTTCTTTAAGTTTTTCACACATACGGCGGCCGAAAGGAACACTATTGTCGATATGTGTCAATGTTGACAAGGCATCAACAGGCTCTCCATTCAACAAAATATCCAGTTTGACCAAACGGCTCGGACGGAAATCGTGCAAATGATAATCAAATGAAGCATATCCTTTTGAAATACTCTTCAATTTATCATAGAAGTCTATCACGATTTCTCCCAACGGCAGGTCATAGAAAATCTCAACTCTATCACCGGAAATATAACTCTGCTTAACCAACACGCCGCGTTTGCCCAGACACAAAGTCATAATCGGACCTATATATGCGGTATTTGTAATGACGGAAGCTCTGATAAACGGTTCTTCGATATGGTCTATTAAAGTTGGGTCCGGCAAGCCACTTGGATTGTGCACTTCTGTGCAATTTCCCTTTTTGTCATATACTTTGTATGAAACGTTAGGCACGGTTGTGATAACATTCATATTGAATTCCCTGTCCAAACGCTCCTGAACGATTTCCATGTGAAGCAGACCCAAGAAGCCGCATCTGAAACCAAAGCCCAAAGCTGCAGAACTTTCTGGTTGAAATGTCAGGGATGCATCGTTGAGCTGAAGTTTCTCCAATGACGAACGCAGATTTTCAAAATCTTCCGTATCTATTGGATATACACCGGCAAACACCATCGGTTTTACTTCCTCGAAACCTTCGATAGCCTTTTCAGCCGGGCGAGCAACATGGGTAATAGTATCGCCGACCCTTACTTCCTTTGATGTCTTTATACCGGAAATGATATATCCCACATCGCCGGTCTTAATCTCATCGCGCGGTGACATCTCAAGTTTCAAAACACCAACCTCGTCAGCATCATACTCTTTTCCTGTCGCGATGAACTTCACATGGTCGCCTTTACGGATGCTTCCGTTCACTACCTTGAAATAAGCAATGATTCCGCGGAATGAATTGAAAACAGAGTCGAAAATCAGACACTGCAACGGAGCATCAGGGTCGCCGGATGGAGCAGGAACTTTCTCCACTATTGTATTAAGAATTTCATAAACTCCTTCTCCGGTCTTTCCGCTTGCTCGCAATATTTCCGAACGGTCGCAGCCAAGCAGCTCGACAATCTGGTCTTCCACTTCATCAGGCATTGCGCTTGGCAAGTCTATTTTGTTAAGGACAGGGATAATCTCCAGATTATTGTCGATTGCCATATAAAGATTTGAAATAGTCTGAGCCTGAATACCCTGAGCCGCATCAACTATAAGCAATGCTCCTTCGCAAGCAGCAATTGAGCGGGAAACTTCATAGGAAAAATCCACGTGTCCCGGAGTGTCAATAAGATTCAAAATATACTCTTCACCCTTATAGTTGTATTTCATTTGGATGGCGTGGCTTTTGATAGTTATGCCACGTTCGCGTTCCAAATCCATATCATCAAGGACTTGATCCTGCATATCTCGCCCTTCAACAGTCTTTGTATATTCAAGCAGACGGTCTGCCAACGTACTTTTTCCATGATCGATATGAGCAATGATACAGAAATTTCGGATATTCTTCATATAATATATTATTTGTCTATTCTATTTTAAACAGTTGTTCCAAAGCATTTTTCGGATTATCTGCAAAGATACGATTTTTTCTGTTTTTTTCAGTTCAAATATTATCCTCTTACATAAAAGCTGTTAACTTTGTGGCTTAAGAGACCTATTTTTTATGACTACACAGGAAATAAACAAAACATATAACCGCATTATCGGTTTTTTGGACAACAAAGAGCTGAAAAATGCATTCGACCATTTACAAGGATTGATAGCCGGAAGTTATCATTACGAATTCCAGGATAAACTGGAGGGACTGCAAAACACATATAAATATATGTTGCGCTACAAGCTGGAAGGTTTTGCCGACCCAATGCAGCATAAAATATACACAGACCTGCTGAGAGATTGCTATGAGCTGACTGACAAGGTGCGAATCATGACTTTGTCAAAAGATTCGTCCAGATTATTTTTCAACACTTTGAGGACAAACAAATTCAGCCCGGACAAGTCATTCGTTGAAATCCAGTCATATATAAAATCTTCAAATCCTGAAGAGAAAGAGAAACACGTAAATACTCTGTTCAGGAAAATATGGACAAACAGTTGCTTGAGCATAGAGGAATCAGCCGGACTGAAAGACATCATTGAAGACCCGAAAATTGAAAATTGGATTAAATGCCAGATTG
The DNA here is from genome assembly GCA_949295065.1 of uncultured Parabacteroides sp. Classification (GTDB taxonomy): domain Bacteria; phylum Bacteroidota; class Bacteroidia; order Bacteroidales; family Tannerellaceae; genus Parabacteroides. The sequence continues at coordinate 4,180 of CASFJQ010000042.1, read as the reverse complement.
CCTCATCCCTGTGGCTGAGTATCCAGGAAGTATTCGATAGCGAAAAGGTTATGATATTGTTCAAACTTTACATGTCCGACGAAATAGAAATCAAAGCTAGAGCTCTTATTTCTATTTTACTGTCATTATACTTTTACAGGAAAAGAATATGGCTTTACAATGACATACAGGAAAAGATTCTAAACCTTCATCAAGAAAAAGGACAAGTCTTTCTGGAAGAAGCTCAAACAATAATCCTGAAATTCATCCTTTCAAGAGAGACTGAGAAAATCTGCCATAAGCTACAGAACGAGATTATCCCTGAAATGATGAAGCTGAATCCGAAAATAAGCGAAAAAATTAATCTTAAAGACTTAACTCCGGAACAATTGGGAGACGAAATGAATCCGGAATGGCAGGAAAAGATTTTCGCTGACAAAGAACTTAGCAAGATGATGACGGAATTCAGCGACTTGCAGCTCGAAGGTGCAGATGTGATGCACTCCACGTTTGTGCATCTGAAAAATTATCCTTTCTTCAGGGAAGTTTCAAACTGGTTTGTTCTTTTCCGGAAGGATAACCCATATTTTGGAGAACAGGAAAAGAACTCGGCACAGAGTTCAATGGTGGAAGCACTGGTAAGAGTTTCGCCATATATGTGCAATTCCGACAAATATTCATTATATCTGAGCATGCTTGAGATCCCTGAACAATACAGGCAATCAATGAGCGCACAGATTGACAGCCAGGCTGTGGAAATGCTTGAGCAGAAAAATAATGAAATAAAGACATCAAAACACAGTTTCAAGCTTGTGGTCGGACAATATATCCAGGATTTATACAGGTTCTACAAACTGCATCCGGCTCATCTGGATTTTGATGATATTTTCACTTATCCTCTGGATTTCCACAATCTGCCAATAATAGACGAATTATTCTTTGAAGGAGGCGACCCTACTCCTATTGCAGAATATTATCTGCAAAAGAACTATTTCAGTGACGCATTGAAGATATACAACAGACTTGTTGAAAAAGATGCATCAAACGACACTCTTTTCCAGAAAATAGGATATTGCAAGCAAATGCTTGAAGATTTGGACGGAGCCTTGGAAGCATATCTCCAGGCAGATTTGCTGAACATGAACAGCAAATGGGTAATCAGAAGGATTGCCAACTGCTATCGCTTGAAGAAAGAGCCTCAGAAAGCTCTGGAATATTATCACAGATATGAGGAAAAAGATCCGGACAATCTGTCCGTACAAATCAGTATCGGACATTGTCATCTTGAATTGAAGAACTATAGTGAAGCTCTTAAATATTATTATAAGGTAGATTATCTTGACACGAAGAGCCATAAGGCGTGGCGACCTATTGCATGGTGCTCATTCCTTACCGGCAAATACGACATGGCAAGAAATTACTATAAGAAAATATTGGAAGAAACAACTCCAAATACTCACGACTATCTTAACGCCGGACATACGGAATTGATTCTCCAGAATATGAGAGGAGCACTTGAATTTTATAAGAAAGCCATATCGTTGGCAGATTATAAATTCGACAAATTCAAAGAAGACTTCGAACAAGATATTCCGGAATTGGAAAAAGCAGGGTTCGAAAAAGAAGAAATACCTGTTTTTATGGATTTGCTGAAGTATTATTCTGATGAAGAAGTAATATAATTCAAAAAAATAACACGCACATTTAATGCTGCATATCAATATATTAACTCAATAATGATTGATAAATGCAGCATTAAATTTATTTTTTTATTTCAAAAGTGTTGCACAGAATAAAATAAACACCTATCTTTGCACCCGTAATCAGGAAATAAATGTATTACGTAGGATGATTCGCTAGCTCAGCAGGTAGAGCACAACACTTTTAATGTTGGGGTCCTGGGTTCGAGCCCCAGGCGGATCACTCAAACAAAAAGCAAAACAATGAAAACCGCTGATAATCAATCATTATCAGCGGTTTTTCTTTTTATCCATACCGCAAATTGAAGCAGAATACGGATCAACCGGCTATGCGTCACGTCGGTCGCAGTTAATCCCTGTAATCTTTCCTTTAATTCTAATCCGTTTGCCGCCGCATTCTTTTTCAGGTGAATTTTCATGGCGTAAGCCATAAAGAAAATTCTCCTGAAAAAAGGAATAAATGCGGCTGGCAAATCAGGATTGGGATTTATCTTTGATGGAGGGGATAACTACAAAAATATCTTATATGCATGTTGTTTTTCTTTCCTTAATTCTTCTGAAAATACCTAAAAATAGGTATTGCCAAGGTAAAGTAAAACCTGTAGATTTGTACCATCAAATAGGAACAATGTTCTTTATATGCAAATTTTAAAAGAAAACATACGGGATTGTATATTGAAAGTAGCCAGACAGCAATTTGAACAGAAAGGTTATTCCAAGACTTCCATGCGTGAAATAGCCGAATCGGCAGGAGTTGGTGTCGGGAATATCTATAACTACTTCACGAACAAAGATGATTTGTTTCGTGAGGTAGTGCGTCCGGTATTGTACGCTTTGGAAGCTATGTTGCAAGAGCATCACGGCATACGGGGAGAGGATATTATGATGATGAGATCGGAAGAATACCTGAAATCCTGTATAGACGAATATGTTTCGCTAATTGACAAACATAGTGCATTAATGAAGATTTTGTTGTTTCATGCGCAAGGTTCTTCGTTGGAGTGCTTTCGCGAAAATTATACCGACCGTTCTACCGAATTGGTCAAAATCTGGTTCGCGTCTATGCAGCAGAAGCATCCCGAAATCAATACTGCTGTGTCCGATTTTATCATCCATTTGCATACGGTATGGATGTTTACAATGTTCGAGGAACTGTTGATGCACTCTGTACCCCGACAGGAAATGGAGGCTATTTTACATGATTATATTTTGTTTGAAATTCAAGGTTGGAGGGCAATCATCAAGATATGAGATACAGACAACGTAAATATGAAAAGACAGCTGTATTAGGACGGCTGGAAAGGAGGAAATCTTTACAGAGATTTCCTCCTTTTTTTATGAACAAATCTGAATATTGTTCACTATTAAATACTTAAAGACATGAAACAGAAACATGAGTTTAAGAGCATCGTAGCGGAAACACTACTTATTCCGTTATACATGCGGGCAAAAGAAAGCCATCGAGACAATCCCATTTTGAATGACAAGACTGCGGAACGGCTGGCTGATAATTTGGAATATGATTATTCCAAATTTGATGGGGCGAAACTGAGTGAAGTGGGATGCGTGGTGCGAGGATGGTATTTTGATCATGCCGTACAGCAGTTTATCAAGACTCATCCAAATCCGGTCGTGGTGAATGTTGGCTGTGGGCTGGATACCCGTTTTCAGCGTATCGGAAACGGAAAAGCTATTTTTTATGATATGGATTTGCCAGAAGTCATTTCGTTACGCCGAGAATTGATACACGAACAACCGGGCAATGTCTATATAGCGGCATCCTTGCTGGAAACCGACTGGATGGACGACTTGCTTCGGAAGCATCCCCGTTCGGAATTTATTTTTATTGTGGAAGGAGTTCTGATGTATTTTTATGAGAAGCAGGTAAAAGCCTTCCTGCATCACGTGGCAAGACGTTTCGGGGGAGGTGAACTGTGGTTTGACGTATGCGGTACTATGATGAGCCGTCATGGAGTAAAACCAGATTCACTCCGTGAACATAAGGCTCAGGTTCGTTTTGGCCTAAATAACGGACATGTTATTGAGAAATGGATACCTGAATTGCAACTTATTGAGCAAGCCAACTATATGAAGTTTTTCCGTTCACGCTGGGGATTATTCTTTGGTTATGTATTGGGGCGGATACCTTGGTTATGTTTTAAATTTAGTTCAATGTTGGGATATAAAATAATATAAATAAATCAATCGGTTTATGAAAAATAAATTTTTAGTTAACAAATTATTGCAAAACACCCAGAATCCACAAGGTTTTTTAGGTAAAATGATGTTGTTCAGTATGAACTGTGGTCATGCACGGCTGGCTGAATGGGGAATGTCACATCTTGAATGGCAGGCAAACTGGGTAGTGCTTGATATCGGTTGTGGGGGCGGAGCTAACATTACTGAAATACTTCGTCGCTGTCCTGATGGTATAGTTTATGGATTGGATGCTTCTAATGAAAGTGTTGTTTTTGCACGGAATAAAAACCGTAGGATGTTAG
>CASFJQ010000041.1 GCA_949295065.1 uncultured Parabacteroides sp. | reverse complement strand
ACGCCGATGGTACTGCGTAAAAGTGGGAGAGTAGGTAGCCGCCGTTTTAGAAAGTGAAGAGACTCGGTTCCGAAAGGAATCGGGTCTTTTTTGTTTATATGATTATAACCGTTATTCTTTGATAAGAAGTATCAATCAATCATCATTTCTTAAAAAGAAATACTACCTTTGTGAATATTATTTCTTATATATTGCAATAGAATACATTATTCCAAACATATAATTATGCAAACAATCCAAATATCAAGTTTAGAAAATATTCGTGAAGCTGCGAAAGAATTCATTGCAGCAATGGACGATAGAACTGTTTTTGCTTTTCGCGGAAATATGGGCGCAGGTAAAACAACCTTTATCAAAGCTATCTGCGAGGAATTAGGTGTGGAAGATGTGATAAACAGTCCTACGTTTGCCATAGTAAACGAATATAGAAGTGAAGAAACTGGCGAATTAATATATCATTTTGACTTCTACAGAATCAATAAGTTGAGTGAAGCCGAAGATATAGGAACCGAAGATTATTTCTATAGTGGTGCTCTATGTTTCATCGAATGGCCTGAAAAGATTGAAGAACTTTTACCTGGCGACGTGGTCGAAGTTAATATATCAGAGAATCCTGATGGAACTCGAACTGTAACCGTGGATTAAAAGATATTATAAGACAGACAAAATGAATCCTACAGATTATTTTATATTTATTTTGTTTATAGCATTAGGCTGCTTCTCTATGATAGCAGCCTTATTTAATTTAGACTGGTATTTTCGGACTAGTGCTGCGCAAAGCTTTGTAAATTGGTTTGGACGAAAAGGTGCGCGAATATTTTATTTGCTTTTGGGTATTTTACTGATAATTTGTGGCTGTTTAGGTATGATTTATTGGTAGATTGAGCTAAATTTTCAGTATTTTTGCCCTCAATCATAATTCGTAAGTAGTTGAGTTTATCAGTTTGTAAGTTTTAGAGTTTTCAGTTGAACTAATGTACAAACTTATAAACTTACAAGCTCTAGAACAAAAGAACTAAATACCTGTATAATGAAATATTTAATAACTCCTTCTAGTTCTCCAATTAAAGCATCGGTAAAACTGCCGGCATCAAAGAGTATCAGTAACCGAGCGTTAATATTGAATGCATTAAGTTATAGCCCTTATGATATATGCAATCTTTCTGATTGTGATGATACGGAAGTTATGGTTCGTGCTCTTAACTCAAATGATTCGACATTTGATATTAAGGCAGCAGGAACAGCTATGCGCTTCATGACAGCTTTTTTGTCCAAAATTGTAGGGGAATGGATATTGACAGGTTCTGAAAGAATGAAGAATCGTCCAATCAGGATTTTGGTTGATGCTTTGAATTCAGTAGGAGCAAGAATAGAATATCTGGAGAAAGAAGGTTTTCCTCCTTTGAAGATATATGGTTCTGCATTGAATGGCGGAGAAATAGAACTAGATGGTAGTGTTAGTTCTCAATATATTTCAGCCTTACTTATGGTCGCTCCTTTGATGAAGGATGGATTAAAATTGAAACTGAAAGGTGATATTATTTCCAAACCTTATATTAATATTACCTTGAAGATGATGGAGGCTTTTGGAGTTTCTGCAGACTGGAAAGATAATATTATAGAAGTGAAACCACAGGATTATAATCCGGTTCCATATACTGTGGAATCAGATTGGAGTGCTGCATCATATTGGTATGAAATAAAATCCTTCTCAGAATCATCAGAGATTGAATTGTGCGGATTGTTTGAAAATAGTCTTCAAGGAGATTCGTTCGGAGCAAAACTGTTTGAACAATTAGGTGTTGAAACGAAATTTGGAGAAGGCGCACTAGTTAAGTTGCTTTCTTCTGGAAAATCATGTGATATGCTGGAGGCTGATTTGGTAAATATTCCGGATTTGGCTCAGACTTTTGTTGTGGCAAGTGTTATGAAAGGAGTTCCTTTCCGTTTCAGTGGTTTACAGAGTCTGAAGATAAAGGAAACTGACAGAATAACTGCATTGAAGAATGAATGCAGGAAATTAGGCTTTGTTTTGAATGATTATAATGACTCAGTTTTGGAGTGGACCGGCGAAAGATGTGCTGCAGATGATATACCGGTAATCAGCACTTATGAGGATCATAGAATGGCAATGTCGTTTGCTCCTGCTGCCTTATTATTGTCAAAAGGTATAATAATAGATGAGCCTGGTGTTGTATCGAAAAGCTATCCTGCTTTTTGGAATGATTTAATGGATGCGGGAATAGATGTCAGGGAAGCTTGAAATAAGGAGTTAAGTAGTTAAGAAGTCAAGTGGGAGCAGCTATTTGTGTAGCCTTGTCAACTTGTCCCCTTGTCAACTAGTAAACTCATAAACTTAAAAACTCATAAACTCAAATGATATATATAATATTAAGTCTATTGGTATTGGGTGTTGTCTCTGCCATTATAGGTTATTTAAGGAACAAGAAGCTTCAGGGAATGTTGGAACGTGGAGAAATAGATTCAATCCCTGAGCCGCAAGAGCTGACGGATGAATGCTGTGGTCAGCACGAAACTTGCGAGAAAGACAGCCTTCTGGCAGCTGTGAGTAAAGGAATAGAATATTATAATGATGAAGAACTGGACCGTTTTAAAGGTCTTGAGGGAGATGCATATTCCGAAGATGATGTTGAAGAATTTCGTGAAGTACTTTATACTTTGCAGGAAACAGAAGTTGCTGGCTGGATAAGAAGTTTGCAATTGAGAAATGTAAATCTTCCGGATGCTCTTAAAGATGAAGCTTTCCTTATAGTTGGCGAGAGGAGACATTGATATGGAATTATTGGAATATGCTTTTTTCCGTAATGCATTGCTTGGTTGTATGCTTACAGCTATAGTGTGTGGTTTGGTAGGTACATATATTGTTTCCCGACGTTTGGTGTTTATAAGTGGTGGAATAACTCATGCTTCATTTGGTGGACTTGGATTAGGTTTTTATCTTGGAATAAATCCAGTATTATCAGCTTTGTTTTTTGCGGTGATGTCAGCTTTAGGCGTAGCATGGATGAGCCGCTCCAGAGGATTGAGAGAAGACTCTGCAATAGCTGGTGTGTGGTCATTAGGTATGGCTTTGGGAGTAATATTTATATCATTGTCTCCCGGATATGCACCAGATATGTCGAACTATCTGTTTGGAAATATTCTGATGGTTACGTCCGGAGATATTATAGCATTGGCAGCTTTTGCACTTTTACTCTTTATAATGTTTGCATTTTGGCAGCGAGAAATTGTGTATGTCGCGTTTGATTCTGATTTTGCTCATACTGTAAATCTTCCGGTAAAATTCTTGGAATATCTGATGATGTGTATTGTGGCTGTGGCAATAGTCCTTTCTATACGTCTGGTTGGGATAATGCTTCTTATGAGTATGCTTACATTACCTCAGACAATAATGAATATGTGGTGTTCTGATTTTAAGAAGATAGCTATTGGCAGTGTTCTGATAGGTTTTTTAGGTTCTGTTGCAGGATTGTGCCTCTCTTACACAATGAATGTACCATCTGGTGCGTTTATAATACTGATTTATGTATTGATGTTCTTCGTTTCGGCTGGAATAAAAGGTGCATTAAATAAATTAACAAACAGAAAGTCCATTTGAAAAGTATTCGCTACATATTGTTTTTCCTTATTCTTTGTATTGTGGCAGGTTGTTCCACAAAGAAGAATACGGCTGCCTGCAGGTTCTATCATGCTTTGACATCACGCTATAATATTTATTATAACGGTAAAGTCTCTTTTGATGAAGCTCTGAAGGCACAGCAGACAGGTTATCAGGAAAACTATACCGAAATGATTCTGATGTATCCTGTTAGTGCTTTACCTAAAGACAAGGCAGAACCAGGCGGTCCGTTCGACCGTGCAATTGAGAAAAGCAATAAAGCGATCAAACTTCATTCAATAAAGACTAAACCTAAAAAGAAATCGGGTTGGCGCAATGACCCAAAGCAGCGTAAACTACAGGAACAGGAAGAATACAATCCTTTCCTTAAGAATTGCTGGATGATGCTAGGAGAAGCTCAGTTCTATAATGGAGATTTCTTGCAAGCTTCTGCAACATTCTCATATATTTCGCGTCATTATGCTACTGATGAAACAATAGTTGCAGAATCCAGATTATGGCAGGCTCGTTGTTATTCGGAAATGGGATGGATGTATGAAGCTGAAGATATTCTTACAAAGTTGAATACAGGAGGAATTCCAGACAAGACGAGACCATATTACGAAACGGTATATGCAGATTATCTTATCAAGAACGGTAGTTTTGAGGAAGCCATTCCTTATATGAAAACAGCTATAAAGGCGGAGAAAAACCGTTTGCAGAAAAGCCGTATGAAATATCTACTTGGTCAAATGTATGCTGAGTTGGGAAGAAATGCGGAGGCATATAAATATTTTGGAGAAGTTGCCCGTTCTAATCCTCCGTATGATTTGGAATTTGCTGCCCGTATAAGACAAACAGAAGTATATGTTGGCGCGGATAGCCGTAAGGTTGTGCGAATGCTTGAGCGTATGGCACGAAATCCTAAAAACAAAGAATTGCTTGACCAGGTGTATTATGCTTTGGGTAATGTCTATATTTCAAGGCAAGACACTGCAAACGCGATAAAGAATTATGAACTTGGAGTTGAGAAGAGCGTGCGCAACGGAATGGATAAAGCCATCTGCCAGATTCGACTTGGCGACCTCTATTTCAAAATGAAAGATTACATTAAGGCACAGCCGAACTTCAGCGGAGCCTTGTCTGGAATAAGTAAGGAATATAAGGATTACGATCGTATATCTAAACTTTCAGCCGTATTGGATGAACTTGTCGTCCATGCCGAAGCGGTGCAGCTACAGGATAGTTTACAGACTTTGGCACGTATGCCTGAGGCTGAGCGTTTGGCCGTAATCGACAAAATAATTGAGAAAGTAAAGAAAGAAGAGGAAGAAGCAAAGGCTCTTGCTGAGAAAGAAGCCTATCTTGCCGAGCAGGAAGCCAAAGGTAGCGGAATTGACCGTCCCGGAACAGAAGCCCAGACAGTTACCATCCCTGTCGCTGGCAGTGGCTCTACTTTCTATTTCTATAATACACAAACTGTGTCGCAGGGTAAAGCTCAGTTCCAAAGAAAATGGGGACGAAGAACTTTGGAAGATGACTGGCGTCGTCGTAACAAGCAAATGTCCACATTTGATGAACCGATGGATACAGAGGACGGAGAACTTGTTGATGGTGAAGAGCAGGCTGCTGAAGGTTCAGCTGTTACCGATTCGTCTGCAGTGGCTGCCGACGACCCCAAGAGCCGTGAGTTCTATCTACAACAGTTGCCGATGACACCGGAAGACGTGGAGGCTTCAAACATCATAATTATCGACGGGCTTTATAATATGGCAATGATTTATAAAGACAAGTTGGAAGACTTGCCTCTTGCCATCGAAGGTTTCGAGGAACTTGAAAGAAGATTCCCCGACAACTCCCATCTGCTCGAAAGTTATTACCAGCTTTACCTGCTTGCCTTGAGGACTAAGGATGCAGCCCTGGCTGAGAAATATAAGGCGAAGCTTATCGCTGCCTTCCCTGAGAGCGATTATGCCGTTGCCATAGCCGACCCGAATTACGAGCGCAACATAAGGATGATGGACGTTGTCCAGGATTCATTATACGAAGCAACCTATAACCGCTATCTTGCTACAGACGTGGAAACTGTAAGGCGGAACTTCAAGTATATGCAGGAGAAATATCCTTTGGCTAAACTTATGCCAAAGTTTATGTTCCTCGACGCCCTGACTTATGTGCAGACAGGAGATGCCGAAGGCTTCAAGACAGCCTTGAAGGCTTTGGTTGAGAAATATCCGGACGCTGATGTGATTGACCTTGCTGGCGAGATGCTGAAAGGTGTCCTCCGCGGAAGAGCAATGGTACAGGGTGGAGTCACCGGTATGACATGGAATCTCCGCTTTGGAGCCGAAGGCGACATGCTTTCCGCTGCCGACTCTGCAAGGACATTCAGCGCTGAGAAGAACACACCTTACCGCATGATGCTCGTCTATTCTGTCGGAGAGGTGGACAAGAACCGTCTTCTGTTCAACGTAGCTGCATACAACTTTGCCAATTTCATGGTGAAGGAGCTCGATGTGACTATCGAAGAGCAAGGACCTGTCGGTATGCTCCATATAAGCGGTTTCTATAGCTTCGACGAGGCTCTGCAGTATTACCGTATGATATATGATAAGGACGGTTACGCAAGTGCACTCGACAAGGCAGTAATAGCCCTGCCTATATCTGAGGATAACTATGAGACCTTGATGCACGGTAAGACATTGGACGAATATATGTTGTTCTTTAGCAAAAATTTCAGTGAGGAAGCAAATACTATATCTGCACGTTGGAATGCTCGCAAGGAAACAGAGATAATAAGATCTGAAACTCTGGAATACGAGAACGAGGAAATATCGCCTGAAACACCGGCAGAAACTGTCAAGCCTCGAATCCTGCACATTGAGGTTCCTGACGAGGAAGTACTGATAACTGAGGATACCGTAATCCCGCTTCTTTTGCCTGAGTCTGCGAATCGCCCTGCTGTGGTTCCGGCAGAGGAAAATCAGGGTCTTACCCTAAAGGACATCGAGGAAATCCGTAAACGCGAGGCGGAAGCTGAAGAAGCCCGCCGCGAGGAAGCTCGCAAAGCCTTCGAGGAAGAGCAGAAAGCTGAGAAAGAACTCCAGGAACGACTTGCCAGAGAACGTGCTGAACTGGAGAAGAAGCAGGAAGAAGAAGAGAAAGCCCTTCTCAAGGCGAAGAAGGAGAAGGAACGACAGCTCGAGAAAGAGCGTAAGGCAAAACTGAAGCAGGCGGAAGACGAACGCAAGGCAAAGCTGAAAGCCCGCGAGCAACTTCGCAAGGAAAAGGAACGCGAATATAAGGAACGAATGAAACAGCTTGCACGTGAACGCAAGGAGAAAGAACGTGCCTATAAGAAGAAGCTTAAGGAAAAAGAACGTGCCCGCAAGGAAGCCCTTAAGGAAAAGGAACGTGAACGCAAGCAAAAAAGCGAACAACAATGATTTTGATAACTGACACACGAGATATAAAGGAAAGTGCCATCGCAGCCACAATTGGCTTCTTCGACGGCGTGCATGCAGGCCACCGCTCGCTGATTACCGAGCTGAGGCACGAGGCGGAGAGGAGAAACATTGCCTCTGCCGTAATCACCTTTGCCGTGCATCCGAGGATGGTGCTACACACAGACTACAAGCCTGCCCTGTTAAGCTCCTATGACGAGAAGATTGAGCTACTCCGCTCGACGGGCATCGACTACTGTATTGTCTTGGATTTCACCTACGAGCTTTCGTGCCTTTCGGCTAAGGATTTCATAGAGAAAGTGCTGTGGGGCAAGATGAACGTGCGCACCCTGCTTATCGGCTACGATCACCGCTTCGGCCACGACCGCAAGGACGGATTCGAGCAATACGTAGCCTACGGCAAGGCCTGCGGGATGGACGTTGTCCGCGCCTCATGCCTCGAGACTCGGGGCGAGACCGTCAGTTCCTCAGCCATCAGGCGTTTGCTTGCCAATGGGGATGTGGAGAGAGCTGCCGCCATGCTGACTTACCCGTATATGATAAGGGGAAGGGTGGGAGAAGGGCACAGGATTGGTAGGACAATCGGTTTCCCCACCGCAAATATCCTTCCTTATGAGGTACATAAGCTGGTTCCCGCTGCCGGTGTGTATGCTGTGAAGGTTTCAGTGAAAGACGAGACCTACAATGGTATGCTCTACATAGGCGACCGCCCGACCGTCAATAATGGGAAGAATGTTTCTATCGAAGTGAATATCCTCGGCTTTTCCGGAGATATTTATGGTGACGACATCATTGTCTCTTTTATCTCGCGTATCAGGGGGGACTATCGCTTCGCATCGCTCGACGAGCTGAGGGCGCAGCTCGAGAAAGACAGGGCGGCAGTTGAGAAGTTGATGACGATTTGAAAAAACACAGAGGCCCAGAAAACACAGAGAATTTAATTTTATTTTCAATTTAAAAACTCTGTTTCCGTGTCTTATTTACTGCCTAACAGCTTACCAATCTGTCGCTTAAACAGATGATGTCGATGTCCGTCTGTTAGATTGCTTATGAATGTGGATATGATAATATGGCGCATTTCGACCGTTGTTTCAAAGCTGTAACTTCACAAACTCCTTCTGCTTATCAGAAAAAGTTTGTGAGGATTAGGAAGAGTATGTGATATAATAAGTATCAATAATAATTAGATATTATGGCAAAACATACAAGTAATGCTATCTATCCGGAATGTCCTATAAGAAATGTTCTGGCACGAATTAGTGATAAATGGTCAATGCTTATACTTAGAGAACTGATGCTTAAATCTCCGTTACGTTTTTCCGAATTGCAACACGCTATATCTGACGCAACACCTAAAATGCTTTCTTTATCGTTAAAAGCTCTTGAGGAAGACGGAATAGTGGATCGTAAAGCATATCCGGAAGTGCCTCCTCGTGTAGAATACAGATTAACACCTCGTGGAGAAGAAATGCTGAAAGCGATGAAACCTCTTATTGATTGGGCTGCAAATAATATGGAAGATATTTTGAGGGATAGGACTGTTAGTGCAACACAACATACATAGTTTGATATAAGTATTTTTCTTGTGAAAAGACTTAATAATTCGTAATATCAATTTCCATATTTTTCTGATAATAAATATTAGTATCATAAATGATAGTTCTTTACGTTTTGGAAACATATTGTATATGATATATGAAAAGCCTTACATTTGTGTGGTTTAAAAACAAAATACAAACAATTTGTAAGGAGGATAAATCATGAATAATTTCCAGAAAATTAAGGTTCAGGATGAACCACGCGTAGAGTTACACGATCTATTAGGTCTTACTGGCGCAGAAGTTTCAATAAATAAAATGCCGGCAGGTGTTTCTGTTCCATTTGTTCACAGCCATAAGCAGAATGAAGAAATATATGGTATATTAAGTGGCAAAGGAGCGATGTTGATAGATGGTGAAATAGTTAAATTGGAAGCTGGTGATTGGCTTCGTGTGTCACCAAGTGCTAAACGTCAGTTATCTGCAGACAAAGAGTGTGAAATCTCATATATTTGCATTCAGGTTAAAGAAGGTTCATTACAGCAGATGACAGCATCTGATGCTATTATCATCTAACATATATACAACTACTTGATAAAGCAGGCTGGGTATTTTATGTATATGCTCAGCTTGTTTTTTATTTTCATATTAGCTCATTCTCCTAATTCCATGCTCACAGTGATGGTTGTTGCCGTTTGATGTCGTATCTTTGTTGCGGCGGTAGGCATGCCTGCCGTATAACCATCAAACTATATCAATCAGAGATATGTACACAGCATTGGATTTATTGAAAGGGATGATTTCCATCCCGTCGTTCAGTCGTGACGAGGCGCGAGTTGCCGATTTCCTGGAAAGTGAATGGCGGGGAAAAGGACATAATGTTTCCCGGGTGGGAAACAACATCATACTTACTGCTGGCGGCCTGGATTTAGGCAAGCCTACAATTCTCCTTAATTCGCATATTGACACGGTGAAGCCGGTATCCGGTTGGACGCGCGACCCGTTCACCCCCGAGGAGACGGACGACGATCGCCTCTACGGGTTGGGAAGCAACGACGCGGGGGCTAGCGTCGTCTCGCTCTATTCTGCTTTCTGCCGCCTTGTGGAACGAGAGCAACCATACAACCTTGTTTTCCTTGCTTCTTGCGAGGAGGAGGTTTCAGGTAAGAACGGTGTTGAGGCAGCCTTGAGGCAATTGCCACCTGTGGCGTTTGCCGTCGTTGGCGAGCCGACGGGGATGCGACCTGCCGTGGCGGAGAAGGGGCTGATGGTGCTGGATTGTGTGGCAAGGGGCAAGGCGGGCCATGCCGCACGCAACGAGGGCGTGAACGCCATCTACAAAGCGATGAAGGATATCGGATGGTTTGCTACATACCAATTCCCGAAGCAGAGTGATTTCCTGGGTTCAGTGAAGATGAGCGTGACGGTGGTGAATTCCGGTACGCAGCACAACGTGGTGCCGGATCGTTGTGACTTTGTGGTTGACGTGCGCTCTAATGAGTGTTACTCTAACGAGGAACTTTACGGCTTGATAAAGCAGAATGTTGAATGCGAAGTGACGGCACGTAGCTTCAGACTCAACTCTTCGAGGACGGATTTAGGGCATCCTTTCGTGTGCCGTGCGGTGATGATGGGACTGGAACCTTTTGGTTCTCCCACGCTGAGTGACCAGGCACTGATGCCGTTCCCATCGGTGAAGATTGGACCGGGTGATTCGGCACGTTCTCATTCGGCGGATGAGTATATCTGCCTGATGGAAATTCGCGAGGCTATCGAGGTTTATGTGCGCTTGCTGGACGGGTTGAAACTGTAGGTTGCTTAGGTTTAGAATGTATTTTTTCAACACAGAGTTTGCTGATGCAGGGAGGATTTAATTTTCGATTTGGAAACTCTGTACTCTGTAAACTCTGTGTTGAAAAAAAGGAAGATAATCATGGGACTATTGAAGAAGACTTTTTGGACGGTTGTTGCGCGCTACGTTGCCGCTGCCATAAATTTCGCGATAATAATCATCAACGCCAAGCTGCTGGGTGCCGAAGGTGTGGGGCAGATAGGTATAATTGTTGCGTCGGTGAATCTTGCTGTGATGTTTAACAGCATGTTCTGCGGCAGCACTATTGTTTATTTCATGCGGCAATACACGATGCGGGGGATAATGCTGCCGTCGTATCTGTGGATAGCTGTTGTGTCAGCGGTGTCGGCGGAGGTGATGGCGCGTTTGGGTATGGTGCCGGGAGAATATGCTGTGGCAGTATATGTCCTAACGCTTCTGAATTCGCTGGTAGCGGCAAACTCTCGCTTCCTGCTGGGAAAGGACAAGGTTGGGGCATTCAACGTGGTGTTCCTCCTTCAGAGCGTGTTCCTTTTCTTCGTTCTTTTATTCATATATTATATAATTGGTTCGCATGAGGTGGATGATTACATTGTCGGGCTGTACGTCTCCAACCTTACAGCACTGGCTGTGAGTGCTGCGTGCCTCTACAAGCCGTTCATGGATGAACACGGTAAGAGCGCGCCGTGGCTGCAAGTGTTTCGCCGAATGTTCACTTACGGGATATGGAGCAATGCGGACAATATGGCGGAATCAATATCCACTCGCCTGAGCTATTTCTTCGTGAACTCGTGGGCTGGACTTTCTGCTGTGGGATTGCTAGATGGGGCGACTCGCATATCCGAAAGCGTATGGCATATAAGCCGTGCCGTTGGATATATTGCCAACAGCGAGGTGGCGAGGAGCGAGACTAAATCTCATAGCCGGAGTGTCACCATGAAACTTTTGAAGCTGACATTCTTCTCTACATTTGTTCTTATGGGAGTTATTCTTCTTATCCCTGAGTGGATGTTTACGGCATACATATTCAGTCCGCAATTCGAAGGGATTGCCGTGGTGATACGTTGTCTTGCTCCCGGTATAGTAGCAGCAGCTTGCAACACGGTGTTGTGCCAGTATTTCATAGCCGGCGGGATGGTAAAATATAGCGCCATCAGCTCATTGCTCGGACTTTCGGCGGCGGCTGTGTCAGGGTTAGTATTAGTCCCCATAATGGGGGTAATGGGAGGAGCAGCCGCTACCTCAATCGGCTATAGCGTGATGGCGCTAAGCAATTATATTTTCTTTTCAACCAAAGCTTGAACCACGTTCAGAACATAGTCGCCAAGCTTTTCACTTTCGCTTACCATATCCATGTAGTAAACACCGTCCTGATACTGGTAAAGCTTGTTGTTGATATCTTCGATATTCTTAGCCTTCAACTGAGAACGATAGTTGTTTATTTCGTTTTCGATATTGTAAGAAGGATTGATATCGCTGTGAGTTTGGTCTGTTTTGTGGATTAAGACATTCATTCTGTCCAATGCCTGAGAAACGAGAGCAAACATTCTGTCAATATGTTCGTTTTGTTCCTGAGTGAAAGAAGACTTGTGTTCATTTCTTCTCTTGATGCTTCTTGCAAGGTTGTTACAAGAGTCGGCAATACTTTCAATTTCAGAAACTGCACGAAGCATAACTCGTATTTCTTCTTTACTTTCCGAGCTCAATCGACCTTCAGAAACCGCAGTAAGGTAGTTGGCGATTTCAATTTCCATTCGGTCACTGATATTCTCGTATTTCTCGATACGGTTATATATTTTCAGGAAAGCTTCTTCGTTCTTTTCATAGAACAACTCTTTTACCATGTTGAACATTTTACCGGTACGTTCAGCAAACAGAGTGATTTCTTTCTGAGCCTGAAGAACTGAAAGCTCAGATGTTGAAAGCATACCACCAGTGATGAATCTGAGTCTGTATTCTTCCTCATCTTCTTTAGGTTTGATAAGCCATGATACAGCTTTTTCGATGTAATTTACAAACCATATCATGATAAAAGTATTACAGATGTTGAAACTTGTATGGAACACTGAAAGTTTAAAAGGCACAGCAACTGCAGGATCTGTTACGTGCATTCCCTTTTCTACGATGAGAGAAACAAGAGAAGTGAAAGGATAGAAAACCAACAATACCCAGCAAACGCCGAATACGTTGAACAGGAAGTGTGCCAGTGCAGCACGGCGAGCTTGTGTATTACCTGTAAGTGCCGCAATGTTTGCAGTGATTGTTGTTCCGATGTTTTCACCCAAAACAAGCGCAATGCCAAGCTGATAGTCAATCCAGCCGTTTGCACAAAGTATAAGAGTAATTGCCATTGTTGCAGAAGAAGACTGAACAATGACAGTCATTATCGTACCGATTAAAAGGAAAATCAGGATTGAGAAGAATCCCATGTCTGCGAAGCTCTGCACAAAAGCAAGCATATCAGGATTTGCACTCAAGTCCGGCGCGGAAGTCTTAAGGCTTTCAAGTCCCATGAAAAGGAACGAGAAACCGAAAATAATCTCACCCAGAGATTTTCTGGAGCTTTTGTTGGAGAAAAGAAGCGGAATACCGAATGCCAGAAGCGGCAGCGCAAACACAGAAATGTTTACTTTGAAACCTAGAGCAGAGATAATCCATGCGGTAACAGTCGTACCGATGTTTGCTCCCATGATAACGCCAATAGATTGGCCAAGAGTAAGTAGACCAGCATTAACAAAGCTTACAACCATAACGGTTGTTGCGGAAGAGGACTGAATCAGAGCGGTTATCAGTAACCCCGTTAAAACTCCCGTGACTCTGTTTGTGGTCATTGCCGTAAGAATTTTACGGAGCCTGTCGCCCGCAAATTTCTGCAATCCTTCACTCATGACCTTCATACCATAAAGGAAGAAGGCTAACGATCCCAATAATTTCAGGAGGTCGAAAAATGAATATTCCATTAAAATAAAGTTTAAGTGGATTGATTATCCGATTAATATTCCTAACTTGGGAGACAAATATACGAAATTAAATTAAGTTAACAAGGTGACAAGGGCGCAAGTTGACGAGGGAATTATGGAACAAATAGACGAGATTCTTTTCCCTTGTATCTGAAGCCTTGTTCTCTTGTCAAATTATAAACTTAAAAAATCAAATCATGCCTACAATAACAATTTACTGCAAAAACACTTCCACCTACAAGGAAGTACCGATGGGAGCGTCGCTGACTGATATCTACACGGCGGTGGGCGCACCATTGCGTTATCGTCCGATGAACGCGCAAGTCAACAATTGCACGCACTCGCTCACCTTCCGTTGCTGGCAGCCGAAAGATATAGAGTATGTGGATTATACAAGTATGTCCGGAATGAGAACTTATCTCCGCTCTCTTTGCCATATATTCTCAAAGGCGGTCCACGACATATTCCCAAACGCGAGCCTTAAGCTGGAACATGCCGTGTCGAAAGGTTATTTCTGTGTTATCGACAATGGCGAAAAGCCGGTGAGTGAGGAAGATATAAAACGTATAAAGGACAGGATGCAGGACATTATCAATGCCGATATTCCTTTCGTCCGCCGCTCGCTTCACACCACTGACGCCATCACTCTCTTCAACGAGCACGGTATGCCGGACAAGGCGAGGCTCATCGAAACTACGGGAATGCTCTATACGACCTATTACGACCTGGACGGATATATAAACTATTTCTACGGAAGCCTTACTCCATCTACAGGATATATCCATCTGTTCGACCTTATGCCTTATTCAGGCGGAATCCTGCTGCGTGTTCCAAACCGGAAAAATCCTATGGAACTTGAGCCTTTTGTCCGTCAGGATAAAATGCTGAATGTATATAAGGAGCATCTTTTGTTTCAGGATGCGTTGGATTTGAGTAATGTCGGTGACCTTAATATGGCAATCAAAAAAGGAAAAGCAGCCGGAGTGATTATGATTTCCGAAGCTTTGCAGGAAAAACAGATTGCCCATATTGCCGATGAGATTGCCGAGAGGTATGCCGATGGCGTGCGCATTGTCCTTATTGCCGGTCCGTCTTCTTCAGGAAAGACAACAACTTGCAAACGATTGGAAATACAGCTTGCCACAAACCGCCTCAGTCCTGTGGGAATTTCTCTGGATGATTATTTCGTAAATCGTGAAGATACTCCGAAGGATGAAAACGGAGATTACGATTTCGAATCTATCTACGCTCTCGACCTTGATTATTTCAACAGTGATTTGAACCGGCTTATTTCGGGAGAGGAGATTGATTTGCCGTCGTTCGATTTCAATACGGGAAAGCGTGTGTATAAAGGCAGGAAACTGAAATTGAGGAAAAATTCGGTAATTGTGATTGAAGGTATTCACGCTTTGAATCCGGAGCTGACTTCACATATTCCGGATAATCTGAAATATCGTGTTTATGTGTCGGCTCTTACCTCAATTTCGCTGGACAACCATAACTGGATTCCTACGACCGACAACCGTCTTATCCGACGTATTGTGCGTGACAGCAAATTCCGCGGATACTCTGCCGAAGACACCATCTTGCGCTGGCCGAGCGTGCGCCGTGGCGAGGATAAATGGATTTTCCCTTATCAGGAGAATGCAGATGCGATGCTTAACAGTGCGATGCTTTACGAGCTTGCTGTTCTCCGCCCTTATGTCGAGCCTGTGCTGAACGAAGTTCCTGAATCTTCTCCGGCATATACCGAAGCATATCGCCTTCGCCGCTTCCTGCAATACTTTAAGTGTATTCCGGAATTTGAGATACCTAAGACTTCGCTGCTGAGGGAATTTCTCGGAGGAGGAAGGTTTGAGTATTAAATAATTCAAGTTTCGCAAGTTGCTCAACTTAAAAGTTAACAAGGCTTCAGATACAAGTTGACAAGGTCAGGGCATCTGTATTTTCACGAATTATTATCCAAAATCTTGTCAACTTGTTATCTGGAAGTTGAGCTTGCGAAACTTGAATTATAATCTTACGCTTGTTACTGGAGCTTGAATAGTACCGGAATAGTATATCTTACATTGACAACTTGTCCATCATGTTTGCCAGGTTTCCATTTAGGCATACTCTCGATTACGCGAATTGCTTCCTTGTCCAATAACGGGTCGACGCCACGGAGAACTTCAACATTGTTTATGCTTCCTTCCTTGTCAACCACCATCGCAAGAATTACTCTACCCTGAATGCCTTTTTCCTGAGCTTCGACCGGATATTTTATTTCTTCTGAGATGAATTTCAAAAGACCGTCAAGCCCTCCGGGAAATTCTGGCATTTCATCCACTACTGTGAATACTTTGTTACTGCCTTCCGTAGTGTTCTCAACTTTCCTGTTCTCCTGTCTGTTTTTTTCTGTAACTGTTATTCCGGCATAGGTATCCTTGGCAGGAATATTTTCCAGTCTGATTTTCATCCCATCCTGAATATCTTTTACAGCAATTTCCCTAGACTGGAAAGAAGGAAAACCAATTGATAAAGTATCGTCAGTTGACGCTTCAAGAGTGAATTCTCCATTCGAATCAGATATCGTTCCGATATTTGTTCCTTTGATTACAACCGTAGCACCCATAATAATTCCCGAATCGTCAACAACAAATGCTTTGACCTTTGTTTTTGACGCTTCATCCGATGTTTCGTTTTGCTTCGATTGCGGAGAATTGCAATAACTGAACAACAACATAAATCCTATAAGTGGAAGCAGCAACAGACGTTTGGCTTTCTCGATTCTTTTTGAAGGCTTTTTGTTCATCATAATAATCCGATTTTTAACAGATAAAACATTAAAACTATTATATAAGTTAGCTGCAGCCTTATTATAACTTAAACCAAGAAGATGATATTGATAGCTTTTGCTGTCAATTCCACTGAGCAACACCTTGCGGTCTGCCAGATATTCCAGGTTGTCTCTCACCTCGCGTTTCAGCAACCATGCAAAAGGATTTATCCAACAGATGATAGTTACTATTTCTGCTATCAGAACATCGATTGTATGACATTGCGCGACGTGTGCTTTTTCGTGAAGCAGAATCTCTTCAAGTTCATTTTCTGAATGAGCTTTCGGATAAATGAATATTTTGTTGAAAAACGAGAACGGACCGGAATATGACGGGAGCAGACAAACTTCTGTATCATTGATATTCGTTTTGTGGCATTTCAGCGCCAAATTTATCAGAAACAGAAATTTGTAAACGAAACGGGCTGACAACGCAATCCATCCTGCTGCGATTACAAAATATAACGATTGCCTGGCAATTTCTCCCCAGTTGATTCCAACCTGTTCAGCCTTTACTTCTATTTCCGGCAGAATCTGGCTGTAAAATCCGCTCAAACCGGCAATATATGATTCCGGTTCGATGAATTTTTGTATGCTTATCAGTGGGAAGATAATGGCTATTACCGGAAAAAACATCAGCAAAAACCGTCTCCACACCAGGAATGTGTCTTTTTCAAACATTAACCGGTAAAATATGTAGAATACGGCTAATGCAATATTTATTTTAAGGTAATAAAGCATTTGAGTTTTTGAGTTTTATAAGTTTGTAAGTTTATGAGTTGACGAGGGAACAAGGCTTCAGATACAAGGGGAAATTAACCCTTGTTCCCTTGTATCCTTGTCAACTTGTCAACCGTGGATTCGTCCTTTCCCTTCTCAATCATATTAATAATCTCGTCCAAATCTTCTTTTGAGATTTTCTCTTCTTTTGCGAAGAACGAAACAAGATCTTTATATGAGTTGCCGAAATATCCGGAAACAAACGAGCTTATGAAATTGCTTTTATATTCTGATTGCTGAACAACCGGAGTATATTCATAAACATTACCAATATGTCTTCCTTTTATGTATTTCTTTTTCTCAAGATTTCTTACCACAGAAGCCAGTGTTGTGTATGGTGGTTTTGGATCTTCATACAGGTTCAGTATATCTCTGACGCAACATGCTTCAAGTTTCCAAATCATTTTCATTGCCTTTTCTTCTTGAGGAGTGAGCTTTTCCATATTCTTTCTTTTTTATTGATTCTTACTGTCGCAAATCTACGCATATCTCGTAATTAATCTGCAAATAGAAGGTTAAAAGAATTTAAAAGGGCGAATTATATTATTGGAATTTTATTTG
This sequence comes from uncultured Parabacteroides sp., assembly GCA_949295065.1. GTDB lineage: Bacteria > Bacteroidota > Bacteroidia > Bacteroidales > Tannerellaceae > Parabacteroides. The sequence goes on along the minus strand of CASFJQ010000041.1, from coordinate 21,511 downwards.
GCAGAGTTCTGATGGTGCAACTTTATTGGAGTTATGCAATGTTTGGTTTTTGTGATTTATATTGTATTTCATTAATGTCCCGTTAAATATTCGTTCATATCATTTTTAAGAAATCAAAGAAATCTTTATTTCAAATCCGTTTATTTTATATTTGCTTTTAATTTATTGAATAATAGCAATATAAATAATATAAGGCGATTTTTAACGGGACACTAGTGATTGTATTTATTTCTATTTTGCGTTGTTTTAATATCTTTTGAATAGAGTAGTAATAATTGTTTTCGCCACAGCTGTGGAAAGATTAAATCACAGTTGTGGCGAAATTAGGTCACGGGTGTGATTTGATTAGGTCACAGATGTGGCGAAACTAGTTGGGTTAATCTTAATAAACAGATAATAATTTATCCCTTGTCAACTTGCATCTAAAGCCTTGTCAACCTAATATTATCTGTTCATCACTTTCCGATATGTTTCCAATGTCTTCCTTGCCGTTTCTTCCCAAGTGAACAGGCGAACGCGCAACAATCCGGCGTTGATTAGTTCCTGTCTGCGCTCTTCGTCAGAGCAAAGTCTTTTGATAGACTGATATATTGAGTCCGGATTTTCCGGTTGGAAATATTCTCCGGCTTCGGCAGCAACTTCCGGGAAACAACTGGCATTGCTCAGTGCTACGGGACATTTGTTGATATAAGCTTCCAGAATAGGAATGCCGAAACCTTCATAAAGAGAAGGATAAACAAAAAGGCGAGCCTGCTGATAAAGTTGTCCCAATTCGAAATCATTTGCCCGTATATGCATTATTCTGTCCGACAAACCTGAATCTTCGAAAAGCTTTATCTCTGCTTTCTTCCAGGCTTTTCCGGTACAGATAAGATGCAGAGCTTTATCTTCGTGAGCCAGACGCGAGAAGGCTTCGAAGAATATTGCGAAATTTTTATATCCGTGGCGGTCGCCTACATATAATATATATTTCTCAGGAAGGCGGAGTCCGTTGTATGGAATCATTTCCTGAGCAATTCCGTGATATATTATGTCGATTTTTTCTTCCGGAACGTCAAAGAATCTGATAAGGTCAGCTTTTGTGCGTTGGCTGATTGCAATTATTCGCGAAGCATTACTCACGGTTTCCTTTTTCCAAGCCGTCATCTTGTCGGCATTGCCGAAATATTGCGGGAACAGTTCGTGATTCATATCATGAACTGTTATAACATAAGGCTTTCCTTTAGGCAGAACGTCCAGGAAATAAGGATTATAATACGTAGGATGGAAAATATCATAATCGCCTTTACGTATTTCTTTTTGGCTAACGGAAAGATTATATTTTTTAATCGGTCCTTTCAGCCATTTATAAGGTCTTTCCGGAAGATAAAGAGCAGAACAATTGCCGGAACTTTTCAGATAATGGTTTGTTGTAACGCCAAGTGAGAGCTTCACGTTGCAATCCAGTTTTTGTCTTAATTCGAAGAAATATCTTGAAATACCGCCAAACTTCTGCATCTCGAAAGTCTGATGGTCGAAAAGTACTGTTTGTTTGCTCATCTCTTTCTGTTTTTGACAATACGACGATAATTCTTTTCCCTTATTTTACCCAAATATGATTTCGGAATCATACTGTGGAGAGCTTCCTTCAGATGTACTCGCAGACATTTGAAGGCAAACCATATTTTCCATTTAGCAGTGTTTTCCACACCGTGTATGCGGGCATATTCTCTGTTTACCTGAAGGCGGTTCTTTGATGAGGCGCCTTGTTCGGATTCGAATCGTGCCACAACCTTTTCAACATAGTGGAATTTGCCGCTTTGCATATAATATCTGTAGAAAAAGGCATAGTCTGCTGCCAGACGGAACGAAGTGTCGAACTTCTCCTTTCTCATCAAGTCGCCGTCCACAAATACGGACTGATGGCAGAACGACATCTTTTTCCGGAGATAATCCACCGGTTTTGGAAGCATTTCTATTTCACCGAAATCAAGGGCAAGAACGGTGTTCCCGTAAACAACCTTTGCTTCTCCATAATCCGTGTTGGAGAAAAAGCTGGAGAGAATATTTCCGGAATAGAAATTGTCGCCGGCATTCATGAAATTTATCCATTTCCCTTTTGCCAGTTTCAGCCCCTTGTTCATTGCGTCATAAATACCTTTGTCTGGTTCGCTGACTATGACCAGCGGAATATTTCTGTCGGCAAAATCCTTTTCCTTGCTGCGTATAAGCTGCAAAGTTGAGTCGGTGGATGCTCCGTCAATCAATATATATTCCAGATTCGGATAGTCTTGAGCCAGAACAGAATCCATCGTAGGAATTATGCAATTCTCGGCATTGAAACAAACTGTTATAACTGAAACCAGAGGATAAGATTCCATTTTTAGTTTTTGAGTTTATTAGTTTTTAAGTTTATTAGTTGACAAGTTTACAAGGCTTCAGATACAAGGTATTTATACTTATTCCCTTGTCAACTTGTTAACTTGTTCCCTTGTTAACTATCTTGATACATTGTTCTTTGTCAAAGCCCCGAGCCTCTGCATACGCACCAATCATCACACGTATGGTTTCTTCGTCCATTGGAAGACGTTCGAAGTTCTTGCAGCCTTTTTCCAAATTCACCTTTCCGAAAGTAAGGCGATTGAGGTCGATTATCTCAATCTTTATTTCCGGCAAATCATCGCGGAACAGAATATTTCCGGCAGAATAATCTTCGTGATACAAACCGGCTTCGTGCATACGTGCCGTTACTTTTCCTATTTCCTGCAGTATCTCATTTTTCCTTTCAAATGATTTATTTGCGAAATCACGGAAAGTGTAAGGACATTCCGATTTCAGGCAAACGAAATAACTTTTGTCGAACAGGCAGCAATTCCCTTTCGTTATAAAACCTACGGGTTGAGGCGAGCCAATTCCGTTTGAGCGGAACAGCTCTGCATACTGATAAGCTCTTTCTGCCTTCGACGAGCGGAAATATTCATATACAATGCGGTTGATGAAATGGGGACGCTTGTATGATTTAACTATCATGGTGCCTTGAGGAGTTTCTTTCTCCCGCAATTCATTTCTCCCTTTATATATTGATATTCCATCATTGTCAAACGATTGAGGAAGATTGTAAATCCAAGGCGAAAGACTTTTGAACTCTTCAGAAACAAAAACTTTCGATGGTGAGAAAATACCGGATATGAAGTTTATTACACGTGACCATGTACGTCTGTAACGCAACGGACCGCCAAGGAAGCGGTGGAAAAACTCCGGATGCCTGCGGTTGAGAACAGCAATTACGTGTTTCTTCAATGCTCTGTCGGTTACTCGTTTCGAGCCTTCGCGCACTCTGTAATGGAGAGCAATGTAAGGAAGTTTCCTGACTTCGCCGCCGTCTTTGAGCATGGAAATCCAGAATTCCCAGTCTTCGCGCGCTATAATTTCCTCACAATATCCTCCGATTCTTTCCCAGTCGGATTTGCGATACATAGCGCAAGTGTCCATTATGTTTTTTCTTGCTATAAGCTTAAGCGAAAAAGGAGGTAATTTCCATTCTCCACTTCTTGCACCGAAGAAGTCGGAGCGAGGCGCAACAACTTTAACCTCAGGATTGTCCTTCAGTATTGCTGCAGCATCGCCTATAAAAGTTGGCTCAACCAAATTGTCTGCATCCACAGGAAGAATATAGATGCCGTTTGCCTTTGAAATAGCATTGTTTCGGGCAGCACAAGCTCCTGCATTTTTCTGCGTGAACACTTTCACACGGCTGTCTTTTTCCGCAAAACTGCGTGCGACTGCCAGTGAATTGTCCTTCGAGCCATCGTCCATTACGATAACTTCAAATGAAGGATAGACCGACGACAAAACAGATTCCAGCGTTTCGGCAAGGAACGTTTCCATATTATAAACCGGAATAACCACGGAAACCATCGGAGACATATGATTTGAGTTTTTGAGTTTTTAAGTTTATTAGTTGGCAAGGCAAGCCTCTTGTTTCTGTAGCCTTGTTCCCTTGTCTCTGTATTATATCTTATCCAGCCCTTTTGTGAACTTCAGCCAGTAATATTTCAGAGGATTCGTATATTTCAACTGTTTCCACGGGCGACTGCTGTGCGGACGGTGCCAAACAGGAAGATTGGTGAAAAGATAGTTTGTGAATCCTTCTTTCAGCGAACGGTGTGAGATTGTCACATCGTGCCAGTTCTTTTCCGGGTCCAAATTATGGAAATCAAATTTGTTGAGGAAGTTCAAAGTAAGGAGAGAACAGCAGAAACTTAGATGCTTTTTCTCGGCAAATACCATATTCTCTTTTCCTTTGGCAAAAAGATACGGATAATTGATTTCTCCTTTTTCATCAACGGTAACGGAAGCGGCAATTCCGCAGTCCTTTCTTTCCATTGCTCCGTCAAACAGTTTTTGGATTGTGTCCGGACGCACCACCACATCCGATTCGATAATCATCAGACCGGCTTCTTCTGCTTTGGCAAGCTCTTGTGAGCGCTGCAAAACCAGCAGATAGTTTGGTGACGGATGCGTAGTCAAATCCGAAAGATTCACCAGCGTGAATCCCATCTTTTCGGAAGCTTCCTTCAGACGTGCGGTATTCTCTTCGGTGCTGAAGTCATTATATATATAATATGTATATGGAACGGAAACGTCAGATGCCAAGATAGCTTCTGCCGTTTGTAGAGTCAACTCAATGGAATCCTTTACCGGAGTGATAATATGTAACTTCTTCATACAATAAAGTAATTTTAAAGGAGTTGAGGAGTCAAGTAGTCAAGGAGTTAAGGAGAAGGGAGTTATATGAAGTTATAAGGGAGTAAATGGAGTTAGATGTCAATAGTGATTAGTTTCTATATTTATTTAACTCTAAACCCTAAACTCTCAACTTTTCAACTCCGTGTCTCTGTGTTTAATCCTTGTCAACTCGTCAACTTGAACAAGTCCCAAAGGTACAATATTATTTGTTCACATTCAAGCAATTTGAATCTTTGGAGCTTTTGCCGGAATCAGAATTTCCTGATATAAGCAATAGAATATGAATCATACAAGATATCTCTTATTCCATGTTTATATCTGAAGGAAAGCACATTCTTTTTCAGTTCGTATTCCAGTTTAAGTCTTAGCTGTATTGGCTTGTCACCTTCGCCGCGATAACCGTTGAATCCGGAAACGTCGCAATCCATAAGGAAATTCCTGTATGTTCCTCTTGCTCCTGCGCCATAACAGAAAGCGTCATCCTGGCGATGTTTTGTGTCGTTAGTCATCCAGCAATAGAATCCGGCAAGCATCTGAAGTCTGAATGATGCGTTGCACGATTCATCTTCCCAAAGATTACGGCCGATATTACAATCAAACCAATATGAAGCTGCATCTGTAAATCGGGCATCACAAAGTCTGCCTCCACTTGCTGTCTTGATATTGGCGCTTATAACCATATCCACCCATTTCTTGTTACGGAGAATCTGATAATAGCAGTTTACAATGACATCACCGAAACAAGGAATTGGAGATGATGTTTCTACGGCTGAACGCTCGTCGCGCACTGCTTCCGAAGTTTTATACCATTCCTGAACCACACCGCTGACCGACAAACCTGCTCGCCCTTTTACGATTGGAATATACAGACGTGCATAAAGGTCTTTTGTCTTGTCGCCGGGCATTGTGTGATATTCGCCGCGAACTTCAACTTCCCATTCCGAACCAAGGTCTGCACCCATCATCTCAGGAATAGGGAAAGCATTTGCTCCGAAATATCTTGGAGTGTATTTGAGGAATTCCATTTTCTCCCACCAACCTTCGGCCTTCAGCGGAATTACGGCTGTGAGAAACGTAAACAGAAGAATGTATTTAAGCAAATGTTTTGTCATTTTATGGTTGTAAGCTTAAGTGATTGAATATATTTTGTGAAAAGACGGACAAAAGTATGAAATATGATGTTTTTTGCAAACAAAATGATTGTGATATGTGTTGGAGTTTTTATTTTTGTGAAAGGAGAAGAGGATATGAGGAGTTAAGTAGTCAAGGAGTTAAGGAGTCAAGGAGTCAAGTAGTTTTTTAACTTTCAACTCTAAACTCTAAACCCTAAACCCTAAACTTTCTCGTCTCTGTATCCTTGTAAACTCGTCAACTAAAAAGTTATTTATGGAAAAGAAAGACTATACATCTATATTAAATAATGCAGTGGATGCTCTTTCCGACCCACAATCATACCGCGGACTGTTTCATAAGCAGAAAGACGGTGAGGCAATTCCTTCGTGGAAAACATTGTCGAAGATTGTGGAACTGTCAAGGGCAATCCTTTTTCCAGGATATTTCGGGAAATCGTCGGTCCACAGCCGTACGGTTAATTATCATATCGGGGTGAATGTGGAGGAAGTGTTCCGTATGCTTGCTGGACAAATACAGGCTGGTCTGTGCTTTGGCGCAGCAAACTGTGAGAGTTTGTCACATGAATCTCCTTGCAGTGAGAATGCTACACGTATAGCTGCCGATTTTATTTCGAGACTTCCGGAGATTCGTCGTATATTAGCAACTGATGTTGAGGCTGCTTATTTTGGTGACCCGGCTGCAACTTGCTTTGGCGAGATTATCTGTTGCTATCCTGCAATAAGGGCGGTAACTAACTACCGCATTGCACATGAATTGTACAAGCTTCATGTTCCGCTTATCCCAAGAATAATTACTGAAATGGCGCATTCCGAAACAGGAATAGATATTCATCCAGGAGCAGAAATAGGACATCATTTCACTATCGACCACGGAACTGGTGTTGTTATCGGTGAAACATGTATAATAGGTAATCATGTGAAACTATATCAGGGCGTGACTCTCGGTGCTAAAAGCTTCCCTTTGGATGAGGACGGGAATCCGATAAAAGGCATTCCACGTCATCCTATTCTTGAGGATGAAGTTACGGTTTATTCCAACGCAACAATTCTTGGAAGAATTACTATCGGAAAAGGTGCAACAATTGGAGGAAACATTTGGGTTACGGAGAATGTTGCGGCTGGAGAAAGGATTGTGCAGAAAAAATAAGAGGAGTTGACAAGTTAACGAGTTGACAAGGATTTTATTTATCCCATTTTCTTGTCCCCTTGTTACCTCGTCACCTCGTATCTAAAGTAAAAATATATGGAAAGAAACATAAAAAACTCACTCATAGAACTTATAGGCAGCACACCATTGTTGCGCCTGTCCAATATTTTCGGCAACGAAGGCAGTGAAGCTGAAGTGTTGGTAAAAATAGAATACTTCAATCCAGGAGGAAGTGTGAAAGACCGCGCTGCGCTTTCAATGATTGAAGATGCCGAAAAGAAAGGTTTATTGAAACCTGGAGGAACAATTATAGAGCCGACAAGTGGAAACACCGGTGTCGGTCTGGCTTGGATTGCAGCAATCAGAGGTTATAAACTTATCCTCACTATGCCGGAAACTATGAGCATTGAAAGGAGAATGTTATTGAAAGCCTATGGCGGTGAATTGGTTCTGACGCCTGGAAATTTAGGAATGAAAGGTGCGATTGACAAGGCGGAAGAATTGAATAAATCTATCCCGGGTTCTGTTATTCTCAGTCAGTTCGACAATCCGGCTAATCCTGCTGCACATAAGCAGACAGCAAAGGAAATTTGGGAAGATACGGCTGGAAATATTGATTGCTTTATAGCTTGTGTGGGAACAGGCGGAACTCTTACCGGAACAGGAAGAGCTCTGAAAGCAATGAATCCAGACATTAATATTATTGGAGTTGAACCTGCATCTTCGCCGGTATTGTCAGGAGGAAAAGCCGGAGCTCATAAGATTCAGGGAATTGGCGCAGGATTTGTTCCTTCAATATATGATCCGACAATTGCCGACAGAATAATCACCGTTTCTGATGATGAGGCAATGGAAACAATGCGTCTGCTTGCCAGAACTGAAGGTCTTTTGGTTGGTATTTCCTCCGGTGCGGCTGTCAGTGCAGCTCTGAAAGTATGCAGAGAAGAGAAATATAAAGGAAAACGTATAGTTGTTCTTTTGCCTGATACAGGAGAAAGATATTTGTCTTCAGACGTGTTCTGAGGAAATGAACATATATACGGACTTGTCAGTTAGTCAACTTTTTAAATCTGAACATTATGGCAAATCCGAGAATACCTGGGCTGTCAGAAGCCGAAATGACAAAGGCTTTTGACAAGCTCAACAATTATAACAGGAATAAGAAATCCTACAAGGATGTGGGCTGCTATCTGGTTGTGCTTCCGCACGAAGGTTACAGCAAATATAGTTTGTGGATTTATACACCTTTGCTGGAACGCAGGGCTGTTTTGTTCATCAGCGAGTTGAGCGAGGATTTTTATATTTCGATGCGTTTCGTGACGTCGGAACTATGGTATTCCGAACGTTGTATATTCCTTGTGGATTATAACCAGAAACGAATGCAGACTCACGGCGATGACCTTATATCGTTCGGGAAATATAGAGGGCATTATTTATATGAGATATTGAGAATCGACCCGTCATATATCAATTGGCTTGGATGTAAATTCAATGCACGTATTCCTAAGCAGGAACGTATGGTGAAGATGTCTCAGGCATATATGCTCTTTTACATGGACAGGATGAAGAAGAAAAGTATCCAGCCTTATCGCAACAGTAAATTCTTGGGCAAGAAAGGAGATAAAGTAAGAAACCTTTTTGTGAAGGTCTTGAAAGTAAATCCTGAAGATGACCCATATTTGACTAAAGTTGAGGGAAACACTCCTTTGTTCTTTGTCCGCCAGAAAATAATGGCTGTCGATCATGATGGCAATCTTGTTGTCTTCAGTATTCCTGCCCAATTCCCCAGTTATGAATCAGGCAAACTTTCAGCAATGGAGAAGAAATATGTTCCGGGCGAAGTGTTTGGTATTGCTTCTGCACGCATTGCTGCTACTTATGTAAGTCACAACATTTGCTTCACCCGGCTTAATTATGTGAGGATGGAATAGGTATGAAATAGGCAATGCGTCATAATTCTGTTATTCAGGTATTTGCATTTCCAGCCTTTTTTATATTGCTGAAAAACTTTTTTCATAGGGATGAAAATAAATTTTCACAGGCATGAAAAAGAATTTTCACCCGCATGAAAAACTTTTTCCAAGCCTATGGAAAAGGTTGGGACATTAATCTTACTTTTGCACAGGATTTAGGTTTTCGATGTTTAGATACTATGGGTAAGGATAAAATGCTTTCGCCGAATTTCTGTTATATACTGGCGGCGAATTTTCTGTTGTATTTTGCATTCTACCTGATTATGCCGATTATGGCATTCTATTTGCAGGAAGAGTTTGGGGCGGATAAGACTTGGATAGGATTTATATTGTCCTGTTATACTGTGGCGTGTCTGTGCATCAGGCCTTTTTCCGGTTATTTGCTGGATACATTCTCGCGCCGTCCTCTTTATCTTGTTGCTTATCTTGTGTTTATTGCTGTATTTGGTGGATATATTCTTGCCACCACCATAACATTGTTTGTCGCGTTGCGTATCATCCATGGTATTGCATTCGGAATGGTTACTGTTGCCGGAAATACACTGGTCATTGATGTTCTGCCTTCGTCGAGACGAGGAGAAGGAATCAGTTACTACGGACTGGCAAACAACATGGCAATGAGTTTCGGACCGATGATTGGTCTGTTTATGCACAATACATATTCTTATCCTTTTATATTTGCCTGCTCTTTATTGTCCGGAAGTTTGGGTATGATAATGGCGTATATGGTAAAGACATCATACCGTGCTCCGGTAAAAAGAGAGCCGATATCATTGGACCGATTCTTCCTTAAGAAAGGAATATGGGCGGGAATATCACTTCTCCTTTTATCTATTCCATATGGAATGACTTCTACATATGTGGCAATGTATGCAGAGGAAATAGGTATAACCGTAAATTCAGGATTGTATTTTACATTCATGGCGATAGGTCTTGCCACATCGCGTGTTATTTCCGGGAAACAAGTGGATAAGGGAAGGATAACTCTTGTAATAACTTTAGGCATGTATCTTGCTGCCGGAACATTTTTCTGCCTTTCCGCATTGCATCTTCTGGCAAGATGGAATATGATGTTCAGCTCTTATTTTTATATAATCATAGCCTTGATGCAGGGTATTGCATTCGGAACAATGTTTCCGGCATTCAATACTTTGTTTGTAAATCTGGCTCAGAATAATCAGAGAGGAACTGCAACTTCCACATATCTTACAAGTTGGGATGTGGGTACAGGTGCCGGACTTATGATTGGCGGACATATAGCGCAGCAGTGGGGCGGCTTTGAATATGCATATCTGTTTGGCGCAAGTCTGACGATAGTTTCAATTCTGTTTTTCCGATTCAAGGCTGGGCCGCATTTTGAGAAGAATAAGTTGAGAGGATAGGAGTTGGGGCAAGAAGTTGAGGAGTTAAGGAGTCAAGTAGTTAAGGAGTCAAGTAGTTAAGAAGATATCCCTTATTTCCTGTAGCCTTGTCAACTCGTCATCTTGTCAACTCGTCCCCTAAATTATAAATATAAATAACTGATTCAAAATGAAAATAATTGCCGATAACACAGTGCCATTCCTTAAAGGAATAGCAGAGCCTGTGGCTGATATAGAATATATAAATTCAAAGGAATTCACACCGGAAAAGGTCAGTGATGCCGATGCGCTTATAGTTCGTAGTATAGATAAATGTACGCGTGAATTACTTACAGGCAGTAAAGTTAAGCTTATAACTACGGCCACAATTGGTTTTGACCATATTGATATACATTATTGCGATGAGGCAGGAATAACATGGTTCAATGCTCCGGGCTGTAATGCAGAGTCTGTGGGGCTTTATGTGCTTTCATCCTTGATTGCGGTGTCATTGCGTAGTGGCGAAGAACTTAAGGGCAAGACTTTGGGAATTGTCGGTGTTGGTCATGTTGGCCGTGTAGTTGAAAGAATAGCAGGACATATGGGAATGAAAGTTCTTCGTAATGACCCGCCTCGCCAGGAAAAGGAGGGAAATGACGGTTTTGTTTCTCTGGATACTATTGCTGAGGAATCTGATATAATAACTTTGCACGTTCCATTGACCAAAGAAGGGAAATATCCTACATGGCATCTTGCCAATACTTCCTTTTTTGACAAACTCCGTAAAAAGCCTTGGCTGGTAAATAGCTGCCGTGGTGCAGTTCACGACACCGAAGCATTGCTCAAAGCCGTTAAGGAAGGAAAAATCAGTCGTCTGATATTGGATTGTTGGGAAAACGAACCAACAATAAATCGGGAATTACTTTCTCTTTGTGACATAGCAACTCCTCATATTGCAGGTTTCTCAGCTGATGGAAAGGCTAATGGAACACGTGCTTGTTTGATGAATATTGAGAAATATTTTGATATAAGATTTGATAAATTGAAAGACGTGGTTCCTCCAGCTCCGGCGAATGATGTAATAGATATGAATAATTTTGGTGACAGTCACCGTGTTGAGCAGGCAGTCCTAAGCTGTTTCAATCCGGAAAATATAGACAGTGAATTACGATGGAAACCGGAGGATTTTGAGCAGTTCCGTACAAACTACAAACATCCTCGCGAACTCCTTGCTTATAAAGCGGTAAATGCCCGGGAGGAAGAAAAAAAACAACTCCGGAATCTTGGATTTTCCTGCTGAAAACGCGTGAATCATCTGCCACATTTTCTATGCATATATATGATATTTGAGGTATGTTTATTCAATTTGTTACTGATATAAATGTTAAATAGTTAGAAATTGGGCGTAATTTGGAGCATTTTAATGCACAAGAAAAGAAAAAATGTGCAATAATCAGCATTTTTAATGTAGTAAATTTGTATTGTTACATAAAAAATTCGTTTCTTTGCAGTGAAAAATAAAAAAGTAAATTCATATTATTAATCTAAATTAAAAAGTTATGTCTGAAGTTGCATCTAAAGTAAAAGCTATCATCGTTGATAAATTAAGTGTAGAAGAATCTGAAGTTACTAACGAAGCAAGCTTTACTAACGATTTAGGAGCAGACTCTCTTGATACAGTAGAATTGATTATGGAATTCGAAAAAGAATTCGGTATCTCAATTCCTGATGATCAAGCAGAAAAGATTACAACAGTAGGCGACGCTATCGCTTATATCGAAGCTAACGCGAAGTAATCAACCCCTTTTATAAAAAAAAGGTATGGAATTAAAAAGAGTAGTAGTAACAGGTCTTGGTGCTATTTCTCCTCTTGGTAATACCCTCGCAGAAACCTGGGAGGGTATTATTAATGGTAAAAGCGGTGCAGGACCTATTACTCATTTTGACGCAAGTAAGTTTAAGACACAGTTTGCATGCGAAGTGAAGAACTTCGATTCAACATTGTATGTTGACCGTAAGGAAGCACGCAAATGTGATCGTTATAGTTTGTTGGCCATCGGTGCAGCTAAACAAGCAATTGATGATGCAGCGATGGACTTGGACAACGAAGACAAAAACCGCATAGGTGTTATCTTCGCTGCCGGTATTGGTGGTATCAAAACATTCGAAGATGAAGTAATGGGCTACGCCCAGACTAAAGACACAATCGGTCCTAAGTTTAATCCTTTCTTCATCCCTAAGATGATTGCAGATATCGCAGCCGGTCATATCTCTATGATGTATGGTTTCCGTGGTCCTAACTTTGCCACTGTTTCAGCTTGTGCATCTTCAACAAATGCTATTGCTGATGCGTTCAACTATATTCGCTTGGGCAAAGCTAATGTAATTGTAACTGGTGGTTCTGAAGCAGCTATTGCTGCTGCAGGTGTTGGCGGATTCAACTCAATGAATGCATTGTCAACTCGCAACGATTCTCCGGAAACAGCATCTCGTCCGTTCAGCGCAAGCCGCGACGGTTTCGTTATGGGTGAAGGTTCTGCTTGCCTTGTGCTTGAAGAATTGGAACATGCTTTGGCTCGTGGCGCTAAAATCTATGCTGAAGTTGCAGGTGCAGGTATGTCAGCTGATGCTTATCACTTGACAGCAACTCATCCGGAAGGTCTTGGTGCACGCTTGACAATGACTAACGCTTTGGAAGATGCGGAAATGAAACCTGAAGACATTGACTATATCAATGTTCACGGAACTTCAACACCAGTAGGTGATATCTCTGAAGCTAAGGCAATCAAGGAAGTATTTGGCGAGCATGCATATAAACTTAATATCAGCTCAACAAAGTCTATGACAGGCCATTTGCTTGGTGCTGCAGGTGCTTTGGAAGCTATTATCAGTGTAATGGCTGTTAAGGAAGATATCGTTCCTCCAACAATCAACCATGCTGAAGGCGATGAAGATCCTGAAATTGACTACAATTTGAACTTTACTTTCAATAAGGCTCAGAAACGTACTGTCAATGCAGCTCTTTCAAATACATTCGGTTTCGGTGGTCACAATGCTACTGTTATCGTTAAAAAATTTGTGAAGTAACGTGTTATCACAATTATACAAGAAAATAAGGCTCCTTAAGAATAAAGGTAAGGAGCCTTATTTGTCTATTTATAAGATTACCGGTTATTACCCGGACGATATCAAGATTTACGAGCAGGCCTTTCTTCACAGATCTTCGTCTGTCGAGGACGAGAATGGAAAATCACTTAACAACGAACGTTTGGAATTCCTGGGTGATGCAATTCTGGATGCCATAGTCGCAGATATTGTCTATGTTCATTTCCCTAATAAAAAGGAAGGTTATCTTACTAACACGCGTTCAAAGATAGTGAAGCGTGAGACATTGAACCATATAGCCCTCGAGCTTGGTCTTGATAAGATGGTGAAATATGCTACCAAGGTAAGTACTCACAATAATTATATATACGGAAATGCCTTGGAAGCACTTATTGGTGCTGTTTATCTGGATCACGGCTATTATGCTGCTTTTGACTTCATAAGTAAGATTATCATCAGGAAATATATCGACCTTGATAATATAGCAAAGAAGGAAATGAACTTCAAGTCGCACCTTATAGAATGGGGACAGAAAAACAAATTGTCCGTTGATTTCAGTATTATTGAATCATTCAACGATAATGACGGAAACCCGGTTTTTCAGACTTCTATAATTCTTGAGGGCGAAATACAAATGGGTATCGGAATAGGATATACAAAGAAAGAATCTCATCAGAACGCTGCACAAATGGCTTTGAAAAAGCTGCGTACGGATAAAGAATTCCAGCAGCTTGTAAATGATATAAAGAAAAAGAAAAAAGAAGCTCGTGCTGCCGAAAATAGTTCTGAAGTGAGCTGTAGCGAACCTGTTGTTTCAGACGAACAGCCGGCTCAGACTGAGATTCAGACAGAAGAATTGGAACAAGAAAATACATCTCTGCAGACACAACAGGAATCTGTGGAAAAGTAAACAAAAATAAAGGAGGTAATATGTCGGGATTTCATGCTTTTGACATATTGCCTCCTTTTTTATATCCGTAAGTTTGCATACATTTGCGTAATCTAATATCATTATCAGCAAAAATAGGCAATGGATTTATTAACAAAAAGTATTTCCGTATTTTTCCATTCTCGCCAGAAGGCTGTTGAAAAATACTATAGTCATGCTCATGAACTGCAGGATTTGCAGTTGAAATATCTTCTGAAAACTGCTGAGAAAACAGAATGGGGCAAAAAATATGCCTTCAACACAATTCATTCGCATAATGATTTTTGCCGTATTCCCGTACAAACTTACGATTCTCTGAAGGCCGATATAAAGCGTATGCTTAATGGTGAGAGTAATATTATCTGGCCTACTCACGTAAAATGGTTTGCCAAAAGTAGCGGCACAACAAGTGATAAAAGTAAATTCCTTCCGGTTACATCTGAAGTTCTTAAGAAAACTCATTATCGGGGCGGTTTTGACACTGTCGCATTATATTTGCGTAATAATCCGCAAAGCCGTTTTTTTCAAGGGAAAGGGCTGATTCTTGGTGGCAGTCACAGTTCGTCGCCTCTGAATAAGGATATTCATTGTGGCGACCTCTCTGCTGTTCTTTTGCAGAACCTTAATCCGCTGGTTGAGATTGTCCGTGTTCCAGAAAAGAAGATAATCCTGATGGATGAATGGGAAAGTAAAATAAAATCCATTGTTGAAAATACGTATAATAAGAATGTTACCAATATATCCGGTGTTCCTTCCTGGATGCTTGTGCTTATCAAGGCTGTGATGAAAAAAGCAGGTGCGGAATATCTGACGGATGTATGGCCCAATCTCGAAGTATTCTTCCATGGAGGAATAAGTTTCAATCCTTATCGTGAACAGTATAAGTCGCTTATTCCATCGGACAAGATGCATTATATGGAAACTTATAATGCTTCCGAAGGTTTCTTTGGCATTCAGGACGACCCGAATGATGCCTCACTTCTGCTTATGCTCGATTATGGAATATATTACGAGTTCATTCCGCTCAATGAATTGGAGAATGATAATCCGACCGTATTGCCTCTTGAAGCGGTGGAAACCGGTAAAAATTATGCAATGCTTATCTCAACTCCTGGTGGCCTGTGGAGATATGAGATTGGTGATACAGTATGCTTTACTTCCACAAATCCATATAAATTTGTAATCTCCGGCAGAACAAAACATTTCATAAATGCCTTTGGCGAAGAACTTATGGTACATAATGCCGATAAGGCTCTGGCCGAAGCCTGTAAGCTTACTGGTGCAGTCATTACTGATTATACCGTGGCCCCTCTGTTCCTTCTAAACAATGCAAAAGGCCGTCATCAGTGGCTGATTGAATTTGACAGGCAACCTGAGTCATTGGCTGAATTTGCCCATATACTTGACCTTAAACTTCAGGAGGTAAATTCAGATTATGAGGCGAAGCGATATAAGGAAATATCACTTCAGCCTTTAGAAGTCATTCCTGCACGTAAGAATTGCTTCTATGACTGGCTCAAAATGAAAGGGAAAGAAGGCGGACAGCATAAAATCCCGCGTCTGAGCAATAACCGCATTATTCTGGAAGAAATGCTGAAAATGAATAACGAGATTTGAAAAATTTGTAAACTCAAAAACTCAAAAACTCAAAAACTCAAAAACTCAAAAACTCAAAAACTCAAAAACTCAAAAACTCAAAAACTCAAAAACTCAAAAACTTATATCTATGATATCCCCTAAACAAATAGGCCTGGACAAACTGGAGCAAACTTTCTCTTTGCCTGATGTTGTGGTGTTAAATGAGAAAGAAGATTGCCTTGTAATCCTTGACCAAACTCAACTTCCGGAACGGGAGATTTTCCTTAAAATTGAAGATGAAAAAGAGCTGATAGATGCAATTGTACGATTGAAGGTCAGAGGAGCTCCAGCAATTGGAGTTGCCGCAGCAGCAGGATTGTATGTTTGTTTTGTGCGTACTTTATTGTCAGTTTCTTCTGTGTCTCTTCTGAAAGAAGAATTTATGGCGTTGGCTGACAGAATTAGAGCTAGTCGCCCAACTGCCGTTAATCTTTCGTGGGCACTCAACAGGATGACAGATTGTTTCAATCAGTATATAGCAGGTAAGGAAATTCTTTCAGAGACAGATTCTTTTGAATTGAAATCTTGTTTGTTATCTGAGGCTATTAAAATCAAGGACGAAGATATAGAAATGTGCAGGCAAATAGCTTCGCATGGAGTAGATTTGATTTCAGAAGGAAGCCGGATACTAACACATTGCAATGCTGGTCATCTTGCGGTGTCACGCTATGGAACAGCTCTTGCTCCAATCTATCTGGCTCAGGCTATGGGTTTGAATCCTAAAGTATATGCAGACGAAACACGCCCGTTGTTACAAGGCGCACGTCTTACCGCCTACGAGTTGATGAGATTTGGGGTTGATACGACATTATCCTGCGATAATATGGCTGCATCATTGATGAGCCGTGGAATGGTTGATATGGTAATGGTTGGCTTTGACCGAATAGCTGCAAATGGCGATGTCGCAAACAAAATTGGAACTTGCGGACTTGCGGTTCTGGCACATCACTACGGCATCCCGTTCTATGTCCTTGGACCTAGCAGCACGTTCGATAAAGATACACCTACGGGAAATGATATTATTATAGAACAGCGTTCTGCATCTGAAGTAACCGAAATGCATTACATTCACCGTATGGCTCCCGAAAATGTAAAGGTTTATAATCCTGCTTTCGATGTTACTCCTGCATCTCTTGTCACTGCATATGTAACGGAGAAAGGAGTTTTCAAAAATGTGGATTTAATGTAGTAATGTGTTGAAAAAAGATAGCAATGTTGAAATTGCAATAATTGTTTTATAAAAAACCTTCCGGAAAAATTTCTCCGGAAGGTTTTTTGTTAACCAAACAAATCTTTTAATCCATTAAAGACTTCACGGTTATGATGTCAGCTATTATCTATTCTTTCTGTTTGTAGATTTATTTTTCCACACCCCATTTCTTATTAGGTTTATCGCCCATTTCAAGTACGAGGGTTCCACCTTTCAGCAATTCCGATGCCGGGAATTTGAAAGAATTCAGAGGCTTGCCGTTGAGAGTAGCAGACTGAATATATTTGTTCAGACGTGAAGCGTTGCGTGCTTCGATAACGAATTTGTCGCCACGACCATAACGGTTGTCTAGTCTGATAACAGTCTTTTCATACAGCGGGCTTGCAATTTCATAAACCGGATTAATGTTACATCCTCCGTCTGTTTGGAATAATCCTATCGCAGCCATGATGAACCATGCACTCATTTGTCCCTGGTCTTCATCGCCAAGATAAGCATTGGCAATACCGGCACCATAGTAGCGGTCGATGATTGAACGGCTCCATTTCTGAGTTTCCCAAGGTTTGCCCACCCAGTTGAATAGGAAAGCGAAATGCATTGACTGCTGGTTGCCCTGCACTACAGGGAAATCCCAATATTGGTCGTTTGGAGCATTGTAGCGCCATGGTTCGCTTGCTTGGAATCCCCATTCCAGACGTTCTATGAAGCGTTTCTTGCCCATATAATCAGCCAGTGCCGGAACATCCTGTGGAACAAAATATGTAAGCTGCCAAGCATTACCTTCAACATAATGCTGGTTTGCACCTGAACGGAACGGGTCGAAATCTTTTGCCCATTTACCTTTGCTGTCTTTCAGAACGGCAAAACCTGATTTGCGCTCTATTACGTTTTTCCACCAGTAACCGCGTTCGTTGAATTTCTTGTAGATGTCATCCTTGCCAAGAGCTTTCGCAAACTGTCCTACAGTCCAGTCATCGTAAGAATATTCAAGAGAATTGGAGAAACGTCCCTGGTCAGACGGAACGTAACCATGTTCCAGATAAGTTTTCAAATCTCGGTTTCCTGCATATCCGTCAAATACTTTTTGTGATGGAGTACTTTGCATTTTCAACATAGCTTCGAGCGCCTTGTCTGTGTCAAAGTCGCGTATTCCCATCTGGTATGCACCAACGATGAGAGGAATTTCATGTTCTGCAACCATTACAGGGATATAATTCATACCAGCAGGGCCTTTAGCCAGCCATCCATTGGCATCATACATGGCAAGCTGTGAGTTTACCCATCGTTTGCTCCATTCCGGAGTGACAAGATTCCAGAACTGGTTAAGATTCCAGAATGTATTCCAAAAAGCATCACAACCCAAAGCCATATCGTCAGAATTAGCCAGGCGGCGAACCTTCTTATCTGTCGAAATCCATTCACCGTTTACGTCGCTCCAGGTATTACGGCTACAAAGGGCTCGATACATATTGTTGTAGAAACGGGTCTTTTCCTGACTGTCTGCTGTATTTATCTGAACACGTCCGAAAATGTCGTTCCATACATCCAGCTGATTTTTTTTGACAGCTTCGAAATTCCAACCGAATGGTCGTGTTATTTCTGTCTCAAGGTTCAGACTGGCATTCTCAATACTAACCAGAGAAATGCCCGAACGAACCTGAACTACAGGATTATTCTTGACATCGAATTGCAGATATGCTCCTGCATCTTTCAGGTCTTTAGCTTTAAGGATGGTGTCGCGTCTGACTTCTCCATCTGCCCAAATTCCCATATCTGCGATAGGCTGGTCAAATTCAAGAACAAAATGAAGCTTATAGTCCTGGTCGGCATCATCACTCCAAACGTATTTCGACAACTGATGACTTACGCCCTCGATTCTGTAATCGTTGACACGGCGCAGCTCAACTTCGCGAAGCTGATAATCATATTCTGTCGGGATGTGTAAATCCACAAGGATACGTGCTCCTTCGCGGTCTGTCGGGAATGTATATCTTTGGAAACCGCATCTGGTTGTGGCAGTCAGTTCTGCCTTGATATCATAGTCCTCAAGATTTATCGCATAATATCCGATACCGGCTTTTTCCGTGCGTTTGTCAATACGTGAACGGTATCCGGAATCCGGATCTGCTTCATCTCCTTCCTGAATAACTAGCTTGCCGTTTGTAGGCATCAGGCCTAATCCTCCCAAAGTCCATTCGTGAATATGGCTGAAGCAACCGATATTTTCAAACGTTGGTTGGTATCCGCTCTGCCATCCGCTGTTCTGGTTGTCCGGACTGAGCTTAACCATACTGAAAGGCATCCATGGTCCCGGTGCAATCATCCAGCGTGAGTGTCCTGTTCCTATGCGTGTGTCAACATAGTCGGCAAGGGTCTGTTCCGGTTTCTGAGAACGGGTCACTGAGCCTTTGGCAATAACTTTTCCGTCAGCTTTCACCACATAGTAGCTTTTCTTGTCTGCTTTAACTGCCGGCATTGGAGCTTCCAGGATATATCGTGCAGTATCCAGGCGTTGTGAGAAAATCTTTTTACCGTCAAGCTCAACTTCAAGATTTGGTCTGCCTGAAAGCTCTTCAACATCGACAAGTAAAGGCTGAACGCTGTTTCCGTTGTCTTTCAACTCGTATTCTGCTGCTTTTACGTTACGCACAAAAGCTTTTCCAGGCTTTACAAGAGAAACACCGGACGGACCTTCAAGCATTACCTGGTCGAACATAATCCACGAACCTTGAAGGACAGACAGACGTATCTCGTTTCCTCCTTCGTGCAGGCATTCCGGATTAACAGGAATTTCAATTCTGTTTTCAGTAGTGCCGGATAAATCACCTGTTATAGAGTTTTTGTTTTTACCTTTTGGCAATTGGAATTTCCACATTTCTCCGTTCACGGTAACCTTCAAAAGTGGAGGTAATACAACTGCATTATCCAGAACGTCGATAACCAGTTTCCACTGTTCCGACGAAGATGGCATTTTTTCTATTCCGAAAAGTATGGTTGTTTCGTGCGTACGCCAGCCGGAAGTTCCTCCTGTGCCGCCCCATCCGTCGGATGGTCCGGGAATGATATAAGGAAAGTCTTTTTCTGTATCAGAATGTCCAATAAGGAAATACCTGTCTTCATATCCAAAATCATGTGCCAGATAATCCTTGTATTTGTCCGGAGCCAATGCGAATCCTTTGGCGCTGTTGTCGTTGTTTCCTATAGTCCATATCTGTTCGGCAGATATAGGTTGCGAACAGAATGCTGTAGCTAATAATAAAGAGGCTATTCGTTTATTCATGATATTGTTGTGTTTTTATGCAAAATAACGGAAAAAATTACCAGGAAGGATGGTTGTTTTTTATTATGTGGTTGGACTATCTTATGAAATTGAAGTTTCGTGTGATTCAAGTCATTTAACTTGTTAAGTTTTAATGATGACACATTATATTTACATTGTCAAAATTTCATATATTTCGCTGTTTTAGTATCATTAATTGAAAATAACAGACTTTCTGCTAACTCGTGATTCGTGTATTTTGATTCTGAAAAATTGATTTTTCTCTTCTTTTTCTATCATTTCAGAAAATCATTGCAATGATTTGGGTAAGTTATCTCAATCATTACACCAAGTTATTGTAATGATTCGGGACACTCTTCACAATGATTACCTCAAGTCATTACAATCAAATTTTTAACAAATGCTTTAGTGAGTTCAAAAAGTAGATTTTTGGTGAAAAAATGGACCTGAAAACCGAGATTTTTCTTCAGGAAGAAGAAAATATACGATTGTCCCGGGAAAGATATTTTGATATGTAATCTTTGTTTTTCTTTTACTCTTTGATATTGGAGTTGAAAATCATTGCAATGAATAATATATTTTGTAAGTTTTATATAAGAAACTCTGTCAATATGTATTTCCTTAAATTCATGAGAATGCCATCGTTTTGGAATATTTGTAGTTTGCTCTGAAATAACGGAATCTCAGGGTAGTTAATTTGTCATAATGTCAAATTGACAAAATGATATTTCGCTGATTAAGTTTAGCAAGTTACTCAACCTGAAAGTTAACAAGGCTACAGAGACAAGTTGACAAGGAAAATATCAGTTACTTTACATAGGATTATTAGAAAAACTTGAATTAATGAAAACCATGTATTCATTTGCCTCTGCAATTATCTTTTACTAACTTTGTTACATAGCAAAACATAAATTTATCCCGATAATGAAGTACCCAATAGGCATCCAAAGTTTCGACCGGCTGATAGAAGACGGTTTTGTATATGTTGATAAGACAGATATGGTTTATTCTTTGGTTAAAGAGGGAACG
>CASFJQ010000040.1 GCA_949295065.1 uncultured Parabacteroides sp. | reverse complement strand
CACACAGCTACAGACTGAGCTCGCGGACGCAGGATTTTTTAAAGGCCAGAGAGTGTTAACGCCCAGACAGGCAGGTATTATAATTTATTGGTTGGGGGAGCCGTAGGATAGAGACAAGGCATCAGATACAAGGGGACAAGGGGAATAGCTTACAAGGCTGAAAGCCTTGGGTTTATAGCCCGGGGTGTGAGCCCCGGGTTACGATGCACCTCCTCTCTCATCTCAGCTCTGAAAGAGCGAGGTTAAGCATTAAGGTGCGCTCCTTCAGAGCTTGTATTTGGGTGGCGGCTAGTGACCCAGGGCTCACACCCTGGGCTATGTTAAAGGCTTTCAGCCTTATATGCCCTTGTTTCTGTAGCCTTGTCAACTTGTTGTCTTGTCAACTAAAAGTTGAGCCAGGCGAAACTTTTTTTATTTTATCTCCACAGTCAAAGACTTCAAATCCTTGTCAGCAGAAGATTTACCGTAAAGAATCTGGTATTTGCCATTTCTTACTTCCATAACCTGAGTATCGTCGTTGAATGACCAGAAAGCTTTCGGCTCAAGAGTGAAGCTCAAGCTTTGAGTTTCGCCGGCTTTTACATGAACCCTCTTGAATCCCTGCAATGACTTGATTGGTGCTTCAGGGTCGTTAGGGTTCTTGATATAAACCTGCGCAACTTCGTCGCCATCCAATTTACCAGTGTTGGTGATGTCGAAAGTGATGGTTACAGACTGATCTTTTGAAATCTGGTTGGCAGAAAGTTTCGCATTCTTGTAGTCGAAGCTTGTATAACTCAAACCATAACCGAAAGGATACAAAGGTTCTTGAGTGAAATATCTGTATGTGCGGCCTTTCATGCTGTAATCTTCGAAGTCCGGCAACTGGTCAACAGACTTGTAGAAAGTGACAGGAAGTCTTCCGCCAGGGTTGTAGTCGCCGAACAGAATATCTGCGACAGCTGTTCCGCCTTCCTGACCGCCATACCAAGCGTTGAGGATTGCGTCAAGATTGTCATTTTCCCAGTTCAAAGCCAGGGCGCTGCCGGTGCAGACAACGTAAACAACCGGCTTGCCAGTTGCTTTCAGAGCTTTCACCATTTCGCGCTGAACTTTCGGAATTTCAATGTTCAGACGGTCACCTTTCTTGAATCCTTCAGCGTCAACAGGCATTTCTTCGCCTTCGAGACGTGGGGAAATACCGCCGACGAAGATAATCACGTCTGCGTCTTTTACTTTGTCAGCTGTAGCTGCATAGTTTACATCTTTGCGAACTCCGACAGAGAAGTTTAAGTCTGCAGAACCTTTTTTCTGCATATATTCTATTTTGACCGGATATTCTTTTCCTTCTTCAGCTTTAAGGATATAGGTTTTTAATGCGCCGTATTCGTTGCCCCAAACTTCTGCAACTTTTTCATCTCCGATGAACAGGCGGAATCCGTCGTTGCCCGAAATTGAGAATTCGACATCTCCGCTTACCGGTGATTTGAATGTTCCTGTAAATCTTGCCGAGAAATCTGTCAGGTTTACGTTTGGAGCAAACTGTGTGTTGCCTCCGGTTGTGTAGTGAAGTTCTTTTGCAAGACCTGTATATACCGGAGTGCCGTTGAATTCTGTGTTGTTGTAGAATTCAGATTTCAGACCTTGACCGTTTTCGCTTGTGATGTTGTTTCCCAAATCTTCCATCACGAAGTTGGCGGTGTAGTTACAGCCAAGTTCGTAAACTACTTCGGCATTAGGTATTTTGTTTCTGATTCCTTCAAGAATAGTTGTTGTTTTTGTCGGGAATCCGTTGTAGTTTGCCCAAAGCATAGTTGAATCTGCGGCATTAGGACCGACTACGGCAATTTTCTTAAGATTCTTGCTCAATGGGAGAGTGTTGTTTTTGTTCTTGAGCAACACCATACTTTGTCTTGCCATGTCCAATGCTTTTGCCACGTGTTCCTTGCTTTCCACAACGCTGTATGGAATTTTTGAGAAAGGAACTCTTTCGTCCGGGTCGAACATACCGAGTTCGAATCTTCCCTTAAGCAGGCGAGTCAATGAAACATCCAAGTCTTTTTCCTGGATTTTTCCGTCTTCAAGGGCTTTTACCAGTGAGCGGTAGCTGCCGCCACACTCAAGGTCTGTGCCGTTCAACACAGCGTCGGCAGAAGCGCTTTCTGCATCAGGGTGAGTTTCGTGACGTGGAGTATTTTTGTCTTTCTGCCAGAAATCATCTATGGCACCGCAGTCGGAAAGGATAATATCTTCATAGCCCCATCCGTTTCTCAGGATGTCAATCAGGAGTTTGTCGCTGCTGCAGCAAGGTTTTCCTTCAAAACGGTTGTAGGCACACATCACTTCCTGAACATCAGCTTCTTTTACCAAGGCTTCGAAGGCAGGCAGATAAGTTGTCCACAAGTCGCGTGGAGTGGCTTCGGCATTATATTCGTGTCTGTTCCATTCCGGACCGCTGTGAACGGCATAGTGTTTTGCACAGGCGTGAGTCTTGAAATATTTAGGGTCATTGCCTTGCAGACCTTTTACAACGGCAACACCCATGCGTGATGTAAGATATGGGTCTTCTCCATAGGTTTCCATACCGCGGCCCCAGCGTGGATCGCGGAATATGTTGATATTCGGAGTCCAGAAAGTAAGACCTTTGTATCTGTCGTATTCTTTGTCTTTCTGATATTGGTGGTATTTCGCGCGTGCTTCGTCGCTGATCATATCGAAGCTTTCATACACATCAGAATCGTTGAATGTGGCAGCCAGGGCAATTGCCTGAGGGAAAACAGTTGCTTTTCCTGCGCGCGCAACTCCGTGCAGGGCTTCGTTCCACCAGTCGTATTCCGGAATACCGAGTCTTTCGATTGCCGGTGTCTGGTTCATCATTTGGCCGATTTTTTCTTCCGGTGTCAGTCGGCTGAGCAAATCCCGGACTCTTTCTTCTGTGGAGAGGTCCGGATTTCTAAAAGGATAATCTTGCTTGTTGTTGTCGCAAGATACCATCAGTAGTGCTGTGAAAGCGGCTACGGTTAGATGTTTCATTTTCATATTATTAGACTTTAATTCTTGTTGTTTCTACAATAAGGCTTATTGTATATTATATACTAAGCTGTTCTCGAAAATAAATATACTTGTCTGTTACAAAGCTAATTAAAAAAATGATATCAGGTAGATATTCACGATTATTTTTGCGATATAAATGGAAATGTTGTGTAGTTTTCGATGGAGTATGTTGTTGGTGGTGCAAAACCGGGACGGGAAATTAGGAAAGCTGCAGATAGAAACAATGTAAATGTGTAACTTTTTGAATGTGACTTCGTAAGTTTGTGCTTGATTTTTTCTGTTTTTTCTGTTATCTTTGCCTGGTAACCAATTTATATAGTAAAATGGAGTCTTTGAATCTAATAAAAAATGACCCTTGGTTAGCACCATACGAAGAAGCTATCCAGGGAAGATATCAATATGTTATTGATAGAGAAAGAAATCTTACAAACAATGGTAAGATAACGCTTTCTGACTTTGCTTCGGGATATCTTTATTTCGGGTTGCATAAGACCGCAAAAGGATGGGTTTTTAGGGAATGGGCTCCTCACGCCACAGCAATTTATCTGATCGGTACATTTAATGACTGGACAAAAGACAAACGCTATAAGATGAAGCGTCTGCACAATGGAATTTGGGAAATTTCGTTGGATAAGGATTTATTGCATCATGAGGATTTGTTCAAACTTCTTGTTGAATGGGAAGGAGGCTCGGGCGAGCGTATTCCAGCATGGATCAGACGTGTGGTTCAAGATCCTGAAACAAAAATATTCAGTGCTCAGGTTTGGGATCCGGAAACACCATATAAATTCAAGATTAAGAAGTTCAAACCGAATATATCTCCACTTTTGATTTACGAGTGCCACATAGGTATGGCAACAAATGAAGAAAAGGTGGGTTCGTATGATGAGTTCCGCAAGAATATCTTACCTCGTGTTGTAAAAGAGGGATATAATGCTATCCAGATAATGGCAATTCAGGAACATCCGTATTATGGTTCGTTCGGTTATCACGTAAGCAGTTTCTTTGCTGCGTCTTCACGTTTCGGAACTCCGGACGAATTGAAAGCTCTTATCGACGAGGCACACAGCTTGGGACTTGCGGTGATTATGGATATTGTTCACAGCCATGCCGTAAAGAATGAGGTTGAAGGCCTTGGAAGGTTTGACGGTTCGTATGATTTGTATTTTCACGGTGACGGCAAGCGCGAACATCCTGCCTGGGATTCGCTTTGTTTCGACTATGGCAAGAATGAGGTTTTGCATTTCCTTCTTTCAAACTGTAAATTCTGGCTGGATGAATATAAGTTTGACGGATTCCGCTTTGACGGTGTGACTTCTATGCTTTACTACAGCCACGGCCTTGGGGAAGCGTTCTGTAACTACGGAGATTATTTCAACGGACATCAGGACGGCGACGCTATTGTTTATCTTACTCTTGCAAACAAGCTTATCCACGAGGTGAACAAGAATGCCATTACGATTGCTGAAGAGGTGAGTGGTATGCCGGGCCTTGCTGCAAAAATCGAAGACGGAGGTTATGGCTTTGATTACCGAATGGCAATGAATATTCCGGATTACTGGATAAAGACAATTAAGGAAAAGAAAGACGAGGATTGGCATCCTTCTTCTATTTGGTGGGAAACTACAAACCGACGTGCGGATGAAAAAACAATCAGCTATGCTGAAAGCCATGACCAGGCTTTGGTTGGAGACAAAACAATCATTTTCCGTCTGATAGATGCTGATATGTACTGGCACATGCAAAAGGATGACCATAATTTTATGGTGGAACGTGGAATCGCATTACACAAGATGATACGTTTGGTGACTGCTTCCACAATAAATGGCGGTTATCTTAATTTTATGGGTAATGAATTCGGACATCCGGAATGGATTGATTTCCCTCGCGAAGGAAACGGATGGTCTTATAAATATGCCCGCCGCCAGTGGAACCTTGTGGACGATGAGAACCTGAAGTATCAGTATCTCAGCAAATTCGACAAGAAAATGCTGGAAGTTATCTGCAGCGTGAAGAAATTCCAGGAAACTCCTATCCAGAAAGTATGGGATAATGACGGCGACCAGATTTTGGCTTATATGAGAAAGGACCTTGTGTTTGTGTTCAATTTCAGCCCGAACAAGTCGTTTACCGACTATGGTTTCCTTGTCCCGAAAGGAGAATACGAAGTGGTGTTGAACACTGACTCGGCGGAATTTGGCGGATTTGGACTGGCTGACGATACTGTGCGCCATTTCACAATGCCTGATCCTTTGTATAAGAAAGAAAAGAAAGAATGGCTGAAAATATATATACCGGCACGCAGTGCTGTGGTTTTGAGAAAAGTAAAAGTTAAACGAACTACAAAATAAAAAACACTTTAATAATTATGTTGTATCCATTTACATTTCAACCGATCCTGAAGAATATTATTTGGGGTGGTTCTGATATTTGCCCTTTCAAGGGTATCTCTCCTGTGCAGGACGGAATAGGTGAAAGCTGGGAGCTTTCGCATGTTGAAGGTAACTATTCTGTTGTTGCTGAAGGTGAATTGGCTGGAAAATCTTTGGACGAGCTTATTAAAACATATGGCAAACAATTGCTGGGCGGAAAGGTTATGGAGCGTTTCGGCACAACTTTCCCTCTTTTGATTAAGTTTATTGATGCACGCGACAATTTGTCAATCCAGGTTCATCCGAATGATGAATTGGCAAAGGCTCGCCACAATTCATTTGGAAAAACTGAAATGTGGTATGTTGTGAAGGCTGCAAAGGATGCTTCTCTGTATTCCGGTTTTTCAAAGCAGATTGATGCGGAAGAATATGTGAAACGTGTGGAAGACAACACTATCATGGATGTTCTTCAGCGTTACGACGTTAACGAGGGCGATGTGTTCTTCTTGCCTGCAGGCCGTGTCCATGCTATTGGTGCAGGATGCTTTATTGCTGAAATCCAGCAGACTAGTAACATCACTTACCGCATCTACGATTACAACCGTAAGGACGCAAACGGTAATGGCCGTGAACTTCATACGGAATTGGCTAAGGATGCTATTGATTATACTTTGTATCCGGACTACCGCACACACTACAAAGCTCACACTAATGCGACAGTTGAGTTGGCCGACTGCAAATATTTCACAACAAACTTGATTGAAATTGATGCAACGATGACTCGCGATTTTTCTGAGCTTGATTCATTTGTCGTTTACATCTGTATGGGCGGTTCTGCTGTTATCAAAGACGACAAGGGTAATGAAGTGAATGTTCACCAGGGACAGACAGTTCTTATTCCTGCTGATACAAAATCAGTTTCTTTGATTCCTGCACCTAATGCTAAGTTCATGGAAACTTATATCAAGTAAGAATAAAAAAGAATGAAACACAGAGTCACAAAGTCACAGAGAGAATTTATTGTTGATTAAATAAATAATTCTGTGACTTAGTGTCTCTGTGTTTATATTATATTGGTTTTTTATTCTGTGAATTTCATCAATTCGTCAATCACTTCCGGGTCATATCCCATTTCTTTTGCTTTCAGAAAATCTGCTGCTGCCGATTTTCTTTCATATTGGGCAACTTTGACTTTCCCTCTCAGCACATAAAGGCTTGCTGTTGGTTCTGATTCTGCAAATACTTTGCTTATGTCGCTCATAGCCCTGGCGTTTTTACCCATCAGGAAATACAAATCTGCTCTTTCTTCATAAAGCAGCCATTCTCTGGGAAGTTCTTTTATCAGATAATTGAAGATACGCTCGCTATAATCATAATTGCCTCTGAGTTTTTCCAGGATTGCATGCCCCAATCTTCCTCGAACTGATTTTTCATTGACTTCAAGAATCTTGTCGAAATCCTGCTCTGCCCAAAGAAAATTCTTTAGCTGAATGTAAATCATGCCACGGCAATAAAGAGCTTCCTGGTGTTCCGGGTCAATGCTCAATAAAGTGTTATAGTCGCTGAGGGATTTTTCTATTTCTCCCATTTCGGAGTAAAGAGATGCACGGTTTTCAAGAATTGTTACACTTCTGGGATGTCTGCTCAGTGCGGCGGTGTAAGAAACCAGTGCTTCATCCTTTTTCCCCTGTCTTCTTTGTATTGTTCCAAGGTTGCTCAGCAGGGCAAAATTTGCAGCGTTTCCAGGTTCGAGGCGCATTGCTGATTTCAGGCTTTCTTCGGCTGAAACCAAATCGTTTTTTTCTATGTAATCGCAGCTCTTCTCGACCCATTCCTGGTATGTCTGGGCATTTACTTTAAGAACCAATCCTGAAAAAAGACAGAAAAGTGTAAACAATATCCTCATTTTTTATGTTTTTATGAATAACGGCACAAAACTAAATAAAGCGTTGTTTAGTTTGAAATAGAAAATATTAAAACGTATAAACTTTAAATTTTATTATATATGTTGTTATTGAGTATACTAAAATGGGAGGAAAGAATCCCGGCTATTCTTGATTCGTTGTTTGAGCATGGAGTCCAGCTAGGTTGGATATTGTTGAAAGCTGCTTTGGTGTTCATTGTGGGACGTGTTCTGGTTAGTTCCATAAATATGGTTATCAGGAAAATTCTTGACAAACGTGCTATTGACCCTTCAGTGAAAACATTTATCGGCAGTTTGATTAATGTTGTTCTTATAATTTTGTTGATAATATCTGTTGTTGGCGCATTGGGCGTTCAGACAACTTCATTTGCTGCTCTGTTGGCTTCTGCCGGTGTTGCTATCGGTATGGCATTGAGCGGAAACCTTTCGAACTTTGCCGGTGGTTTGATTATCTTGTTATTAAAACCTTATAAAGTTGGGGATTATATTGAAACAGGAACAATTGGCGGTACTGTAAAGGAAATACAGATTTTCCATACTGTTATGGCAACACCTGACAATAAAGTAATCTATATTCCGAACGGTTCTTTGAGCAGTGGCACTGTTGTTAATTATAGCCGTCAGGAGTTTCGCCGTGTTGATTGGGTCTTTGGTGTAGAATATGGAAGTGATTTCGAACAGGTTAAATCTGTATTACAGGAAATTATAAGCAAGGAATCGCGTATTTTGATGGAACCGGATGCTCCATTTATCGGATTGAAGGAATTGGCAGACAGCAGTGTTAATATAGTGGTTCGTGTCTGGGTTAAGAAAGAAGATTATTGGGGTGTTTATTTCGATATTAATAAAGAGGTCTATGCAACTTTCAACAATGTAGGAATTGGTTTCCCTTTCCCTCAGCTGACGGTTCACCAGGCGAAAGACTGATTTTCGTACACCGTATGCTGAAATTTGTCCAGAAACTAATGCCTTTCGTTAGAAAAAGGAATTTATAGTGGTGCGATTTAAAATATAGAGCTATCTTTGCATATAAAGATGTTTTTATAAAAAACATACAATTACACTACTATTATTAATAACGGAGGATTCCCATTTTGTGGGAATCCTCTTTTTTGTTACATAAATATGCAAATACCTGTGGTGAATGTCTGAAATTCCGGTCCGAAGTCGGTGTTGAGAACATTGCATGGTGAATATCTGGCATAGATTGCGGTGAGGCAAGGAAAAGCTTCAAAGCCAGCTCTTCTTCTTCGGAAGTTTCAGCCTCAAAATATTTATCAATGAGGTGCAGCCACTCTTCCCGGCTTCTGTCTGATATTATTTTTTTGTCGTCCATAAAATTTACTCCTCCATTGTCTCGATGCTGCTGTATGTTGAATCTGCCGTTTCAGATTTTATCTCCTGGTTCAACTCCACAGTCTGATAGTGTTGTTGCTTTCTCCACGAATCAATGGATGCGTTTTTTACAGCTACAGTGATTAAGGCTTCAGCCTCACTTGCCGACTTAATTTTGTCGCTGTGTTTCCAGAGCTTGCAGAAGGCATCCTGAAGGGCATCCTCGGCATCTTCTTCTCCGTTAAGAATCTTAAGTGCTATGCGCTTGAAGCGGCTTCTTAAGTTTGAGAATGTGTCAACCAGCACGTTTTTGTCATTATCATTTGCCATTTAGAATTCCGATTGGTTGTCTTTTATAAGGTAAAACGTATGTAAGGAGTTTTTGTAACATCGGTGGCGTGTTTTTTTTCAGGAAATATGAACCAAATATATGATGTCAGTGTTATATGAATGAAGTCTCAGAGAATATAGTGTTTAATTAGAGATATAATGTTTAAGGTTGTTTTGTTATTTGTTACATCGGGCTTGTTCTATCGCTAAGAATCAAGCCCGTTTTTGTTTTTTATTTGCAGTAAAGTTTTCCCTGCCATGTGTTTCTTTCTGCAATTCTTTTCATCACTTTAGCCGTGAATTCATAGTTTTTCAATCCCCAGTCCGGAGCGATAAGCAATTGTTTGGGCGATTGCGATACAAATCTTTCAACTACGATTTCCGGATTCAATCTTTCAATAAAATCAATGACCAGGTCAATATATTCGTCGGCTGTATAAAGATGGAAATCAGAGCGGTCGTTATAGAACTCGTTTGCCATTCGTGTGTTTTTTATTAATTGCAGCTGATGAAGCTTAAGAGTGGTAACCGGGAGTTGCGAGATAACATCTGCATGATGCAGAATATCTTCTTTCGATTCTCCGGGCAGACCGAGTATCAGATGCACGCCGGTATGAATATTTCTGCCTGCTGTTTTTCTGATGGCTTCTTCTGCTTCGGCAAAAGTGTGACCGCGGTTTATGCGGACTAATGTTTTGTCGGACGTGCTTTCAACTCCGTATTCTATCATTACGAATGTCCGCTTGGACAAATCCTCAAAATAATCCAGCAAAGGCTCGGGCATACAGTCCGGTCTGGTTCCAATGATAAGCCCGGAAACATCCTTGAAGGAAATAGCTTCCTCATATTTTTCGATGAGTTTGTCTATACTGTCATAGGTGTTTGTATATGCCTGGAAATATGCCAGATATTTCATTTCCGGATATTTCCTCCTGAAGAAATGAACTCCTTCTTCGAGCTGCTGTGTTATCGACTTGTCTGTTTTGCAATATTCCGGGCTGAATGTCTGATTGTTGCAGTATGTGCATCCGCCCCAGCCTTTGCTTCCGTCGCGGTTCGGGCAGGTGAATCCTGCGTTTATGGATATTTTCTGCACCTTGTAAGGGAAAATACTTTTCAGAAAGTCTCCAAAATCTTTATATGGTTTGCCATTGTTCATATAT
The DNA here is from genome assembly GCA_949295065.1 of uncultured Parabacteroides sp. Classification (GTDB taxonomy): domain Bacteria; phylum Bacteroidota; class Bacteroidia; order Bacteroidales; family Tannerellaceae; genus Parabacteroides. The sequence goes on along the minus strand of CASFJQ010000040.1, from coordinate 11,584 downwards.
TAATACTTTTATGAGGCAAATTTATGAAGTGTTTTGTTTTTCAGCAAATGAAGGTATGTATATTGAATTGCATCATAAACACAAAAAAGCCTGAAAATGCAATTGTGTTATTTTCAGGCTTATGATGTATTATCTTTTATTTCTGCCAGATTTCCCAAGCGGCAAATGCTTGAAGAAGCAGCATTTCCAGACCGTTTTTGACTACAGCTCCGCGTTCTTTCCCTTTTTTCATAAAGAGAGTTTCGTCCGGATTATATAGCAAATCATAAAGAAGATGCTTTGGAGTGAGAGCATCATATGGGATATCCGGACAAGCATCAACATTTGGGAACATGCCAAGTGGAGTAGTGTTGACTATCACAGTATAGCTTTCAAGCAACTCCGGTGTGACATCCTGATAAGTGATGCAATGTTCTTTGGGAGTTCTGGAAACGAAAGTAGTTCCAACGCCCAATTGCTTCAGACCGTGCATAACGGCTTTTGAAGCTCCTCCGGTGCCAAGAATCAGAGCCTTGCGGTGTGAAGAGTCCAGCAGCGGTTCAATGGAGCGTTTGAAGCCTATAATATCTGAATTATATCCTATTAGTTTTGTTTTACCCAAAAATCCTTTTGTGAATTTTATTACGTTAACTGCACCAATCAGTCTTGCGTCTTCATCCAAATCGTCCAGATAAGGGATAACTTGTTCCTTGTAGGGAATAGTTACATTCAATCCGTTAAGATTGGGATTTTCTTTCAAGACATTCTTGATATACTTAATGTCGGAGATTTCAAAGTTAACATATTGGGCATCTATTTTTTCTGATTCAAACTTTTGGTTGAAATAATTTTTCGAAAAAGAATGTCCCAGCGGATATCCTAATAAACCATATTTTTGCATAAGCTTTACAATTTATTTAGTACCAGTATATAATGAACATATTCCAAACGTCAAAGTTTTGGCTTTGGCATCTTTAAAACCTACATCCGAAAGCAAATCTTCCATTAATTTGCCTTGTGGTACGACTTTGATGGATTCCGGAAGATAACTGTAGGCGGCTTTTTCTTTGGAAATCAATCGTCCGATATTTGGTATGACGAGTTTTGAGTATAAACCATAGAGCTGTTTCATAGGGAACTTCTCAGGTGTTGAGAGTTCGAGAATCATAATATGTCCTCCAGGTTTCAGAACACGATACATTTCGGCAAGTCCTTGCCTTATGTCTTCAAAATTGCGGACACCGAAAGCTGCTGTTACGGCATCGAAACTGTTGTCTTCGTAGGTGAGAGCCGTGCAGTCCTGCTGTTCGAATGAAATGTGGTCCTGGAATCCTGCTTTTGCCACTTTTTCTCTTCCGACCTGCATCATTCCTTCAGATATGTCAGCTCCGATGATAGTGTCCGACTTCAGTGTTTTATACATAGATATCGCAAGGTCGCCTGTTCCGGTTGCGATATCCAGAATTTTATTAGGGGAGAAAGGACGCAGGAAATTTATTCCTTTCCTGCGCCATCCTTTATCAAAACCGAACGAGAGCGTATGGTTCAGCAAGTCGTATTTGCCGGCAATGGCATCAAACATACGTCTGACCTGAATACCTTTATGCTCCTCTTGATTGTAGGGAAGTATTTTTTCTGAACCGTACTTCGTCATTCTTCGTCTGATTTATTTGTTCTGTAAATATTCAGTTACGTTCTTTTCGATACGATCGTGGATATTGTCTGTTTCTTCCTTAACGAAAGTTTCGCCAGTGATGTGTTCGTAAAGTTCGATGTAACGGTTGCTGATGCTTTCAACGATTTCCGGAGTCATTTCAGGAATAACCTGGCCTGCTTTGCCCTGGAAGTTGTTTTCCATCAACCATTCGCGAACGAATTCTTTTGAAAGCTGTTTCTGGGCTTCACCTTTTTCGAAGCGTTCCTGATAACCTTCAAGATAGAAATAACGTGAAGAGTCCGGAGTGTGGATTTCGTCCATCAAATAAATCTGACCGTTGTGCTTACCGAATTCGTATTTAGTGTCAACAAGGATAAGACCACGTTTTTCGGCGATTTCAGTTCCACGTTTGAACAATGCCAAAGTATATTTCTCAAGCAATTCGTATTCTTCAGGAGTTGCAAGGCCTTTAGCCAATATTTCTTCCTTAGAGATATCCTGGTCGTGTTCGCCAATTTCAGCCTTAGTAGTCGGTGTGATGATTGGTTCAGGGAAACGTTCGTTTTCGCGCATTCCTTCAGGAAGTTTTACGCCGCAAATTTCGCGAACGCCGCTCTTGTATGCACGCCAAGCGCTTCCGCACAAATAGCCGCGAACAATCATTTCAACAGGGAAACCTTCGCAACGCACACCAACTGTAACCATTGGGTCCGGAGAAGCAAGTTTCCAGTTTGGACAAATGTCAGTTGTTGCATCAAGGAATTTTGCTGCAATCTGGTTCAACATCTGACCTTTATAAGGTATTCCTTCTGGCAATACAACGTCGAATGCTGAGATTCTGTCTGTTGCAACCATTACCAGCAAGTCTTCATTTACACTATATACATCACGAACTTTTCCGTGATATACACTTTTCTGTCCCGGGAAATTAAAATCTGTTTTTACTAAAGCCTTTTTCATAACTTTAATTTATTATGGATTTGTTGTTGTTTTGTTTTCTTTTGACTTTTTCGCCTCTTCGGCTTCTTTCTTTTTGTTTTTGTCGAATTTGTCATAAGCCTCAACAATGCGCTGAACTAACTTATGACGGACAATATCTTTTTTGGAGAACTCGACTTTTCCGATACCGTTTACGTTCTTCAGAATCTGCATTGCCTGAATCAGACCAGAAGTAGCGGTTGGAGGAAGGTCAATCTGTGTTACGTCACCAGTAATAATCATCTTAGCGTTTGTTCCTAGACGTGTAAGGAACATTTTTATCTGATGAGTTGTTGTGTTTTGTGCTTCGTCAAGGATAATAACTGCGTCATTCAGAGTTCTGCCTCGCATAAAAGCCAATGGAGCAATTTGAATGACATTATTTTCCATATATTCTTTGAGCTTTGCAACTGGAATCATATCCTGCAGCGCATCGTAGAGCGGTTGTAAATATGGATCCAGTTTGTCTTTCATCTCACCAGGAAGGAATCCCAGCTTTTCTCCGGCTTCAACTGCCGGACGGCTTAATATGATTTTACGGACTTCTTTGTTTTTGAGAGCTTTGACAGCCAAGGCAATGGCAACGAATGTTTTTCCGGATCCGGCAGGACCTGTGGCGAAAACCAAGTCGTTGTTCTCAAAAGCATTGACCAGTTTCTGTTGGTTTTCGGTGCGGGCAGTGATAGGCTTGCCGTTCATCCCGTGTATGATGAGATTTTCGTGTTTTACAACGGTTGGGGCTTTGCCTTTTATTATATCAATTATTATTTCGTCGCTAAGAGAATTATACTCTTCGCAGAATTTCTCGATTTCTCTTATTTTTCTCAGGAAGAGTTCTGATTCTTCTTCTTCGCCGATAACTTTCATTACATTCCCTCTTGCAACAATACGCAACTTAGGAAACAGGGTCTTTATCAGTTGCATGTTGCTGTTGTTTACCCCGTAAAAAATAATAGGATCTACATTTTCAAGAATATAAATGCGTTCGATCATTTTTGGTTGTTTATAATATTTTTATTCGCCAAAATTACATAAAAATATCGATTATTTAAAGCACGTTTTCTAATTTAATATGTCTGGTCAACAGCTCTGGTTATATGTATATAAAGAAAGCAGCTCGCTTCACAGCGAACTGCTTTCGTGGAAAAACAAAACAATTCAAATAAATTGTAGTATTTGAATGTAATATACTTTAATTATCATAAAGAGTTATCTAGACCATTTTTTCAATCTTTCGATAGCTTCAATGGTTTCTTCTCTTTCTCCAAATGCTGTAAGTCTGAGATAGCCTTCGCCACAAGGTCCGAAACCTACGCCCGGAGTGCTTACAATATGAACTTCATAAAGTAGCTTTTCGAAGAATTTCCATGAAGTCAATCCGTCCGGAGCTTTAACCCACAGATATGGTGCATTTTCTCCACCATAAACTTTCAATCCGCATTCTGTAAGTCCTTCACGCATAATTTTTGCGTTGGTCATATAATAGTTGATAGTATCTTTAACCTGGACTTTTCCTTCCGGAGAATATACTGCTTCGGCTCCTCGTTGAGTTATATAGCTTGTTCCATTAAACTTTGTGCACTGTCGTCTGTTCCACAATTTGTTTGGAGAGACGATTTCCCCATTCAAAGTTGTAGCTCTTAGTTCTTTAGGAACAATAGTATATCCACATCTGACACCTGTGAAGCCTGCAGTTTTTGAGAAACTTCTGAACTCAATAGCTACTTTTTTTGCTCCCTTTATTTCATAAATTGAGTGTGGTATGTTAGGGTCTTGTATGTATGCTTCATACGCTGAGTCAAACATAATTATAGCATCATTTGCCAAAGCATAATTGACCCATTTTTTCAATTCTTCTTTAGTAAGAGTTGTTCCTGTTGGGTTGTTCGGATAGCATAGATATATTATATCAACTCTTCTGGATGGAAGACTAGGAATGAAATTATTCTCTTCCGTACATGGAATATAAACGACATCACTCCATCTTCCATCAGTCAGAACACCTGTACGTCCGCTCATCACGTTTGAGTCAATATAAACCGGATACACTGGGTCTGTTACACCAATGCTGTTGTCATGACGGAAAATATCACCAATATTACCACAATCACTTTTTGCTCCGTCGCTAATGAAAACTTCTCCCGGTTCGATAAAGATTCCACGGCTTTCATAATCATTTTTGATTATTGCGTCAATAAGGAATGAATAACCTTGCTCTGGGCCATATCCGTGGAATGTGTCTTTTTTACTCATCTCGTCTACAGCTTTATGCATAGCTTCAATTACTGCCGGAGCAAGAGGCTGGGTTACGTCACCAATTCCCATCCTGATTATTTTGCTTTTAGGATGAGTAATTTTGAAAGAGTTAACTTTCTTTGCAATATCCGAAAACAGATAATTGTTTTGTAGTTTCAAATAATGTTCATTTGCTAAAGCCATAATATTTATTGTTTTGTTTAATCCATTAATAATTTTATAAATTTATTTCTCCATCAAATACATGAGTAGCTTCGCCTGTCATTATAACCTGATTTGTTTTGTTTTTCCATTCTATGCTAAGGCTTCCTCCATCCATGTTTATTATAACCGGACTGTCTTTTGATACCAATCCTTTGTTGATTGCAGCAACAGCTGTTGCACATGCTCCAGTGCCACATGCAAATGTAATTCCGGAACCTCTTTCCCAAACTCTCATTCTTATTGTGTTATTGCCTGTTATTTGAGCAAATTCAACATTCGTTCTGTCCGGGAAGAATTTATGGTTTTCTATCATTGGTCCGATTTCTGACAAATTTACTTCTTCAATATTATTAGTAAAAACTACATAATGCGGATTACCCATAGAAATACTGGAACCGGAAAATTCCATACCATTGTCTAAGCGTATTTTCAGTATGTCTGATTTTATTTCAGGGTTGCCCATATCAACTGAAACCTTTTTTACAACTTTATCTTCAATAATAAGTTTCAGATATTTGATTCCTGAATTAGTGTCTAAAGAAATGTCTTGTTTATTTGTCAATCCATTTTCATAAACAAATTTACCAATACATCTGGATGCGTTTCCACACATTTTTGCTTCTGAGCCGTCCGAATTAAATATGCGCATACTGAAATCTGCTATATTAGATTTACCTATCAGGACTAATCCGTCAGATCCAATACCTGTATGGAATTTACTCCATTTGATAGCCAATTCAGTTGGGTTGCTGATTGTCTGTTTGGTGGTGTCAACGTAAATATAATCGTTTCCTGCACCATGCATTTTGCTAAACCTTATTTTATTTGTCATATTATAATGTATTTGGCTATAAAGCTATCTTTTTGCTTTTAGTTTTTCGCAAATATATTACGTTTTGGAATATAAAATACTTTTTTTTCTGTTAATCGTTATTTAAAAACTTGCTTGGTTTTGTTTTGTAATAATTTTCGCTTGTTTAGTTGTGTTTTGTAGTAATAATGAAAAAAATAATGATTAAGTGTAATTTAAGCGAGTTATTTTTATCCTTTTGAACGTAATAATTACAGCTTGATTGAATACTATAAAAATAGTATTGGAAAAACTAATGTTTGAGTATAAAAATAGGTCCGAACCCACGATTGCGTGGGGCCGAACCTATTTCTTCTTAGGGCCGAACCGACTGAAATGTGGGTTCGAACCTGTTTTTTAACAATTTATTTGAGTGTTGCAGCAATAGCGTCAACTAGTTTCTTTGCATTGGCATTGTTAGGATTAAGTTCCAATGCTTTGTCCAAGTATCCTTTAGCCTCTTTCAATTGTTCGTCTGCTTTTGCTTTTTCTGTTTGATATTTGTCAGGGTCAGAAGTTGCAAGAGGATAAATTTCGTTCAATTTTGTTGCTCCAACATTATAAAGCATACCACCTAAACTTTGATAAGCTCCTTCCTGATGTTTTTTGTTTGAAGAGTTCAACACTGCTTTATACATTCTTGTTGCAGTTTCAAGATCACCTTTTTTCTGTGCAGCCTGACCTTGTTTTATACCGTAAGCATACAGCATTTTTTCCAAGTTTGTATTTCCTGGCAATGCTTTCAAACCAGCTTCAACAGTGTCAAAAAATTCTTCTGTCTTATTCAGATTGCGGTAAGCCATTGCTTCTCCTGTATATGAATCGTCCAGATTGTAATTGAATTTAACAGCCATATCGAAATATTTTGCAGCTTCAGCATAATTCTTTGCCTGGTTTGCGCAAAAACCGCAATTAAAGATACGGACTGTGTCTTTGTATTCGGTTAGTTTCAAGTATTCCCCATACTTGGCTAAAGCTTCAGTGTAGTTTTTTGCATTCAATGCAGCGTCACCGTCTGCTTTCAATTTCTCAATATCTTGTGCAAATGCACTTCCAATTCCAAGGCAGAATGCCACTAATAATACTATTTTTTTCATGGTTTTATAAATTGATATTTGTTATGTGTCCCTAAAGTTAGAAATTTTATTTTATTTCCAAAACCTTATTGTATATTTTTTTGTTATATAAACTATATGTGTGTTAGTTTTAATGTGTTTCTTAGCTAATGTATAGATTTTGTAATTATTTTACGAAAGCTTTATGAAATCTCATAATTTGTTCAGTTATATCTTGTATATTTTTTGCAGTGTATTTACTATCCAAAGCTTTTTCAATTTCTACAGGCGATTTATGGATGCTCCAATATGAAGTCAGCCCTTCTTCTAATATTTGCCTGTCTGCTTCTTCGGTGTTTCCTGATAATGCTATGACTGGAATATCGAATTTGCTTGCATGTTTTATTATTCCGCTGATGGCTTTTCCTGATTTTGTTTGTTTGTCCAGTTTTCCTTCTCCGGTTATAATCAAATCTGCATTTTGGATAATGGAATCAAAATTCATGAATTGCAGAATGAATTCTATGCCGGATGTAAGAGTTGCATTAAGGTAAGAATGGAAAATACCTCCTAAACCGCCGGCGGCACCGCTTCCTTCAACTTTCTGTATGTCTATTCCTTTTTCTTTCTTGATAATGGAAGCTATGTTTTGCAGTCCGTCATCCAAATGTTTTACCATTTCCGGATTTGCTCCTTTTTGCGGCGCGAAAATATATGCAGCTCCGTTTTCTCCATAAAAAGGATTCTTAACGTCTGTAATAATATTGAATGAACATTCTTTAATAGCTTCATCAATATTTGAAGAATCAATATGATGTACTTCAGTTAGATTATTACCGGAAATATTGATATTGTTACCTTTCTTATCAATGATTCTGAATCCTAGAGCTTGCAACATTCCTAATCCGGCATCATTTGTTGCACTTCCCCCAATTCCTATAATGAAATTCTTACAACCTTTTTTTATGGCATCAAGAATCATTTCTCCTGTTCCATAGGTGTTGGTCAACATAACATTTCCCGGCTTATATGGAATCAGAGACAGACCGCTCGCAGCAGCCATTTCCATGAATGCCGTATCGTTACTTATTCCATATTGGGCATTGATTATTTCTCCCAAAGGATTGTGAACTTTCACATCAACAATATGTCCGTCGCTGTGTGTCATCAGTGATTCAACTGTGCCTTCGCCGCCATCTGCAACAGGTAGAACAACAGTGTTACATTCAGGATATATATTATGAATACCTTTTTCCACTGCTTTTCCAAGTTCTGCTGAAGACAATGAACCTTTGAAAGAATCAATGGCTATGACTATTTTATTCATATAGCAGTAATTGTTATGTCAGATTATAAACCAAAGGTTCATGGAGTTTTTATTTAAAAGTCCATGAACCTTATATATTATGTATGAATAATCAATTATTTATTCAAATAAGAACTAAGTTCCTGAGGTAAATAGAATGTGTTGTTCTTGTCAACATAAACAATGACAGAATTAAGATGGATTTCTTCATTGCCTTTCTTGCCAACTTTCACAATGTTAGTGAAAGGATTGATAGTAAGCTGTTTCTTCTTGTTCTTTACAACAAGAGTAGGGAAGGACTTATCGTCTTTGGCAGGAACAATTTCATATTTGAAATCTTTGAACACTTCGCTGTGTTTAGCAAAATTCTTGTTGCTAAGTTCGTCAAGTTTGTTTCTGTCGAATCCGAATAATGCGCATAAGTAAGCATTCATTTCGATATTTGTGTTCATACCAATTGGTAGAGTATTCTCCGGATGATAAGCGGCCAGGAAAACTTCTTCACCGGTGTGTCCGCCTGTTGTGAATCCGATGCATGAGCGTTCTGTGATTATTTTAGCCATGAAACCATTCAAAGCATCGCTATACAAAGAAGACAAAGATTCATCTCCTCTTTCATTTTCAGGAATAGGGCTGTTCTTGTAATCTTTACAATGATTCAATGCATTAAGTTCCTGTTCTGTCAATTCAAAACCGGCATATTCCCTGAAAACTTCCTGAACTTCAGAGTTTGGCACACTGTTTACTTTCTTTGCCAAGCCATCAGCTGTAAGTTTGAACAAAGACAGTTGATGGAACAACTGTTCTTTTGTGAGTTTGTCGTATCCTTTGCAGCTACTACGTCCGATGCTCAAACCGCTGTTTCCGTGGTCTGGCATAATTACTACAGCTGTTTCTTTATTCTGGCGAGCAAATTCGAGAGCAACTCCACAAGCACGATCGAAAGCTAACAGGTCAGAAACAATACCAACCGGGTCGTTGGCATGTGCAGCCCAGTCAACTTTACTTCCTTCAACCATCAGGAAGAAACCGTTCTCGTTCTTTGACAACTTTTCAATAGCTGTTTTTGTCATTTCCTCAATTGAAGGTTGTTCTTCTGGATTACGGTCAATGTCATAGTTCATTTCTCTTTCACAGAACAAAGCCCACATTTTGTCGTTCTTGTCAGAACGCATACCTTTAAGATCATCTTTATATACGGAATATCCGTTTGATTTCAGATAAGATTCGCATTCTTCAGGCAACAAACTTGTTCCTCCACCGATAACCACGTTCAAGTCATTGTGAGCCATTTGGCGTGAAATCCAGTCGTAACGTCCGCGGTTATAGCTGTGAGCGGAGCAATCGGCAGGAGTTGCATGCGGGAACTCACAAGTAAACACAAGTCCTGTTGATTTCCCTTTCAGTATTTTAGCAGCTTCCAGAACTGTAGTCAACGGCTGGTAAGCTCTGCTTGAATCCATAGGATAAATATCGTTTCCCGGATCTGCTACTGGATAAGTTGAAACATAACCAGTTCTGCTAGGATAACCACTCATATAGCAAGACGTTGTAGGAGCAGAATCACCAATAGGAGCATTGGATGAATGAGTTCTTACAGTTCCGCAAATATAAGGGTCTATGTTCAGATTTGGCTTGTCCGGATTCTCATACCATTGAATCCATCTCGCCAATGAAACAGACGCCAGAGAAGTTCCATCCGGAATTAATACTATTACATTCTTTACCGGCTTTACATCTTCCGGCTTGATAGCATTCGACGGCATTGACACAATAGCCAATAATGCTAATAGAAGTAGAATTCTTTTCATACCCAATTAATCGTTATATTATTGCTTAATGTTTAGAATACGTATTTGTCTTATAACATATGTATTTCTTCAGGGAAAACAGTCAGCTTTTCCGAGCCATTCGCTGTAACAAGAAAACTGTTTTCTATTCCTACGGCACCGACTCCGGGAATCACAAACTTAGGTTCCAGGGCGAAAATCATATTTTCTTCAAGGACTTCCTTTGAGCGAGGAGTAAGAACTGGAAGCTCATTGATTTGTATTCCTATTCCGTGTCCTACGAATTTAGCCTGCTGTTTGGTTCCCATGAAATAAGCTTCAAGTTTCTCTTTCTCTACTATTCTTGCCGCAATATTGTATAATTCGGAACAAAGAGCGCCCGGGCGAGTAGCCGAAGCCACTTCTTCCTGAATTTCCAGAGCAACCTGATGAGCTTTATATGCCAGTTCAGTTAGTTTTCCGACAGAAAAAACTCGAGTCATATCAGTCATATATGCAGTATAGTTTCCTGCCATATCCACCATTATTGCTGTTCCTTCTTTAAGCAGAGTTCCGTTTGCGCCTAATGGACAAGAAATGTCAACTCCGGCTCCACCAAGAGCAAAGTCGAATGGGGAAGGAGCTTCCGCATTTTCTCCGGCAAGAAGGCTTCCCATAAATATATCCATATTTGCACCGAAAGCTCGGAATAATCCAATTGAGCCGTTCTTTCTCATGCAATGTTCTATCTCAAACTGGAATTCCAGGTCTGTCATTCCCGGTTTGAAGCAGTTGGGAATTTCTTTGTATGTTGCAGCATGTTTTGCAGCGGATATTCTTGTCTGGGAAATTTCATATGGAGTTTTAACTCTTCGGATATTTCGCATCAGGCTTGTTGCGTTTCCTGTTTCCCGCGGATTGAAAACTGTTTGCAATCTTGTATATTCTGAATATGTCAGTTCATCAGCTTCGAGGAGAAGTTTTTCCGGGAGTTTTATCCCATATTTCTCAAACATTTCCGTAAGTTGTTCAGGCTTGCGGATATAAACCAGGTTATTTCCTTCAAGTCCATTCGGACGTTTTACGAAAAACCAAGGTTCTCCTTCTGCAGGAAGATAGAAGTAACCATTATACATTTGTCCGGTTACGTAAAATAAATTGACACCGGCAGACAATAAGCATCCGTCTGCATTTACTTCTTTCAGAGCTGTTTGTATCCTATTCCATTTGAGCCGGAAGTCATCAATTAAACTTTCGTTTATCATCTTCTGTTTACTTTTCTTTTTTTGTTGCCGTAAAGATAAGGATAATTATGCGCTTGCTTTATTGTTTGGAAATATTTTTGAATGATGTAATGGAATATTATTTCAATTGAAACATTGGAAAAACAGTTGATGGATTCAGATGTTTATATAAACAAAAAGAGAACCTGCTTCACAGCAGATTCTCTTTTGAGCCTCTTGTCGGATTCGAACCAACGACCCCGAGATTACAAATCACGTGCTCTGGCCAACTGAGCTAAAGAGGCAA
>CASFJQ010000039.1 GCA_949295065.1 uncultured Parabacteroides sp. | reverse complement strand
GCTTCACAGCAGATTCTCTTTTGAGCCTCTTGTCGGATTCGAACCAACGACCCCGAGATTACAAATCACGTGCTCTGGCCAACTGAGCTAAAGAGGCAAAATCAATACGTTATGAAAAAATGTTGTGGGCAGTGATGGATTCGAACCACCGAAGGCGTAAGCCAGCTGAGTTACAGTCAGCCCCATTTGGCCACTCTGGTAACTGCCCTAGTTTAAGTTTTCGGGTTTGTAAGTTTTTGAGTTTTTAAGTTCTAAACTAATAAACTAACAAACTTATAAACTAATAAACTTAAATACCTTTGAGCCTCTTGTCGGATTCGAACCAACGACCCCGAGATTACAAATCACGTGCTCTGGCCAACTGAGCTAAAGAGGCATTGTTTTTTATTTGGTAGCAATCTCTCTCGATTGCGGGTGCAAAGGTAATCAATATTTTTTAATATGCAATAGATTGCAATAGTTTTTTGAAAAACTTGCTGCGCGGAAAATACTTGATAATGTCGTTAAACAGTATATTCTGCCTGTTTAAAGTTTGATAATTAATGAATTGCTTTGACAACTGCCAGCAATGTAAATAAATGTTCTTTATGTATGTTATTTTAGGAAATTATCCAGCTGTTTTCTGGTTTTGTCCCATAAAAGAGAACTTGTTTCCCTGTTTTTGAAACAAGGTTTCAGAGTTTTCTGTTTATTTGAGGCAAACATCTCTCCGGTTACACCGTCATAACATTTGTCCAGCAAAAGATGAATTGCCGTGTCTGCTCCTTGGCGAGGAGTTTTTATCAGCGGACGATAAATAATGTCTGTCAGGACATCAAACCACATATCCATTCTTATAATATTTGTGGAAACGATTCCCGGATCGGCTGCATTAACTGAGATTCCTCTGTCTTTCAACCTTTGCGAAAGCTCATAGGTGAACATCCACAAAGCATATTTGGTGTTGCTGTAAATAGGAATTCTCCAAAAACTCTTGCTGTCGCGTCCGTGAGTAAAGAATTTTTCACCTACTTTTCCGATTTGGTAAGTACATGAAACCATATTCACAATGCGACTTCCTTTGTGCATCAGAGGAACAAGCTTGTTTGAAAGAAGGAACGGAGCAAGATAATTTACCGCAACAGTGTATTCAAATCCTTCTTCGGTTTGTTTGAAATGAGTACACATAGTTCCGGCATTGTTCATAAGCAAATCAATCGATGGCAATTCCTTGAGCAATTCGCCACATAGTTTTGAGATACCGCTCATCGACGAAAGGTCAATTTGCTTTACTTCAATGTCGTTATTACCAGTTTTTTCTATTATTTGTCTTTTTCTTTCTTCTCCTTTTTCCTTTGTCTGGCAGAGCATTATGGTTTTATATCCGGCTGCTGCGACTTCACGTGTTATTTCAGAACCCATTCCTCCGTCAGCGCCGGTTATGACAGCAATTTTATTCATTTTCTTTCCTGTATTATTTTTTCTCCAATTCCTCAATTTCCTTTTCAATAAACTTAGGCAAAGGCTCATTCAAATGCTGATGACAAGCCATATTCAAGGAATACATTCTGCCTATGCAATAGTTGCTGTGTTTGCAGTTGCAACGTGCATTCTCTTCCTTCATCATACGGTTCACGAATCCCGGTTCGTTAAGCACCGCACGTCCCATTTGCACAAATTCAAAGCCTTTGTCGAGAACTTCGTCAATTTTGCTTCTCGACACCAAACCTCCAACATAAACAAGTGGAATATCTTTGATAACTTCCCTGAATTTCAGAGCATCTTCGAGGAAATATGCTTCCTTGAACGGAACAGTAGGAATCATCATCCTTCCGGCAAGGCGAACTCCCAACTTAAGCCACCAGCAATCCATATAATGAGTGAGTGTACGTATTGGCATAGCTCCGCGCATCACATACATCGGTGCCTTGCTCACAAATCCTCCGCTCAGCACCAAAGCCTGCGCGCCGTCTTCTTTCAGACGTTTTGCCACTTCAATACTTTCGTCAATTTCCATTCCGCCCTTGAATCCGTCGCGCATATTCATTTTCACCAGAACAGCCATGTCGTTGCCGGCTGCTTTCATCACTTCGTCCATTACCTGGTCCATGAATCTCATTCTGTTGCAGAGACTGCCGCCATATTCGTCTTTTCTGTGATTTGTATATGGTGACAGGAACTGGCTTATCAGATAACCATGTCCGGCATGGATTTCAACAGCGTCGAATCCGGATTCTCTTGCCAATCTTACAGAATCGCCGTATGCTTTAGCCAATTCCGGCAGTTCTTCTTTCCTCAGTCCTCTTACGAAAGTTGGAGAGTAGAGGTTGAATCCCGTGCAAGCTCCAACAGGCGTTTCGCCACAGATACTTTTGTGAGACATGTTCCCGCAGTGCCCCAACTGAATGCTGGCAGCAGCTCCTTCCTTATGTATGGCATCTGTAACTTTTCTCAAACCTGGCACAATTTCTTTTCTCATCCAAAGCTGCTTATCGAACGAAAGACCGCTTCTGGTAACGGCAGCATAAGCCACTGTTGTCATCCCTATTCCTCCGGCAGCAACGGAATGGTGATAGTTCAACAACTCCTCGGAAGGAGCATTTCCCGGACACATACTTTCGAAGGCTGCAGAACGGATTGTCCTGTTGCGCAGTGTGACAGGTCCGATGCTAGCCGGCGTAAAAAGAACAGACTGTTTCATATCGAGTAAAATATTTTATTTGTTTTCAGTATATAAAAGGAATAAGACATTTTCTTTTTCCAACGGCATCAGCGCCAAATTCCTTTATATATTTTTCTTTTATTTTATAAGCTCGCGGAGCAAGATTTGCAAATGTCCACAAGACGAAAATCCATGCTGCAGTTGACTGTGTCAGGATGGCGAATCCTGTCCATTCAACCAGTTCTCCGAAATAATTAGCCGATGTCACGTATTTGTAGAATCCTTTTTGCGGAAGATAATGTTTGGTGTCGCCTTTAGGACGCAAATGTCTGATAACATGGTCCGAGTGCAGATTTATTACCATACCTGCGAAGAAAACAACAACTCCACATATAAATGCCGGCGAAACAAACCATTCATCTGTGTAATATCCTTCGGGAGCGAGATGGAACAACCATTCTCCCTGCATATATCCGTTGATTACGTTGAACAGGACTCCGCATCCTATTATGCTGAGCGGCATACGGCTTTTCCCGTTCATAAGGAATGGGAATATGAATGTACGCTGGAAATAGTGGAGCTCAAAAAGTAAAAAGAAAGTCAGCAATATAGGGTTGAACGGTTCGTTTCCTGTAATCCAAAGATAAAGCATTACAAAAAACACCGGACATTCCATGATAATCCATCCTAAACGGTTGTTTGTGCTTATTCCCCAATTTTTGTTTTGGAAAATTCCATATCCTGCTTTGACGAAAAACAAGGCAATGAAAACTATCAATGCCAGGATTGGCATGGCGATTATTAGCGTATTGTAAATCTGTTGTTCCATATCCAGAGGTTAAATTTGTAGCTTAATTCAAGACTTTTTGTTCTGCTTTTTGATAAAAAAGTATTTGCAAAGTTTTCCTTATATATAGGATTGCTGTAGCAAACTTCAAAATTAAGCCTTTTAGTTTGAAAAGCAATAATATTTTTTAGTCTGAAAAAGGAATATTTTGGACTTGAAAGAAAATATTTTTTCATTCGGATGAAAAAAATTTTTCATAGGGGAGAAAATTTATTTTCATAGGCATGAAAATTTTTTTCCAACCGCATGTTTTTGTTTGGAAAATTATTTCCAGCGATTGATGTGATGTTGGAAAATTTTATGTCAGATTGGAATATTCAGGAAAGATGAAGAAGAAGCTGCCGGCTCTCAGTTATGAAACATTATTATTGTAAATACTTATGCTGGCAATAGTTTAGGATGGAGAGACCGGCAGCTTCAGAATTTTATGCTTGTTGTGTATTCCTTTCCGGCATCAGCTTTTCCTGCAAATATTGGAAAATGGTGAAAAGAACCGGAACTATGAACAGCAGGGCAATAGTTCCGATAAGCATACCTCCAACAGTTCCGACACCGAGCGATATGTTACCGTTTGCGCCGACACCGGTTGCAAACATCATTGGCAGAAGACCGAAAATCATAGTCAATGAAGTCATAAGAATCGGACGGAGACGGACTTTAGCAGCTGAAAGGGCGGCTTGCGCAATACTCATCCCGTGCTTTCTTCTTTCAGATGCATATTCGGTCAGAAGAATTGCAGTTTTTGAAAGCAAACCTATCAGCATAATCAAACCTGTCTTTCCTTCACGTTCCGACCAGTCTTTCAGTCTGATGATAAACTGTCCGTTTGATGCGCCTTGTCCGTTAATAATGCTGTTACCGGTTACTTTGGAATACATTTTTATTTCCTCTATGTCTTTGATACGTTTTTCAACCATATCCATTACACGCTTTGTTTCGCTAAGGTTACTTCCCGGAGGTGTTTGTACGTTCATGAATATAGTTCCCATATCTTCCTGAGGAACAAGACCAGTTTTAGTAGTTTTCATCAGAACAAACAAACCTGAGAATGCAACAACAAGCAATGCACCGGCAAGCCATTTCCTTTTCAGGAAGAAGAAAACGCCGAATTTGTATTTGTTCACCATTCTCTGGAATGATGCGTCAAATGCAACGTGGAATCGTGAGGAGAAACTCATCTTTTCTCCATTCTCGCCGGTTGTGTGTGGAGTCATAATCAAAGCACACAGGGCAGGAGAGAACGTAAGAGCGTTGAGCGCCGATATGGCAACAGCAACAGCCATTGTCAGACCGAATTGCGTGTAGAATGTACCTGTTGTTCCACCAATGAAACATACCGGAATAAACACTGCCATGAAAACGAATGTAGTTGTAATCAATGCTGAGGTAATATTGTCCATAGCATCAATTGTGGCATGATAAGAGGAAACTCAATCTGCTTGATAATTTCATTGGCATTTGAGCCAGATGTCTGTGCTATCATACAGTTTGCGCCGGGAAGACCGTTTACTTCGCCGATGTATGTGTAGCTCATTGAGCCTAACTCTATTCGTGCAATATCTTTAAGTCTCAGGATTTCGCCGTTCGGCAATGAGCGGACAACAAGGTTTTCGTAGTCCTTTTCTTCTTCATAGCGACCGCGATATTTCAGTACATACTGGAATGTATTTTCTGAGTCAGCCCCGAATGTTCCTGTTGGAGCTTCCACGTTCTGTTCGTCCAGAACTTGTGTTATGTCACTAGGCACCAAACCATATCTTGCCATTTTAAGCGGATTCAGCCAAATTCGGAGCGAATAGTCGGAACCCATTACGTTTACTTCACCGACACCGGGAATTCGGGACAATCGTTCCATCACTTATCAGACCTGCGCCTTCTGAAATGATTTCTTCTCCGGGCTGCAGTCCGGATTCAACGATATATTCTGTGCCATTGTTGAGGTGGAATACTTCAATGTCAGTTGATTTTGCATAACCGTCAACAACTTTGAATACAAATGTCTTGTTTTGTATTTCATATGTTGCTGTTTGAGGAATAACAATACAACCTTTACGTTCATATGGAAGCAACACAGTTCCGCTACCACCGTTTCTTAGCAAGCCGTCGGGATTAGGGAAAGTGGCTCTCAAGCTTACTGCTCCTGTTGATTCATCTATTGTTCCGCTGATAGCGTCGATGCGTCCTTTTTGATTATATTCTTTTCCGTTGCTAAGCTTGAGACTTACTTCCGGCAGATTTTCTATAGCTTTATGCAAAGAGCCATATTGTTGCAAAATGTCCAGAATCTGATTCTCCGCCATGGAAAAATAAACATTCACGTTGCTGTCGTCTGAAACTGTAACCAGCGGCTCTGCAATACTGCTGCTCACAAGTGCGCCTACACGATAAGGAATCATACTGGCAAATCCGTCAACAGGACTTTTAACTTCGGTATAAGAAAGATTGTTTCTTGCATTTACTTCTTCTGCTTTTGTCTGTGCCAAGTAAGCTTTAGCTTCCAGATATGCGTTTTGCGCTGTTTTCAAGTCAAATTCAGAAACCACATTTTCATTGAAAAGTTCTTTTTTACTGTCCGCGGTGAGCTTTGCAGTTTCCAGTTTGGCTTCAGCCATTTTCACATTGGCAATGGCAGTTTCAAGGGCTGCTTTATACGGAACCTGATCTATTACAAACAGAAGTTGTCCTTTTTTCACTAAATCACCTTCGTTTATACAAATCCTGGTTATCGTTCCGCTAACCTGAGGACGTATTTCAACATACTGTTTTCCACTTATTGCTGCTGCAAATTCTGAGTTCAGCAAACGGTCACTTGCTTCAACAGTCATTGTCTGGTATTGTGCATCTTGCGTGTTTCCCTTGTTTTGTTTACAACCGGCAAGAGCCAAAGAAAGAATGCATAAAAAAGTTAGATATTTCATGTTTATCGAGTATTTTCTACAAATCTATACAGACTAAATGCTTAGTATGAAATTAGTGTTTACAAACGACGTGAAAGTGATGATATCCGGAATAACATAAGTTTGTCAAAATGCTGGTATTACTGTATTTTTGTGATATGAAACAGAATAAGATAACTCTATATATTGACTTGTTATTTTGCTTGGTATTCCTGCCAATGCTAATAATGATTTTGCCGGTTGACAAATGGATTGTTTATCAGACAACATTCCTACTCATACTTATCGCATATCTTTATATATTGTATTTTGTATATAGAAAGGTGAAGATACCGTCTTTGATGATGCAGAAAAAATATTGGCAGGTTGCTGTGATAATAATTGTTCTTTTGCTAGTAACCGAATTTATCAGCCTTTTCCCTTTTACAGAGAATTCATCACGGTCGCTTTTGCCTCAAACTGCGAGACAATATATACGTTCACAGATAGTTTGGTTTTTCTTTTGGGTTGTGACCGGATTTGCTTTGGCAATCGAACTGTTGTTCGAGCTGTTCCGTCAGATAATTTCCAAACATGAGATTGAAGCAGAGAAGGACAAGGCAGAATTGTCGTTATATAAATCTCAGATTAATCCTCATTTCCTGTTCAATACTCTGAATTCGCTATATGCTTTGGTAATATCACAATCGGAACATACGGAAACAGCTTTTATTAAATTCTCCAATATTCTAAAGTATATGTATTCTCAGGCAACTTCAGATTATATAGATATTGGCAGTGAGATAAATTATATAAGGCAATATGTGGATTTGCAGAAGCTTCGTCTGAATTGCCACACAACAATAGATTTTACTTCTGAAATAGATAACGACAAAATGATGATTCCGCCGATGATTCTGATAACATTTGTGGAAAATGCTTTCAAATATGGATCGTCGTCAGATGAGGATTGCTGTATCAGCATAAGAATAAAAGTCAGTAACGGCGTTTTGGATTTTGAAACCAAAAACAAGATTATGCGCGACAGGAATGATATTGTATCTGCCGTAGGAATCGAGAATTGCCGGAAACGCCTGGAACTCCTTTATCCGGACAAGTTCAAATTATCTGCCGGATATAATGGGGAATTGTATGAGACAAGATTGGTTATAAATCTATTATAATGTAAAAACAGAATATAGAAGAATAGTATGAGAAATATTTCCTGTATAGCTATTGATGACGAGCCTTTAGCTCTTACCATTATACGCAGTTTCTGCAACCGCAAGGGCGGAATGGAGCTGCAGACGTATTGTGAGCCTCGCATTGGTCTGGAGGAAATTATCCGTCAGAAACCCAATTTGGTTTTTCTGGATATTCAGATGAACAGTATCAGCGGATTGGAAATTGCAAATATTCTTCCTAAAGAATGTGTGTTTATATTCACTACAGCACATGCTTCATTTGCTCTCGAAGGATTCAATCTTGACGCAGTTGACTTTCTGCATAAGCCATTTGCTTATGAGCGTTTTGAAAAGGCTGTGGATAAAGCCTTGAGAAGGATAGAGGCGATGGAAAGCAAAGTTCAGAAAGCCAATCCTCAGGAAACAATAGTAGTCAAGCAGGAGTATAATAATGTTGTTATTCCGGTTGATGATATTATTTATATTGAAGCAATGGAAAACTACACGAAGATTTACAGGCGAAGCAGTGGCAGTTATGTTTTGTCGAGAACCAGTATGAAGTCTATATTTAATATGCTTCCGAAAGGACTTTTCATACGGGTTCATAAATCATATATAGTGGCAAAGAAAGCTATATTAAGTTATTCGTCCAACCAGATACAACTCTCTTGGAAAGGAGTTTGTGTTCCGATTGGACGAACATATATGGAAGATTTCCTGAATAAACTGAAGTAGATTATTAGCTTCTGTATCTTTCTTCTATTACATTCCAGTCAATAATATTCCAAAGAGCAGCAATATGGTCAGCTCGTCTGTTCTGGTAGTCGAGATAATATGCATGTTCCCAAACATCGAAACAGAGGATTGGCTGTAATCCTTTAGTCAAAGGATTTCCTGCATTGCTTTCTTTCTGTATACTCAGTTTTTTGTCTTTATCAGCAGCGAGCCACACCCAACCGGAACCAAACAGACTTGCAGCTGCAGCATTGAATTCTTTCTGGAAGTTTTCAAATGTTTGCCATTCTGCCTGAATAGCTTCCAGCAGAATTTCGTCAGGTCTGCCGTTTGCGTCCGGCGAGAATTGCTGGAAATACATATTATGGTTCAGAATTTGTCCGGCATTGTTGAAAATACCGCCTTCTGAATCTTTTACAATATCCTCAAGGCTCATATTCTCATATTTAGTTCCAGCAATCAGATTATTCAGATTGTTTACATAAGCCTGAAGATGTTTGCCATGATGAAACTCAATCGTCTTCTGGGAAATGACTGGCTCAAGAGCGTTAGCTTCATAAGGAAGCTTTATAAGTTCGTGCTTCATACTAATAATGATTTTAGATAGTTAATAACTAAAGTTTTGTCAGTGCTATAACTTGTGGAGTTATAGCCACTGTTTCATGAATTCATCCATTGCCGCAGCATTTTCTTCCAAACTCTGTAAATGTTTGAACTGAGCGCGTGTTCTTACCAGATTATGTTCCGGATAATGGATTTTATAATAAGTATCGCCGTTGATATAATCAGTAAGGAAGCGAACAGTCTGCATATAAGTCAGAAGTCGTCCGCCATAAGGCAATAACTTGATTTCTTCAGGAGTAAGGAATGCTTTCGCAGTTTCCATATATCCTTTTGTATATGCTTCAAAAATAGGAATATTCAATCCTACATTATCAAGGTTCTTGTCATCTTCTGCACCAGTATTTCCGGCAGTTCTTATAAAATCTCCAATGTCTGACAAAACGAAACCTGGCATAACAGTATCAAGGTCGATTACGCACAATACTTTTTTCTCGTCTGCGTCGAATAATATATTGTTGACTTTAGTATCGCAGTGATTAGTACGTTTCTTAAGTTTTCCTTCACGATAAAGGCGTTCCTGAATGCACATTGCTTCAGCGCGCTTTTCAATTTCATCAACAAGGTCTTTTACTTCATCCAATCGTCCTGCTTTATTTTCAGCTATAGCTTCACGGAATTGCTGAAGACGGAACTCCATATTATGGAAGTTAGGAATAGTTTCGCCCAGCGCTCCTTCCGGAAGGTCTGCAAGCATTGCCTGGAATTCACCAAAAGCTTTTCCTGCTTCGTATGATAATTCCGGAGTAACTTCTTCGTAGCTTACACTTCTCGGAATGAAAAGACAAACTCTCCAATAGCTGTCGCCATCGAAATAGAAAGATTTACCGTCTTTCGAAGGGATGAAAGTAAGCACTTTGCGGTCAATATCGTCAACGCCTTTAGCTTCTAATTTCTTACGGATATGTGTAGTGACAGTTTGCACATTGTTCTGAAGCATTTCAACATTTGTAAATATCAAATGATTGATACGCTGCAAAACATATTTGATTTCTCCTTTTTCGTTTGTGACTTTCAGAGTGTCATTGATATGTCCATTACCAAAAGGTTCTGCATCAACAACCTTTTCAGGTAAGTCGAAATGCGAAAGGATATTCAATAATTCTTGTTTCGTTTTCATCACGGTATTTGTTTTTGATTTATAATGCAGACAAATATACTGAAAGGCGAGTGCAGAACAAAATAAAAAACTTGTTTTTGATTTTGATATGCCGAGCCGCATCCTATATTATCAAAATATAGCAAAAGGCGAGTGCATACTCCAATAAAAAACTTGTTTTTGATTTTGATATGCTGAGCCGCGATCTATATTATCCAAATATAATGTAAAGTTTTTAATAAAGGCAGTAAAAGTGTTTGTTCTATAGAAAATCATTAATTTGTTTGGAGGTTTTTAGCTGAAAATACATACGAACCCACGCTTCTGTCGGGCCGTATATATTTTGAAATTAATACGGCCCGACGGAAGCGTGGGTCCGTATATATTTTTGAACAGTTATTTATCTTGCCAGTCAGTTTCCTTTGCCAACTGAAAGTTAAGCTTGCGAAAATTAGAATCAGGTATAAAAAAATAACAAAGGACAAAGTTTATAACCATTGTCCTTTGTTACCATAAAAAACAACCTAAATCATTTTACCTTTTTACCAACACCTATAAATATATTGTTTCAAACAATATAACTTTTCCATAGTTCTGTTTTCGACTACAAAGTAAATTCTTTTATTTCAAAATTCGTTTGATGTATATCAAATTTACTGATATATTTATGTTTATTGATATTTGTCAATATTTAAAGTAATAGGCTTGCTCTGACACGGCTTAATGTTTCCGGTGTCATAAGAAGATATGATGCTATATGTGAGAGCGGAGCTCTTTGTATAATTTCAGGATGTTCCTTAAGCAAGCGGCAGTATCTTTCATTTGCTGATTCAAATCTTAGCATATCAGCTTTTTGTTGTGAAAGAATCAGCGAATTTTCAATCATTGTGCGATACATTACCTCTATTTCGTAATCTTCTTTTATAAGTTCCATAAGTTCATCATATGGCAGACCGTAAACAATACTGTTTTCCAGTGCTTCAATCATAAGACGAGTAGGTTTCTGTCTGAAAAAACTTTCTATACAGAAAAAGTTAGTTCCTTCGCAAGCGAAATGTTCAGTAAGGTCACGCTTGTTCTTGTAATAATACAAACGCAACATTCCTTTATGAACATATCCGATATGCTTACTTACTTCTCCTTCTTTTAAATACATCGAATTCTTTTTCAATTCAGTCTTAACTAAAATGGAGGCAACTTTCTGCAATGATTCTTCGCTTAACGGTGATGAAAGCTCGGAAATTCTTTGTGCAATGTGCTTACTTAAATCCATACCTTAACTATTCTATTTTTCTCTTCCTATTGCAAAAATAAGATTTTTTCTGACATAAATCAAAAAATAGCTTGACGTATAACTGCTGATATAATAAAATATCCTGTGTTTTACCGAAACAAACATAACTTCGGAAAACACAGGATATCACAGTTTGCAAGTCCTGCAATTGGCAAAACTTCAATTATTTATATTCCTGCCAGCTCTTGATCTGTATATCTTCAACTGATAATGTGCAGAATGCTTTTATGAATGCACTTGCCAGGCGGGCATTTGTTATCAGAGGAATATTCAAGTCTGTTGCGGCACGGCGGATTCTGTAACCGTTGTCCAATTCTCCAACTGACAAATCGCGTGGGATGTTTACAACCATATCGATTTTCTTTTCATGGAGCATATCCAATGCCTGAGGTTGCATGTCTGTTTCGCTTGGCCAATATACCAATGTGCTTGGAACTCCGTTTTCCTGCAAGAAGCGGTGTGTTCCTCCTGTTGCAAACAGATTATATCCTTTGCTTGCCAACAGCTTGGCTGCATCAAGCGTATCCACTTTTTGTCTTGCGGTTCCTGTTGAAAGCAAGATGTTTTTCTGAGGAATGCGCAAGCCGACAGAAAGCATACTCTTCAGGATTGCTTCAGAAACGTCGTCGCCGATACATCCGACTTCACCGGTAGATGTCATATCCACGCCCAACACTGGGTCTGCTTTCTGCAAACGGTTGAATGAGAACTGTGAAGCCTTGATACCTACATAATCCAAATCGAATTCGTTCTTATGAGGTTTCTCAACCGGCAATCCAAGCATGATGCGTGTTGCCAATTCGATAAAGTTAATCTTCAAAACTTTACTTACGAATGGGAAACTACGTGAAGCACGCAAGTTACATTCAATTACCTTGATTTCATTTCCTTTTGCAAGATACTGGATGTTGAATGGTCCTGAGATATTCAATTCTTTAGCAATTTGCTTACTGATACGTTTGATACGTCTTACTGTTTCAACGTATAGTTTCTGTGCCGGGAACTGAATTGTGGCATCACCTGAGTGAACGCCGGCAAATTCAATATGCTCACTTATGGCGTACATGATGATTTCACCTTTTTCGGCAACAGCATCCAATTCAATTTCTTTACACTGTTCGATGAACTGGCTTACTACAACCGGATGTTTCTTGGAAACATTAGCAGCAAGTTTAAGGAATCTTTCAAGCTCTTCATTGTTTGAGCAAACATTCATTGCCGCACCACTCAACACATAACTTGGACGAACCAGAACAGGGAAGCCAACTTCATCAACGAAAGCTTTGATGTCGTCCATTGATGAAAGCTCTTTCCAGCGAGGCTGGTCAACTCCGATACGGTCAAGCATTGCAGAGAATTTTTCGCGGTCTTCAGCGTTGTCTATGCTCTTGGCTGATGTACCAAGGATGTTTACACGCTGTTCGTCAAGACGCATAGCCAAGTTGTTTGGAATCTGACCACCTGTAGAAACGATAACGCCGTGAGGATTTTCAAGTTCAAGAATATCCATTACGCGTTCGAATGTCAATTCGTCGAAATACAGACGGTCGCACATATCATAGTCTGTAGATACTGTTTCCGGGTTGTAGTTAATCATTACACTGCGATAACCTTCCTTGCGGATAGTATTCAATGCCTGAACACCACACCAGTCAAATTCTACTGAGCTACCGATGCGGTAAGCACCAGAACCAAGAACAACAATTGAGCGTTTGTCGCCAAGATATGTAACATCATTTTCTGTTCCGCTATATGTCAGATACAAATAGTTTGTCTGAGCAGGATATTCAGCAGCAAGAGTATCAATCTGTTTTACAACAGGAATAATGCCTCTGTACTTACGTTCCTGACGAACCTGGAGAAGTGCCTTTTCAGTATCTTCCATATTTTCCTTGTAAATTGCACGGGCAATCTGGAAGTCTGAGAATCCCTGAATTTTAGCCAGGCGCATCAATTCTGTAGGAATATCACTGATTTTGCTGTATGATTCCAATTCGTTGGCTGTACATATAATTTTATACAGTTTCTGAAGGAACCATTTGTCAATCTTAGTCAAATCGTGAATATGGTCGATTGTGTAACCGGCGCGGAATGCTTTGCTGATAACGAAAATACGTCTGTCAGTCGGCTCATTCAAAGCTTTGTCGATATCAGGAATAACCAATTCTTTGTTTTCAACGAATCCGTGCATTCCCTGACCAATCATACGCAAACCTTTCTGAATAGCTTCTTCAAATGTGCGTCCGATTGCCATTACTTCACCAACAGACTTCATGCTTGAACCCAACTCGCGGGCTACGCCCTGGAATTTACCCAAGTCCCAACGTGGGATTTTACATACAACATAGTCCAATGCCGGTTCAAAGAAAGCACTTGTTGTTTTTGTTACGGAGTTGTTCAAATCAAACAAACCATAACCCAAACCTAATTTAGCAGCAACAAAAGCCAATGGATAACCTGTTGCTTTTGAAGCCAAAGCAGATGAACGGCTCAAGCGGGCGTTAACTTCGATTACTCTATAGTCTTCGCTTTCTGGGTCGTATGCATATTGCACGTTACATTCACCTACAATACCGATGTGACGGATAATGCGGATTGCAAGTTCACGCAATTTATGATAGTCTGTGTTTGAAAGTGTCTGAGAAGGAGCAATTACGATACTTTCGCCAGTGTGAATACCAAGTGGGTCGAAGTTTTCCATATTACATACAGTAATACAGTTGTCGAAACGGTCTCTCACCACTTCATATTCAACTTCTTTCCAGCCTTTCAAACTCTTTTCAACCAATACCTGTGGAGAGAAAGAGAATGCTTTTTCTGCCAAAACATTAAGTTCTTCTTCGTTGTCGCAGAAGCCGGAACCCAAACCTCCCAATGCATATGCTGCACGGATAATTACCGGATAGCCCAATTCAGCAGCTGCACGGCGAGCATCAGCTATATTTTCTACAGCTTCACTCTTGATAGTCTTTACATTGATTTCATCCAATTTCTTTACGAACAACTCACGGTCTTCTGTGTCCATAATAGCCTGAACCGGAGTACCAAGAACTTTAACCTGGTATTTTTCCAACACACCGCTCTGATACAATGCAACACCACAGTTCAATGCAGTCTGTCCACCAAATGCCAACAGGATTCCGTCCGGACGTTCTTTTTCAATAACTTTCTCAACAAAGAACGGAGTGACCGGAAGGAAATATACAGTATCGGCAACACCTTCGGAAGTTTGCACCGTAGCAATGTTCGGATTGATAAGGATTGTTTCGATACCTTCTTCCTTGATAGCTTTCAAAGCCTGAGAACCAGAATAGTCGAACTCTCCGGCTTCTCCAATCTTCAAAGCACCTGAACCTAATATTAGGACTTTCTTAATATCATTGTTTATTGTCATATCTGTCTGTTTTTAGAGAATGGATTAAAGCATTTCTGCGAATTTGTCAAAGATGAAATCTGTATCTGTCGGACCACTGCAAGCTTCCGGGTGGAACTGAGATGAGAAGAATGGTTTAGTCTTGTGACGAATACCTTCGTTTGTTCCATCATTCATGTTTATGAACAATGGTTCCCAGTCTGCTCCCAAAGTTTCATTGTCAACTGCGTAACCGTGGTTCTGAGAAGTGATGAAACACTTTTCTGTACCAACCATACGTACCGGCTGATTGTGGCTTCTGTGTCCATATTTCAATTTATAGATAGAAGCACCGCCGGCTTTTGCCAATAACTGGTTGCCCATACAAATACCGCAAATAGGCTTGTCGCCATTCAAAGCCTTGCGAATGTTCTGCACAGCTGCATCACAGTTGTCAGGGTCGCCAGGACCATTGCTGATGAACAGACCATCGTATTCCATATTTGTGAAATCGTAATTCCAAGGAACACGGACAACTGTCAGATTTCTTTTCAGCAAGCTGCGGATAATGTTGTGCTTTACACCACAGTCCAGCAAAACAACCTTCTTAGTTGTTTTCCCTTCTGCATTTTCAGGCTGATATGTAATTACTTCTTTACAAGAAACAATATCTACATAATTTACATGTCCATAATCCGGCATCTGCAAATCGTTACCTTCGTCGCCTATGACAATTCGTCCCATCATAACACCGTGCTCACGCAATTTCTTTGTCAAAGCTCTGGTGTCAATACCATAAATTCCTGGAATATGTTCTTCTTTCAACCAATCACCCAAACTGCATTCAGCATTCCAATGGCTGTATTCATGGCTGTAGTCACTGATAATGATAGCATCAGCATGAATCTTTTCACTTTCCATAAATGTAGATATACCATCCGGACGGAAAGTACGCGGAGGTACACCATAGTTGCCTACCAAAGGATAGGTCAGAACCATTAGCTGTCCTGCATAAGATGGGTCGGTCAAACTTTCCGGGTAACCGGTCATAGCTGTATTAAACACAACCTCTCCGGCAACTGGCTTTTCATAACCGAATGAAAAACCTTGGAATTTAGTTCCATCATCAAGGATTAACGTAGCGATTTTGTCTGTTTGCATATATTATCTCTTGTTTTTGAATTTGTCAAAATGTTATTAATCTTTTGCCTTGTCTCTAAAACCTTGTCTCCATTATAGATTATTTCACCCAATATTCTTTTTCCATATAGGAAACGAATGCCTTATTGACAAGTCTGACTCCACCCGGAGTTGGATAATCTCCTGAGAAATACCAGTCTCCCGGATGATTAGGGCATGAAGTATGCAAGCCTTCCAAAGACTGGTAAACTATTTCAACTTTTGCTCTTGTTTCAGGAGGTGTTAATAGAGCGACGATTTTGGCAGAAATTTCCTCATCACTAAAAGGAGCATAAACTGCCTTAACACAGTTTTCTTCAGAATCACGTCCTTCAGCCTGCAGTTTTTTAATTTTCTGATAAGCTTCAACAAGGATATCTTCTTTTCCTGTTTCTTTTAGCAATGCAACTGCTGCTTTGAATGCAATGAACTCACTCATGCTTGACATATCTATACCATAATAGTCCGGATAACGAACCTGTGGTGAAGATGAAACAATTACAATCTTTTTAGGATGCAATCTGTCAAGAATGCTGATAATACTTTGTCGCAAAGTGGTTCCACGGACGATACTGTCGTCGATTACTACCAGATTGTCTTCAAAAGCATTTATGCTTCCGTATGTT
Source organism: uncultured Parabacteroides sp. (assembly GCA_949295065.1). Taxonomy (GTDB): domain Bacteria; phylum Bacteroidota; class Bacteroidia; order Bacteroidales; family Tannerellaceae; genus Parabacteroides. Next base: position 5,473 of record CASFJQ010000039.1, on the reverse strand, counting down.
ATATCATATACGTGAGCTGCCAGGTCGTTTCTGCTGTTTCCCTCAGCAATGAATGTTCTGAGTTTAATATCTTTTATGGCAACTTTTTCAGTGCGCACACGCATTGCCAGAATATCTTCAAGTTCTTCTTCCGACAATTTATGGTTTCTGTCCGTTATCAGCGCCTTTTTCATACTGTTCAGATAACAATCCAAACCTTCTTTCAAACCAAAATAAGCTACTTCGGCTGTGTTTGGAATGAATGAAAAAACAGTATGATTCAAATCATTGTCTATTGATTTAAGAACAGCCGGAACAAGATTTTCTCCAAGAGTTTTTCTTTCGCGATAAATATCAACATCGCTGCCTCTTGAGAAATAAATTCTTTCAAACGAACAAGCTTTATTGTTCTTAGGCTCTACTATCTGTGAAGTATGCCATTCTCCTTTTTTGTTTACAAATAAAGCTTCTCCGCGGTTCAACTCTTTTACATCCCATGAATGAACATTCATTACAGTTTGTATGACCGGCCTTTCGGACGCAAGAACAATTATTTCGTCGTCGATGTAGTAGAATGCAGGTCTAATTCCCCAAGGGTCTCTTACGCTGAACATTTCGCCACTTCCCGTAATACCACAGATTACGAAACCTCCGTCCCATGTAGGTGTGCAGCGTTTGAGAACATTCGACAAATCGATTCTATCTTCGATTGCTTTTGTAATATCAATACCTTTTAATCCTTCTGATTCACATTGGATATATAGCTTTTCAACTTCACGGTCAAGTCTGTGGCCAAGCTGTTCAAGCATTATATATGTATCAGCATATTGTCTAGGATGTTGTCCTATTGCGGTTATTTCCTGAAAAACTTCATCAACATTAGTCAAATTGAAATTCCCACATAAGGCAAGGTTTTTAGCACGCCAGTTGTTGCGGCGTAAGAATGGATGGATATAAGAAATTCCGGATTTCCCGGTTGTACTGTATCGGAGATGCCCCATATAAAGTTCTCCGGCAAAAGGTAAGTTGCTTTTGGCAAAATAAGGGTCATTAAGTTCTTCGTTTGAATAATCTTTATAATGATTATGGATTGATGAGAAAATCTCTGTTATCGCACCCGTTCCAACAGCTCGTTCACGAAACATGTATTCGTCACCGGCTTTAGACTCTAATTTTACACTGGCAAGTCCAGCTCCTTCTTGTCCACGGTTGTGCTGTTTTTCCATCAAGAGATAGAGTTTGTTCAACCCATACATCCAAGTTCCGTACTTCTGATGATAATACTCCAATGGTTTCAGCAAACGAACCATGGCTACACCACATTCGTGCTTTAATGTTTCCATCTTTTTAAATAACCTATTTTTTTAATATGCAAAGATACGAGGTTTTCATTATATAATTAGACTGTTGAAATGAAAAATAAAAATACTTTAACAGAATAAAAATACTTTTCAGAAAAGGGTGGTGTTTTATAACAATATGACTCAAATTCCATGTGTTTAATATGCAGTTTGTAAGAATTGGATTGATATGTTTTCTTTAGTAATTGTGACGATGTTAAAAATTGTTCAAGATTCACATGATGTGTTTGATTATCAGAGATGTGCAAAAAATGTGAAACTTCTCAAAATAAACTCCATGTATAGGATGTGTGACAAAAGACGTTGAAAGCAGAGAACCATAGTGTTTGTAAAAAAGGTAGGCATCTTTTCCCGGAGACATTGCAGTGTTTCTAAAAAAAGGTGCCTACCTTTTTGGGAAGAAAATACATTCGGATTCATTGCCGTTTACTATCGGAAGTAAATACAATTATATATAGGAGTAAATGAAATTTGTTTCGGAAGAAAAATGGATTGCTTTCGGAAGGAAATGGCTTTAATTGCTGTGTGTTTTATATATTAAGTAAAGAAATCCGAGATTGCTAATCTCTATAAAAAACGAATGCTACCGGATTCACATCCAATAGCATCCTACACTAACCCTTAACTTTAACCAATGAAAAACAATATTCTTTAATTACTGTAAACACAGTTTCTATCAAATTTATGTAAGCTGTTCGCTGAAAAATTGTGAACAACTTTTATTGTTTAGTCATAAACATCCTTCTTGTAATCTTGAGAAGTAGTTCTTGACTTTCTACGTTTACAAAATAAGGGGCTTTATTTGAAAAAAACAAATATTAATGCAAAAAAAATACATAATTAATATGTTTTAACAATATTGGAGGGGTTGATAAAAAGCTTTATCTTTGCAAAAAGATAGGAAAGAAATGTTTTAAATTGTGTAATATCTTGTAAATTAAAGAAGTGTAAAGAAATAGAGGTGATAAATATGGAAATAGTTATTTTGTGTGGAATTGTATTGGTGATTGCCCTTCAAGTTTTGTTGATATTGAAAAAGGGACAGGACAATTCAAAGGATTTTGAAAATATATTGAACAATATCCAATCTTTGTCCGAAAGACTTGAGAAAAACTTCAGGGAAGATTTTAAGTTGAACAGGGAAGAGAGCCGTTCTGTTGCAAAGGAAAACCGCGAGGAGCTGATAGGTGCTTTAGGCGAATTCCGCCAGGCATTTGAAAGAGGAATAAGTTCCTTTAATTCTTTGCAACGGGAAAAATTTTCTGAATTAAACGAAAGGCAGCAACAATTGATTAAAAATACAGAAAAAAGACTGGACGAAATAAGAGTTACAGTTGATGAAAAGCTTCAGAAAACATTAAACGATAGAATAACCCAATCATTTAATCTTGTAAATACTCAACTGGAAAACGTGCAGAAAGGGCTAGGGGAGATGCAAAGCCTGGCTCAGGACGTTGGCGGATTGAAGCGCGTGTTGAGTAATGTGAAAACTCGAGGTAACATCGGAGAAATACAACTTAGTATGTTGCTTGAGCAAATATTGGCTCCTGAACAATATGAAGCAAACGTGAAAACCAAAAAAGGTTCGGATGCGTTGGTTGAATTTGCTGTTAAATTGCCGGGAAAGGATGACAATACAGATTTTGTTTATTTGCCTATTGATGCCAAATTCCCCAAAGATGTATATGAACAGCTTATTGATGCTTATGACAAGGGCGACCCACAGGCAATAGAGGCTTCCGGAAGAATGTTGGAAGCAACTATCCGGAAAATGGCAAAAGATATTTCCACAAAATATCTCGCACCTCCGGCAACAACAGATTTCGGTATTATGTTTTTGCCGTTTGAAGGAATATATGCAGAAGTTGTGCGCCGCTCAGCTTTGCTTGAGGATTTACAGCGGAATTATAAAGTAGTAGTGACTGGGCCGACAACATTGGCTGCTATTTTGAACAGTTTGCAGATAGGATTCCGAACATTGGCAATACAGAAACATTCCGGTGAAGTGTGGACAATTCTTGGAGCGGTGAAAAAAGAATTTGAAAAAATGGGTGGCATGCTCGAGAAGGCACAGAAAAACTTACAGACTGCCAGCGGTCAGATAGATGAGGTTTTAGGTGTCAGGACCAGAGCTATTCAACGTCGTCTTAAAGATGTTGATACTTTAAGCTCTGCTGAAGCCCGTGCGATAATCCCTGAAATTGGCGTTTTGGATAATAACGAAGAAGAAAACTTATGAAAAAGAGACAGATTCCCCATACATACGTAATAGTTTTTTATATAATATTGTTTTGTGCGGCATTGACATGGATTTTACCGGGAGGACAGTATGTCGAGAAAATAACAGAGCAAGATGTAAAGACTCTTGTTTATGAACCGGTGGCTAACACTCCGCAGAGTTGGCAGATATTCTCAGCCTTTTATAAAGGTTTTGTAGATAAGGCAGACATCATAGTATTTATATTGGTAATAGGCGGAGCCTTTTGGATAGTAAATGACAGCAAGGCTTTTGATATGGGAACAGCTGCATTTCTGCAGAAAGCAAGGAAAATGGAGAATAATCCATTGATACGTAAAATCGGTGTTGAAAATTTCCTTTTGACGGCAATCATGCTTCTGTTCAGTATTTTCGGTGCTGTTTTCGGAATGAGCGAAGAAACTATTGCTTTTTGCCTGGTACTTGTGCCTCTGGCAGTTTCGATGGGATATGATTCCATAACAGGAGTGTGCATGGTTTTTGTGGCGGCTGGATTAGGTTTTGCCGGAGCTATATTAAATCCGTTTACAATAGGTATTGCTCAAGGTTTGGCAGGTATTCCTTTGTTCTCAGGTATAGAATATCGTATATTCTGCTGGTTTGTTATTAATATATTCGGATTTGCATGGATTCTGAGATATGCCCACAAAATCAAGAAAAATCCTAAATTGTCTCCGGTTTATGAAGTTGATAAATATTGGCGGGATTTACATGCTTCTCAAACCACAGAATTTGAGTATAAAACACCGCGGTCAGCATGGTATAGTTTTATTCTGTTGATGATTGTATTGTTGTTGTTCAGTATAAATTATCCTTTGACTGATTTGAAAATCGGAAACAAGGTGGTTGAAGGTTTGCCGCTAATACCTGTAATATCATTGGCTTTTGCAGTTACTTCAGTGTTTGCACTTAAGAAGACTGTACAATTATATGTATTGAACCTTCTGTTTTTTACTATATTCTATCTTGTTGCCGGAGTTATGGGCTACGGATGGTATATAATGGAAATAGCTACATTATTCTTCGCGTTGGGAATTTTGGCAGGCGTAGCAAACGGGAAAACTCCGAACGAATTGGTAAAACTGTTCCTTGATGGTTGTAAAGATATAATGAGTGCAGCACTTGTAGTTGGTCTTGCCGGTGGCATAATTGTCATATTGCAGGACGGAAAAGTGATAGATACAATATTATTCAACCTTGCCAAAGGAATGGAAGGAATGGGAAAAGTTGCAACAGTCGGAATGATGTATCTCATACAAAACCTGATAAATTTGGTCATACCTTCGGGAAGTGCGAAAGCCGCGTTAACGATGCCTATTATGGCTCCTTTTTCAGATTTGATAGGTCTTTCAAAACAAGCCACTGTTATGGCATTCCAGTTTGGTGATGGTTTCACAAATTTGATAACACCAACATCCGGAGTTCTTATTGCCGTTTTAGGAGTAAGCCGTATTCCATATGATATTTGGTTCAAATGGGTATGGAAGTTTATTGTTGGATTGATAATTTTAGGATTTATACTTCTAATTCCAACAGTACTTATTCCAATGAATGGATTTTGATTATTTATGTCTTATTTTGATGTAATGTATGTAGAATAAGTAATATCCTGTTTGATAAATATTTAAATGCCTTTGATCAAACTTTGGATTTCTTGCTTCTATGTCAGATGATATATTTTTTTTGAAAAAAGAGACTGAAAAGTTTGCAGGTTTAAAAAAAGTCATTACCTTTGCACCCGTAATCGAAACGATAACGGTTACAAAAACAAAAATGCTGGTGCCATAGCTCAGTTGGTAGAGCAAAGGACTGAAAATCCTTGTGTCCCCGGTTCGATTCCTGGTGGCACCACTTTGAAGAAAAGCAAAAGACGGTA
>CASFJQ010000038.1 GCA_949295065.1 uncultured Parabacteroides sp. | reverse complement strand
TCGTGAATATGAATCAGACAGTCGCAAACTTTATAAGATAGCTGCGGTGTTCTCATCTGAAACGGGAACGATAGAGGATTGGAAAATGGAAGAGAGAAAATAAATTATAAAGGAATAATTTTCTTAAAATGAAATCATACATATATTATATCATTATTCTTTTCCCTCTTCTAATCTCCGGATGCCAAAAGAATACATCCATTTCTTCTGTATTGGAAAAGGCGGACAGTCTTGTCTTGTCCAATCCCGACAGTGCATACCATTTGCTTTCATCCTTGCAATCACCGGAGAAAAGCTCAGAGCAGGAATATGCAAACTGGTGTTTGCTGATGACTCAGGCAATGGATAAAAGTGAACGTACGCACACTTCAGATTCTCTCATAAATATTGCAGTACGTTATTATACGGAACATAATGACAGGGAAAAACTTGCTACTGCTTTATATACACAAGGATTGGTGGAAAGAGATTTGAATAACAATGATGAGGCGGTAAAATCATTTATGGAAGTCTTGGATTTGCTGGAAGGCAGTGATGACTATAAATTGCAGTATCAGGCTTATGCCGAAATCGGGAATATATATGCAGATTCCGAAATAATAGATAAGGCAGCTTATGCATATAATAAATGTATGGATTTTGCTAACCTCTCAAAAGATAGCCTCAGCATAGCTTTTGCAAATGCATACCTTGGCAGTATATATAGGTTGCAGAAAGAATGGAAGAAATCAAAAGAATATTACTGGCAGGCATTAGATATAGCTGAAAAAATAAGAGAAAAACATCCTTTATGCTTAGCTGCAAATGGATTGTCAATGGTTTATACAAATACAAATTATAGTGATAGCGCATATTATTATTTGAATGTACTTGTAATTTTTTCTGATGTGCAACGAGATATGTCTGATGTCAATTTGAGAGCTGGTAAATTGTTCTGTATGACAGGAGCATATGATTGGGCTATTGTCCATTTGAAAACAGCTTTGAAAACAACTTCTAATCTGTACACCAAAAGAAGCGCGTATGAATCATTATCCCTTATATATGAAAAAGGACAAGATTATCAGGATGCATTGAAATATAATAAGTTATATTGGGCTTGTAACGATTCCATACAGAAAGTGGAAAAACAAAAAGCAATAATAGAAGTAGAAGGAAAGTATAATAGCGAAAAATTATTGTCTGAGAAACAACAGCTTGAATTTAAACATTCCAGACAATTATTTGTAGGAATAACTTTTGTCCTGCTGGTTATTATCGTTTCCCTTCTTGTTTATCTTAACAAGAAACGTACGATAATAGGATTGTTGAACGAGTTGAATGAAATCCGTTATCAAATCAGCAAGAATGAGAATGTTATAAAAGAATATAAACAAGAAATAACCCAACTTACATCCTTGCAGTCCGAAGTTGATAATTTGCATCATATAAAGGACGATTTGGAACAGAAATTGGATAATCTTATTAAAAACAACGATTTGTTGAATAAACAGAAATCCCAGATTTTAAAGACCTTAAATAAGAAGAATAAGGAAATAGAACATTATGAAGAGCTGATAAAACAAAAGGATGATAATTCTGATATATTGGCACGAATAAAAAGCGATGGTAATATAGGAGAAAAAGACTGGCCAGAGTTAATATCTTATACAAATTCATTGCATAATAAATTTACCGAACGGTTGAGAAAGTCTTTTCCTCAACTGTTGGAAGCTGATATCCGTTTGTGTTGCCTTATAAAATTAGGCCTTACACGAAAAGAACAAATAGAATTGTTGAATATAACTGAAGATAACCTCGACAAGAAAAAACAACGTATCAGGAATCGCCTGGACAATAGCCGAAAATGGGAAAAAGGCGAATTGGAACAGCAAATATTATTGTTTTAACTTTCTTGAAATAGAATGGATGCAGCATATAGCGGAACATTGGTCATCCAATCCTGTTCACGGTAATCAGACATGGAAAAACGGAGACCATGCAGACCTTTATTTGCTGCAACAAAACAAGACAGGGACTTTGAACGCAGGTTTTCCTCAGCCTTTACTTCTATTGGAACTATGTCACTGCCATGCTGTATGATAAAATCAATTTCCAGCTTTGCGTCGTTGCTGTAGTAGAATACAGAACTTCCGCATGTTGCTGTCAGCTGACTCATGACATAGTTTTCTGTAAATGCACCTTTAGCTTCTTCCATACCATTGTCAGCAACCAGAAGTTTATCTGCCGGCGTTTCGCTCAGGGCTCCAAGTAGTCCGCAATCAAGAAGGAACAGTTTGAAAGCTGAAATGTCTGCATAAAATTTCAATGGAATCTTAGGTTGTGAAATTCTTTCAGCTTTGTATACTAGACCTGCGTCTTGCAGCCATTGAATAGCTGTCTCGAAATCTTTTGCTCGTGCACCGGGACGGACAACACCATAGATGAATTTCTTGTTTTCTTTTACAAGTTGTGAGGGCATTGACTGCCAAACCATACTTATGCGGTTGGCTTCCGATGTAGTTACGTGTTTTGACATATCCTGCCGATAGGTGAAGAGTATGTTATTTTGTACAGTTCTTACTTTCTTCGCATCATTAGATGATACGAACTCAGCTACAGCCTCCGGCATTCCTCCAACGAAGTAATACTCTCTTAAAAATTTGATATACTCGTTTTTTAGCAGTTTCACAGTTGCCCAGTCCTTGGCTCGTAGGATGTCAACCATTTGTTTCTTTCCTTTGGCTAGTAGAAATTCATCATAAGTCATAGGATATATATGCAATATATCCACTTTACCAACCGGGAAAGATTCTCCACGGTGCATGGCTATTCCCAACAGTGAACCTGCCACAGCAACATGATATTGCGGTGCATTTTCATAGAAATACTTCAAGACCGATAAGCCACGTGGTGCTTCCTGTATTTCATCCAGAATAATCAAAGTCTTACCGGCTTCTATACTCTGTCCAGTAATGGCTCCAATAGCTAACAGAATACGCTGTATATCGTAATCTTTCGAAAATAGGTTTTTCGCTAGCTCATTGTCATCGCAGTTAATATAAGCTACATTTGCAAACTCTTGTTCTCCAAACTGTTTAAGAATGTAAGTCTTACCAACCTGACGTGCTCCGGCTAATACAAGAGGCTTCCTACCGCTTCTGTTTTTCCATACTTTAAGTTGTTCGATAATATTTCTATGCATAATACATATATTTTGATTGCTATGTTACAAATATACATTTTTTCTACCGAACTTTTAAATAAATTGCGCATTTTTCCTACCGAACTTTGAAGTGTATCATACATTTTTCCTACCGAACATACCTTTTTATATGCTTAAACAGAAAAGTAAGGTAACCTTATTAAGCTATCAGATTAAGCAAACAGCTCTCAATTTTGGGAATCGAATATGATAACCTCGACAAGAAAAAACAACGTATCAGAAATCGCCTGGACAATAGCCGAAAATGGGGAAAAGGTGAATTGGAACAGCAAATTTTATTATTTTAACTAAAAGTGTCAGGTAATAAATATTATGCTTGTGCTTTAATCGTTTGTAATACATGTGTTTAATTCTTTCTTTAAGTGTCAGGTTATCCTGATACTTTTCCTCATATCTTTACAATCAAAAGTATAATACTTTGATAATGAAACCTTCTTTTAATACTGTTAAAAGAAGAAGTGATGAATTGCTTAATATCTTGGATAAGCAAAAAATATAGTAAAGTAAATATATTATTATATAGTATCCTAAGTCAAGTTGTATTGAATGCAATCCTTCCTTATGATTACCATTATAATATATTGCTTTTTTAGTTATCAAAATATCGACTCACCTAGGTGAGCCAATCAATCCACCTAGGTGAGTTAATCAATTCACCTAGGTGAGCCGATTAACCCACATAGGTGAATCGATAATTTTAATTAGACTTTTGGATTTAGTCATAACTACGAAATTAAGAAATGTATGTTATGACTTGATGTTTAAATTTAATATTAGTATTATGAAAAATCTGGTAATATTGACTCTTTTAGAGATTATCATCCTGTTCTTAATGACAGGCTGTAGTGGAAACTCTTCGACCAACGGTTTAGTAACAGTAGATGTAACCAAAAGCAGTTATTCCCCCAAAAAAGAACTGGTTCTTCAGGACTTTATGGATGTGGAATATATTCCGCTGGAGACAAATGATGAGTTTATTAATCAAGGTAATGTGCAGGCAGTAGGCGAGAAATATATTATAGTCGCCAATTACAGGAAAGACGGAGATATTTTTGTGTATGACCGCAAAGGAAAAGCCATCCGTAAGATAAACCGCAAAGGACAAGGTGGCGAAGAATACATCTCTTTTTATAATGTGATTTTGGACGAAGAAAAAGAAGAATTGTTTATAAACGATTTTTGGGCAAGAAAAATAAAGGTTTATGATTTGGAAGGAAACTTTAAACGAAGTTTCATGCAGAAGCAGGAGGGTGATACTCAGTTTTATACTGATATGTTCAATTATGATAAAGATAACCTGATTTGTTATGATGAATGTAATGCAGATATACCGTTTTTACTCGTGTCTAAGCAAGACGGCAGTATAACCAGAGAGATTAAAGTCCCATATAAAGAGAAGAAACTCTTCATTCAGCTTCTAAGATATGAAGGTGGAACAAGGGCAGCTGGGCCAGGGGCTTATAGTAGGATAATTCCATATAATAACAATTGGATTTTGTCGGAATCTTCATCGGATACAATTTATACATTAATGCCGGATTACAGTTTACGTCCGTTTATTGTTCGAACACCGCCACTTCATACCATGAATCCGGAATTCCATGTGGTTTTAAGATTGATTTCCAACAGTTATTACTTTATGGAAAGCGTAAAGAATGTGTATGACTTTAGAAAACAAGAAGGATTTCCGAGAACGTATTTTGTGTATGATACAAAGGAAAAAGATTTTTTCAGTTATATCACATATAATGGAGATTATACCAGTAAAAAGGAATTATACATGGTAATGTTCACTCCGATAAATTCCAAAGGCGAATTATGGGCAACACTTGATGCCTTTGAACTTTGCCGGGATTATGAGGACGGAAAGCTTAAAGGAAAACTAAAGAAAATTGCTTCAAAATTGGGAGAGGATGACAATAGGGTGATTATGTTGGTGAAACCTAAGAGGTGAATGTTATTGAAAAATTATACGCTAAAACAATGAATATTTAAAATCTGTTGAAATCAAACACCTATTCTTCTCTTCAAAACAAATTTCTCATTATCACTTTTTATTATTATTTTTGTTCCTTAAAATGGAAATATATCGGGCATGGTTTTCGGATATTGAGGAAGCAAGATATATAACCCTGAAAATAAAACAAATGAAAGAATTATGGACAAATATTTGAGTCGGATAGGACAATATATAATTTGTTTGATATCATCCGTAGCGATGTTCTCATGCATGGGTGAATCCGGAACAATAGTGAAATTCGGCTCACAGGCGGGAGTGGTGCGCCTGGCAGACGGGAAGCAGATACATCTGAGGAACGGGATGAAGCTGGAAGCACAGGAGCTGGACACTCTGGCTGTGAAAGATGCAGACTGCTGCCTGGTGGATTTTCAGATAAACTATGACACGCAGACTGACACGCTGCAAGGTATCTGGCATACGGACTGGCTGATTTATAAGCCTGTGCCTAAATGGGAGCAGCTGATGCTGGCTGAACCGGATACAATGATAAGGGCTGATGAGCATTTCCTGGACTTCGATATTCCGAAGGGCGGATTCGTAAGCAATCATCTGTTTCTGTATATGGAATATAGCAGTCATTATCAGACTCAGGTGGATTCGTTCCGGATGAGTTTCCTTCCTGCCGAAGGGCTTGTATATACTGCCGACAGCAGCCGGAAGGTTTATCGCCTTTATCTGCGCTCGTTCGGTTCGATTGCCGAGAATGATTCAGTTACGGAGCAGAAGGTTTTGCCTCAGGCGTTCGATTTGACTGATTTTGTGGAATGGGCAAAGACTTCTCCAGAAAGAACGGATGATACTATAAGGTTTCAGGTGATTTATCCGAAACAGTTCAATTCGAATTATCCGGGGTTTGTGTGGAATGCGTCGGAGGTTTATTCGGTGTTGGAGACGGGAGAGGAGGTAAAGTAGTCAAGGAGGTAAAGTAGTCAAGGAGTCAAGTAGTTAAGAAGTCAAGTAGAATAGTCTTATTTTCTGTAGTCTTGTCAACTTGTCAACTTGTCAACTCGTCAACTAACAAAGCAATTAATAACAATATAATATACATTTATGTACAAGAAAATATTTAGCTGGGTGCTAGTAGTGACTTTTCAGCCAAACCGTGCCTGGAATATAATAGCAAACAAGGAAGATAAGGCTGAAGAAAGAGGAGTGGATTATAAGGATGACCCTTTTTTTGCCAATTTTCTTTATCCGCTGATAGGGCTTTTGACTCTGGCTTCGTTTCTGAGTGTTTTCACCCTTAAGGAGTTTGTGCTGGAGCTGGCACTTAAGAATGCAATAAGGACGGTGGTGGCATATACCGGAGGATTTTATCTGGCTTCTTACTATATAAAGAAATTCTGCTCGAAGTTTGTGGATATGCATCGCAAGCTTCGCCGTTGGCAGCATTTTATCGGGTATGCTTCGGCATATATGTATGCTCTGACTATTATAAGGATGCTTATTCCGGACTTGTTCTTTTTGTATGTATTTGTGATTTATACGCTTCGAATAGTTTGGGAAGGATTGCCTTTGTTTATGAAGGTTGAGACTAAAGACAGGCTGAAGGTTACAATTGTTTCGACTATCTTTATTATAGTGTTCCCGATATTGGTGGAGCTGCTTGTTGAGGTTCTGATGCCGGGGTTGCATGTCTGATTAATTTAAAAGGCTGAGAAAATGAAAGAGAAAATAAAGAAAGACGTGGTGATTAAGAACAAGAGAGCCACGTTTGATTATGAATTGCTGGATACGTTTACTGCCGGTATTGTGCTGACAGGAACTGAGATAAAGTCTTTGCGCTTGGGCAAGGCTAGTCTGGTTGATACTTTCTGCATCGTGGAGAAAGGCGAGCTTTGGGTAAAGAATATGTATATCGCGGAATATTTCTACGGAACATATAACAATCATACGGCACGCCGCGACCGCAAGCTGCTCCTGACAAAGAAGGAGCTGAGGAAGATTGCGGCTTCGGTGCATACTTCGGGATTCACTGTAGTTCCTACCCGTTTGTTCATCAATGAAAAAGGACTGGCAAAGGTGGTGATTGCGATTGCCAGAGGTAAGAAGGAATATGACAAGCGCGATTCAATACGTGAGCGTGACGACAGGCGTGAGATGGACCGTGTGTTCAAAAGATAACAAACTTCACAAAACTGCTTGAATGAATAAGGAAAAATTTTTGTCGCTCCTCGGTGAGCGTATTTTGATATTGGATGGAGGTATGGGAACGATGGTCCAGACTTTCGGGCTGAAGGAAGAGGACTATCGTGGCGAGCGTTTTGCCGATTTCCCCGGACAGCTGAAGGGCAACAATGATTTGCTTTGCCTGACTCGTCCGGATGTGATAAAGTCCATTCACCGTCAGTATCTGGATGCAGGTGCTGATATTTTTGCTACCAACACTTTCAATGCCAATGCCGTGTCGATGGAGGATTATGGTATGCAGGCGTATGTGAAGGAGATTAACGTGGCTGCGGGAAAGCTGGCGCGTGAGGTTGCCGATGGTTTTATGCGGGAATTTCCGGAACGCACTGTTTTTGTGGCGGGTTCAATCGGTCCGACCAACAAGACGGCTTCGATGAGTCCGGATGTGAACGACCCTGCTTTCCGCGCCGTGACATACAGGGATTTGTATGCTGCCTATAAGGAACAGGTTGAGGGACTTGTTGAGGGCGGTGTGGATATTATTCTGTTTGAGACTACTTTCGACACTCTAAATGTGAAGGCTGGACTTGAAGCTGCCGATACGGTGCTGAAGGAAATGGGCAAGGATTTGCCTATTATGTTGTCGCTGACATTGTCGGCTCAGGGCGGACGCACTTTCTCGGGACAGACGCTGATGGCTTTTTTGGCTTCGGTGCAGCATACCAATATTGTGAGTGTGGGGCTGAACTGCTCTTTCGGTGCGGCAGATATGAAGCCTTATCTTGCAGAGTTGGCAAATAATGCGCCTTATTATATAAGTGCTTATCCTAATGCGGGATTGCCTAACAGCTTCGGTGCTTATGATGAGACTCCGGAGAAAATGGCGGTGCACGTGAAGCCTTTCATCGACGAAGGTCTGGTGAATATCCTGGGCGGATGCTGTGGAACAACTCCTGCTCATATTGCCCAGTTCCCGAAACTTGTGAAAGGAGCTAAACCTCATGTGCCGGTGAAGAAGGCTGATTGCCTGTGGCTGTCCGGTCTGGAGCTGCTTGAGGTGAAGCCGGAGAATAACTTCGTGAATGTGGGCGAGAGATGTAATGTCGCCGGTTCGAGAAAGTTCCTCCGTCTGATTAAGGAAGGAAACTATGAAGAGGCTCTTGTGATTGCCCGCAAGCAGGTGGAAGATGGTGCGCAGATTCTGGATATAAATATGGACGACGGAATGTTGGACACTGTAAAAGAGATGAAGACATTCCTGAATCTTATTGCTGCTGAGCCGGATATTGCCCGTGTGCCGGTGATGATTGATTCGTCTAAGTGGGAAGTTATCGAGGAAGGACTGATGTGCGTCCAGGGAAAGAGCATTGTTAACTCTATTTCGCTGAAAGGCGGTGAGGAGGAATTCCTGAATCATGCACGCCGCATCAGGCAGCTTGGGGCTGCGGTTGTGGTTATGGCATTCGATGAAAAAGGTCAGGCTGATACGTTTGAGAGAAAGGCGGAGATTTGCGGCCGTGCATACAGACTGCTCTGCGATGAAGTTGGATTCAATCCTAATGATATAATATTCGACCCAAATGTCCTTGCTATCGCTACAGGTATTGAGGAGCATAACAATTACGGACTTGACTTTATCCGCGCCGTTGAATGGATAAAGAATAATTTGCCGGGGGCGAAGGTGAGCGGTGGTGTGAGCAATCTTTCATTCTCGTTCCGTGGAAACAATTATCTGCGTGAAGCTATGCATGCGGTGTTCCTTTATCATGCTATTGCCAAAGGTATGGATATGGGTATTGTGAATCCTTCATCATCGGTGTTGTATGAAGATATAGAGCCGGAGTTGAGAGATTTGCTTGAAGATGTTATCCTGGCTCGCCGTGCGGATGCTGCGGAAGATCTGATTGCCTATGCCCAGAAGATGCAGGCTGTGGACAAAGGCGGTCATGAGGAAAAACATGAGGCTTGGCGCGAGGCTTCGCTTCAGGAGCGTCTGGAATATGCCTTGATTAAAGGTGTGGGCGAGCATCTTGAAGAAGATTTACATGAGGCTTTGGGTGTTTATCCTAAGGCTGTGAATATAATTGAAGGTCCGCTGATGAGCGGAATGAACAAGGTGGGCGACTTGTTTGGCGCAGGAAAGATGTTTCTGCCACAGGTGGTGAAAACTGCCCGCACAATGAAGAAAGCTGTGGCTATTCTTCAGCCTGCAATTGAGGCTGAGAATAGCAGTGCTGGTTCGACTAAAGCGGGAAAGGTTGTGTTTGCAACAGTGAAGGGCGATGTTCACGATATTGGAAAGAATATTGTTTCTATAGTTCTGGCTTGCAACAATTATGAGGTTATCGACCTTGGTGTGATGGTGCCTGCAGAGAAGATTGTCCGTACCGCAATTGAGGAGAAGCCGGATTTGGTGTGTCTTTCAGGCCTGATTACTCCTTCGCTTGAGGAGATGGTGAATGTGACCAGGGAGATGCAGAAGGCAGGACTGAATATTCCTATTATGGTTGGTGGTGCTACTACCTCAAAATTGCATACTGCGGTGAAAATTGCTCCGCATTATGATTATCCTGTTATCCATGTTCTGGATGCGTCGCAGAATCCGATTATTGCTGCTAAGCTGCTTAACAAGGACACAAGGGATGCTTATATCGAAGAGCTTAAACGTGAGTATGATGCGTTGAGGGCTTCTGTTGGAGCTAAGTCTGTTGAGCTTGTTTCTCTTTCTGAGGCTCGCTCGAAGAAAGTTGAGATTGACTGGGCTGGTTATAGTCCGTGTGTTCCGGCTCAGCAGGGAGTACATTCTATGTCTGTTTCGATTGACGATGTTATACCATATATAAATTGGACATTCTTTTTCCATGCCTGGAAATTGGGAGGCAAGTTTGCCGGTATTGCCAATATCCACGGTTGCGACTCGTGCCGCGCTATGTGGCTTGCTTCTTTTCCGGAAGATGAGCGCGCAAAAGCTTCGGAAGCTATGCAGCTTCACAAGGAGGCTTTGCGATTGCTGAACAGACTGTCCGGTATGAAGGCTGATTATTGCCGTGCGCTTTACGGATTTTTCCCGGCACATAGCGAAGGTGATGATTTGGTGATAAATTCATCTGTTCGTATCCCGACATTGCGCCAGCAGGCGAAGAGAGAAGATGGCGTGTATAAATCTCTGGCGGATTATGTGATGACGGAAACTGCGGGCAAGACGGATTATGTGGGTGCTTTTGCCGTGACCGGTGGTTTTGGTTCTGACAAGCTGAAGGAGGAATTTGAGGCTGAGGGCGACACATATAATACAGTGCTTCTGCAAACTCTTACTGACCGATTGGCTGAGGCAACGGCTGAGTATTTGCATGAGAAGGTACGCAAGCAGTACTGGGGTTATGCTCCGGACGAGGATTTGACTGTTGACGAAATGTTCAAGGTGAAATATAAGGGAATACGTCCGGCTGTGGGTTATCCTTCGCTGCCGGATCAGAAACTGAATTTTATTCTTGACGAGCTTCTTGATTTCTCTCGTATCGGCATTTCTCTGACAGAGAATGGGGCAATGTTGCCTACTGCTGCTGTGAGCGGTTTGTATATTGCTCATCCTGAAAGTTCTTATTTTATGATTGGAACAGTTTCGGAAGAGCAGATGAAAGACTATGCCGGAAGGAGAAATATGTCGGAAGAAGAGGTTCGCGGACTTCTGGTGAAGAATTTGGAAATGGGAAAATAATGTTGCTATGATTTTATATTTCTCTGCAACCGGGAATTCAACCTATGCGGCACGCCTTTTGAGTGAGGAAACCGGAGAACAGATGTTTCCGGTGAAAGATTATGGGTTGGTGTCGCATAATTCTCTTCCGGAATTGAAGCCGGAGGAGAAGATAATATTTGTGTTTCCGGTTCATAGCTGGGGACCGGCTGTTTCGATTATGGAATTTCTGAAAGTCTGGGAAGCTGCGGGTTATGCAGGTCAGCCTGTGTGGGCAGTTTGCTCGTGCGGCGATGATTGCGGTCTGGCTGCCGATGTTTTCGGCAAGGCACTGGCAAAGAAAGGAATTTCTCTTACAGGATATTTCTCTGTGCAGATGCCGAACAATTATATTCTGCTGCCCGGCTTTGATGTGGATTCCAAGGATTTGGAAGAAAAGAAGCTGGATGCAGTTCCTGCCAGAATTGCACAGATAGCAAAGGTGATAAAGGGCGAGGAAAGCAATTCGGATGATTTATATACAAAAGGCTCTATGCCCGGATTGAAGACGAAGATGGTTTATCCTTTGTTCTGTAAATTTATGGCAGACAGGAAGAAGTTTTATGCAACGGAAAACTGCATTGGCTGCGGATTGTGTGCCGATGTTTGCCCTTCGTCGGTTATAGAGATTGGCAAAGACAAAAGACCTGTTTGGAAAGGCACTTGCACACAATGTCTTGCATGTATTCATAATTGTCCGGTGAGAGCTATAGAATACGGAAACGAAACAAAGAAAAAAGGAAGATATAAAAACAAAAGGAAATGATAAAGAAAGTAGGTTTATTTATTCTGGTATCGGCTTTGTTTGCCGGCTGCCAGCAGAAGCCTGAAGGCTATGTTATAGAAGGAAAGATGGATGGTGTGTCTTCCGGAAAGATATATCTGAAATCATTCAGAAACAAGATGTTCTTTGTTGAGGATTTAGCTGAAATAAAGGACGGAAGTTTCCGCTTTGAGGGAAAAGTGGCTCAGCCGCTTCTTTATGGTTTGCAGACTGAGGAAATGGATTATCCTTCACAGCTATTCGTTGAAAACAGTGAAATGACTGTGACAATGAATAAGGAAGGAAAGATTACTGAGGTGCTTAATTCTCAGGAAAACGCTATATTCCAAAGCAATGCGGAAAAGGTGTTTTCTGACGGATTCAATATTGACAGCTTGATTACAAAATATCCGACTTCGTCTGCTGCTGCATTTTATTTGTATCGTTATTTTACTTATCAGTTGCCTCTTGATGATTTGAAGGCTACGAGAGCCAAGATTGACGCTTCTTTGTCGTCTTGCCCTTATGTGACAGATTTGGATGGTATTATTGCCAAGTTGGAGAAAGTTCAGATTGGCCAGATTGCTCCTGAGTTTTCATTGCCTGATACAGCAGGAGTGAAAGTGTCGTTGTCTGATTTCAGAGGAAAATATGTGTTGCTTGATTTCTGGGCTTCATGGTGTCCTCCATGCCGCAAGGAAAATCCTAATGTGGTGGCAGCATACAATAAGTATAAAGACAAGAACTTTACAATAATCGGTATTTCACTGGATAAGGACAAGAAACGCTGGTTGAAGGCGATTGCTGATGATAAACTGACTTGGACTCATGTTTCAGACCTTAAGTATTGGGATTCTGAAGTTCCGGGCTTATATGCAGTTCGCGGCATTCCATCAAATGTTCTCCTTGATCCGGATGGAAAGATTATCGGACGTGACTTGCGTGAGGAAGTTCTGCATGAGACATTGGAGAATGTTTTAAGCGGTAAATAATATATCAGGTTAAAGAGAGACGAGTTGACAAGGTATCAGGGTTGTCAACTCGTTTTTGTTTATACATACACCATTATAGCTCTCTTTATCGCATAATAAAATTGAATATACTTTATACAAAAAGCCGATAGAAATTTTTATCAGATTTCTATCGGCTTTTGTTCGACTCGTCAACTTGTAACCTTGTCAACTCGCCATCTATAATTTATTTCTCCTTAATGTCAATCTTAAGATTAAGTTCATCAAGCTGAACATCATCGATTGCAGAAGGAGCATCAATCATTACGTCACGTCCTGAATTGTTCTTAGGGAATGCGATACAGTCACGGATTGAATCCAAACCGGCGAACAATGAAACCCAACGGTCAAGACCATAAGCCAAACCACCGTGAGGAGGCGCACCATATTTGAATGCATTCATCAGGAATCCGAACTGTTCTTGAGCCTTTTCTTCAGTGAAGCCTAACAGCTTGAACATCTTGTCCTGCAACTGGCTGTCGTGGATACGGATTGAACCGCCACCAACTTCAACACCGTTGATAACCATATCGTATGCATTTGCACGTACAGCACCCGGGTCAGTGTCCAACAAAGGAACATCTTCCGGTTTTGGAGAAGTGAACGGATGGTGCATTGCATAGAAACGCTGGTCTTCTTCGCTCCACTCGAACAATGGGAAATCAACAACCCAAAGGCAAGCGAATTTATTCTTGTCGCGCAAACCAAGCTGTTCGGCAACTTCAAGACGCAATTCGCACAATTGCTTGCGAGTCTTCATAGCATCTTCTCCTGAAAGGATAAGAATCAAGTCGCCCGGTTTTGCACCGAATGCTTCCTTCATCTGCTGAAGAACTTCCTGAGAGTAGAATTTGTCAACGCTAGATTTTACATTTCCGTCTGCTTCAACACGAGCATAAACCATACCTTTAGCACCGATTTGCGGACGTTTAACGAAGTCTGTCAAAGCATCCAACTGCTTGCGAGTGTAAGTAGCAGCACCTTCAGCGCAAATACCACCGATATAAGCAGCGTTGTCGAACACTGAGAAACCGTGGCCTTTCATTATATCCATTAATTCCACGAATTTCATGCCGAAACGCAAATCCGGTTTGTCGCTTCCGTAGTATTTCATAGCGTCTTGCCATGACATACGCTGGAACGGTTCTTTTATCTCAATTCCGCGGATAGTCTTGAACAAGTGCTTAGCCATTCCTTCGAATGTCTGGATAACATCTTCCTGTTCAACGAAGCTCATTTCGCAGTCAATCTGAGTAAACTCAGGCTGACGGTCAGCACGCAAGTCTTCGTCGCGGAAACATTTTACAATCTGGAAATAACGGTCAAAACCAGAAACCATCAACAGCTGCTTGAAAGTCTGAGGTGACTGAGGCAAAGCATAGAACTGTCCAGGATTCATACGTGAAGGAACAACGAAGTCACGTGCACCTTCCGGTGTTGATTTGATCAATACTGGAGTTTCAACTTCAAGGAAACCTTCTTTATCAAGATAGCTGCGCACTTCGAAAGCCATTTTATGACGCAATTCCAAGTTTTTGCGAACAGCGTTACGGCGCAAATCCAGATAACGATATTTCATTCTCAAATCGTCGCCACCGTCTGTATCATCTTCGATAGTGAAAGGAGGAGTTACAGCCGAATTCAATATATTCAGCTTTGAAACAACAAGTTCGATTTCACCTGTCGGGATATTAGGATTCTTGCTTGAACGTTCGCGAACTGTTCCTGTTACCTGAATTACATATTCACGGCCAAGTTTGTTTGCCTTTTCGCAAAGCTCAGCATCAACTTCATGGTTGAAAACCAACTGAGTGATTCCATAACGGTCGCGCAAGTCCACGAATGTCATACCACCCATTTTACGAGTCTTCTGAACCCATCCGGCCAAAGTAACTATCAGTCCTTCGTCAGCCAGACGCAAGTTTCCACATGTTCTTGTTCTGTACATGATTTTACTCTTTATTTTGTGTTACTTTATTGCTTTTTACAATCAATCTGCAAACTTACATAAATTCGGCGGAATACGCGAATAAAATTGATTTATGTTTTGGTAATAGGGTCGGATTTATCATCAACGTATGATGAAAGTTTAGTATATGTTTTCAATGAAACATAAAATTATTATTTTTATCGGAACAATATGTTACAATTATGCAAATTGAAAAAATCATAAATAATAAGAAACATTTTATGCCGCTTCTGTTTCTTGCTGATGAACAGGAGTCAATGATAGATAAATATCTGGACAGGGGAGATATGTTTGTTATGTATAATTCAGATAATGAACCAGTCTGTTCTGCTGTCGTTACCGATGAAACAAACGGCGTTTGCGAACTTAAAAATCTGGCTGTTGCTCCGGAATGTCAGAGGCAAGGGTTAGGAAGGATGATGGTTGAATACTTATGCCACTATTATAAAGCTAGTTTTGATTTAATGATTGTCGGCACAGGTGATAGCAGGCAGACAATTTCATTTTATCAGAAATGCGGATTTGTTTATTCCCATATTGTCCCGAACTTTTTCACTGATAATTATGACCATCCTATTATAGAGGAAGGGAAGGTGTTGAAGGATATGGTTTATTTCAGAAAAGCTCTGGATGCTATTGATTGAGAGGAAAATACATTTTTGTAATTGTTCGTTCAAAGTAAAAACTTATATATCTTTAGTCTCGGATTCTATTTACAATCATATGCATTATAAACAAATTCAGTCCGCCTGATAATATTCCGATTAATACATATACAACCTGTTCATATGAGGTAAAGAATTCATAAGTTGAGAGGAAAGCTACTATACAAAAAGGAAGGCATAATGATGAAGTTGCTATCGCAGGTATGTATCTTTTCCATAATAAAAACTGGATAAAGTGGATAATAAGGTGTATGCCAAAGGCAATCAAACAGCAATACCAAGCTGCAAGATTTCCTGTCTGCTCACTTATAATTGTGCAAGTAAATACTATTAGGAATTCTTCAATAGCGATTATTGTAATTTTCCGTCTTGTTATTTGTTCCATTTTCCATATGAGAGATTTGAATTTTGGAAAACGGGTATACATTTCGGTGTTATTCTTCTTAATCCACGAAGGTATCATTAGAATTTCTTCCAGTTCGTGAAACAGAAATAAACAAGGTAATAGGAATATTATTATTGAAGTGCTCATTTTACTTAGTGTATAACAAATTCTTCTTTCAACAACTCAAAACAATGTATATCCAAAAAACAATTGTTTTTGAAACATGCTTTATGATGAATGCCGACTTTTCGGAATCCAACTTTTTCAAGCACCCGCATTGAAGCTATATTGTTCTCAAAAACATTGGCGACTATACGGATGACATTCGTTGTAGTAAAATAACGGCGAAGAGCTTCTTGAAGCGCTTCACCTGCAATGCCTTGGTTCCAGAAAGGTTCAGCAAGCCAATAACCTGTTTCTACATTGAAACGTTCAACATCATTTCCACGCATAAAACTGATATTGCCAACAGCCTCATTATTTATTTCGATGCAGAATTCACATTGCTCCTGCTGGCTCATTGCATATTCGATAAAAGAACGTGCGTCTTCTTCCGTATAAGGAAAAGGAAGGCGGTCCCGACAGTTGTCCCAAATCTTTTTGTTATTCAAATATTGAGCTAAAGATGGAACATCAGAAATTTGCCAAGCACGAAGCCGGAATGAAAATCTTTTCATCGGAACACTTACCAATCCATGATAATTCCGCGCATCATCCAAGGGAATAAAGCCCAAGTTTTTGTAAAAAGGTACAGCATATGTTGAGGAATTTACTGTAATGTTCTGGTAAGGATGCTTTTGTGTGGCGAAAGCAAACAAAGCTTTCCCTATGCCTTTCCTGTGATGTTCCGGACGAATGAAAAACATTGATAAATGATGGTCTCTTTCACGCATTGCCAACATTCCGACCAATATATCTGATTCGGTAAACGCTCCCCAAAATGTCAGTTCGCGTATATGGCTTTCATCGTTAATAAAACTTATGAACACATCCAATCCTTCTTTATTATAGTCAGCTTTTCCACAAACTATAAATACTTCCAATGCCAGTTTGATTGCCTGCTTTTGTTCTGATTTATTTAGTTTTCTTATTTTCATATTTATAGTATTGCAAATTATTCCCAACACTTCAGAAACAATGCATTAAATATAACAAAGTTTTTTTGCTTTTGCAACAAATCATTAATTTTACAGATATTTAGCTAACCAATAAATTTACGGAAAATGAACAAATATCTTACAAGTAAACTGCTGCTTCTGTTGTTCCTGATATTTATGTCAGCTTGTAATAAGGATGATACTCCATTTGAAGAACCTGAAGAAACAAACCGGTATCTTAGTGGAATTATCGCTGAAAAACGTATTGACAAGACTGAAATAGTAGCCCAAGTAGTGAACTTTGCTGCTAGCCAGGGAATAGATGTTCCCGAAGAATTGCTGATTTCCTTGATTTGTAATGTCGATGTGGCTGCTATTGAATATAAAACAACAGGTGTAGATGGAAAACAAGTTACAGCTTCCGGAGTGATAGCAATACCTGAAGGAACAATTTCATATGACCATTTACTGAGCATACAGCACGGCACCTTGGATATGGAAGAAGCACCATCAACGCAGCTTTTCTATTATGAGATGATGCCTGTAATTAGCGGACATATCGTTGTAATGGCGGATTATCTGGGTTATGGCTCCAGTCAGACTCCCGACCGTCAGCATCCATATTTGCATAACAAACTTACAGGAACAGTTTGTGCCGATATGATTGAAGCTGCACGGGAATATTTGAAATACAAATCTATTACGGAAAATGACGATGATTTGGAACTCTTCGGCTATTCCCAAGGCGGACAGGCAACAATTGCTACTTTGTTGGAACTTGAAAACCGTGGGCAGGCTGAATCAATCCGAGCAGCATATGCCGGTGGTGGCGCATACGACCTTGTTAATACTTTGGAAATTTTCACTTCTCCTGAAATCGGTTCACTGTCTTATATGCGTACCGGATATGCTCCATATCTGATACGAGGCATGGTTTATGGAGAGCAGTTGACTGTAAGCGATGAGAACTTATATACTCCTCAGATTATAGATGAAGGTCTGAATGAAATGTTTTCTACACGACCGCTTTCGGAATGGCACAATGCTTTGGGAAATGATATCACCAAAGTGTTGCATCCCGATTTTTTTGCTGCACCGACTTACAACAACAATAAGGATGTCCTGTCTGTCATTGAGGCTTTGCGGAAAAATTCATTGGTGAATACTTCATTACAACCTCAGACTCCGATTGTGCTTTATCATTCACCGAAAGACGATTTCGTCCCATATTCCAATGCTGTGAATGCACATAAGCTTTGGCAGTCATCAACACTGGTTGACCTTTCGATGCCCAGCCATGTGTTGGGTGGAGTTGAGTTTATGTTGCGTTATATGGGGTTGTGGGAGTTGATTGGGCCGATATTGAATATTAACTGAAAATGTAATTAAGTAAGATATGGCAACTTTAAATGCTGGCATATCTTACTTTTTCCATGTGGTAATTATTTTTTCTTAGGCAATTTAGTAGATTCCTTTAACATTTGTCTTTCTTCTTTTGCTACTCGACGCTCGACCTTTTTTATATTTTCAGCAGGAGGTAGATTCTCTGGCTGAATTCCCCTTTCTAATAACATTCCACGAACACTTTTATTATTTTGTACATGCTCAATTGTAATTGGATTTTCACCTCTTAAATCCTTTTGCTCAACATTGTAGTTTGTCATTTCTGTAGCAAGATTTTTTGCAGCAATGGTTAGGGTAGGTAAATGGTCAGCTAATGGTCCACTTTTCACCCCGAGGCGATGTTTCATTTGTTCGGTTGTTAAGCCTCCAAATAAAGCCGTATCACCTTTTGAACGTATTCTGGCAAAACCTTTATCATCAACTCCTCGTTCATAAATATTTTTACTTAATTGTTTTTCTGAAATTCTTAATTTTTCACGTGTTTCTAGTCTGGATAATAATTGTAATCGTTCTTCTATTAATTCTGCTTTTCGTGTTTGTACAGCAAAATAACTTTGAGCAAATGCTATTTCTTCCTTTTTAGGGTCACCATTTTGTGCTATAAGATAACATGCATATCTAGTGAGCATGAAATCTTGTATTTCGCGCTTAGCACCTTTTGCCAAATTTATCATTTTCGTGATTTCACGAAAATGATCGTCAACGCTAATACCTTGGGATTTGCAAGATTCATGAGCTCGAGCTATAGCTACAGAAAAATTCTCCCATCTGACATAACCTAAAACACTTTGAAGTTCACGTGCATACCAAACTTCCATTGTTTCATTGTTATCATCTAAAATTTCATGAACTATAGAGTCGAATAAAGATTTGTAATGATTGATTTTTTGAATATCCATAATTAATAGATTTTGATTGATGATTATTTTACAAATATCGGTTTATTCAACCTTTTTTCAATTCTTATGTGTTTAATTTCTAATGTTTAATATTTATTTTTACGGATGCAACACCCGTGTAATAGGACGGTCACCTTCCAGAAAACCAATTACGTTGTCACAAACAGTTTGAGCCATGATAACTCGGGTTTCGTATGTCTGTGTTCCGATATGCGGACAAAGAACAACATTTTCCAGTTCTAATAATTCAGGTAGAGGATGGTCGCCAAACTCGAAAACATCCAATCCAGCGCCGTGGATAGTTCCGTCCTGCAGAGCCTTGACCAGTGCATGCTCGTCCACCAGCGGACCTCGTGCCGTATTAATCAGTACAGCTGAAGATTTCATTTGCTTCAGCTCATTTTCTCCGATGATGTGATATGTTTCCGGTGTATAAGGCGCATTGATTGAAACAAAATCTGATTGTGCCAGCAGTTCTTCTTTTGAAACATAACGAGCTGGAATTGCCGCTTCTTTTTTGGGCGTCAGGCGATGGCGGTTATGATAAAGAATATTCATATTGCAAGCGACGGCACGTTTTGCCAAAGCCTGTCCGATGCGCCCCATTCCAATTATGCCTAATGTTTTACCCTCAATTGGAATACCTAAATTCTCCAGCACACCCACTTTCATCTGTTTGCCCAATCTGCGGAGTTTACGGTCGCATTCTGTTATGCGGCGTGCAGTGTCGAGCATTAATCCCAATGCAATATTGGCAGTAGGGGCAGTAACAGGACCAGGAGTGTTGGTTACTGTTATACCTTTTTCCAAACAATAAGCCACATCTATATTGTTATACCCAACAGCATAGTTGGATACAAGTTTTAGTTTCGGAGCATGATCCACCAACTTTTTATTTACCGGAAAGTCGAACATTGAACACAGAACATCATATTCCGGAATCATTTCATACACTTCCTCGTAAGTGAAATCGCGTCCGTCGGGAAAGGTTACGTCATAAAGCTTTTCCAATTCGGTGAATCCTTCACGGAACATATCATAGGTCACAAGTATTTTTTTCATGGCTGAATATGTTTTTTATTTTATCTTAAAAAGTTGTTTTTAAATGCTTTTGCTAACAAGACAGAGGATTATCCTTGTTTGTGATAATCTGTCAGTAAAATTAGTGTGATTTTTTTAATTAAACTTATTGTTTGAAAAAAACTAACCATTTATAATTCTAATATTAGACATTTAATTCATGTTATTTATCAATCTTTTCATCTGAACCATACATTTACCACATCATCTTCTGAATAATCATTTGTGTATTGGTATAAAAAGGAACATCAGTCTTGCCTAAAACCGTAGTCGGCAAAGTAGAAAGTTCTGCAAGATTATCCATAGGCACAAGTACCGTCTTTGCTCCGTTTTCCGACAGTATAGAAACCTTATCACTGAGATTGATAGCACGCTCTATAGCTCCACCGATAGATATATTGCCGATAATACCCAAAGCCGGCTTCAAGTTCTTGCTGAATACCGATGAAATTATAGCAGCAAAGACCGCTCCACCAATTCCACTCTGTACTGTAGAACCTAATAAAGCTGTTACCTGAACCGTCACATCAATGTTGGCAAACGAACGTTGTTGAGAAAGCAACATTTTCTCATTCGCCCTCATATAGTTATACGTATTCTTAATATCCTCTTTTACGGTAGCAGAATTAGTCCTACTGATGTTCAACTTTCCATTGCCTGCCATTGTGATTACTTCTATCTTTACCAAAGCAACCTTATCCCCATCCGAAGCAGCAGAATAACATGTCCCTGGAGGTAAAGGAGAATCACCAATCAATCCACGTCCTCTTTCTTCCGGCACTGGAACGAAAGTCTCTTTCTGTGTTTCCTTGTCTATATAAGAGAAATTGGTATCCCAGAACTCCATCCCGCCAATACGTTTCAACTGCTCTTTTACCCTTCTACGCATTTCAATTGCCCATTCCAGATAAACACGTACATCTTCCTTGGTGTACTTTCCATCCGGATGCAACAACTGGTCTGTAATGACTGTGCCAATACTTCCACCGGCTGTTTTGTCTGTGGCTTGGAGATAAGGCTATAAACTTCCGATTCTCCGATTCAAAGATATTCCACACTCTACATCAATACTCTTTTTAGTCTCTTTAGGATGATGCAGCAAGTCTATTACCAGTTCGTCAGTATCCAATGGCTTGATTATTCCCTTACTTACCCAATGCCACCAATTCAAGTCTTTTCCCTTGCTCTATTTGGCAGCCATCAGAAGTTCCTGTTTCCCTAATTCTGTATTTTCTTTTATACTTTCAACAGATGCTTTCTGGTATAAGCCTCCATATCATCCAGTACAATACAACCGTAAGTTTCCGCATACTCTAACAGAAAACATAAAGAATCCGGCGTATTCTGCTTATAGAATACCACCTTCTTGCACATACAGTCTTTTTCAGCCTTGTATCTTGCCTCTATCTCGTCTATTTCTTTATTGCCTGTATTGATCATCACTACATCCGAAGACAAATAATCCAACAGGAATCTGCCTTCTCCTAAAGCATCTGTCACCACCACACGGTCATGTATAGCCAATACTTTATTTATTAGGGTGTCCAGTTTAACGTTCCCAATTTAGCCTACATTTTTAAGCTGTTTGGTACGTTCTGTAACCCAGTTTATGGACATGTGCTTCTTT
>CASFJQ010000037.1 GCA_949295065.1 uncultured Parabacteroides sp. | reverse complement strand
AAAGAAGCACATGTCCATAAACTGGGTTACAGAACGTACCAAACAGCTTAAAAATGTAGGCTAAATTGGGAACGTTAAACTGGACACCCTAATAAATAACCATCAGCTATCAACCAAGGCTATGAATCAATGACGATAACATCAAAATTTCCCATTCCAAAATTAATATCGGCACCTACACCTAAACCAGAGGCAAAACGTAAAAGAGGTATATATTGTACCGGAACATTATCAAAAATTAATTTACCGGTATATCCGCCAAAAGTATAAACATTATTCTCTCCTTTTTTAGGTGTACTATAACATTTTTCATAGCAGATGCATGCATCTAACAGCATAGCATACATTGATTGTTCTATATAAGAATCTATATGTTTGTTCATTCCGTCTTTATCAAAGAATTTAACATTGCCGGTATATAGAATTTCTAAAGAAACCAATCTGAAGGCCAAAGAACGCATAAACTGATAAAAAGAAGGGAAATTATTAAGCTTGTTCTGGAATCCATTTCCAGCAGCATTAATATTACGCATCAAATTTACTGGCGTTTTTAAATTTATTTCAAGCAACACCTTTTTCGAATCATCCAACACTTCCGGTACACGTATTACGTCCCCTGCAGAAATGTCTATCGTCATCAAAGGTAAAACAGGAGTTCCGAAACCACTTTCCAACATTAGTTTTAATGCATCGATAAAAAGGCTCTTGAGTTTCACATTATCTCCAACAATGATAAGAGAAAAAGTATATACTCTATCAGCCTCAAGGATAAAACCTGAGTGTCCGTGTGGCAAACGACTGCAATCAAAAAGGAAACCCTTAGGAAAACCTCCATTAAATTGTCTAAAAAGGAAATGGTCTTTAGATAGTGTCAACGTATCAATAATACTTCGCAACGACAAACCATTTGCATCAAACACCTGTTCTGCTGCATATAAAAATCTATTACGTAACACGGCACCTATCCAATACCGCATCTCCAAACGTTTTTCAGTAAAAAAACGCACATCTATCTTTTGATAAAATAAATCCTCAATCAACTTCTCCATTTTCTTTATTCGTTAATATTATTTGTAGATTATGTCTTTCTTGAGCATTAACCTATATTAAACAAAAATATGATTTTTATCACAAAGCAAAAATATTTATCATGTTTTTATCCTTAAAATTTAAATACCCTAGAAAATATTACCACAATTAAGAATTTATTGATATTAATTTTTAATAATTCTCTCCTTTATACCTTAACACTAATTGGAGAAACATAACCAAAACAACAAACAAAACTGTCATTTTCCCAACTCATATACTTCCGGGATAATCATAAGTCTTAATACCGCCGAAGCAGTAGACAAGATAATCTACGATGCAGAAATGTTGGCGATTGCTGACGCGTCTTAATACCGCCGAAGCAGTAGACAAGATAATCTTACGTCGAGGCAAAGGGAGGAAATTAAAATGGCTTTCAGTCTTAATACCGCCGAAGCAGTAGACAAGATAATCTTATGATTTCAAAAGAAGAAATAATAACACCAATGTCTTAATACCGCCGAAGCAGTAGACAAGATAATCTTATGGCTAATTTTTATGAATTCGTGGATACGGTCTTAATACCGCCGAAGCAGTAGACAAGATAATCAACCCAAAGACAGGTAAATTATTCTTTACCTATGTCTTAATACCGCCGAAGCAGTAGACAAGATAATCTATAATTTTGGAATTATGGGATATATTATTTTCTTGTCTTAATACCGCCGAAGCAGTAGACAAGATAATCACAAGCAGAGAGAATTGCTCAAGGTATAACCCAAGGTCTTAATACCGCCGAAGCAGTAGACAAGATAATCAACTATCAAAGTTATGAGAATGAATTGCATTAGCTGTGTCTTAATACCGCCGAAGCAGTAGACAAGATAATCGCTTTAAGTGGCAAGTGGCAAAATTTTATTGGGATTGTCTTAATACCGCCGAAGCAGTAGACAAGATAATCATTATGTCTGCGGTTTGTTTAAGACCCCTAGAGTCTTAATACCGCCGAAGCAGTAGACAAGATAATCATAATAACAAAAAACAAAAAAAACATGAGAACAAAGTCTTAATACCGCCGAAGCAGTAGACAAGATAATCACAATTGACTCGGGTATAGGGCAAAACGTTTATCGTCTTAATACCGCCGAAGCAGTAGACAAGATAATCAGCAGATTTGGATAATATCATATTATCCGTAAAAGTCTTAATACCGCCGAAGCAGTAGACAAGATAATCCTGTAGATACAATTATTGATAGATTAATAGAACTTGTCTTAATACCGCCGAAGCAGTAGACAAGATAATCTATTGAGTGTTGAAGTGAGCGAGCCGAAGATAGCGTCTTAATACCGCCGAAGCAGTAGACAAGATAATCGCGATAAGGGAGATACATTTATCACTTTCTTATGTCTTAATACCGCCGAAGCAGTAGACAAGATAATCCACTTTCTTTATATACGAATATTTACTAGTAATGTCTTAATACCGCCGAAGCAGTAGACAAGATAATCGAAAACTTCGCCGACGGCAACTACAGCGGTACATGTCTTAATACCGCCGAAGCAGTAGACAAGATAATCAAGAGTTATGGTGATAATTCTATATTATCTTTAGAGTCTTAATACCGCCGAAGCAGTAGACAAGATAATCAACGTGATTTTCAGCACCTTAAAATTCAGCCTCAAATTCTCCAACTCTACAACTGACTTATTATCAACAAATAAGCATTACACATTATTTTTTTCGCAAATCTATGCATAAAAATAACACAGAATCACAAAAATAGAATCTCTCTTTTATACAAAATCCTACTCATCAGCAAATTACGGTTTAATTTTTTTCGCAAATGATAATCTTTTAAAGACAAAAATATAGATTTGCGAAAAAATGACCAATCACATAATTCCCAAACGATTGATAAACAGCAATATAAAAAATCGCATGTCATCAAATTTCGCAAATCTAACTCCACAAATACGAAAAACAGAGATTTGCGAAATTATTTGAATAAGTCAATCATAGTCACAAATGTATAAAAAATTATAAGACAGCAATATATGTGTTACGCATTTTTTCGCAAATGTTTTTATAATAAAATGTCAAAGAACTCATGTGAAAGATACAAACAATTTTATATTTATTGATATAGCTTTTATCTAATAAAAAATTAAATCATTCAAAACTCTTGACTTCACAGATTAAATATACGAACAAGAAATGCTTGACATATTGAAATACTAATCCCATACTGACGCAAAATATATAAAAAAGACACCGCAGCCGTCGCCGGCTTGGGTGTCTTTTCTCCTTTATTCTTAATTATTAAAAGATATCTGCTAAATTATGCAGGAATAGTTCCACCAATCAAGATAACAACCAACAGAGCAAGGATTGCATACAATTCAGGGAACACGGCCATAACCATTGTAGCACCAAACACATTGTGACCAGCACCAACACCAGCAATACCATTAGCACAAACCTGAGCCTGGCGGATAGCAGAGAAGAAACCTGCGAAACCAAGAACAAGACCTGCACCGAACACTGCAGTAGCTGCCAACATTGAAATGCTGTCAACCAAGAATTTCTGCATCATGAAATAACCAACGAAGCCATACAGACCCTGTGATGAAGGCAACGCACTCAACGCAATGTAAGTACCTAATGCATCAGGATTCTTTTTCATCGCACCAACAACTGCATTACCAGCAATTGTTACACCATAACTACTACCGATGAAAGTTAAACCTGTCATCAACGCAATTCCCAAATAAGCTAATAAAATCGGTTCCATAATAAAATTTGTTTTTTTAATTATTCTTTACTTTTTATTCTTTCTCTCTTTTAATTTATCTTTTACGCTTTTTTGAATGGCTCGTATGCTTTTCCGCCACCTTCAAATTCTGCATTCTTGTAATATTCCACGAATATCAGACGCAATGGATGAACCAATGAACTAATTGTACAAAGTGCAATATTGATTGCATGGCCAAGCAAAAGAATTATTGCCATCACAATTACACGTGCTACTATGTTCATTCCGTCGGTCATTGAAACAGCCAAGGTATTGAACACTCCACCAAGGATTGAACCTGTCAGACCAATTGCAAACAAACGGATATATGACAGAGTATCACCCAAAAGTCCTGATGCCATGTTGTAAGTATTCCACAATCCTGTTCCGAAATTCAGGAAAATATTCTTTCCAGGCGAATTATACAAGTATGCCACAACCAAACCTACAGCTGCTATTCCATAGCATACAGTTGCCATTGCAGTCGGTATCTGAACATTCAACATTGGCAATCCAAATGCCAAAGCCAATGACAGAATAACAAAAACCCATGCAAAAGGAGCAATACTGTATTTCGTTCCTTTCTGAATCTTCGTTTTATATGCAGCTACTGCTTTTCCGAATATAATCTGAACAAGACCTATGACAATTGAGAATGTCATCAGATTGTCACTGCTCACAAAATAATCCTTTACCTTTGACAGAGCTGGAACTTCGGCAAGCGCAACACCGAAAACCGAACCGGTGCACAAACCTACCAGAACTGCCGCACCACCAAGATTCTGGAACAAACTCAGATAAGGACGGACTTCCTCTGACATTTTCTTCTTAAGTATTGTACAAAGAAGAACAACCAGCAAACCGTAACCGCCATCACCGAAGCAAAGCCCAAAGAACAGCATGAAGAACGGAGCAAATAGCGGAGTCGGATCCAATTCCGAATAATTAGGCAATGAGAACATCTTGGTAATAGGTTCATACAATCTGCTGAATGCATTGTTACGCAACTTGATTGGCACCTTATCCTCTGCCTCAATCTCCATCTGAAGGAAATAATAGCCTTGCTTGGTAAGTTCTTCCTCCATGGGTTTTGCATTCTCAGCAGGAACCCAACCTTCAAGAAGCATAAGCTTATCGTCTGCAACCTTGTCTGTCTGCACCCAGGCATTTTTCATATTGAATTTGTCCTGAAGTAATCTGTCATAAGCCTGCAGCTTGGCAACACTCTGCGCAGCCATATTCTGGAGTTCAGAATCTATTGCGTCAATTTCTGATTTGACTTGCGAAATTTTAGAAGTCAATTCCTCCATATCGAACTCCGGCATCTTTGCTCGTTCCGCATCGATATCAATCTGTGTACCCGGATGAGTCACCGTAACAAAATAGGATATAGATTGGAAGCTGTTAACCAGAAAGGCATTATATTGCTCACCCCAAATCGGCTCATATCTGGAAGTAGGACATGTAAAGAACGAAATCTCATAACCTGCATCCTTCAACTGGGCAATAGTCTTATATGAAAATTCACCCCAAATTGATATATAATCCAAATCCTTCTCCAAAGCAGTGAGTTTGGTTTGCAATGCCTGCTTAGATTCACGCAGATTCTCAATTGACGAAACAATAGTCCTTCCTTCTTCTTCTGAAATTTCAGCTACTGAAGGTATATTCTGGTCAGCAGCCAAACCTTTCATGAAACGGAGCAAGGAGTTCAGGTTCTTGCGCTCGTTCATAATCTGCATCAGAAGCTCATCGCTCATCGCCGGCTGGGTTTCTCTGATGTGAACAACGCCTAAATTCCTAAGCGAGGACAAGAATGTTTCGTATTCCTTATGATATACCATAAAGGCATATTTGTTCATTTTTACTATCATACGCCAACCTCCTCTGCTTTAGCTTTTCGTTTTTCCTGATTTGCCCTCATGATCTTCTGTGAAGATTTTGACAGACTCTCTTCATCTTCCATAAAGCGCTTCACTTTTCGTATTGCATCTTTATATCCAGGAATCTGAACCTTCTCGAAAAGATTGACTTTCTGAGTAGTCTTCTTGCGGGCATGCTCCAACAAATCCAACTTCATACTTGAAAATTCTGCCTCAATTCCCGTGCGAGCCAATTTCTTAAGCAGCTCTATACCGTCGGTGAACCAAGCCGGAGCACTGAACAAGCTATAGTGGCCGATTTCAAACTGAATTTCGTCCAATACCGGAACCACAACTCCGGCAATTTTCTTTGTAGAAAGAGTAACATCCCTCACAGAGATAAGTTCAGGATTGAATTCGTTCCACAAAGCCACCATACTTTCATAGCTCTGGATTTCCTTTTCAAGCTGAAGTTCCAACTGAGAAACCTCGTCCTTAGTACGCTTGACTTCCATACGCAAAGCGCTTTCCTTGCTCTTTATGGTAGGCAGAGAACGTTCACGCATTTTCAGTTGCTTTTCAAGCTGCTGAAGCGAGGTTTTGTTATATTGAAACTTTATTGCCATCTTCTAAATCGTATTAACAATGTTGTTTATACATTTCACTGTGTGAAAACCTGAATAAGTTTTTTCAGCTTTCTTTCCAGTATTTGTCAACCAGATTCTGCTTGATATTTACTTCGGCAGGTTTGAAATATTTTCCGAACAATCCCCAAGCCACATCCAACATTTCTGTTGTGTCAAGATTAACGTCAATAGCCAAAAGCTTTGATGAATAATCTTTAGCGAAGGCAAGTGCACGGTTGTCGTAGTCTGTAAGGTCGAAACCGTTTTCCAGCTTTGTTTTTGCATTGGCGGCATCGGCATACAAACGTACAGCGGCATTCATAACCTGCGGATGGTCTTCACGTGTCTTCTTACCAGTTACAAGCTGTTTCAAACGTGACAAGCTTCGGAACGGGTCAACGATAACCTTACCCACATCACTGTCGCGGCGCAAATACAACTGACCTTCTGTGATATAACCAGTATTATCAGGCACAGCATGTGTAATATCACCACCGGACAAAGTTGTTACCGCAATAATAGTGATAGAACCACCGTCAGGGAATTGTACTGCTTTTTCATAAATCTTAGCCAAATCCGAATACAAAGAACCAGGCATAGAGTCTTTTGATGGAATCTGGTCCATACGGTTTGACACGATAGCCAAAGCATCGGCATAGTTGGTCATGTCAGTCAGCAGAACCAATACCTTCTCATGTTTTTCAACTGCAAAATACTCTGCAGCACACAAAGCCATATCCGGAATAAGGATTCGCTCAACTGAAGGGTCTTCTGTCGTATTGATAAAGCTAACGATGCGGTCCAAAGCTCCGGCATTGCTGAATGTATTCTTGAAGAACAGATAATCATCATTAGTCATACCCATACCACCCAGAATAATCTTGTCGGATTGCGCACGCAATGCAACCATAGCCATAACCTGGTTGAAAGGCTGGTCTGGGTCAGCGAAGAACGGAATCTTCTGTCCTGTTACCAGCGTATTGTTCAAGTCGATACCGGCAATACCTGTTGCTATCAGCTCAGAAGGCTGCTTACGGCGCACAGGGTTAACAGACGGACCACCGATTTCCACTTCCTTTCCTTCTGGAACAGGACCACCGTCGATAGGCTCGCCATATGCATTGAAGAAACGGCCGGCAAGCTGGTCGCCTACTTTCAAAGAAGGAGATTTTCCCATAAAAACCACTTCGGCATTCGTACGGATGCCTTCAGTTCCAGAGAAAACCTGCAGTGTCACTTCATCACCAATAATTTTTACAACCTGAGCGAGCTTTCCGTCAACTGAAGCCAGCTCGTCATACCCAACACCTGTCGCTTTCAAGGAACAGGTTGCCTTGGTGATTTGGGTAATTTTTGTGTATATTTTCTGAAATGCTTTTGTTGCCATATTTTCTTGAGTTATTGAGCTTCCAAATCATTTATTTTACAACTCGTTCTGCCAACAACACATCCAAGTCGGCATTGAATTTCTTAAATTGCTCACTCTCATATTCGGAATAATTCATCTGCTTGAATATGTTAATCATATTCTTGAAATAGTCCATAACTTCGAGGAATGTTTCAAACTTAAATTCCGAACGGCATATTGAGACAATACGGTTCAGCATGAACTCCTGACGTGCAAGAGGCGTAACAGCATCGATAGCATCAAAAGCATCCTGCTGAAGGATAACGAAGTCTATCAACTCGGACTTCCAGAATGTAACGTGATATTCCACCGGCACACCATCATCACCCAAAATGTTGATTTGCTCAGAAATTTCCTTACCACGCAACATTCGTGTTTTCACTTCATTAACCATATCTATCCAATCCGGTGAAACATGCTTTGAGATATATTCCTGGAATTCCGGATATTCCAGATATTTTGAGTAACTGTCAATCGGATTAACAGCCGGATAACGCTTGCGGTCGGCACGTTCCTGCTCCAAAGCGTAGAAGCATCGTGCAACTTTCTTGGTATTTTCAGTTACAGGCTCTTTCAAGTTACCACCGGCTGGAGAAACAGTACCAATGAATGTAACAGAACCAGTAGCGCCATTCTTCAAATGAACGAAACCTGCACGAGCATAGAAGTTAGCCACGATAGCCGACAAGTCCATTGGGAATGCATCAGGTCCAGGCAATTCTTCCAAACGGTTTGACATCTCACGCAATGCCTGAGCCCAACGGGAAGTAGAGTCTGCCATAAGCAACACCTTCAATCCCATACTTCTGTAATACTCAGCAATTGTCATGGCAGTATATACTGATGCCTCACGAGCAGCAACC
Source organism: uncultured Parabacteroides sp. (assembly GCA_949295065.1). Classification (GTDB taxonomy): domain Bacteria; phylum Bacteroidota; class Bacteroidia; order Bacteroidales; family Tannerellaceae; genus Parabacteroides. The sequence continues at coordinate 16,764 of CASFJQ010000037.1, read as the reverse complement.
GGCATGTTTGAAGTGTTGGCAATGATAATTGTACGTTCCATCAACTTACGTCCTGTATGCGGGTCAACCAGTTCAGGGAACTCTGTGAAGACTTCCACAACCTCGTTTGCACGTTCACCGCAGGCAGCGATAATCACGATATCGGCTTCAGCCTGTTTTGAAATAGCATGCTGAAGAACTGTCTTACCAGTACCGAACGGACCCGGGATAAATCCTGTACCACCTTCAACGATAGGATTCACTGTATCGATAGTTCTTACACCAGTTTCCAGAAGTTTGAATGGACGCGGTTTTTCCTTGAAGCATGTAATCGCCTTCTTCACCGGCCATTTCTGTACCATTGTGACCTTTTCCTCCTTGCCGTCGGCAGATAGCAGCACAGCCATTGTCTCATGTATGGTATATTCACCTTCTTCAGCTACAGACTTAACTGTATATGAGCCACTGAAAGTGAACGGAACCATGATTTTATGCGGCTGGTTGTTCTCATCCACCTCACCGAGCCAGTCGCCAGCTTCGACAACATCTCCAGCTTTAGCCAAAGGCTTAAATGCCCACTTCTTATTTTCATCAAGAGGATATGTATATTCACCTCGGCGCAAGAAAACGCCTTTCATCTTGTCGAGGTCGTTCTGCAAACCGTCATAGTTTCGTGAAAGCATACCCGGTCCAAGTGACACCTCCAGCATGTGTCCTTGGAATTCAGCCACGTCGCCTACACGCATACCTCGCGTGCTTTCAAACACCTGGACGAAGGCATCCTTTCCGATAACCTTGATAACTTCCGCCATAAGGTTTACACCACCGACAGAAATATAACAGATTTCATTCTGAGAAACCGGACCTTCAACCTCGACAGTCACAAGGTTGGATACGATTCCTTTTACTGTTCCTTTTGTTGCCATGTTTTATTCCTTATTATTTATATTCTGTACACATGAAACATACAGATTATTCTAATTATTCTTTTTAAATTCTTCCAAGGCATTTATACTGCCTTTCTTCATTGAACCAACCAATTGCCGGAAAGTCTGCTCACCGGTTGCCTTATCCAGAGTAACCCAGCGTTCAATCATCTCCAACTTCAGAAGATACGCGAACACACTCTCTATATCAAAAGTTTTGAAGAAAGTATGCTCGTCGAGCCATTTCCACTTCAGGACATCTATTTTCTTTTCACGCAACAACAAATCCTGTTCTTCTGCTATACGCTGCAATTCCGGTAAATATTCAACAGAGTCGCCCAAGCCGAAATCGCGTGCATTAGAAGTCCTGATAGACTCAGCAACTTCATTGTCTCCAACAATATATTCAGCTTTGTCGAGTTGATGTTTCCGGCAAGTTATAGCAGTGAGAACATTGTTGATATTCAGATTCAGCTCAAACCAGTCCGACACAAATGAATTACTGCATTTCATTGCTTGTGAATAGTATAAAGCAGAAAGACGATCGTCCCAAGATATAGTCTTTTTTCCAAACTCCTTGTTGTCATTAGCTTCTTCCGCAAGATATTGACTAAGGAATTCTTTATAGAATTGAGGGATTCGTTTCGAGGAAGAGGTTTTTTCTTCGTTCTTCATGGCTCTATACAAGTCAACTATTTCCTGCTGTGGTATCGTTCCGCGTTCATCCATCTGTGATTCAGGATTCTTCAGAAAAGCCAACAGATTGCGGTTATCGAATTTAAGATAGAACCAGTCTATTAGCTTCTTGTCGCGCGATGTCAATATACCTGATAATTCATTACCGAATTCCGCTACAGAATAAGCTAGTTTAGTATCCTCCAAAGCTATATTGGGAAGTCCAGCTATTAAACAATAATACTTACCCATAAATTCCAGCTTTAAAATAAAGCTTCTACCAATTGAGGACGGAGAAACTCTTTAAAATATTCAATGAACTCTTCTTCTCCGAATGAAACCTTATATGAACCATCTGCAGGCATTATCGAGAAAGAAGCTTTTTTACCGTTTACCTGCTCAATCTTCACACCCTTGTCCAACAAAGATTTTGCATTCTTCACGAAATATTGACGTAAAGATTCGGCTTCCGAAGTCTGTATCGTAAGAATCTCGTTACTTGGCCAACCCTTAACCAAATCAAGAATAACCTTTTGCATAAAAGTAGAATCAGCTAATGCTGATTTAACGTTTGAAGAGGTGATTTCTCCGGTAATTAGATTAGCAATCTCACTTTTCAAAGCTTCAACAGACTGAGCCGCGAACAATTTCAATTCTGCCTCAGTATTTTTCTTCAATTCAGCAGCTTGTTTTTCCGCTACCGACAATATTTGCTCGGCTTCGGCACGAGCTGAAGCAAGCAGCCTTTCTTTTTCCGCATTGGCTTCCGAAATAATGCGGGCAGCTTCTTCATTTCCTTTTTCTACGCCTTCCTTGTAGATTTTGTCGGTTAATTCCTGAATTTTTGTATCCATTTCTTAACTTATTTAAGTTATTATCAAAAAACCTTTGCCCAAAGATAGTTTTTTCTTTGAATGATGCTATAGTTTCCAACGAAAAAATTTCAGAAATTAACAATTTTGTAATATTGGATTACTAATTAAATAAAATATATCCTACTTTCCACTTTTTATAAATAAATTCATATTCAAACCATCACAACAAAAACAATATTGTTATATTTGCTATCAAAATATAACAATTTACTATATCAGTCATCTTTCATTTTATTACCTAATACTGCTTACGGCAAAACTGCAGCCTGGTTAAACAAACTATATTACAATACAATGAGGAAGACAATAAACTTTAACACTATAATTATATGTACACAATAAAAGAGGCAACAATCAACGACTGTCAGACTATTCAAGGAATAGCATCTCAGACTTGGGGAGCCACCTACGGTTCCATTCTGTCAAAAGAGCAATTGGACTATATGTATGAAATGATGTATTCTACTGAAAATCTAAAAAAACAGATGGAAGTTCTGAAACATAAGTTTTTCATAATTTATTCCGAAGGAATTCCATCAGGCTATCTGTCAATCGAGAAAAAAGCGGACAACAGATTTAATTTCCAAAAGATTTATTCTTTGCCTTCAATCCACGGAAAAGGTATTGGACGATTCATCATCGAACAAGGTGTGGAATACCTGAAGAAGAATCATGCCACTCCGTTTGTCGTTGAACTTTATGTAAACCGCTACAATCAGGCTGTCGATTTCTACAAACATATGGGATTGTCCATTGTCGATACCAGAGACCACGATATAGGAAATGGCTTTTTTATGAATGATTATATTATGGAGATGGAAGTCAAATAACTTTCATACATTCTCTTTTCAATAAATTCTTATATCAGCAGAGCCATTATTACAACTCTGCTGATATAAGGTAATGCCATGAAAGGTTTCACTGAACTCCTTTAATTTTAGCTGTGGAAATCATTCCACCACATATTCTTCAATCTGCTTGAAACCATTCAAGAAATCTGTAACCGACATTCTTTTCTTTCCCGCAAGCTGCAATGATTTCAGACGGATATATCCTCCATTGACTGAAATATCAATATAACTCTTGCCGTCTGTGAGAATCTTACCGCATGGATATGAATGTGAGGATTCACGTTTTTCAGTTTCGTAAACTTTCAGAACAAGTTTCTTGCCTTCCGGAGAAACAAGTTCTGTCCAGGCTGCAGGATATGGAGAAAGACCTCTGACAAAATCATAAACCTGCTTCATCGGTTTGCTCCAGTCGATGTGGCAAGTATCTTTGAAAATCTTAGGTGCAGGGCGTAATTCCGAAGGGTCTTTGTAGAACTCTTCCTGAGGAACAGCATCTACATTTCCTGCGAGAATTGAATCTACTGTTTCAACAACAAGACCTGCTCCCATCTGCATCAATGCATCGTGAACTATGCCGACATTATCAGTATCAGCAATAGCCAGTTTCTTCTGAGCTATGATTTTTCCTGTATCAATTTCGTGTGAAAGGAAGAATGTTGTCACTCCGGTTTCTGTGTCGCCATTGATGACAGCCCAGTTAATCGGAGCAGCTCCACGATATTGAGGAAGAAGTGAGGCATGAAGGTTGAAAGTTCCAAGGCGAGGCATATTCCATACAACTTCAGGCAACATTCTGAAGGCTACGACAATCTGCAAATCGGCATTCAATGCTCTCAGTTCGGCAAGGAAATTCTCATCTTTCAATTTTTCCGGCTGAAGAACAGGCAATCCGACTGATTCGGCATACTGTTTTACTGCACTAGACTGAAGTACGCTTCCGTGGCGTCCCATCGGCTTGTCCGGCATTGTAATTACTCCAACTATATTATATCCTCCTTCGACCAGGGCTTTCAGGCTTTCAACCGCAAAATCGGGAGTTCCCATATATACTATTCTCAAATCTTCTTTCTTCATATTATATGTATTATATTATTTGTAAATATCTTTCCCGGAATATGTCAATCGCCGGAGAAATTATCAACAAGAACTTCTCTGTAGGAATTGAATATTTTGGACTTCGACATAAATCCTATATAGCGGCCGCTTTCATCAACTACGGGAAGGTTCCAAGCTTTCGTGTCGTCGAATATTTTCATTATCTGGTCCATCGGCATGCTCAGATAAATCCTTGCCGGAGCCGACACCATGAATTTTGAAACCTTGAAACGGTTGTAAAGTTCCGGACGGAACATTATATTCCTGATATTGTCAAGCAGAACAATTCCCAAAAGCTGCCCTTTTGAATCGACTACCGGGAATGTGTTGCGACTACTTTTCGCTATAACTTTCACCATATCTCCAAGAGTCATGTCCGGTTCTACAGGAAGGAAATCTTTCTCAATAACACTGTCCATGCTGAGCAACGTAAGCACGGCACGGTCCTTATGATGCGTCAGCAACTCTCCTTTCTGAGCAAGACGCATTGAATAGATACTGTGAGGTTCAAATATCTTGATTGTGATGTATGAACCTATTGATACTATCATCAACGGCAGAAACAAGTCGAAACCTCCGGTAAGTTCGGCAATAAGGAAAACGCCTGTAAGCGGCGCATGCATTACTCCGGACATCACTCCCGCCATGCCCAAAAGGGCAAAGTTCTTTTCGGACACGTATGTGGTGAATGGGAAATAGTTGGAAACGTGGGCAAACACGAATCCGGCGATACATCCCAAATACAAACTTGGTGCGAAAATACCACCGCAACCGCCACCGGCATTTGTAGCACTTGATGCAAACACTTTTGTAAGCAATATGAGGACAAGGAAGATGACGATTCCCCAATATGTTTCGTTGAGATTATAGAACATACTGTTGTCCATCAAATCCACAAACTGGCCGTTGAGCAGCGAGGTTATTGTGTCGTATCCTTCACCATATAACGGTGGGAATATAAATATCAGAACACTCAGCATAACACCTCCAAGGAGGAATTTCTTCCAGTATGTGCCCAGTGAACGATACATTCCTTCAACTTTGTTCATCACACGGGTGAAATAAAGAGAAACTAGTCCGCAGAATATTCCCAACAGTATCACATAAGGAATACGCTCTATGGCAAATTCTTCAGTCTGTGAGAAGCTGAACATCGCTTCTGTCCCGGTGAAAATATATGAAACAGTGGCAGCTGTAACTGAAGTGATAAGCAGCGGCAGAACTGATGTCATCGTCAAATCGAGCATCAGAACTTCCACTACGAACACAAGCCCGGCAATCGGAGCCTTGAATATTCCGGCAATGGCTCCGGCAGCACCGCAGCCTACAAGCAACATAAGAGTTTTCTGCTCCATCTTGAACAGTCTGCCCAGGTTCGAACCTATGGCAGCTCCGGTGAGGACTATAGGTGCTTCGGCTCCTACCGAACCACCAAAACCGATTGTTACTGAACTTGCCACAATGGAACTCCACACGTTGTGAGGCTTTATTCTGCTCTTGCGCTGTGATATAGCGTACAATATTTTGGTCACACCGTGGCTGATATCGTCACGAACTATATATTTTACAAATAGACCTGCAAGAAGAATTCCGACTACCGGATATAACAGATACAGATAGTTGACTTCGTCTGCTGCGAAGTTCCCCGACAGCAAATGCTGTATCATGTGAATGAGATTCTTCAGGATAATAGCTGCGGTTGCCGTGCAAAGGCCGACAAGGAAACTTATTATCAAGATGAAATGTTTCTCTTGTATGTTTTTTTCACGCCACAAGAGGAAACGATAAAAAAGATTCTCTTTTTGTGCCATAATCAGTGCTTTTATAACGTAGGACTAGATACTTTTGTCAAACGCCCTTGCCGGTGATAACAGTAAGGACAGTATGAATCAGAATTGTCGTATCCAGAGCCAGCGACATATTCTCGTAATATAATATATCATAATTCAATCTTTCTATCATTTGGTCCACGTTTCCCGCATAGCCATATTTCACCATTCCCAATGATGTTATCCCGGGGCGCACGTTATGGAGCAAATAATAATATGGAGCTTTGCGGACAATCTGGTCGATGTAGTATCTGCGTTCCGGGCGCGGGCCGACCAGCGACATATCGCCTTTGATTACGTTCCAAAACTGAGGAAGTTCATCCAGCCTGTATTTACGCATGATGCGTCCGAATGGTGTTATTCTCTCGTCTCCTTCACTGGAAAGCATCGGACCGTTAGATTCCGAATCAATATACATTGTCCTGAACTTATATATATAGAATGGTTCTCCCATATATCCGATGCGTTCCTGCTTGAAAAACACAGGGCCGGGAGAATCTTTCTTCACCCTGTATGCAATATAGGCAAACAGAGGAAGTAAAACAACCAGTACAACAGCGGATATAAATTTATCCAAAAACCATTTTATATTTTTCTCAGATTCGGACATGTTAGATTCCGTCACATCAATCAACGGACTTCCGTATATGGTCCGCAAGCGTCCGCGTGCAAGAGGATTGGATTTTGCCAGCAAGAGTTTTACCGGGACTTTATACCGGTATAAGGAATATAATTTCCGAATCAAGTCATTGACATCAATATTGTCCATGGCTATCACCAACTCATCTACGGAATATTTCACGAAACATTCCGAAAGGTTGCTCCATTGCCCGACAATATCCTCGTTACGGACACATACGTCATCGCCTTCTCCATCAGGCGAAACAAACCCTAAAATGGCATAGCCTTGCTTCTTCATCTCCTGCGCCACGTTTCGTGCTCTTTCACCACATCCTATTATAAGTACATTCAGCGAAAACCGTCCCCTTCTGATATTGCTGAGACACAGCATGGTTATAGTAAGGCGCGCGGCATAAGTGAGTACAAAGTGAAACGTGAACAGGAAAACAAAAAAACGGTAATATATTTGATATACCGGAGGCAAATCATTAAGGACAAAACCCAGGAAAAGGACAACCACTCCAATTACGGAGGTGAAAAAGGTTGTAAACAACTCTCCTATCCTTGATTTTCCATAAGGTTTGTTGTAATATCCCGAGAAGAAATATAATACGAGCCACATCAGAGGTACCAGAATCTGCCCTTCCATCACTTTCGAGGAAATCAAATAACTCTTAAGCGAAGAATATCCATATGTGACTGCCAGCTCTTGATAGCGGAATATATTAAAGCACAGCCATGCTACTGACGCTGTCAGGAAGTCCGATATAATATATTTTTCACGCTGCCAGGATTTGCTCATATTCTTATCATCGTATTATTTTCACGAGTCCGCCATCACCTAGCATAATGATATTGGAAGGTTGGGCTTTAGTCTTGTCATCCTGACGATAGTTCACGATATAATCTACTCCGTTTTTGATGACATCAGAGATTTCATCGAAATTTGCAGGAGAAGGTTCGCCGCTGACATTAGCCGACGTTGATACCAGAGGTTTGCGGAATTGCTCGCACAAATCATGCGAGAATTTTTCCCGTGTGATGCGGATACCTATGCTGCCGTTATCTCCAAGAAGATTCGGAGCAAGATTTTTACCTTTTGAATATATAATTGTAAGAGGCTTGTCTGCTACTTCGATCAAATCCCATGCAATGTCCGGGACATTGTCAACGTATGCTTCAAGCTTTGCCGTGCTGTCCAGCAGCACCAGCATGGCTTTGTTATCAGCTCTCTTCTTCAGTTCATAAACACGTCGAACAGCATCTTCGTTAGTTGCGTCGCAGCCAATGCCCCATATTGTATCTGTAGGGTATAATATCAGGCCGCCTGCATGCATTATCTCGCAAGCTTTTTTTATATCGTCTTTCATATATATATAACCTCGTATTTCTATTTCACAACTCCACAAAAGTACAAAATATTAAATGAGTAAAAAAGGTTAATTCAATAAATTTACTGTTACTTCACAGGTTGTTCAACGTGTCCAAAATATCGGCTCACCTAGGTGGGTTAATCAACTCACCTAGGTGGATTGATTGGCTCACCTAGGTGGATTGATTGAGCCACCTGGGTGAATCAAGAAATAAAATACTATAAAATTCCGATTTTAATACTAAGAAACCAGAGTAAAGATTTTACTTTTTAGAGAAAATATATTTTGATATTCCTTCAAAAGATGTACTTTTGTTTCAGAATATAATTTAGAACACAAAAAATAAAGTTAGATATCATGGAAACATTAAATTGGTCTGAACTTGGTTTCGGATATATCAAAACAGATTATAATGTTCGTTGCTACTATCGCGACGGTAAATGGGGTGAACTCGAAGTTTCTTCTTCTGAAATATTGAATATACATATGGCTGCTACTTGTCTGCACTATGGACAGGAAGCCTTTGAAGGTCTGAAAGCATTCCGCGGCAAAGACGGAAAAATCAGAGTTTTCCGCATGGACGAGAATGGCAAACGCTTGCAATCTTCATCAAGAGGTATAAAAATGGCAGAATTCCCTGTCGAAAAATTTGAAGAAGCTGTACGCAAGGTTGTAAAACTCAACGAACGCTTTGTTCCTCCTTATGAAAGCGGCGCAGCTTTGTATATCCGTCCTTTGATTCTTGGTTTGGGCGCACAGGTTGGTGTTAAACCGGCTCCGGAATATGTATTTGTTGTGTTTGTAACTCCTGTAGGTCCGTATTTCAAGGGTGGTTTCCAGCCGTCAAAGGTTTGTATCTTGCGTGAATATGACCGTGCTGCACCTCACGGAACTGGTACTATCAAAGTGGGCGGCAACTATGCAGCATCTTTGGTTGCCGGCGAAATAGCTCACGAAAAAGGATATGCAGCAGTTCTGTATCTCGATCCTAAGGAAAAGAAATATCTGGACGAATGTGGTCCTGCCAATTTCTTCGGAATCAGAGGCAACAGCTATATCACACCTCAGTCAAATTCAATTCTTCCGTCAATCACAAACAAGAGTTTGCAGCAATTGGCTGAAGACATGGGACTGACAGTTGAAAAACGCCCTATCCCATTCGAGGAAATTGCTACATTTGACGAAGCTGCCGAATGCGGAACTGCAGCCGTAATCGCTCCTATCTCACAAATTGATGATTTGGACGAAAACAAATCATATGTAATTGCCAAAGATGGAAAACCGGGTCCAATTTGCGAAAAGCTTTACAACAAATTGCGTGGTATCCAATATGGCGACGAACCAGACAAATATGGCTGGGTAAAAGTTATAGAATAAAAACAAAGTAAAATAGAATTAAGTAACCGGGTGTGTCGGAATCAAGTATTTTGACACACCTGTTTTTTTGTATATATGCCCCAATCTGCATATTCATACCAAAAATGTGCCAATATGTTATGGATAAATTTTAAAGATTAAAGGCAATAATGTATATTTGTGATAATTATGCTTCTTCTTTTTTATCCATACTGGATATAACCAGGATTAAGCAGAACTAATATTTTGCATTATATAATTTACTCAAGTTTCGCAAACTTAAGTTTCGGATTGCGGTTTGGCAGGAACATTTCTTAGCCTTGTCAACTTGTTTCTGAAACTTGTAACTTCTGAAGTTAGATAACTTGCGGAACTTAAATAACTTATTTATATGGCAGACGACAAGAAGATTATTTTCTCAATGGTGGGTGTGAGCAAAATTTACCCGCCACAAAAGCAGGTATTGAAAAATATCTATCTATCATTTTTCTATGGAGCCAAAATCGGTATTATCGGTTTGAACGGTTCCGGTAAGTCAACATTGCTGAAAATTATTGCCGGTCTGGACAAGGATTATCAGGGCGAAGTAGTTTTCTCTCCCGGCTATTCAGTTGGTTATCTTGAACAGGACCCAAAACTTGAAAGCGGAAAGACTGTCAAGGAAATCGTTCAGGAAGGCGTACAGGGAATAGTGGATATTCTTAAGGAATTTGAGGAAGTGAATGAGCGCTTCGCTGACCCTGAAGTTCTTGAAGACCCAGACAAGATGGATGCTCTGATTAACAGACAGGCAGAATTGCAGGACAAGATCGACGCTACTGATGCATGGAACTTGGACGGCCGCCTGGAAAGAGCTATGGACGCTTTGCGCTGTCCGCCTGAAGACCAGATTGTTGATACTCTCTCCGGAGGTGAACGCCGCCGCGTAGCTCTTTGTCGTCTTTTGCTACAGCAGCCGGATGTTCTTTTGCTCGACGAGCCTACCAACCACTTGGATGCGGAATCAATCGACTGGCTTGAGCAGCACTTGCAGCAATATGCTGGAACTGTTATCTGCATCACTCACGACAGATATTTCCTTGACCACGTTGCTGGATGGATTCTTGAACTGGACCGTGGCGAAGGTATTCCTTGGAAAGGAAACTATTCTTCATGGCTTGACCAGAAGACTAAACGAATGGCTCAGGAAGAAAAGCAGGCTAGCAAACGCCGCAAGACTTTGGAACGCGAGCTTGAATGGATAAACATGGCTCCTAAGGCAAGACAGGCTAAAGGAAAGGCTCGTCTGAATTCTTATGAACGCTTGCTGAATGAAGACCAGAAAGAAAGAGAAGCTAAACTTGAAATATTCATTCCTAACGGTCCTCGCTTGGGTAACAAGGTAATCGAGGCTCAGCATGTAGCTAAGGCATTTGGCGACAAGTTGCTGTTTGACGATTTGAACTTTATGCTTCCGCCTAACGGTATTGTCGGTGTTATCGGTCCGAACGGTGCCGGAAAGACTACTTTGTTCAAGATGATTATGGGAATGGAAAGCATCGACAAAGGTACATTCGAAGTTGGAGAAACTGTGAAAATCGGTTATGCAGACCAGACACACAAGGATATCGACCCGAACAAGACTGTATATCAGGTTGTATCCGGCGGAAGCGAATTTATCCGAGTTGGTGGAAAGGAAATCAACTCACGTGCATATCTTTCAAAGTTCAACTTTGCCGGTTCTGACCAGGAAAAGCTTTGCGGAGTTTTGTCCGGTGGTGAAAGAAACCGTCTTCACCTTGCCCTCACTCTGAAAGCTGAAGCTAATGTGTTGCTTCTCGACGAGCCTACGAATGATATCGACGTCAACACATTGCGTGCTCTTGAAGAAGGTTTGGAAAACTTTGCTGGCTGTGCAGTTGTTGTTTCACACGACCGCTGGTTCCTCGACAGAATCTGTACTCATATTCTTTCATTCGAAGGTGATTCGAATGTTGTGTTCTATGAAGGAACATATTCTGAATATGAAGAATACAAACGCAAGCAGCTTGGCGATGTTGAGCCTAAACGTGTGCGCTATCGCAAACTGATTGTAGATTAATCACTGAAAGTTTCGCAAGCTCGACTTATTCTCTTGCAATTGAATGTTGAGCTTGCGAAATCTGAATTACTAATACATCTAATTATAAATACAAACTTTTTTACCATGAAAAAAAGATTATTAGCTTTTACTTTGTGTGCAGCTGCAATGTTTGGCTGCGCCATTGAATCAAATGCACAAAAGACAGTTAAGCTTTTCAACGGAAAAGATTTGTCAAACTGGAGTTTCATTGTTGACAAAAATTCTGTTCCCGCAGAAAAAGTATATACAGTGAAAGACGGAGTGATTGAAATCAGCGGTCAGCCTTTCGGTTATATGTACACAAAAGAAAAATATTCAAACTATAAGCTCCATGTTGAATGGAGATGGCCGGACGGAAAAGGAACAAACAGTGGTATTTTCCTTTTGATTGAAGAAACAAAGAATCCTTTCCCTAATGGAATTGAATGTCAGCTTCACGCTGGCGATGCCGGTGATTTTGTTCTTCTTGGCGGTTCTGACCTAGCAGAATTCTATGGTCCTCGCCCAGCTTTCCCAGTTGTGAAGAAAGACAAAGAATCAACTGAAAAGCCTGCCGGTGAATGGAACGAAGCTAATATCTTTGTAAAAGACGGTGTTATCACAGTCTATATCAATGGCGTATATCAGAACACCGGAACAAACAAAGTAAAAGAAGGTCACATTGGTTTGCAGAGCGAAGGCGGTCCAATCCAATTTAGAAATGTGACTTTGACTCCGTTTGGTGAATAATGATGAAAGGGACGGGTTGACGAAAGTAAATGGAAGTGTGTCAAAATTTATGTTAGGATACATTTTGACACACTTCCATTTTTATATGCCTGTTTATTTATATGACAACTTTCCAAGAGAAACAGCCGATATTTCCCAAAAAACATCAGCAGCTTTTTTCCAAAAACAAGTAGCGAAACTTAAAAAATATATATTGAACAATTCAGAATATATATAGATGTATTTCACTGCAGGTTCGAACCTATAATTCAAATGCAAACTTATCAACTATACTAAATCTTAAACAAATGCCTATATCGTGCACAAAGCGCACAACTGCTTTCCCAAACTTCTTCACTCTCACAACTGACGAGTCCATCTAAACAAAGGAATGCTTCATGCGCAAAATCTTTATAAGTTTCATCTACGGCTTCTGGTGTTGCGGTAGCCTCAAGAACCAAACGGAATGATTTATATGCCTCATGTTCTCTTGACAAATCACAACACAATCGACCAAAATCTAAGATAGCACGCATCTTTATTGGAATTTCACTCCGGTCTCCTCGTTTAAATAAAATATCATATCCATAAGCCTCAATTATAGGCTTCATTTTTAAATAAGAATCTCTATACTTTAACATGCATTATAAATTATAACCCAAATCCTCATAACCGATTTGAGTTTAAGATAATACAATTATACTCAGCCTTAATCATATCTATCACATACGGTTTCTGAGGCATCCGATATAGAATATCCATGCAATTTGCAATACCCGTAACTATAATGTGAACAAGTCGAACAGCACCGCCGGCTATTTGAACTGGATTTTGCAAACATTTGAAGTAAGATTAATGCTACAACAACTATAATCAACATTACTATAAAATGAATTAAAAGTATTGATGTAGCAAATACCCCCAATAAATAAACTAATGAGATAGCACTAGAATACCCCCAACCTCCATAAGGTACGACACCCATATATATCTTTATCACTTGAACGAATTGGCAAATCAGCACTACTGTCAATACAACTTCCGCAACCTCAGGAGAGAAAACAATAGCACATAATATACCTATCGGCACACCCCATTTCAAAGAATTAAAACCCCACTTTAATTCAAAACCTCCACCACTGTCACACGCCATATCCTCTAAAATATTTGCAAAGCATAGAAACTGGTTATAAATCAATAGAGCAAAAACAATGAAGTTAACTACCATCCATAACCAGCCAACCTTCTCCGGATTGCAAAACCACGTAGCTTCTCCTCCTATCAGGAATGTATAAACCAATTCAAATCCCATAGTAATAGAGAAAAGGATACAATTGATTACAACCCATACACCATCTAGCAAGTCATTGCCACGCATTAAGCGGATGAGCCACAATAAAGCTGAAAGTCCGGCAATAACATAAACCAAAACTCTCGCGTCCCAATGAGTTTTCCAATTACCAAAGTCAAATCCATCAAACCATTTGGCAGCAGATTTTTCAACACTCATGGAAGTGGGTTCGACGGGCTTTAAATAATCCGAACTAACGTAAGCTTATCCATCATCAAAAGCAATCTTCGCCCAGCCATTTTCAATTGTATAGACATCTACTTCTCCGCCACGGTCTATCGTTCCGACAACAGGCGCGTCCACTGAAGCTGAACTTCTTATGTTCAAGAATGTATTAGTTGTAACTTCGTATTTTGTTTGTGCTGTCAAAAATAAACAACAACACAAATTAAATATCAACCATATAAATACTCTCATATAAAAATCTAATTATTAATTTCGTCCTTAGCGGACGGAGTTATTACTACTGTCATAGGAACTTTTAGCATTGGAACCAATTTTTCTATATCCTTATTTTTCAGACGAACACACCCTTCTGTAACTCTTGCTCCAATAGATAAAGAATCATGCGTACCATGAATTCCTATACCTTTGTAACCAGGAACATTCAAACGAACAAAAAAAGGTCCATAAGCACCATCTATTTTACCTTTACCATCGTGGAAGTCGTGTGACCATGACTGGGAATTTTGAATATCTACAATGGAAAAAATACCTTCAGGTGTTTTCAAATCCCCTTCTTTCTGTTTATTCCCATAATTTGAACCACAAGCAATGTCTGAAACAAATAATTCATTTCCTTTGTAGTCTATTAATCTTAATTTCATATCCTGTTTGGAGATAAGCAATATTTTAGCATTGTGAATATCTTCTATTGCCCTGTTGAAATAAAATCTACAAACAAGACAGGAGGATATTGCACCTAAAACAGCAAATAGGATTAACTGTATTTTTTTCATAAGCCTATGTCAACTTAAAATTAACAGGAAGAACATATTTAACTCGTACAGCTTTACCATCTTTTTTCCCTGGTTTCCATTTAGGCATGCTCATGACTACCCGTAAAGCCTCTTTATCTAGATTAGGATCTACACTCCTTACTATTTTTGCATCTTCTATACTGCCATCCTTATTCACTACAAATTGAACAATAACACGTCCTTGAATACCTTTTTCTCGCGCAATAATTGGATATTTAATATTTTCGCTCAAATATTGCACAAGTCCATTAATACCTCCTCTGTAAAACTCAGGCATTTCATCTACAGAATCATACACAATATTGTCCTGTTCATTGTATCTTGTGTTCTGTTTATTTTTAACGTTCACAATTGTTGAATATAATTTTGTGTCATTATGCCAAATCTCATATTGATAATTACCAGCTACATAAAAATTGCCGGTATTATTTCCCCAACCAAGCATTTGAAAAACACCTTCTTTACCAAAAAGATTTATATCTTGTTTAAAAGTATATGCTGTAGGAGAATTATTAGACCTTACGAGAGTACCACTAGGGGTTATAATTTTTACAAACACAGTAATTATTTCAGATTTTTCACTCGGTTTCTTGTAAGACAATTTGGCAGTAAGATACTGCATATCAGAATAGAGTTGGCTACCATATTCTGTTAGGATGTTATTATTATAATCCGTATTTGCGAAAACGGCAGAAGTGATACTAACCGAAATTGAATGAACAGGTTGTATATTTTCCTCTTTCTCTTTCTTTACTTGAGGAACATAATCCGATTCTTGATTTGAATAAGTAACCTTATACTTATCATTCCATTTAGTATATGTTATAGATTTGATATCACCTTTGTTGGGAGCATCTTCCATATAACGAAACACAGGATTTTCATTTTCTTCAAAAGAATACAATGCGAGTTTCCTATTATTACTTTGATTGTCCTTTAATATGAAAGCAAACTCTGTAAAGTTATCATAACCATCATTTAACCGTGGATATAAAACACTGTTCGGTTTCATCTCCTTCTGTTTTGCATATAGCTGCCAACCCGAATTACCTGTTTGCATATTATTTTTCTTTAAGAAATCCAAAACAGCTAATCTACATTTTGCCGTAGAAACAAGTTCTTTGGCATCTTCGTTACCCCAGACACCATTTAGCAAATGAAAATCCTGAAAAGTAAGTAGATAGTCAGAAGCTACATATCCTTTTTTACCATCAACTTTTACATAAGCCCAGCCATTCTCATTGGAATATGTTATTAGTTCAGAACCATACGGAATAGTACTTATACGATTGTACTCAACATCTGCCACTTTGGATGAACGTAAAACTAAATTGGTGGCATAAACATAGGTGCGAGGTGTAGCCTTGTCTATTCGATAGTCTTTGTACCAGAAGTGGTAGGTTGCTGCAATAATACCGGCGAGTGCAATTAAAAAAATAAACCAACTGCCATTCCATTCAAAACTGCCAGATGAAGAATTAGAATAATAACCTCTGGAATTTCTCTCATATTTATTTCTAATTTCTCTACCTTTTGAATATATACCTTCAGACTCATACCCTGGTCCCCACATATGTCCTTTACCATCTATTAAACTATTCTCCCATTCTCCAAAATACACAACATCTTGAGAATAATAATAAAAAAAACCAGAACCTTCTCTTTTCCCATCATACCAATCTCCAATATATATGTTTCCATCGTTGAAAACATACATACCGATTCCATGACGTTTTCCATTCACTATTTTTCCAATATATGCACCATTGGTATAACTTTCATAAACCGCATTTTCAGACCATGAATAATTTTTAAAATAAGAGGAATATCCTGACAATTCATCTTGTAAACATTGAGGAGCATCATTATTTTCAAGGAAATCCTCTACTATCACAAAATTTAATTTAGAAAAATCACCTTTATTCATTGTATATTTATTTTATGTTTCATTACTGTCCACTAAAAATCGCAAATAGTTCTTTGAAATAATTGAATTACAGTTTATTAGAAGAGATTTTCTTGCGCAACGATTTGAAATCATAAC
>CASFJQ010000036.1 GCA_949295065.1 uncultured Parabacteroides sp. | reverse complement strand
AAAGAAGCACATGTCCATAAACTGGGTTACAGAACGTACCAAACAGCTTAAAAATGTAGGCTAAATTGGGAACGTTAAACTGGACACCCTAATAAATAATAAAAGAAAAACCTCAATAAAAGACTATAAATAGACCTCCGGAAACATCCTATATCGGCTACGATGATTATCAATCCGATGATAGAGTCAAGCATAACATGATGTTCCTAATATTACTTGTTATAATACTTGTGAACAATTTGCATGAATTCTTTTCCTGTAATGGTTTCCTTGTCCAGTAGGAAAGACGCTGCTTCATGCATAATGTCCATATGTTCTGCAATTATGTTATGTGCTTTTTGATGAGCTTCTTTAATAATTTTGAGGACTTCTCTGTCTATTTCTGCAGCTGTTTCAGCGGAACATATCAATGAGGAATCACCACCCAAATATGTGTTATTGACAGTTTCTAATCCCATCATGTCATATTTATTACTCATACCATAGCGGGTTACCATTGCCCGCGCAAGTTTAGTTGCCTGTTCCATATCATTTGAAGCTCCGGTACTTATGCTTCCTAATACAATTTCTTCAGCAGCACGTCCACCAGTAAGTGTAGCAATACGGTTAAAAATATCATCACGGCTCATCAGTACCTGTTCGCCTTTGTCAACTTGCATAGTATAGCCTAATGCTCCTGATGTACGGGGAACAATTGTAATTTTATGTACCGGTGCTGAATGGCTTTGTAGTGCAGCAACCAGTGCGTGCCCAATTTCGTGATATGAAACAATCTTCTTTTCATTATCAGATATGACTTTCCCTTTCTTTTGTACTCCTGCGATTACAGTTTCAACACTTTCTTCCAAATCTGCAGTAGTCACTTTGTGTCGTCCCATGCGTACTGCCCGAAGAGCTGCTTCATTAACAATATTGGCTAGTTCTGCTCCAGATGATCCGGCAGTGGCACGAGCGACAACATCCAAGTTTATATTGTCACATTGTACTTTCTTGAGATGAACATTTATGATAGCCTTACGACCTTCCAAGTCTGGCAATTCCATTTGGATACGGCGGTCGAAACGGCCGGGACGAAGTAATGCTTTGTCCAGACTTTCCGGCCGGTTTGTTGTAGCCAATATCACTACGCCTTTACGTCCGTCAAAACCGTCCATCTCTGTGAGTAACTGGTTTAATGTCTGTTCGCGTTCATCATTACCTGACAAACCAGAGTCACGACGTTTGCCTATAGCGTCGATTTCGTCAATGAATATGATGCATGGTGCTTTTTCATTAGCTTGCCTGAAGAGGTCGCGCACTTTTGCTGCTCCCATACCTACAAACATCTGTACAAATTCTGAACCTGATATGGCGAAGAAAGGAACATTAGCTTCACCTGCCACTGCTCTTGCAATCAATGTCTTTCCTGTTCCTGGAGGACCTACAAGCAAAGCTCCTTTAGGCAGTGTAGCACCTATGTCTGTATATTTTTGTGGATTATGAAGAAAGTCAACAATTTCGCTAAGTGTTTCTTTCGCTTTGTCTTGCCCTGCTACATCTGCGAATGTCGTTTTTACATCTGAATCAGCATATATTTTGGCTCCACTTTTGCCAAATGACATGAAGTTTTCTTCTCCATTCCCTATACGTGCTTGAATCATTTTATTTGTTTGTTTCCAGATAATATAAAATATAAGTCCTGGTAATACCCACAACATTATAAAATTGAGCAATGGAGAATTCTCTTTTGGAATGACTTGGTTAAAGACAATTTTTCCCCCTTCATTAGGACTTTTCGCATTAATAAGTCTGTCTATCAATTTAGGATCATCAATTGCTCCAGTTTGATAAACTGAACTTTTTTCTCCTTCTTGTGTCTTAAAAAAATCTGTCCGTTTTTGATTACTACTTCGCTCACCAATCCGCTATCTGTTTTTGAAATAAAAGAGCTATAGTCTGTCTGTTTGATTTGTCTGTCGGTAAGTGCAGGTATAATCAATCCATTAAGAAACAGAATGATTAAAATACCTGTCAAAAGCCCTACATAAGGATTTGTTTGTTTCGGTTGTTTGATTTGATTGTCTTGTTCTAACATAATTATATCAGTTTTTGTAGCAAAAATAGTACAAACTATAACAAAGAAGATTGTCTAAAAATGACCAATAGTGACCTAAAAGCTATCACTTTTTTGTTTTTTGTCGGAAAAGTTTTTCATATTCGTTCATTTAAAGTTTTATTTATCTGTTAGGTTAGATAATGAACGCTTATTATACAATTACAATGTTGGTATTTTTTAGTCTTGATAGATAAAAAATAATAACGAGTTTATTTTATAAGATATAAATTATAAGTAGATTTTCTGAAGTCTAAAAAAAGAATATTAATGAGTATATAATGAAAGATACAGTTTCTATCAAAATGAAAAATGAGTATAGCAAAAACAGCCATCTGCTCCGTCTGGAATCAGCTGGCTGTTTTTTAAAGTATTTATCTAACTAATTGTATGTTATTTGAACAACATTGGGGCAAACTCTGACAGATATATTCTCCAGTTTCTCCATATATGTCCACCTTCGCTTTCTCTGTATATATACGGATAATTGTTTTTGTCTAACATTTCTCTGTATTCGACATTAGCTTTATAGAGGAAGTCTGTTTTTCCTATAGCAATCCAATAAAGTTTTGGTGCTTTTTCAAATTGTTTTGCCAACTTGCCTTCTAAATTTTTATAGATATCAGAATCCTTTTCTTTATCAGGAAGGATTGCAGCAGAGAACAGACCTACATAGTCGAATTTATCAGGATATTCTTTTGAAATATGTAGAGAATGATATCCTCCCATTGAAAGGCCGGCAATAGCACGACTTGATTTCTTCTTGTCAACCCTATAATTCTTTTCTATGAAATTTATTATTTCTGGGAAAGTGCTTTCCATAGTTCCTTCCATAGTTCTTGGAAGAGCCATTGTCGGTTTATACAGGCCTAGAGATGATTCTCCAGGTGCTGCTTCTTGATCTACATTACCATTTGGCATTACAACAATCATTGGTTTTGCTTTTCCCTGAGCTATAAGGTTATCCAAGATTTGAGCTGTTCTACCAAGTGTTATCCATGCTTCTTCGTCACCACCCATACCATGTAACAAATATAATACCGGATAACGTTTTCCGCTTGTTTCATAGCCTGCAGGAGTATAGACTGTCAGTCGGCGGTCATATCCAAGAGCATCACTGTGATACCAGCGTTTTGAAACTGTTCCGTGAGGAACTTTATTTACACTGTATAAATCTCCTGGCTCACCTTTAATGATGAAGATATTGAAAACGGAAGCAACATCTCTGCTGACATAAACATTATTAGGGTCTGTGACTTTTAGACCATCAACAATAAATGAGTAGTTGTATAGTTCAGATGCGAGAGGTTCTGGTGTTGTATATTCCCATACGCCATCTTTCCCTTCTTTAAGGTCTGCATCTCCAGGAACATCAACTTTACCGAATTGAGTATCTATTTTTACAGTAGGGAGAAAATCTCCTGTGACTTTTACCTGTACGGCTTTAGGAGCGTAATATCTGAAAGTTACAGTGTTATCCGGATTTATTTCCGGAGAAACAATGTTTTGACCGCCCCATAGTGATTGCTGGGCAAAAGTTGTGATGCAGATAAGGAATGCTGCCAATAAAAGATTTATTTTTCTCATGGTTATAATAATTTAATAATAAACTTGTGGTTTAAAATTGTTTACTTCTCAAATATGGCAATTATATTTTTATGTTTATATACTTTAAGTGTATAATTGTATATTAATTGATAAACATCAAGATAACATAGTTATACACATATAATGTATGCTCTGTAATGAGTATTCTCATTAACCGGACATAAAGAGAAATATCCTTTAGCAATTTTCCCATCTTTAAGCAATAAAGGATAAGATTTACACATATTTTCGTTCTCTTTTAAAGCTGCACCTTTTTCTTTATCAAATGTAACAATGAATTTCCCTGTAGTTTCTTTATGAATAAGGTTTCTGGACAGTTGCAGAGCGACCATTCCCATTGTATATCTCATGTTGATTTCTACACAAGGATGAATGTAATACATATCGTTTTCCTTGTAAATGAGCATATCTACACCAAGAAAACCTTCATATTCTTTGGAGAATATTATTTGTAAAGCGTTAGTGAGTTTTTCTTTGATTAATAATATTTGTTCTTTTGATACATATTTGGTAATCTCTTTCTCAAGAATATCTTCTTTGCCAAGTAAATTCCCGCTGTATGCACCTCGTTCTTCAGTAGAGAATACAGATAGACCTTCATATTTGATATTCCCTTTTCCATCAGAATAGAACTCCATGGCAAAATCTATGTATTTATCCAAAGCCGGTTCTATGCTGACTTCACCTTGCTTGTCAATTACGCTTTTTGCCCACATAATTTCTTTGTTCCCCCATCTTTCTGGATATTGAATCCACAACAAACCTCTTCCAGACGAGGAGAAAGGAGATTTAAGAATCAGCTTTTCTCCATTGTGAAGTTCTATATAATCTGAAAGCATCTTAATGTTGTTGCAGAATAGTGGAACTGAAGGAAGTTTGATTGTGGGAGACGTTTCGTATAATATTTCAAGGCAAAGTCGTGAAGTTTGTCTTCCTGTTAGAATCTTGTATTTTTCACTCCATTCCCTGACATTTATTTTATTATTCTCAAGAGAAGAGAATACATTTAGAGCCTGAGGTGATATTCCCCAAGGGAAAGCTTGTATATTTTCATTTGAAATTAGAGCTTCACTGATATTTTTCCGGTTGACAGGTCTGGCTAATTTTTTGTTGAATATTTGTTCGCTATGCTGATGAAATGCCATTGATAAGTTCTGCTCGGTCAGTACAAAATCATTGGAATTTCCGTACCACATAGGTAACATGGATAAATCATGTGTCATGATTCTTACATTTGTGGGAGCTGTATAATTCTTTTTCCCTTGCCAAACGGCTGTCTCGTGTCCTGGGTTGAAATAGTGAATAAGAGCCAATTTTGTATATGTTTTTATCATAAAAACTGCGGGTCGGCAAGAAACATTTTACTTGCCGGCTCGCAGTAACAAATATTGTAGGAAATGTTAATCCAGATTTTCGTCTATTGTTTCAATCTTTTTTACTATCAGAGTCATTTCATCTTTCAGTTTTTCAATCTTTCGTTCCATCTCTTTGATAAGACCGTTGCCGCCTTTTGATGAAATATTCAGGAAACCAATGTTGTTTTCGTATGTCTGAAGTTCATTTTTCATTCTGTCATACATACGCATTAATTTTTCCCTTTCATTATAAAGCTTGTTTTTGCTACGCTCTCCACTCATTATATCATTGACATTATTACGGAAAGACTGCATTCTTCGGTCGTTCTTACTTATTTTTAGTTTGTCATATAATGCGTTTACAGCGTCGTGATAAGCGGTGTAAATTTTATCTTTTTCTTTGAAAGGAACATGACCAATGGAATTCCATTCAGCCATAAGTTCTTTAAGGTTATTGAAAGCATTATCTATATTGTCAGATTCCAATAGTTCCTTTGCTTTGGCAATAACAGACTTTTTCTTTGCAAGATTCTCTTTTTCTTCATTTTTCTGAGAACTTGAGTTCTTTTCTTTTTGTTCAAAGAAGTAATCGCAAGCTGTTATAAAGCGTTTCCATATAGCGTCTGAATATTTACGAGATACAGGACCAACTGTTTTCCATTCTTTTTGTAAAGCAATGAATTTTTCGGTCGTAGCTTTCCAATCTGTGCTATCTTTTAACGATTCAGCTTTTTCGCAGAGTTCACGTTTCTTTGCTAAGTTGTTATCCATTTCTGATTTAGCTTGTTTGTAGAACTCTGTTTTTTTGTTGAAATAGTTATCGCAAGCAGCACGGAAACGCTCGAAAATCTTTACGTTATATTTTTTTGGTGCGAAACCTATAGTTTTCCATTTGTTCTGGAGTTCCAGAACTTCTTTACTTTTTTCTTCCCAATCCTTGTACGATTTCAGAGATGTAAAGTCTATAGCTTCTATTTCTTCACAAATTGCAGTTTTTGCAGCAAGATTTTCCTGCTCTTTTGCTTTCAGCGATTCGAAATGCTGTTGATGACGCTTGTTTATGATTGTTGAGGCAGCTTTGAACCTGCTCCATAAACTATCTCTAAGCTCTTTTGCAACAGGACCGATTTCTCTCCATTGCTGATGTAGCTTTTGTAACTGATAGAAGGCAGAAACAGCATCTTCTTCATCTTTTAATTTTTCAACAGTTTCGCACAAAGCAGTTTTCATTTCAAGATTCTTCTTGAAATCGTAATCGCGGAACTGATTGTTTATTTTGATGATATCATAGAATTTTTCAGAGTAAGTCTGATAGCTTTTCCATAAATCATTAACGTGTTCTTGAGGAATATTCTGTATTTCCTTCCATTTTTGCTGAATTTCTTTGAAATCGTTATAAAGCTTGTTGAAATCTTCATGGCTTTCACATAAGGCTTTCAATTGGTCTATTAACTGCAGTTTTATAGCATAGTTTTCATTTTTAATACGTTCGTCTTCTGCTAAAATTACAGCTCTTTTTTCCTTATATTCTGCCAATAATGCTTTCAGAGCGGTTTCTTCTTTATTTTCGGGTACTGTAAAATCCTTTTCTTCGCCGCCGTTTTCAATAAATTCTTTTTTCAATTCGTCAACTTCGTTTCTTCGGATTTTATAGAAAGCTTGTTTCAAGGCTTCCACTTCGCTACGTGTTGTTTCTTCCGGATTACTAACTATCTGACTTAACTTTTCCAGAATTCCTTCTTTGGTCAGCTTGTTTGCAGCAATATTTGCTTCGACAGAATTATTTACTGTATCCATAGAGCTTTCTGCATATTCAGCAGAAGCTGTTTCGTTTTCTAATTTGCCTGCATCTTCAGCAGGCAAATTTGTCTCAAGAGTGTCCTTCATATTCATTGTGTTTAAATAAGAAAAGGATATAACATTCCCACTATTATTTTACAAATAAAGCTAAATAATTTGGTTTAACCTCATATTTATGCAAGTATTTGCAGATTTAAATTAAAAAATGCGAATATATCTAACCTAAGAAAGATATAAGAACGCCTGCAGCAACGGCTGAACCTATCACTCCGGAGATATTACTTGCCATACAGTATTGCAAAACATGGTTTTTCGGATCGTATTTCAATGCAATTTCATTGGCAACTCTCGAAGCCATTGGCACGGCACTCAGTCCTGTTGCTCCGATAAGTGGATTTATTTTCTTTTTACTGAACAGATTGAATATCTTGACAAAAATAATACCTCCGGCAATTGACAGGGCAAAAGCTAAGAAACCACCGATAACTATTCCTATAGTTGTCAGGTTAAGGAAAGCTTCGGTTGTCATTGTCGCGCCAACTGAGAGGCCTAAGAATATTGTTGCAGCATTCATTATGCTGTTGGATGCAGCGTCGAACAAACGTGATGTGCTGTTTCCTACTTCTTTGATAAGATTACCGAACATCAACATTCCAATCAAAGGCACTGCACTAGGAACAAACAGTGCGACAACAGTTGTGACTGCAATCGGGAATATTATTTTCAGAACACGAAGATTCTTGATTTCCGTTGTTGAAGGGAATTTCTTTTCCTGTTCCTTCATATTGATGGATAATTCTTTCTTTGAGCACAGTAACTTTACTACTAAAGGAATTATAACCGGAACAAGTGCCATATATGAATATGCGGCAATAGCAATAGGACCCAACAAATGAGGTGCCAGTTTTATGGTCGTAAAAATAGCTGTCGGTCCGTCTGCTCCACCAATAATTCCGAGTGAAGCTGCCTCTTTAGGAGTGAATCCCATCAGAATTGCTACTAATAATACAGTGAAAATACCCAGCTGTGCTGCTGCTCCAAAAATTGAAAGACGCAGATTGCGTAGCATCGGCCCAAAATCTGTCAAAGCACCAACGCCCATAAATATAATAGGAGGTAAGAAACCGGTTTTAATGAGCATATAATATATGAAGTTCATCAAACCTAATTCGTGGGCAATGTCGTGCAAAGGCATTTCCCAAATATTTTTCATCACTCCGTTTATTTCAATCATTCCGTTTTCATCAGCTTGGATAACACCCATTTCTCCGCCGGGGAAATTGGCGAGCAATACGCCAAAAGCTATCGGAATAAGCAGTAACGGCTCATATTGTTTTTTTATGCCCAGGTAAAGCAATATGAAAGCTATTACGTACATAATCAGAAACTGCGGTTCAGCAATGATATTGCTGAAAGCAGTCATCTGATATAAATTGTCGAAAATATCGTTCATTATTGTATAGTCATTAGTACATCGTCTTCCGAAACTGCATCGCCTGGACCGAAACAGATAGAAGTAACTGTACCGCTGAATTCAGCGCGAACAGCATTGTATGTCTTCATTGCTTCAACATAACAAAGGATATCACCTTCATTTACTTTGTCGCCTACAGCAACCGGTGTGTCAGAAGTGTTCTTTACGAGGAAGAATTTTCCTTCAAGAGGAGAAAGAACTTCTTTGCCTGCTCCATTGGCAGGTTTGTTCTCTACAGCCGGAGAAGGCGTTACGGCAGTTTGCTTAGGCTGCTCGTTATTTTCGCCAAAAGAAACAGTTACACGATATGCCTGTCCGTTTACATCAACAGTCATAACTTGAGGACCGTCAGGCAAAGCTACCTTAACTTCAGACGACTGGGCTGGAGCACTTGCCGGTTTTGCTTTTTCCGCTTTACGCTTAGCAACATCTGCTTTGAATTCTATTTTGGCTTTTCCGGAACGATATGCTTCATATTGAGCAGGATGCATAGCATATTCAAACAGCTCTTCTTCATCTTCTCCTACTTCCCAATGCTTTTCATTCATCAATTTGCGATATTTATCCAATGCATCAGGATAGTTGTCCTGAGGATTTCCTTCAAAGAAATTACGTCCTTCGGTATAAGCTTTGTCAATAAGCTCCTGAGCAATCGGACCAGGAAGTCTGCCTGCTTTTCCAAGGAGCATATCCCAGATATCATCAGCAATCATACTCCAGCGTTCTTTGCCTTTTTCCATTTGCATGACATTCATAAGGGCAAGATTCTTGACATACTGGCTGAATGGAGTAACCAATGGAGGATAACCTACACGTGGCCACACGTATGCTACTTCATCGAAAAGCTTAATAAGCAAATCGTCCTGAGTGAGTGCCGGTTTTCCACTCTTTGCACGGCTCTTGTTTATTGATTCGAGATTCTTTTCCAAATCAGACATCAGGCTTCCCATCATTCCGCCCGGAAGACCTGGGGCAATGAGCAGAGAGTTCATCAATCTGTTACGCGGACTTATATACAGACCTAAGAAATCATCCATGAATTCCTGAATCATTGAGCGAACTTTCATATATGCGCTCATATTGATTTCCGGAACATCGAAACCGGCATCTTTAAGCATAGCCTGAACTGTAAGCAAATCGGCATGTCCAGTTCCCCATGACAGAGGTTCCATACCAACATCAATATAGTCGCATCCTGCTTTGCATACTTCAAGGATTGAAGCAACATTGAATCCAGGACCAGCATGGCTGTGATATTGTATTGTTATTTCCGGATATTCTTTTTTGATATTGGCAACAATCTGTCCCAGTGTATAAGGACGGCCGATGCCTGCCATATCTTTGATACATATTTCATCCGCACCCGCTTTGATCAATTCATATGCCATTTTTGTGTAATATTCAACAGTATGAATAGGTGAATGAGTAATACACAAACAGCATTGTGAAATCATTCCTGCGTCTTTTGCATATTTGATAGACGGTATTATGTTTCTGACATCATTCAAACCGCAGAATGTACGAGCTATATCAGTGCCTTGCGCTTTCTTTACTTTATAGAACAGTTGGCGGACATCGGCGGGAACTGGGCTCATGCGTAGTCCGTTGAGCGCACGGTCAAGCATATGAGTCTGGATGCCAGCTTCGTGAAAAGGTTTAGTCCATTCTCTTACTGAAATATTAGGATTTTCACCGAATAATAAATTAACTTGTTCAAATCCGCCACCATTCGTTTCCACACGTGCAAAACATCCCATTTCTATAATGGCTGGAGCTATTCGAGTCAACTGGTCAACTCTTGGTACATATTTCCCTGCAGACTGCCACATGTCGCGGAATACCAAGCTGAATTTAATTTCTTTTTTCATGATATTATGATGTAAAAAAGGTTATACATTGATATTATAAGCTTGCTTTAAGCTTTCTCTATTTTTGTTATTTTCCCTCTGCCATGAGTAATAATGCTAACAGCAGAAATTATGGCAGCAACTTCTTCATTGGGAAGATTCGAGGAAATGTCAGCTCGCTTTAAATTTTTTGTTGGTTGTATTTTTATTTCTTCCGGAGCATACTTGTTTACAAGTATAATTAATCCTTTGCCTAAATAAATAACGATAAGCAGAATGGCGAAAACTGTTGTCATTCCAACTATCATAAGTAATAAACCTGTTCCTATGTTTTCCATAATATATTTAATTAAAAGCACTGTTAATTTGAGGTTTAATAATCATCTGCCCATATTTAGCAATGCAAATATATAAAAATATTTTATTCAACGGCTATTATTTGTGATATTTCGTAACTATAGTGCCTTAATTAATTTATTAATGTTGTATAAATATCCTATTTTGTTATAAACAGAAAAGATAAAATTTAGGCATTGGCCGGGAAAGTAATCCTGTCTGAAAAAATTGGAATTTGGAGTCGGATTAAATATTTATTGACAGAATGATAAAAATTGCATAAAGATATCGCGGAATGCTTGTTTATATGATATCTTTTTGATAACTTCCCAGCGTAAAACAAAGATGAAGCTAAGTAAAATCTTAGATGATAAAATTGATATGTATTAATATGTGTATATATTGATTTTTTAAGATTTTGTTACCTTTGTAGATAATTAAAGAGGTATTTGATTTTAATCATTTTTTGAAGAAAAGCTTACATCGGAGATTTTACAGGTGTAGTTTATTTTCGCAGAACGCGAAGCGAAACAGTTACAGTAATATTAAAGTTGGCTATTGTCTTTGAAATAAAATAGAAAACTATGTCACAAAAACTTTTAATTCGGGATTTAACGCTGAGAGACGGACAGCAATCATCTTTTGCAACCAGAATGAAACAGTCTCAGATTGAACGTGTGTTACCATTCTACAAAGATGCAGGTTTCTTTGCAATGGAAGTGTGGGGTGGAGCCGTTCCAGATTCAGTGATGCGTTATTTGAATGAAAATCCTTGGGATCGTCTTGAGAAAATTAAAGCGGCAGTTGGGGATGTTTCTAAGTTGACAGCTCTATCCAGAGGACGAAATCTTTTTGGCTACAGTCCTTATACGGATGAGATTATTGAAGGGTTTTGCCGGAATTCTATCGAATCCGGTTTGGGCATAATGCGTATATTTGACGCTTTGAATGACGTTAACAATGTCAAATCAACAATCAAGTATGTTCGTAAATATGGAGGAATTGCTGATTGCGCTGTTTGTTATACTATAGATCCGCACTTTACTTTTGCAGAGAGAACCAAGGCTGCCTTGAAGGGAAAGAAACTTCCGAAAGCTGTATTTACTGATGAATACTTCTTGAACAAGGCAAAAGAAATGGAAGCTCTCGGAGCTGATATGATTACTATCAAGGACATGAGTGGATTGATTCCTCCTCGTCGAGTTGGCGGTTTGATCAGATTGTTCAAAAAGAATCTGAGTATTCCGGTTGATTTCCATACACATTGTACTCCAGGATACGGATTGGCTTCAGTTCTTACTGCTATTGTAAACGGTGTTGACATTGTTGATACTAATATGTGGTATTTTGCCGGAGGTCCGGCAGCTCCTGCTATTGAACTTATCTATATCTTCTGTAAAAAGATTGGCATAGATTTGGGTATCAACATGGAAGCTGTTGCTAAAATCAATGTCGAGCTGAAAGAAATCAGAAAAGAATTGGAAGCTTTTGATGCGGTAAAACAATTCCCTAATCCTTTCAATCCGTTGACTGATACATTGCCTGCAGAAATTGATTCTTTGTTTGACAAAGCTATCGAACTTGCCCGTGCTGACAAAGAAGAAGAATTGCTGGACGTTTGCCATAAGATTGAAGCATATTTCAATTTCCCGAAACCAAACGAGTTGGTTAAGAATGCGGAAATCCCAGGTGGTATGTACACAAATATGGTTGCCCAGTTGAAACAGTTGAAAGCTGAATCCATCCTGGAACAGGCTATGAAACTTATCCCTCATGTGCGTTTGGATGCAGGTTTGCCACCGTTGGTTACTCCAACAAGCCAGATTGTCGGTGCTCAGGCGGTTAACTGTGCATTGGATATAAAGAATGGAAAACCGGTTTATTCAAATGTTTCAAACCAGTTCGTTAATTTGGTGAAAGGTGAATATGGTAAAACACCTATACCTGTTGACCCTGAATTCCGTTTGAAAATTGCCGGCGTTCGTGAAGAAACTCCGTATGATACTTCAAAATATCAGATGCAGCCTAATCCGGAACTTGAGGATTGCGGCGGAGTGAAATTGGCGGAAAATGAGAAAGAAGAATTGCTTCTCGAATTGTTCCCGCTGGTAGCTAAATCATATCTCACTGGTGTTAAGAAGGCCAGATATCAAGCTCAGATGCAGAAAGAAGAGGCTGCAGCTCCTGCAAAAGAAGAAGTAGCACCTAAGGTTGAGACTCATCGTCCGATTACTGGTCATGTAATATCTGCGCCAATGCCTGGACGTGTTATTGCTATCAAAGTTAAGGAAGGCGATGTTGTGAAACGTAATCAGGAAATGCTTGTTCTGGAAGCAATGAAGATGGAAAACAGTATTTTGTCTGATTATCCCGGAACTATCAAACAAATTCTTGTTTCAGAAGGCGATGCTGTTGCTGCTGATGCACCTTTGTTTGAAGTGGAATAAGACGCTTGGCTTTTATTGCTGAAAAAGGTATGAACGGAATTTTATGTTTGTTCATATAAAATATTTCCGGGGTCGAACCTGTTTGTCCGTAGGTTCGGCCCTATTTTTATTTATATATTGCCCCGCGCTGGCGTAGGTTCGGATATATTTGTGGGCAAATATGTATAGATTTATGCTTGAAATCCTTCCGTAAGTAATGTGTTTTCCTTTCGGAACAAAATCATTTTTCTTTCGGAAGTAAAATGAATTACATTCGGATGTAAATTTAAGCATATCCTAATAGGATATTACAGAAAAAAGGTCGGCATCTTTTCCCGGATACACTGCGAGGTTTTTTGGGAAAGGTGCCGACCTTTTTTTTGAAACATTGCGCCGTTATATTTCCAGTGTCCGTTTTTACTTGATTATATACAGAGAGTTTGCTGTTGTTAGTTTCACAATTCTTTTATTTTGTTGATATGTAGATGATTGTTGTGAAGTTTGAACGTTTTTTAACACAAGGCTTGTTTGATATTGAAAACCTGTCTGATGAAAGTTGGTCACAGCAAAACTTGGATTATATAATTTTCATATTAATATTGATTTTTTCTACCTTTGCCTAGCCTATATGTTTTTGAGCCATATCATCTTGTCTGAAAACAGAAAAGGTAAAGTTTTAAAAACGAGAAATCAGTAATTAGTATGGTGAATTTTTTTAAGTCTATATTTTCCGGGAAAGAAGAAACAGAGGAAGAACAGAAGGTGCGTAACGAAGAGAAGAATTTCGACATATTGAAATATGATGGAATACGCGCAACAAAAATGTGTGGTAAATTGCCTTATGCTATAAAGTGTTTTACGGAAGCCTTGAATATAAAGGAAGATATGGAAACACGTACTTTGCTGGCATCGGCATATCTTTCGTTTGGAAAACCGGAGGAGGCATTGCTCCAGGCAAACAGAATGGTTGAGGTTGAGCCTGAAAATGTTGAAGCTCGTCTTATCAGAATACATATTTTGTTTTTGTTGGACCGCGATTCTGAAGTCCCTGCTGATTGCCAGGCTATAATATCCGCTGATCCGGATAATTATATGGCATATTTCCAAATGGCTAAGGCAAAGAAAGCTACCGGAGATGTTTTTGGTGCAATCGCTGACCTTACGAAAGCTATTGCTCTGAAAGAAGATTTTGCTGGAGCATATCAGCTTAGGGCAGAAGTGTTTCTGCTAATGCGCCAGGGAAAAGAAGCATTGGAAGATATTTCGAAAGTAATTGAACTGACGCCCGAGGAAGAAACTGCATATTTGCTGCGTGGAAGAATTTATGCTCTTATGAATGATGCGGAAAAATCGGAGGCAGATTTCTCATATGTGTTGGAATTGAATCCATTCCAAATAGATGCTTACTTGCTTAAAAGCAGCCTGATGACAGCCTTGGGAAAGAATGAAGAAGCTTTGGCTTTCATTGACGAAGCGATTGATGTTAATACGGAATCAGGAGCTTTGTATGCTGAACGTGGACGTATCAGAAATATCCTTGGAGATAAGAAGGGCGCATTTGAGGATGTGAAAAAATCTGTGGAACTCAATCCGGGCGGAGAAGTTGCGCAAATGTGTAACGGCCAGCACTCCAATTTTGGAAATATGTATAAAGGAGGAATATTCTGATTTTGCATAAGTTCTTTAATGTATTTGTCAGAAAAATATAGTCAACCTGTTCACTTGTCAACTTGTGAACTATACATTAAGATTGCTAAACATCAGTAAATATAGGGCGTTACAGCTGATTCTGAAACAAACTTGGCAAAAATTATTCTGCTAATTCTTTGTTTATTAAAAAAAAGGCTCTATCTTTGCGGCTCGAATTGGTATGCAAATAATTAAATAAAAATAGAAACGATGAAAAGAACATTCCAACCATCCAACAGAAAAAGAAAGAACAAACACGGTTTCCGTTCAAGAATGGCTACAGCTAATGGCCGTCGTGTATTGGCTGCTCGTCGCGCAAAAGGTAGAGCTAAATTGACAGTATCTGACGAGTACAACGGATAATTCTGTTTGCGAAACGTAAAAGATTTAGTGAAAGTAAAGGTTTTGTATGAAAGCCTTTACTTTTTTTGTTTTTATACGTATCTTTGTTATTAGTTATGAGTTGTGTTTGTAGTCGCAACTTAAGTTTTCTAACACAAAAACAAGAACAATAGAAAATGGACAATTGGGGAATAAGGTTTATCAAAAATCCTTTTGTATGGAATTTTTTGTTGATGATAGTTGTTGGCTGTGCTTTGGTTTTAGGAACTTTGAGCTGGCTTGACAGTTATACACGTCATAACGAAGCTGTTATTGTTCCTGATGTAAAAGGTTTGTCATTGGAAAATGCAGAGAAATTATTCACTAATTCAGGTCTTCGCTATAATGTTATAGATTCGGTGTTCTCAAAAGATGTAAATCCCGGAGATATTGTTGAAGTGGTTCCAGAGGCTGGTTCGAAAGTTAAGCAAGGCAGAATAGTGTTTGTTACAATAAATGCGTTGACAGCTCAGATGGCTCCAATGCCTGAAGTTGCCGATTTGTCGTTCCGTCAGGCTTATGCGGTTTTGCGTTCTCTTGGATTTAAGAAAATCGAAGTCAAGTTTGTGCCCGGCGAGTATAAAGATTTGGCGATAGGAGTGGAGCGAAACGCGGTTATGGTGCCAAAAGGCGAAAAAGTACCGTTGTCGTCAACCATAACATTGGTTGTAAGTAACGGTCAGGACGTTGTTGATTCGCTGGCAATAGACAGTTTGAATATGGCTCCTGTAGAATCGTTGGATAGTGATCTTGAAAAGTGGTTTTGAAATGAGTGATTTTATTAATGATATTGACG
The DNA here is from genome assembly GCA_949295065.1 of uncultured Parabacteroides sp. Lineage (GTDB taxonomy): Bacteria > Bacteroidota > Bacteroidia > Bacteroidales > Tannerellaceae > Parabacteroides. The sequence continues at coordinate 9,625 of CASFJQ010000036.1, read as the reverse complement.
ACGATTCGTTAGACGAAGATTTCTTGGATTTCTCCGACGAGGAGGCTCAACCGGAAGAATACGAGCATTTCCGTTTTGTGGCAGATAAGGGGCAGAAACTATTGCGAGTTGACAAGTTTTTGGTTGACCGTATGACCAATACAACCAGAAACCGTATCCAGCAGGCTGCCGAGGCAGGAGCTATACGTGTTAATGATGTCCCGGTGAAGAGCAACTACAGGGTTAAGCCTCTTGACGTGGTGACACTTGTGCTTGACAGACCTCGCTATTCGAATGAAATTGTTCCTGAAGATATTCCTTTAAATATAGTATATGAGGATGATGATTTGCTGGTTATAAATAAACCGGCAGGCTTGGTCGTGCATCCGGGTGTGGGAAACTGGAGCGGGACAATGTTGAATGCTCTGGCATATCATCTTAAGGATGATCCTCGTTTTGATGTGAAGAATCCGAGGATGGGTTTGGTGCATCGTATAGATAAAGATACATCAGGCTTGCTTGTTGTTGCCAAAAATCCTGAGGCAAAAGCTCATCTTAGCCTTCAGTTCTTCAACAAGACTACGAAACGAAAATATAGAGCTTTGGTTTGGGGAATCGTTCAGGAAGATGAGGGAACAGTGGTCGGAAGTATTGGCCGTAACCCGAAGGACCGTTTGCAAATGATGTGTTTCCCGGATAACTCTCAAGGGAAATATGCGGTTACGCATTACACTGTCCTTGAGCGCCTTGGATATGTCACTTTGGTTGAATGCCGTTTGGAAACAGGGCGTACGCATCAGATACGTGTGCATATGAAACATATCGGTCACGTGCTTTTTAATGATGAACGCTATGGCGGAAACGAAATATTAAAAGGAACAACATTTTCAAAATATAAACAATTTGTACAGAACTGCTTTGCTATTTGTCCTCGTCAGGCTCTTCATGCAAAGACTTTGGGCTTTGTTCATCCTCGTACAGGAGAAGAAATGTTTTTCGACTCCGAAATAGCAGATGACATGGCACAGTTGATAGATAAATGGCGGACATATTCGACAACTAAAGAGTTATGATTATGAAAAAGAATATAGCGATTGTAGCTGGAGGCTATTCTTCAGAAGTTGTAGTTTCCTTAAAAAGTGCAGAAGGAATTTATTCTTTTATTGATAAAAACAAATATAATTTATATATTGCAATCCTGAAAAAGGAAGATTGGGTTGTAAGACTGTCTGATGGAACAGAAACACCTATTAATAAAAATGATTTCAGTTTTTGTGAGAATCAGGAAGTTAAGAAGTTCGACTTCGCTTATATAACAATACATGGAACTCCCGGAGAAGACGGACGCCTGCAGGGATATTTTGATATGATAGGAATCCCGTATTCTTCATGCAGTGCTTTGGTTAGTGCTCTTACATTTAATAAATATGTATGTAACCATTATCTGAGTGCTTTTGGTGTTAAGATTGCACGTTCGATTCGTCTTATGAACGGACAGACAATTGGGGCGGACGAGGCTGTGAAGCAACTTGGTCTCCCTATGTTTGTTAAGCCTAATGATGGAGGAAGCAGTTTCGGCGTAACCAAAGTAAAGGAGAAAGAAGCTTTGCAAGCTGCTGTTGATAAGGCTTTCGCTGAAGGTAGAGAGGTCGTTCTGGAAAGCTTTATAAAAGGAACAGAAGTTACTTGCGGTTGTTATAAGGTGAAAGGGAAGGAAGTTGTTTTCCCTCTTACAGAAGTCGTAACCAGCAATGAGTTCTTTGATTATGACGCTAAATATAACGGGCAGGTTGAGGAAATAACTCCGGCAAGATTGCCTGAAGAAATTACATTGAAGATTCAGCGTGAAACATCAAGAATATATGATATTCTGGGAGCTAAAGGGCTGATACGTGTAGATTATATCATTCCGGAAGACGGAGAGCCTATGTTGCTGGAGATAAATACTACACCGGGAATGACATCCACCAGCTTTATCCCGCAGCAAGTGCGCGCAGCAGGATTGAATATTACAGATGTTATGACGGACATTATTGAAGATTCGTTGAGCAAAACTGTTATTTGAATTCCAAATACGATTTGTGTTTCGGATAACTTTAAAATGTAGTGAGAGTATTAAGAATTATGAGTTGAAAGATGTGTTGATATAAATATAAATATGTCTCAGACTCGTTGGAAAATATAAAAGTTATGGATATAGAAACAGTTTCCCCAAATTTTGAGGACATCCGACCGCTGAACCAAAGTGAAGTGAAGGGTGCTATAGAAGAACTGCTGGCTAATGAAGACTTTAAACGAGCAATTCGTTACATTAAACCTAATATGGACTGGGAACAGTTTGCTGCAGCTATGCGTTCGTGCCAGACAAAGGAACAGTTTAAATCTACTCTGTCCTATGATGCAGTTATGACTGTTGCGAAAAAGACCACATTCTCGCTCACAGTTTCAGGTAGAAGCCGATTGCCGGAAGGAAAGCCTGCATGTACGTTTATGTCTAATCATCGTGATATTGTTTTGGATGCGTCATTCCTTAACGTATTGCTTTATGAGGTTGGATATGGCATGACTCAAGTGGCTATCGGTGATAATCTTTTGATTCGTCCTTGGATTGAAACTTTGGTTCGCTTGAATAACAGTTTTATTGTGAAACGTGGTGTTTCGGTCAGACAGATGCTTGAAGTTAGCGGAACTTTGTCTGCTTATATCAACAAAACAATAAAAGAAACAGGCGAATCGGTATGGATTGCTCAGCGTGAAGGCCGTGCTAAAGATTCCAACGACCGTACGCAGCCAAGTTTGCTTAAGATGCTTGCGATGGCTGGAGGAAATGATATCTTGTCAACTCTGGTTTCTCTTAATATTGTTCCTGTTGCCATATCTTATGAATATGATCCTTGCGACTATTTGAAAGCAAAGGAATTCCAGCAAAAAAGAGATGATCCTAATTATCATAAAACACAAAGGGATGATTTGCTGAATATGGAAACAGGTATATTGTCTTATAAAGGAAGAGTGCATTTTACTATCGCCGGTCCTATTAATAATGCAATTAAGTCTTTGGATCCGACAATGGATAGAAATGAACTTTTTGCTTCCGTGGCTGCTATAATAGATAAGGAAATATATAAGAATTACAGATTTTATCCTGGCAACTATGTGGCATATGATATGCTTACTGGTACTCATAGGTTCAGCAGTCACTATAGCGTGAAGGAAAAGAAGAATTTTGAGTCATATTTGCAAGGTCAATTAGATAAAATTGTTTTGCCGAATAAAGATGAAGCATTTCTTCGTACTAAAATATTGGAGATGTATGTTAATCCATTGAAAAACTATCTCCAGACAGTTGGTCAGACCGTTTAAAAAAAGGAAATCTATGAACAGATTAGGGTTGCTTATAATAGTTATGCTTTCGGTGATAACGACAGCAATGGGGCAGGTGGAATTCGGTGTTCGTGCCGGAGGTTCCTACTCTTCATTGACTCAGCGTTTTGAAGATTCGTATATGTCGGGAGGAAAGATGGGTTTCAGTGTTGCTGGTATTGCTGATATTCACCTTTATAAACGTCTTTCACTGCGTCCTGAGATAGCATTTGTGAATCAGGGAGGAAGTTATTATTCACAACCCGTACAGTCTGAGTTGGCAGCATATAATAAGTATAGATATTATTCAATACAGGTACCAGTCAATTTAGCCTTTTCATTTAATTTATCAGATATACTATTTTCTGTATTTGCTGGTCCGGCATTGGATTTTTCGTTGTTTGGCAAAACTAATACTCAAAGCAATGAATTAGATTCGGATATAAACTTTGGAGTTGAAAAGGAGAAGGATCTGAAACGCTTTGATTTGGGAGTCAATCTTGGTATAGCTGTGGAATACAGTAAGTTCTTTTTCTCAATAGATGCTTTATGTGGAACTTTGGACAGGCGTTCTGTTGAGAGAAAAGGTGAGTCTTCAGTTTTTCAGAATAATGTTACATTTTCTCTAGGGTATTTTTTCAGAAAGTAAATACTGAATAATATTAATATGTAATAGTCTTTTTCGTAAAGCTTTTGGATTGCTTAGCGAAAAAGACTATTGTTTTTTGTTTTATACTTTATTATGAGATATTCTGCTGAATATCATATAAAAATTTTTGTATTTCAAATAAAAGTAGTAATTTTGCAAGCCGATTATTATCAAATTGTACTAAAAGTTTAGTTCTTAGGACATTGTCGTTGCATGTGTCCGTAGCGGCAATAGAATAAGAAAGTTTTTTTGATTTATTAATTATTAAAATTTTAAGCAGTGGATACTTTAAGTTTTAAGACCATTTCTGCAAACAAAGCAACTGTAAACAAAGAATGGGTCATCGTTGACGCTGAAGGCCAGACTTTGGGTCGTCTTTGTGCAAAAGTAGCAAAACTTTTGCGCGGCAAGTACAAACCAAATTTTACTCCGCACGTTGATTGTGGTGATAATGTAATTATCATCAATGCAGACAAAGTAGTTATGTCTCGTGACAAAATGAACAGCCGTGTTTATTTGAGATACACAGGCTATCCAGGTGGACAGATTGAATACACTCCAGCCGATTTGATGGCTAAGGGTCCAAGCTATTTGTTCCGTAAAGTAGTAAAAGGTATGTTGCCAAAGAATCGTCTTGGTGCAAAACTGTTGAACAATATGTATGTTTATGCAGGTACAGAACACAAGCACGAAGCTCAGCAGCCTAAGTCAATCGATATAAACTCATATAAATAATAACAATGGAAGTAGTAAATGCAATAGGAAGACGTAAAGCCGCAGTTGCTCGCGTATTCATCAGCGAAGGAACAGGAAAGATTACAATCAACAACCGCGATCTTGCAAATTACTTTCCTTCATCAATTCTTCAGTTTATTGTAAAGCAGCCGTTAGCAAAATTGAACGTTGCAGAACAATACGATATTAAGATCAACTTGGACGGTGGTGGTTTCAAAGGTCAGTCAGAAGCTGCTCGTTTGGCTATCGCTCGTGCATTGGTTAAGATTAATCCGGAAGACAAAGCTGCATTACGTGCAGAAGGCTTCATCACTCGCGATCCTCGCGCTGTTGAACGTAAGAAACCGGGTCGTCCAAAAGCTCGTAAGAGATTCCAGTTCAGTAAACGTTAATTTTGAGTTTGTAAGTTTGTTAGTTTATAAGTTTGTCGCTTTGCCGGCTCAAGAACTTAAAAACTCAAAAACTAAAGAACTGAAAAAGCGTTTAGTATCTAAACTTACAGGATTCATTTTACATGCAGATGTGTGGAATGACTACCTGAAGGTTGTATAAACAAAGAATGTAAACGATTTAAGAAAGAAAAAACAATGTCAAGAGTTAATTTTGATCAATTATTGGAAGCTGGTGTTCACTTCGGACACTTAAAAAGAAAGTGGAACCCTGCTATGGCTCCTTATATCTTCATGGAGCGCAATGGTATTCATATCATTGACCTTTATAAAACAGTTGCTAAAGTAGATGAAGCAGCAGAAGTAATGAAAAACTTGGCTAAACAAGGTAAGAAAGTACTTTTCGTTGCTACTAAAAAACAGGCTAAACAAGTTGTTGCTGATAAGGCTGCATCTGTTGGTATGCCATACGTTATCGAACGTTGGCCGGGTGGTATGTTGACAAACTTCCCTACTATCCGTAAAGCTATCAAGAAGATGGCTACTATCGACAAGATGACAAAAGACGGTACATTTGATAATTTGTCAAAGAGAGAAAAATTGCAGATTACTCGCCAGCGCGCTAAGTTGGAAAAGACTTTGGGTTCAATCGCTGATTTGACTCGTCTTCCTTCTGCTTTGTTCGTTGTTGACGTAATGAAAGAACATATCGCAGTTCGTGAAGCTAACCGTTTGGGTATTCCTGTATTCGGTATGGTTGATACAAACTCAGATCCTAGCAACGTAGATTACGTTATCCCAGCTAACGATGACGCTACAAAATCAGTAGAAGTTATCTTGGGTGCTATCTGCGAAGCTATGAACGAAGGTTTGCAGGAACGCAAAGCTGAAAAAGTTGATGCTGAAGCAGCTGGTGAAGGCGAAGCTCCAAAAAGAGAACGTAAAGCTAAAGCTGTTAAGAAAGAACGTACTAAGAAAGAAGACGATGAAGCTTTGAACGCTAACGTTGCTGGTAAGTACGCTAAAGACGAAGAATAATCAATTGACAGTTGAACATTGACAATTGAAGATTAAATTCAAAATATAATGGACAATTGGCATTGGCAGTCTTTATAATTGTCAATTGTCAATTGTCCATTTTCATTTTAAACCGACTTTAATACTAATAAATAAAAGAATAATATTATGGCTGTAACTATGGCAGATATTACCAAGCTTCGCAAAATGAGTGGAGCTGGTATGATGGACTGTAAGAAGGCTTTGACAGAGTCTAACGGTGACATCGAAAAAGCAATGGAAATTATCCGTAAAAAAGGACAGGCTATTGCTGCAAAACGTTCTGATCGCGATGCTTCTGAAGGTTGCGTTTTGGCAAAGAAAGACGGTGGTTTCGCTGCTGTTATCGCATTGAAATGTGAAACTGACTTCGTTGCTAAGAATGCTGATTTCATTGCTTTGACTCAGGCTATCCTTGACGCTGCTGTTGCTAACAAATGTAAGACTTTGGACGAAGTTAAGGCTTTGCCTATGGGTAACGGAACTGTTCAGGATGCAGTTGTTGACCGTAGCGGTATCACTGGTGAAAAAATGGAATTGGATGGTTATAGCGTAGTTGAAGGTGAATATGTAACTACTTACAACCATATGAACAAAAACCAGTTGTGTACAATTGCTGCATTCAACAAAGAAGCTGCTGTTGCTCACAACGTAGCTATGCAGATTGCTGCTATGAACCCAATCGCAATCGACGAAGCTGGTGTTCCTGAATCAGTTAAAGAATCAGAAATCCAGGTTGCTATTGAAAAGACTAAAGCTGAACAGGTTCAGAAAGCTGTTGAAGCTGCTTTGAAGAAAGCTGGTATCAATCCTGCTCACGTTGACAGCGAAGATCATATGGAAAGCAACATGGCTAAAGGCTGGATTACAGCTGAAGACGTTGCTAAAGCTAAAGAAATCATCGCTACAGTTTCTGCTGAAAAAGCAGCTAACTTGCCACAGGCTATGATTGAAAATATCGCTAAAGGTCGCTTGAGCAAGTTCTTGAAAGAAGTTTGCTTGTTGAACCAGGAAGATATCATGGACGCTAAGAAGACTGTAAGAGAAACAATGAAGGAAGCTGATCCTGAATTGCAGATCTTGTCTTTCAAACGTTTGACTTTGCGTGCTGAATAATATTAAATATTCTGCTAATAAAAAATCCAACTAACTTCTGTTAGTTGGATTTTTTTGTTCCTGTGATTTTGCATTATGCATTTTTCAGAATATCCGGACTTCCACATTCTTCCTTCAGGAATGTTTCGATATGTCTTTTTTTCTTTTCCTCCAGAATTTCATCAATCTTGATTAATATTCCTGTCTCTTCCACTTCTCCGAACTCGTGGTTGATTGCCGTGCCAAACACTTTCATCTTTGGAGAAAGACTCATATATGCATTTACAAGTGGCGGAACATTTATGCCTAACTTTCTCACCTCCTGATTCAGTATTTTGTAATCATCTTTGAAATCATTGTTGCAGAACAAAGCTTTCATCAATTCTTCATTAGTGTCGGTTTGCAATGGATATATCGGTGAAACAAGAGATTCCTCGTCCGGAAAATGCTTTTTCAGAAAATAGAGTATCATATTTCTTGCTTCGGTATTATAAGTGTTGTACATCGTAACTTTACCGAAGAAATACTGCAAAGTCGGATTTACTACCGGCAACGCGCCAAGTCCGTCCCACAAGTTGTCAAGGACAAACAAGCCTTTACTGCTGTTGCGTGTAGCCTGATATTCCAATGCGACGAATGAGCGGCCTAACTCAACAGTATATGGCAGATATTCTTTTATGAATTTCTGAGAGAAATTGAAAAGATGTGATGTTGCAAGTACAGGTTTGCCTTCTTTGTCAAATCTGATGTCGGAACCACAAAGGAAACGATAACCGCCAAGTATTTGTTCGTCGTCCGGATTCCATACAATAAGCTGCCTGTAAGCATCAGGCATCGTATCAAATTCGTCAATGTCAACAGCTTCTCCTGTTCCTCCACCGTAGAATCTGAAAGCAGCTTCGCGCAGTCTTCCAATCTCTTGCATTACATTGGGTGAGTCTTGGGCTGTAATGATATAGATTTCATTGTTCGACTTGTTTGTCCGTCGAAGCATTTTTTCCTTGGTAAGCTCTTGTTTAAGCAAATTTCTGTCAACAGGTGAAATAATGTCTTTCATATGCGAATTAATTATTTTGCTTTGAGATTATACACAATATTCCTTACTTCTTTCGCCCATTCGTCGGCTTTCCTTGATTTGTCGAAAGTTTGCCATGGAATCGGTTTGCCAAAGTAAACGTTAAACACTTTCTGCTTGCTGCAGAACATCTCATCAGGAAGATAAATCATGGCAACATTGAATTTGATACCGATAAATTTCCTGAATCTGTCAATATTATAGAAAAAATTAGAGTTTTTCCCTTCGAAAAAAACCGGAACAATATCTCTTTTATGTTCTACTGATTTTTGGATAAATGACTTTTTCCATTCCAAATCAGAAATAACGCCGTTTTCTTTTCTCGAACATAAACCTGCCGGAAACGTCAGTATTTGCTTGTCCGATGAATAAGCATTGTCAATCAGAGTCGCATTTCTTTTGCTTTGCGCGCCGTGTTTGTTTATCGGAATAAAGATTGACTTTAAGTTAGGTATAAACAATAACAAATCATTCACAAGATAGAAAATATTATTGTCAAACTTTTCCCCAATCAATGCAGACAGGCATATTCCGTCCAGTCCTCCCAATGGATGATTAGAAGCAAAGATGTAGCGTTTGTCAGTTGGTATGTTTTCCAGTCCGTGAGGATTGATTGTTATACCGAAATGTCTGATAAGCGCTTTCATAAAATCCACACCTTCCAGGTCTTTATACTCTTTCAGAATGTAGTTGATTTCATCTTGATGAATAGTACGCTTCAAATAGTTTATCAGAAACTCAGGAACTTTCTTGGCTGCGGATGGAGCCTTTTTGTACAGAATTTCTTTAATGTCTATTTGAGGAACATTTTCGTTTGTCATGTTTTGTTATATATTTTTTGCAAATATATTATATTATAATCAAATGCGGTATTCAATCGTTCCTTTTTTTGAGTATAATGTGCTTTTACTTGAAAAAGAGTGCATCTGATATTTCCCTGATGGTTTTTCCCTGAAATTTGTAGCTCTTGTCGCGTTGTAGATTGATTGTTAAAACTTTAAAACAAAATAATAATGTTTAATTGACAATTAATCTTAAGCCCTGATGTCTTGTTTTCATAATCAAAAAATGCTGTCTTAATCTTAAAACTAAGGCTTAGATTTTAAAAACTAAGCTTTGGTTTTTATGAACTGAGACTTAATTTATAAAAACTAAGACTTAGTTTTCAACTAATATAGTTACTTGCAGGGCAAACGCATTAGAAAAATATATATCTTTAAAGTCTTAAATCAAGAATTGTATCATGAAAAAGACAGCCGTTTCATTATTATTGGAATTTACTCA
>CASFJQ010000035.1 GCA_949295065.1 uncultured Parabacteroides sp. | reverse complement strand
ACCAGCTCTTTTACTCCTGAAGGAGTCAGAGCAACTCGATTCTCATTGTTCTTGATTTCTTTTGGAACTCCTATTATCATAATGACAGATTTAATGGTTCTACAATTGCCTAAATATAGTAATAAAGAGCAAAAAGAAAGAAGTCGATATTTATTTTTAAGATTAAATAGTATTAGAGAAAACTTTTTGATTTTTATAAAGAAAAAAAGTGTTTTAAGGATATTCATATAAAAAACGGGAAATTCCCTTATAGAATTTCCCGTCAAAGATTTTTATATTATTCGCTTATTGGTTCGCCAAACAAAGTTGCAGAAGTTGCACCCGTAACTCTGACATTTACAAATTGACCTACCTTATAATCTCCTTTATCGAAAATAACTACTTTGTTCTGGCTTGTCCTGCCAAACAACTGTTCGCGAGAGCGTTTAGAGAAACCTTCGACAAGTACTTCGAAAGTTTTACCAATATCTCTCATGTTACTTTCTTCAGAAAGCTTGTTTTGCAAATCAATCATACCTTGAAGACGCTTTACTTTTACATCTTCAGGGACATTATCTTCGAGATGCTTTGCCGCATATGTTCCCGGACGTTCTGAATATTTAAACAGATAAGCACTGTCATAACCGACTTCACGCATAAGAGAAAGAGTTTCCTGATAGTCTTCTTCTGTCTCTGAATGGAAACCACAGAACAAATCTGTAGAGATTGCACAATCAGGAACAATTCTCCTGATAGCCGCAATACGGTCAAGATACCATTCACGCGTGTATTTTCGGTTCATCACTTTCAATATCTTAGAGCTACCAGACTGAGCAGGAAGATGAATATACTTACATATATTATTATGTGCAGCAATAACCCTCAGAGTTTCGTCGCTCATATCCTTAGGATGCGAAGTAACAAATCTTATTCGCATATTAGGAGCTTCGTTTGCCACTTTTTCAAGAAGCATCGGAAAATTCACAGTTACACCATCTTTTTCGAAAGAATAAGAGTTGACATTCTGTCCGAGAAGCGTCACTTCACGGAAACCTTTCTCACGCATATCTCTTATTTCATTAAGAATGCTATCCACGTCACGGCTACGTTCTCTTCCTCGAGTATAAGGAACGATACAATATGTACAGAAATTATTGCAACCTCTCATTATAGATACGAAACCGGAGATATGAAGTCCCGGAAGCTTCAATGGAAGCACATCCTTGTATGTTTCCTGTGTTGACAATTCTACATTGATAGCTTTCTCACCACGCTCAGCTGCACCAATCAAATTAGGCAAGTCCATGTAAGAATCAGGACCGACAACCAAATTTACATTGTGTTCTTCCAAAAGTTTTTCTTTTACTCTTTCAGCCATACAACCAAGAACGCCGACAATCAAATCTTTCTTCTTTTTTCTCAAAGAATGAAAATACTGAAGGCGTCCGTAAATTTTTTGCTCAGCATTGTCACGAACAGAGCAAGTATTTACAAAAATTGCATCGGCATCTTCAATGTTCTCTGTCATCTCATAACCTGCCATTTGCATTACTGAAGCAACAACCTCACTGTCAGCAACATTCATCTGACAGCCATAAGTCTCAATAAACAATTTTCTTGTCTGATTGGTAGTAGATTTTAAGTCTACATCCTTTAATTCATCCATCATTTTAGTAAATAAAAGTTAAATAATGATTTATATCAATTTTTTCTTTTCAAATATTTGGTGAATAAAAAAAATTACTTCATATTTGCATCAGAAAAACGTAAATTTTTTCATAGTTAAGGTTTTGGTTAATAGAGAAAGGGGTGGCTGTGAAGTTACTCCTTTTTCATTTTATAAATATTCCGACAAGAAATCTCCATATACTTATATTTAATGTAAATAATATCAGTTATATTTGTACTATAGTGAATGTGTTCCGGCATTGCAAAAACAAAAACAATTTTCCATTTGCCGTTACGTTTACCTTTCATCATATTGAACAACAAAAATATAAAAAAGTTATGGATTACTTAGGCGATTTAATGTTCATTATATTTTTAATCATATTTGCTGTTGGCAGCTATGTGACTTCGAAAGTGCAGAAAACAGCAAAAAAGTCGGAATTTCCTGATGTTGAAACAGAAGTTTTCGACACAGAAAATAATGAATATGAATTGCCGCAAAATGAGACTATTCAAGATTTACCCAAGAGGAAAAGGAAAAACAAGCGTAAACATGTGGAGCAGAATCCAAATACCACCTTACAGGAGGAGACATATACACACGAGAATAATACAACATATAATAATGTAAAGAGCAAATCTTTTGAAGATTTTCCGGAACCTGAAAGTTCAGATAACGACTATACGTTAGACAATGATGAGCTAAAGAAAGCAGTGGTGTATTCTGAAATTCTGAACCGCAAATATTAATCTGTTTAAGTTTCGCAAATTGCTCAACTTAAAAGTCAACAAGGCTTCAGATACAAGTTGACAAGGTCAGAGCACCTGTAGTTTCACAAATTATTATCCAAGAATCTTGTCAACTTGTCTTCTTGTCAACTTGTTATCTGAAAAGTTAAGTTTGCGGAACTTGAATAAGTTCATTTTCGCTTTTCATCATTCAGTTCTTTCTCTTCAACTTCCTTGACTTTCCTGAACAAGTCTGATGCAAAAATAAAATCATTAAGAGCCTGGTTGTTTGATGTGATAACATCTTCTTTTGTTCCTTGCCATTCTTTGACACCTTCCTTAATAAATACGATATTATCTCCGATATTCATTACGGAGTTCATATCGTGGGTGTTAATAATGGTTGTCATATTATATTCGACCGTGATATCATGAATCAAATCATCAATAACAAGAGATGTTTTAGGGTCAAGACCTGAATTTGGCTCATCACAGAAAAGATATTTAGGATTCAGAGCAATGGCACGGGCAATGGCTGCACGTTTCATCATACCTCCACTAATCTCAGAAGGATACAAATGTCCGGCTTCGGACAGATTAACTCTGTCAAGACAAAACTCCGCACGCTTCAACCTCTCGGCAGAAGAATCTTTGGAAAACATATCCAGAGGGAACATTACATTTTCCAAAACAGTCATACTGTCAAACAAAGCTGAGCCTTGAAAAAGCATACCCATTTCACGACGTAAAACCTTCAGTTCTTTTTTATCCATTCCTGTAAGATTACGTCCGTCATAAAGTATCTCGCCCGAATCAGGCATCATCAGTCCGATGATATTTTTAATCATTACAGTCTTTCCGGAACCACTTCGTCCGATAATAAGGTTAGTTTTTCCGTCCTCAAAAACCGTACTAATATTCTTCAAAACGGTTCTACCTTCGAAAGATTTTATAATATTTTTTACTTCAATCATTTTAAGTCAGCATTAAGTGTGTTAAAACAACGTCGGCAAGCAAAATCATTATACTACTCATAACCACGGCATTCGTACTTGCCTTACCAACTTCGAGTGCTCCGCCTTTGACATAATATCCGAAATACGATGCTATTGAAGATATTATAAAGGCATAAACCACAGACTTTATAATGGAATACCAAATATAAAACTGATTGAAATAGAATTGCAATCCGTATTCGAATGAAGCAGGAGTCATACCTGTACTAGTTGAATAACTTGCTGCAATACCTCCCAGAATACCAGTAAACATACTGAATATCACCAATACCGGTATAAACACCATCATACCTACCATTTTAGGCAGTATCAGGAAATTCGCAGAATTTACTCCCATTATTTCCATAGCATCAATCTGCTCGGTTACTCGCATTGTTCCAATTTCAGATGCAATATTACTACCAACCTTACCAGCAAGAATAAGACACATAATTGACGAAGAAAATTCCAATAAGATAATTTCACGGGTTGTATAACCTATTGTAAATTTCGGAATAAGAGGAGAACTGATATTCAAAGATATTTGAATAGCAATTACTGTTCCGATAAATACAGAGATAATGACTACAATCCAAAGTGAATCTACTCCAAGTTTGTAAATTTCCTTTATGAGCTGTTTGAAAAACATACTCCATCTATCAGGTATGGTGATGCACTTTTTCATCAAAAGCACATACTCACCCATTCTGTGTAATGCTTTGTTCATTGTTATATTCGTTTCTTTGTTCTGAAAGATTCTTTTGAGTTTTTAGTTTTCGTGTTGAGAAGAAAATTCCAAACGACTCAACACCTTAACTACACATTTCTAAAATTGCAAATCAATATATGTATTGATTTTTCTTTTCGTTTCAATCGGCAAAGTTAAGATATTAAATCAAATAAATTAGATAATTGCCGATTTTTAAGATTTGATTTGCACAAACATATTTATTTCCGTTTCTTTGCAAACATGAATAATGAAAAATCTATGGAAGAGCAAATGATACTCCGCACGGAGGATTTGGTAAAAAAATATAGAACCCGAACTGTCGTAAATCACGTTTCAATCAATGTGAAACAAGGTGAGATTGTTGGATTGCTTGGTCCTAATGGAGCCGGAAAAACAACCACTTTCTATATGACAGTTGGGCTTGTAACTCCCAACGCCGGAAAAATATTCCTTAATGACAAGGAAATAACCAAATATCCGGTTTATATGCGTGCCAGAAACGGTATCGGTTATTTGGCTCAGGAAGCTTCCATTTTCAGAAAAATGACAGTTGAAGACAATATTCGCTCTGTATTGGAAATGACTGACACAACAAAGGAATACCAAGCCGAGAAACTGGAAAGTCTGTTAACAGAATTTGGTTTGCACAAAGTTCGCAAGAATTTAGGAGACCAGCTTTCCGGAGGTGAACGCCGACGTGCAGAAATTGCCCGCTGTCTGGCTATCAACCCAAAGTTTATCATGCTTGACGAGCCATTTGCCGGTGTCGATCCGATTGCTGTCCAGGATATTCAAAGTATTGTGGCTAAACTGAAACACAGGAATATTGGAATCCTTATCACCGACCACAATGTGTATGAAACATTGAGTATCTGCGACAGAGCATATCTGCTTTTTGAAGGAAAGGTTCTTTTCCAGGGAACTGCAGAACAGCTTGCCGAAAACGAAATTGTTCGTGAGAAATATTTGGGTAAAGACTTTATATTGCGTAAGAAAGATTTGTAATCAGTCCTTACAAGCACTGTTTTTTATCCTTATACATATCATATAGAACAGAAAAAGAAAAGCAATACCGGTTACTATGTAGCCGGTAAGATGCTGTTCTGAAATCTCTCCTGTTATATATTCGTTGTTTTTCAAGCTATCGCACGACATACCTATCACAGCAGTGGCATTATTTGTAAAATGAGCTATTATCGGCAGCCACATACTTTTACTCCATAATAACAGATATCCGAAATATGCCCCAAGAAGCATTCGTGGAATGAAACCATAGAATTGCAGATGAAATGCGCTGAATAATATTGCAGACATCCATATAACTGCATGGTGACTTATACTGAATTTCGCCAATGCGTTTGACAAAGCTCCTCGGAACAGCATTTCTTCTGTTACAGCTGCAGTAAGAGCTATTACTATAATGTTAGAAATAAAAGAAACTATACCTTTAGTGCCTAAAAGAATGTCTGTAATCTGTTTTGCGTTTTCTTCTTGTGTAATCATCCAGTTTTCAATCTCCGACATCCATTCAGGCAATTCAAGGCACTGATTCAGCATTGTTGTAAGATTTATTACAGGCGACAACAGAAACATGCTGATGATGACAAGTATCGAAGCCTCAACACTTGGCGCTTTAGATAGAGAAAGAGAAGATTTCCAATTATCAGTACAAAGATATGAGAATGCAATCGCCGGGAAAAGAAATGAGCCGACAGCTGAGAAGAACTGCACAAGTCTCATTCCATCAGGCGTTTGATATATATTAGCATCGAAGCCCCAAATAAGCCAAAACAAGCCGAAACCTATGATTGAAGAAAAAATACTGCCAAACAACACGAGCAACAAAAGAACGCCTATCTGTCTGACAGCAGACAGTCCTACAAACATACCTTTGAGATACATATTATAACATTTTTTATTGGCAAATATAAGTATAAATACTTCCTTAAGGCAACAATTTAAGTAAACAATTTGCTAGATTGAAAGAATAACTCTAATTTTGCAACCTAAAATTGGATACAAATCATTAATTAAATAAATCATTCAGAATGAACGTTTCTCTTATTAACAACGATGCAGTTCGTGGCATTGTAAAGTTGGAAATAGTGAAAGCTGACTACGAAGCTAATGTAGAAAAGAGCTTGCGTAATTTGCGTCAGAAAGCTAATATGCCTGGTTTCCGTAAAGGTATGGTACCTATGGGCATGGTAAAAAAAATGTACGGTAAGCATGTACTTGTTGAAGAAGTAAATAAACTTATTTCTGAAAACTTGTTCAAATATATCCGTGAAAACAACTTGAATATCTTGGGCGAACCAATGCCTAACGAAACTGAGCAGTCTGAAATCAACTTCGATACTCAGGAAGAATTTGTATTCAACTTTGACGTAGCATTTGCTCCGGTTATCAACGTTGAAATGACAAAAGAAGACAAGTTGACTTACTATCAGGTTAAAATCGACGAAGATATGCTGAACAAGCAGATTGAAGCTTATACAGCTAACTTCGGTTCATACGATAGCGTTGAAGAAGTTGAAGAAAAAGACTTGGTTAAAGGCACAATCGCTGAATTGGAAAACGGTCAGCCAAAAGAAGGTGGTATCGTTGTTGAAAATGCAGTGTTGATGCCATTATATATCAAGAACGAAGAAGAAAAAGCTAAATTCATCGGTGCTAAGAAGAATGCAGTTGTTGTATTCAACGTAAACAAAGCATTCGAAGGTGCTGAAGCTGAAATTGCTTCTTTGTTGAAAATCGAAAAATCAAAAGTTGCTGAAACAACAGCTGATTTCAGCTTCGAAATCACAGACATCACTCGTCATAAGAATGCTGAATTGAATCAGGAATTGTATGACAAAGTGTTCGGTGAAAATATCGTAACTAGCGAAGAAGAATTCAAGAACAAAATCCGTGAAGCTTTGGCTGAACAGTTCACTCCACAGAGCGACTTCAAGTTCTTGACTGACGCTCGTGATATTTTGGTTCAGAAAGCTGGCGAATTGCAGTTTGCTGAAGATATCTTGAAACGCTGGTTGCTTGCTGCTAACGAAAAGAACACAAAAGAAAAGATCGACGAAGATTATCCTACAATCATCAAAGACCTTACTTACCACTTGATCAAAGAAACTTTGGTTAAGAACAATGGTTTGAAAGTTGAAGATGCTGACTTGGAAGGCTTCGCTAAACGTGTTGCTAAAGCTCAGTTTGCACAGTATGGTATGTTGTCAGTTCCTGAAGATGTTCTTGACAACTATGCTAAAGACATGTTGAAAAACAAACAGACTTTGCAGAACGTTATCGACCGTGCTATCGAAGAAAAACTTGCAGGTTGGTTGAAAGAACAGGTTGACTTGGAAGTTAAAGAAGTTAGCGCTGAAGAATTCGCAAAACTTTTTGAAGCTTAATACAAATTTGTATTGACTTCATATCTGAATAGGAAGGGATTTCTCTCGAAAAAAATCTCTTGACGGATAGAAAATAAGTTGTATCATTTAAAAATTTATTTATAACTTTGTTTATCCGTTGGGCAGACAAGAGAGAAGTCCCTTCTTTCTGTTTTTATATACAAAACCAACGAAAAAAGAAATCCAGGGAAAATATATTCCTGATATTCCGAAACCTGCCGGAGGCTCGACAAGCACAAAAATAATCCGGCGAAACTTGGTGTTACCTTTGTGACAAAACGAAATAAACTATAATACATATATATGAACGATTTTAGAAAATATGCTACAAAACATTTGGGCATGAGCGGAACAGCGCTTGACAGTTATATGAATATAACAAGCAGTTATATTTCTCCAACTATCATCGAAGAGCGCCAGCTTAATGTTGCTCAGATGGATGTCTTCTCTCGTCTGATGATGGACCGTATAATCTTCCTGGGAACTCAGATTGATGATTATACTGCAAACGTCATCCAGGCACAGTTACTTTATCTTGATTCATCAGATCCAGGAAAAGATATTTCCATATACATCAATTCACCGGGTGGTTCAGTATATGCCGGTTATGGTATTTACGACACTATGCAGTTCATTGGTTCAGATGTTTCTACAATCTGTACAGGTATTGCAGCATCAATGGCATCTGTATTGCTTGTTGCCGGAGCAAAAGGCAAACGTTTTGCACTGCAACACTCAAGAGTTATGATACACCAGCCTCTTGGCGGAGTGCAGGGACAGGCATCAGACATTGAAATTACTGCCCGTGAGATTTTGAGAGTTAAGAAAGAATTGTACACTATCATATCTAATCATTCAGGAAAACCTTTTGAGGATGTTGAGCGCGACAGCGACCGCGATTTCTGGATGACTGCTGCGGAAGCTAAGGAATATGGTATGATTGATGATATTTTGATACGTAAATAATTTTGACTATGGCCAAAATGGGCGATAATTGTACTTTCTGTGGTCGTAGCAAGAGAGACGCAAAACTCTTGATAAACGGATTGAACGGCTGTATTTGCGAAGAATGTGCCAGCCAGGCATATCACATCGTACAAGAACAGCTGGGAAATATGAAAAACGACGACTTTAATTTTAATAAAGAAGATTTACCGAAGCCGGAAGATATAAAAGCATTTCTTGACCAATATATCATCGGACAGGACGAAGCAAAGAGATATATGTCTGTTTCTGTATATAATCACTATAAAAGATTGATGCAGAAGGTTACAGATGATGATGTTGAAATCGAAAAGTCAAATATCATCATGGTAGGAACAACTGGTACAGGAAAGACATTGATGGCTCGTACCATTGCTAAAATGCTTCATGTTCCTTTCGCTATCGCTGACGCAACAGTGCTTACTCAGGCAGGATATGTAGGTGAAGATATTGAAAGTATTCTGACACGTCTGCTTCAGGCTGCTGATTACGATGTAGCTGCTGCCGAACGAGGTATTGTATTTATTGACGAAATAGATAAGATTGCGCGTAAAGGCGACAATCCGTCAATCACACGCGACGTAAGCGGTGAAGGCGTACAGCAGGGATTGCTAAAACTTCTTGAAGGAACAGTTGTTAATGTTCCGCCACAGGGTGGACGTAAGCATCCAGAGCAGAAGATGATTCCGGTAAATACAAAGAATATTCTGTTTATTTGCGGAGGAGCTTTCGACGGTATTGAGAAGAAAATTGCTCAAAGATTGAATACCAGAGTTGTAGGTTACGCATCTGCTAGCAAAACAGCTCAGGTTGATAAAGAGAATTTCCTCAAATATATAACACCGACTGATTTGAAGTCTTTCGGTCTTATTCCGGAAATAATCGGACGTTTGCCGATTCTTACACATTTGAATCCTTTGGACAGAGAGGCACTACGCCGTATTCTAACTGAACCTAAGAATTCAATTATCAAACAATATATTAAACTCTTTGAAATGGACGACATCAAGCTTTCATTCACAGAAGAAGCTTTGGATTTCATTGTCGATAAAGCATTAGAGTTTAAGTTGGGAGCCAGAGGTCTACGTTCTATCGTAGAAGCTATAATGATGGAACCAATGTTTACAATGCCATCAACCGGAGAAAAGGAACTGGCTGTAACATTGGATTTTGCAAAAGAACAATTTGAAAAAGCAGATGTCAACCGTCTGCAAGTTTCATAATGTAAACCTATTCTCTAAATTAATACTAGTATGGCAAAAAAAGATAATTTGACAGAGGAGCTTAAAAAACATTTTGGTTTTGATACTTTCAAAGGAAATCAAAAGGCTATAATAGAAAACGTGTTGGCAGGGAATGATACATTCGTTCTGATGCCTACAGGTGGTGGTAAATCTTTGTGCTACCAGCTTCCGTCTTTGCTGATGGAAGGAACAGCCATTGTTATATCACCTCTGATAGCTCTGATGAAAAATCAGGTTGATGCCATGCGAAACTTCAGTGAAGAAGATGGTGTGGCTCATTTCATCAATTCTTCATTGAATAAATCTGCGATAGACCAGGTCAAGGAAGATATTCTGGCAGGAAAAACTAAATTATTATATGTGGCTCCGGAGTCACTTACTAAAGAGGATAACGTGGATTTCCTGCGTCAAGTAAAAATATCTTTCTATGCTGTTGACGAAGCTCACTGTATTTCGGAATGGGGACATGATTTCCGCCCGGAATATAGAAAGATTAGACCTATAATCAACGAAATAGGCAAGCGTCCGTTGATAGCTCTGACTGCTACGGCAACACCTAAAGTTCAGCATGACATTCAGAAAAACCTTGGAATGACTGAAGCTACTGTGTTCAAATCGTCGTTCAATCGCACAAATTTGTATTATGAAGTTCGTCCGAAAACGGCTAATGTTGACCGTGATATCATAAAATTCATCAAGTCTCATGAAGGAAAATCCGGTATAGTATATTGCCTCAGCAGAAAAAAAGTTGAGGAATTTGCTGATATCCTGAAAGCAAATGGAATTAAAGCTTTGCCTTATCATGCAGGTATGGACTCTCAAGTCCGTTCAGCAAACCAGGATGCTTTCCTTATGGAACAGGTTGATGTTATAGTTGCAACTATAGCTTTTGGTATGGGTATTGACAAACCGGATGTCAGATATGTGATTCATTATGACATTCCCAAAAGCCTTGAAGGATATTATCAGGAAACAGGACGTGCCGGACGTGACGGAGGAGAAGGACATTGTTTAGCTTTCTACGCTTACAAAGATTTGCAGAAACTGGAAAAGTTTATGCAGGGCAAACCTGTAGCTGAACAGGAAATCGGCAAACAATTGCTGATGGAAACTGCAGCATATGCAGAAACTTCTGTCTGCCGTAGAAAAGTCTTACTTCACTACTTTGGTGAAGAATATTTGGAAGATAATTGTGGTAGTTGTGATAACTGTTTGAATCCTAAGAAACAAGTGGAAGCAAAAGAATTACTGAGTGCAGTGTTGGAAGTAGTCAGCACTTTGAAGGAAAAATTTAAGGCAGACTACATTGTAAATATGTTGGTTGGAAATGAAACTTCTGAAATCCAATCATACAAACATAATGAGTTGGAAATATTCGGTTCAGGACAGGATGAAGATGACAAAACATGGAATGCCGTTATCCGTCAGGCTCTGATTGCCGGCTATCTTACTAAAGACATTGAAAACTATGGCTTGCTGAAAATAACTCCTAAGGGTAAAGAGTTCATGAAAAAGCCAGTTTCATTCAAGATAACCGAAGACAACGAATTTGAAGAAGAGGTTGAAGAAGTTCCTATTAAAGGCGGAGCTTCATGCGCTGTCGATCCTGTATTGTATTCTATGATGAAAGACTTGCGCAAGAAGCTGTCAAAGCGTCTTGAAGTGCCTCCTTTCGTTATTTTCCAGGATCCTTCATTGGAAGCTATGGCTACTACTTACCCTGTCACAATCGAAGAGTTGCAAAATATCCCTGGTGTGGGAGCTGGAAAAGCAAAACGATACGGAGAAGAATTCGTAGCACTTATCAAACGCCATGTCGAAGAAAACGAAATTGAACGTCCGGAAGATTTGAGAGTTCGCACTGTTGCAAACAAATCAAAACTTAAGGTTTGGATCGTACAGAGCATTGACCGTAAAGTTGCCCTCGATGACATTGCAATGACTAAAGGTCTTGAGTTCTCTGAATTGCTTGATGAAATTGAAGCTATCGTATATTCAGGAACACGTATCAATATCGACTATTTCTTGAATGATGTAATCGACGAAGATCATATCGAAGATATCTATGAATATTTCAAAGAATCTGAGACAGACGATTTGGAAGATGCTATAGAAGAATTGGGCGGTGATTACACAGAAGAAGAAATACGTCTTGTACGTATCAAATTCTTGTCTGAAATGGCTAATTGATAAAGAATTCTGTAAATTATTTTGAAGATAAAAAACCGAGTGCCGAATTAATATTGGCACTCGGTTTTTTATTTACTCAAATGCTGAAACAATAGGTCGAGCCAACCAAACTTGAGGCTGTTCAACTCCAAAAATATATGCTACAGTTCCTGCAACATCATATACCATAGTGCTTTCCTCTATCTTATATCCTTTCTTGACTCCTTTACCACAGAAAACTATGGGAGTTTGCATTTCTTTCATTGTTTTCCCTCCGTGACCAGTATCAATTCCACCATGGTCGGCTGAAAGTATAAATATCGTTTCTTCTGTCATTCCTGCCTCATCAACTGCTTTAACTATCTCACCCAAAGCTTTATCCAAATGACTAACCATACTGAAATATTCTGGAGATTCCCAACCTTTACTGTGACCGGCGCCATCCGGCTCACCAAAAATAACAGAACAAAACATCGGTTTCTTTTCTTTAATATAACCTACAACATCACCTATTGCCAGCTTAGTATCCGTATCAGATAATTTAGCAGGTTTAAGATAATCTATAGAAAGAGTATCCACCAAATTCCTCATTCCATCCCATTCATATACATATCCAAGCTCAGCTTCAGGATAAGCTTTATTTAATATTCCATAAATATCCGGGAATATACCGTTTTCCGTGAGCATACGAGAAGGCAAATCAGGCTTAGAACTTCCCCATTCTGTATATCCGTGAAGTTCCGGACCAGCTCCCATAAACATAGAAGCCCAATTTACCGCGCTAGAAGACGGCAAAACTGAACGGTTTTCAAGCGTTACTGCTCCCTCAGCCATCATCTTTCGGAAATTAGGCATATCAGCTCCATTATTCAGACAATATGAACTCAGACCATCAAAACCTATAAGAACCACATGCTTTGGAGGATTATTCATTCCTTTTATTGCAGTATTTTCACCGCCTTTTGAACATGATGCTGACAAAACAATTGCCAGCAAGCTAAAAACAAATACAGTAATCTTTTTCATAATAAATTTATCAAATAAGTTTAACATTAAATCTACACATTACAGAGATATAAGATTTCAGGAAAAAACTCCTTATGTTTTCGTCGAAATGTCAAATGTTTCAGAAAAAACACTGCAGTGTTTTTTCCTAATATTTAGTCATTTCAAAAACAGATACTAATTTATAGAAATACATATCAATATCTGCATTTTCAACAAAAAAATAAAGACACAAAAGCACAGAAACAATACTCATGTGCATTTTGTGTCTTTAAATAAATATATTTAGTAGAAGTTAGGCTTTTTATTGCCGCTTCAGACGTTATCAAGCAATACCGAATGCTTTCTTAACTTTATCTACATAATCAAGTTTTTCCCAAGTGAACAATTCTACTTCGCAAACAACAGGTTCCGGATTGTAGCGAGAGTTGAACACTTTTGTCTTCACTTCAGGATTACGTCCCATATGTCCGTATGAAGCTGTTTCAAAATAAATCGGATTACGAAGTTTCAATCTTTCCTCAATTGCTTTTGGACGCATATCGAACAGTTCCCAAACTTTTTCAGCAATTTCGCCGTCTGTCATGTTCACATTTGAACGTCCGTAAGTGTTGATGAAAATATTCATAGGTTTTGCAACACCGATAGCATATGAAACCTGAACCAAAACCTCATCAGCAACACCTGCAGCTACAAGGTTCTTTGCAATGTGGCGGGCAGCATATGCAGCTGAACGGTCCACTTTTGAAGGGTCTTTTCCAGAGAATGCTCCACCACCATGAGCTCCTTTTCCACCATAAGTATCAACAATAATCTTACGTCCTGTAAGACCTGTATCACCATGAGGACCACCGATAACGAATTTACCAGTAGGATTCACATGATAAATAATATCATCGTTGAACAAAGCCTGAACATGCTCAGGATATTTTGCTTTGACACGAGGAACAAGAATAGACTTGACATCTGCAGTAATCTTATCCTGCATAGCTTTGTCTGCTTCTTCCTGTGTAATTCCCTTAGGACCGATGAACTCATCGTGCTGAGTTGACACTACGATTGTATCGATACGCAAAGGCTTGCCATTGTCATCATATTCGATTGTTACCTGACTCTTTGCATCTGGACGCAAATAAGGCATCAAATCCGGTTCGTTCTTACGGATTGAAGCAAGCTCGAGCAACAAGCTGTGCGACAAATCCAATGCAAGAGGCATATAGTTTTCTGTTTCGTTTGTTGCATATCCGAACATCATACCTTGGTCGCCTGCACCCTGATTATATGGGTCTTCTCTTTCAACACCGCGGTTGATGTCACCACTCTGTTCATGAATTGCAGAGAAAACACCACAAGATTTGGCTTCAAACTGATATTCGCTCTTTGTGTAACCGATTTTCTCAATCACACTGCGTGCAACATCCTGCACATCTACATAAGCCTGAGACTTAACTTCTCCAGCCAAGACAACCTGTCCGGTTGTTACAAGCGTTTCGCAAGCTACTTTTGAGTTTTTGTCGTATGCAAGAAACTCATCAAGCAAAGCATCCGATATCTGATCGGCTACTTTATCGGGGTGTCCTTCTGACACCGATTCGGAGGTAAATAAATAACTCATCGTTTTTTTGTTTTTGAGTTTAAATGTTTTTGAGTTTATATTTCGACGAGTGAAGAAATCTGTTTGCCGGGCGGCAGCAGAAAAAGGACTTTGTTTTTTAGCATTTTTTCCTGTGGTTGCAAGCAATACAAATCTGTCCACGTCTTTTTCGGGCACAAAGGTACGAAAATTATTTTTTCTTTTGAGTATTCCTTAGTGCTTTCTTATATTTAAATTCAGCTTTCTTCTTTGCAGAATCTGAACCATGAGTTCCACGCAAGAAGTCTGAGAATTTTATTTTCTTCTCACCGGTGTTCTTTTGTTTAGCTTTTTTGAACACCATTCCACCACCGGTTATTATTCTTTCCAGTTCGTTCATTATGTTTGAGTTCTTGAGTTTATAAGTTTATAAGTTTATAAGTTTTGAGTTTTATGTTGTGTGTTTAGATTTCTGTATCTATTTCCTCTGCCAATTCCAACATTGTTTTATTAAGAACCGGATGAACAAGCATTGGAGCAATCTCAGCTAACGGTTCCATTACGAATTGCCTCTTATGCATAAGCGGATGCGGAACAACCAGAGCTGCATCATTTATAACACACAAATCATAGAGAAGTATATCCAAATCAATAATTCTGTCGTGATACGCACCGTCACTCTTCTGCGTTCTTCCCATCTCCTTCTCTATTTCCTGAGTAAGAGACAGAAGCTGCAAAGGTTCCAGTTCTGTTTCCAACAGAAGTGCCGCGTTCAGAAACGTGTTGTCGGACTCAAATCCCCAAGGTTCTGTCTCATAGAAAGAAGAGATTGACAACACATCTCCTGTCCTCTCGGCAAGTAAAGCAGCGGCGGTAATAAGATTCCGCCGCTTGTTTCCTATATTTGTTCCTAAGCCAATATAAGCTTTAGCCATCTATTCACCTATGATTACAGAATCAACATCGCATCTCCGTAAGCACCGAATTTGTAGCCTTCCTTCAATGCCACGTCATAAGCTTCCATTGTAAGATCATAACCACCAAATGAAGCTGTCATCATCAACAATGTTGACAACGGAAGATGGAAATTTGTTATCATACTTGTTGCCACACTGAAATCATAAGGAGGGAAGATAAACTTGTTAGTCCAACCTTCAAATTCTTTCAAGTGTCCGTCTGTTCCAACAGCAGTTTCGATTGCACGCATCACAGAAGTACCAACAGCACAAACCTGCTTGTTGCTATCTTTTGCCTTATTAACCACTTTTACGGCATCAGCATTTACAACCATCTGCTCAGAATCCATCTTGTGTTTTGTAAGGTCCTCAACATCTATTTCACGGAAATTACCCAATCCTGAATGAAGAGTAAGAAAAGCAAAACGGCAGTCACGGATTTCCAAACGTTTCATCAACTCACGGCTGAAATGCAAACCGGCAGCCGGCGCAACAACAGCACCTTCTTCTGTTGCGAAAATATTCTGATAACGGTCCTCATCATCTTTCTCAACAGGACGGTCGATATACTTTGGAAGCGGGGTTTCGCCCAAAGCATACAAAGCTTTCTTGAATTCATCGTGGTCGCCATCATAAAGGAATCTCAACGTACGTCCGCGAGATGTTGTATTGTCAATAACCTCAGCCACCATTGAATCATCTTCACCAAAATACAACTTGTTGCCAATACGAATCTTGCGGGCAGGATCAACCAAAACATCCCACAAGCGTAGTTCTTCATTCAATTCACGCAGCAAGAACACTTCGATTCTTGCACCTGTCTTTTCTTTGTTTCCATACAAACGTGCCGGGAACACTTTGGTGTTGTTAAAAATGAAAACATCATCTTCCCCAAAATATTCGATAATTTCCTTGAACACTCTATGTTCAATTTCACCCGTTTTACGGTTAACAACCATCAAACGTGATTCATCACGGTTCTTTGCAGGATACAAAGCAATTTGTTCAGACGGTAAATCAAATTTAAATTTCGACAGTTTCATATTTTGATATTTTTAATTTTTCAGCTTTATAAAGACTAGTCATTAGTCACAACTATTTCCTCATCCAGGAATTTATCAATATCCTCAGGATTCATACACATATCAAGCGTTACGTCTCCAATGCGAGTGCGTTCCAAGGCTATCAGATGTGCTCCCGAATTCAATGCAGTTCCAATGTCGCGAGCCAAAGCTCTTATATAAGTTCCCTTACTGCAAACAACTCTTATCTTAATAACAGGCAACTCACATTCCAAAAGCTCCAATTCATCAATAATAAGAGTTTTGGATTTCAGCTCAACCTCCTCGCCTTTTCGGGCAAGTTCATAAGCACGTTTGCCATCCACCTTACATGCCGAAAACACAGGAGGAACCTGTTGGATAACGCCTACAAATGTTTTCAACACTTCCTCAACCAGCTCTCTGGTTATATGCTCTGTAGGATATACAGCATCAACTTCTTTTTCAAGGTCGAACGATGGTGTTGTTTCACCCAGCTTCAATGTCGCAATATATTCCTTGGTCTGATACTGGAATTCATCTATTCTTTTCGTAGCCTTACCTGTACATACAATCATAACACCCGTAGCCAAAGGGTCGAGAGTTCCTGCATGTCCTACCTTTATTTTCTTTACCTTCAACTTACGCGATAGCTTATAGCGGAACTTATTGACCAAATCAAATGATGTCCATTTAAGCGGTTTGTTGAAGAATAATACTTCCCCAGCAATAAAATCTTTCATTTACTTTGTGTTTTTATATTTGTCCGTTTCCTGATTCCGTCTTTTTTATATCAACGAACAAACAACTGTTATAGCTCCTACAATAGCACAATATATGGCAAAATAAACCAACTTTCCTTTCTTCACTATATTAATCATCCACTTACAGGCAACGCATCCGGAAATAAATGCTGCAAAAAATCCTACCACCAAAGAACTTGTCGGTATGTCTGAAGCCGCAACCTCAGCGCCACTCATAAATTTCAATGTTTCAAGCAAAGCCTCACCCAATATCGGAGGTATTACCATAAGGAATGAAAATTGAGCCAAATTCTCTTTCTTATTTCCCAAAATCAAACCTGTGGCAATTGTACTTCCAGAACGTGAAAGTCCAGGCATAACGGCACAAGCCTGAGCAAGGCCAATTATAAAAGCATCCTTTTTAGAAATAGTTTCTTTCTGTCGGGGCTTTGCATAATAAGCAAATGCGAGAAGACAAGCTGTCAACAACAGCATCAGTCCGACAATCAGAAGCCCTGAACCAAATATTTCCTCAACAGCATCTTTGAAGAACAAACCGACAATTCCTACAGGAATCATGGAAATAAGAATATTCACTACATATTTTGTTTCATCATTCCAACGGAACTGAAACAAACCTTTGAGCAACCAAACTATCTCTTTCCATAATATGACCAGTGTACTCAACACTGTTGCCACATGCACAAGAATTGTAAAACTCAGGCTTTCCTCGCCTGTCATTCCAAAAAGAGTTGAACCGATAGTCAAATGACCACTACTACTCACAGGCAAATACTCCGTCAAGCCTTGCAAAAGGCCCAACACCAATGCTTCTATACTGTTCATTCTTCAGACTTGTCTTTATTCTTTTTCAAAATCGCAAATATCATCAACAAAAAACCTATTACGGTTATTACCGGAGCAACAACAATGCGTCGCGCACTGAATATCTCAGGATTAAAAGTCACTCCATCTGTTGAACCTCCGCCACTCATCAACACAAATCCTATTATTATCAGAACTATAGAAACTCCAATAAGGATAAAATTGTCTTTTCCAAATGCAAAATCTCTGTTACTCATTTCGTTTTAATGTTTTGTTTATGCTTCTTTTCAAATATAATACAAACGGTTCACATTCATTCTGAGATATTTATTCACAGATACTATTGTTGCTATGATTGTAAGCAAGATACCAAGAATCAGCACCACGGCATATACAATCATCAGCATCTTCATATCCAGTATATGAATAAAACCTGTCATTTCGGACTGTATATAATACAAGAATCCTGAAAGCATGCCTATTGCAAGAAATGCCGCAATAATTCCACTCACCATATTATAATAAATAAACGGACGGCGAATGAAACCAGGAGTTGCTCCCACAAGCTTCATTGTATGTATCAGGAATCTCTTTGAATAAATAAGCAGACGAATAGTATTGCTGATGAGCACAAACGAAATAGCCATAAGCATAGCGGCAAGAGCCAAAAGTATAATGCTTATTCTCTGCATATTATTGTGCACCATTTCCATCATATCCTTACGATAAAGCAAATCAGACACAGAAGTATATTGCTTGATATATCTTTCAATCTTAGGCAAGCTGTCCGGATTTGCATATTCCGATTTGAGTTTCACCTCAATCGAAGCCTTCAACGGATTGAATCCGAGGAAAGTCTCCGGATTCTCGCCAAGCTCCATTTCCAGTTCCTTTACTGCCTGCTCTTTCGAAATATATTCTGTTGATTTGATAAAAGGAAGACAATCCAACTGCTTTTGCATCTTCTTTATATCTGCCTCTTTCTGGTTATCTTTCAAAACAAGAGAGAATGTTATGTTTTCTTTCACATAGTCGGAAAGCTTGTTTCCCAACAATCCCATCAGACATATCAAACCCAACAAAAAAAGCACCAATGCTATGCTTATAACTGAAGTCAGTCGGGAATGAAAGAATGTAACAGATCTAACTTTATTATTTTCAGACATCTGGATTATTCTAATTTGTATTCTTTACGATAGGAGGAAACGTCTAAAGACTATTCACCCAAATTTTGTGCAAAAATAGAAATAAATCCGGCAGACTTATAGGTTTTAAGAATATTTAAGTCCACTCAAAAGCTCTCAAAATTCCTTCCGAAAGCAACAAGATTTACTTCCGTAAGTAAATCATTTTTCTTCCGTATGTAATGAACTTTCCTTCCGTATGTATTTGGGTGTTTCTTCCGAAAGAAAACACAAAAAATATGAGGCTGAGCAGAATCAAGAAAATTTCTACCCAACCTCATATACAAGAAATCATTGACTTCAATAAGAAATATTGTGCAAAGATTTTATCTCCAACTTTTCTCCACCATAGTCAAACAGTTTGTCCAGTTCTTTTTCATCCATTGAGAATGCAGGATTGAAGGAATCCGAATCCATATATTTCAACAATGCGTAATAGAACTGACGAGCTTCTGGTTTATCCTGAACAGAAAGAATATCAGACATGCATACCAGAAGTTTTCCTTCACCAACCTTGAATTCAAACAACAAGCCGAGTTTATGATTTCGTTCAATATTATCGATAACCTGAATTATCGGTTTATATTCAGAAGGCATATTATCCAAAATAAGCGGACGGCTGCTCTTTATAATAGGGAACCATTGCCAGTTGGTATGATATTCTGTCGGGAATTCTGTGAACAAACTGTGTTCCGGATTCATCAACAAGCCCATTGTTCCCGGAGAAACTGGTTTCTTGATATTCTCACATATCGTACGGAACATTCTGTAGTTCCAATAATCTGTCTGGAACAAACCTCCAACAGTTGATTTCTCATATTTCTTCAAATTCGGGAAATAAAGGACCTTCTTTCCTTCTTTCAACTGCTGTTTCAAAGATGCATCAAGTTTATCTGTCACCACAATGTCTTCCGAATGAGATAAATCCTGTTTAGCAGGATAAACCCACACCGGATAACTGTTTGCATATTCTGTATTGCCGACTTTAAGTGAAAGCGTACATTTTTCGGCTTTTGAAACGGAAGACAAATCAACAGACAGTTTTTTCACAAATCCTAATTTTCCCTGCGCTATATCTATCTTTTCATTGCCGGAAGCCAAAGTTCTTCCATCAGCTCTGGAAAGCTTCCATTCCAAATCTCTGCCTAAAGAAGCATTTGAGTAATTTGCAATATAGATTTCCCCTTCAAAAGGTTTATCGGATGAATAAGTATATGAAGACATCTTAATCAGCGGCACAACCTCATTGCAAGACTGACGCCATTCCTCCGGTTTAATCAGGCCTTTACTATCCATAAATGCATCTAATATTCCAACAAACGCTGAACCTTGACCCGGATAATCCTGCAAATCGAGCAACTGGAAACCGCCCATACCTTCTGTTCTGAGATTCATCTCGATATCAGCACGGTAAAGTTCGGCTGCCCAACGTCCGGATGCTTTGAAGAAGTCTTCAGCCTGTCCGCCCATTCCGGCATCTTCAAGTCTTTTCTTAAACACGGCGAAATTACGAGGTTCCAAAACTCCTGTATATTTCTCCATTTCCTTATAATTAGGATATACCTGATATTGTCCTGTTTCATGTCCTATAACCGGAACAGTGCTGCGACTTACGGCTCCCGAAAAGTCCATTCGTGTATTTGGATATGTATGATTCATATATCCACCATCATAAGCATCGGCAAATGAGAAAGAAGCACGTGCATGAGTGACAAACGATGTATCATTTTCCTGACCGACACGGCAAGTAACAAGAAAATCCTCACCTTCCTGCTGACCTTTGAATCCAAGACTATTGTTTGAACCATAAGCATACATATGCCTGTCTTCAATTTTACGGAAAGTGCCTATCAAATCTCTGAGCACTGCATCTTCACCACCTATTTCGTTACCCAAGGCAAACATAACAAACGAAGCGTGATTACTATACTCGTTCTGAATGGCAGTGCCTTCCTTCTTAAGGAAAGAAATCAACACGGAATCTTCAGAATTCAATCCTCCCCAGAAAGGAAGTTCCGGCTGCAAATATATTCCTTCAATATCGGCTGCCTCGAAACAAGCCTCTGGCGGACACCACGAATGGAAACGATAATGATTGATTCCATATTCTTTGGCAACACGGAAATAATGTCTCCATGAATCAACATCCATTGCCACATGAGCTGTCAAAGGGAAAACACAAGCATCATGTTTCCCTCTCAGGAATGTTGTCATATCGTTTATGCTAAACTGTGTGCCTTTAGTCTCGAATTTTCTCAATCCAAAGTTCACACTTTTGGAATCGGACATATTTCCACAACTCAAAGAAACATCGACACGATAGAGAGCCGGATCGAACTCACTCCATGTAGCTGCATTCTCTCCCAAATCGAGCGTAAACTCGCAAACATCAGAAGAAAGTTTGTCAGATTTCAGTTCGGCATTAATTCTCTGGTCCTTTTCCGTATTCCAAGTTTGAAGCTCACACATTATGCTGACTGGCTCAACAGCTTTTTCAATTCCGGCAAGCTTCACTTTCACCAAAGCTTTCCTCGTGTCATAATCAGGATAAACCTGGACATCCTTGATATGACATTTATCTGCAGCTTCAATGTAGAATTTCCCGATTACGCCGTTCCAGTTTGTCTGTGTTGACTCAGTATAAGCATGAGAACTTGTAATCACCTGTTTAGGAACTGAAGCTCCGTTGTCAACCATTATAGTTATGGTATGTTCGCCAGGCGAAAGAGCTTCACTCAAATCATAAGTCTGAGGAACTGAAATATCAGTATTGCTTCCCACCGGCTTATTATCCACCCAAACTTGTGTTGGTTTGGTTCGTTCCATAAAAAGGCAGATATTCTTTTCTTTCCAATTTTCAGGAACAGTAACAGTTTTCTGATACCAAACCTTGCCGGAATATGAATAAGTTCGGGACAAATAAGTTGTTTCGTCCATTTTTTCATTCTTTATTCCTTTCTTGTTTGTATCAGTTGTTCCCGGCAAAAGCAAAGAATCGGAATAAGCAGATACAGAATCCATGCGGAAAGCCCACTTTCCGGACAAATCAATTCTCGGACGAATATATTTGTCTGTATTGTTCATACATGAATTCATCAAAAGAAGCATACAGAATGCTGAAAAAAATGTTTTCTTCATAATGTTTCTGATTTATTTGCTTATAAATTGACTTTCAAAGAATCACCTTCCTTAATCTTATAGACTTTTGTTTTTCCGTCTTTTGGTGTAACAGAAATATTAAGTTTTCCTTTTTCAGTCCTTACTACAGATATATTAAAGTCGTTTCCGAAAGCACGGATATTACTTAATGATATTTCATTCCATTCATCCGGCATATGAGGAGTAAGAACAAAAGAATCAAATCCTGATGGTCTGATACCGAAAAGACCTTCTGTTATGATTCGGCAATACAAACCACTTTCTGCCGACAAATGGCGTTGGTTTCCTTCCGGCCATGCTTCAATTGCGTAAGGCACATGGTCGCCTAGAAGTCTTTGGTTTGAATAGAACTTAAGATATTCTGTTGCCTTTTCTGTTTCTCCGGCAGCATAAACTCCACGCAAAGCATACAAAGTTGAGCGGTCCCAGAATGTTTCGCTTCCTGCCTGAGTCAGCAAACCGTTGTCTGTCCATAATCTTGGAGAAAACAAAGCGTTGATCGTTCCTTCTTTTCTGTCAAAGATATCAACTGTCAAAGGTATGCAAATCCATGAACGAAGCACATCATTACCTTTATAATATTGGTAAGTATCAAATCCCTCAACTTTAGCACCGAAGTATTTTTCGATATTTTCTTTCAATGTCTTTGCCTGACTTGTATATTTTTTGAGCTGCGAAGACGGTTTCTTCAATTCTTTTCCCAAATAAACTGCCGAATTCAAAGCATCATAATACAATGAAGATGTGCAAAGATTGGCATCTCCGGCAGGGAATCGTCCTTCAAGTTCATCAGAATCGGAAGCAACAACGCCTGCTTCATTTATTTTTTTATTACAAAATTCAAGACACCATTCAATCAACGGCCATAACTGTTCAGCCTCTGCCTTGTTTCCACGTGCCAAGGCATAGCGACTCGCGCCGTAGGCAATCATCGCCGCGTCACCTCTGTCGCCGGCACCGCCCCATACATCAGTACCTTCCGCAATTATTGAACTTGGTAATGGCTTGTATTCATCATTCATGAAACGAGCAAAATGATTGTAGGCATTAAGAGCTGATTCATTTCCTTTGTCATATCCAAGGAATGGGAAGAAAGGATTGATATATTCAGCCTGGTCGTTAGCCCAAATTGCTGCATAATATGATTCTCCACCTGGACCGTGAAGCAAGCCACCGGCTGTATCGTATATACTTTCAGAACCTCTTATTTTGGCAAAGGCGAACATTGTGTTAATCACAGGGTCCGGAGTTTTCAGAACAAGATTTTCCCATAATTCATTTACCATATTACGGCGAGCCTGCAATTCAGCTTCATAATCGAAATCAAATTCCTTCTCGCCTTCCTCATATCCGGTTGTAGTAACGTAGAAAGTGATTTCCTCCTGAGGTTTCAACTCTTTGAATATGTTTGACTTCAAATCCTGAATGATTGTGTATTTTCCTTTTGTTCCTCTTTCTTTAGGAGTCTTAACCTTATTTCTTACCTTGTTTACCTCCACTTTGACAGGATTCTCTGCAAGGTTCTTCAAGGTATATTTTTCTATGAAAGCTGGTTTTGTGGTTGACGGGAACAACACGCGAGTCAGT
Source organism: uncultured Parabacteroides sp. (assembly GCA_949295065.1). Classification (GTDB taxonomy): domain Bacteria; phylum Bacteroidota; class Bacteroidia; order Bacteroidales; family Tannerellaceae; genus Parabacteroides. Next base: position 1,697 of record CASFJQ010000035.1, on the reverse strand, counting down.
TCCACATTTCCACGTCTAACTGGACAAAGGCTTTTCACAGTCATAACTCCGTCAAGAGTAATACTTTGCACCTTCTCCTTAATAGCATATCCGCCCAAGAAAACATTTTCCAACGGATTCCATCCCATTTTTCTCATCAAACTGGCATGGGTGTCGTTAGGAACTGTTCTCAACATAGGCCATACCATTCCTCTGTTCATAATGAAACTGCCATCCTCTGCAACACCATAACGAACAACGGTAGAAACTTTCAGACCACTCATTTCTATATGGTCTTTATGAGGATTGTCACCAGCCTTTACATTCCATGTGATTACTCCTTTGTTATTCAATTCCCATCTTTGCTGTGCGAAGAGCTGCGACACTACGGCACACAGGCTAAGCACTATCAATGTGATTTTCTTCATCGCTTATGATTTTAATATTTATTATTCAGTTAACTTCACACAAACAGATTTTCCCGGAGCAGATGCTACATCTACATAGCTATATATATTTCCTAGCAAGTCTTCAAACTGTTTCATAGGCAAAACTTCACCATCCTTTTCTGCTTTATTATATTTTCCAGGGAAAACGGCACGCGTTGTTAACTCTGTCAAGACTCATTGAAAAGTAAAAGCATAATGTAAAGATAATAGCGATTTTGATTTATTAGTATCGCCTTTAAAACGTAAAAAAGATACAAGTCAACAGATTTTCAACCTTGTAAACTTGTATCTGAATCTTTATTAATTTTACTTGATAAACTTAGCTTATCTATTTAAAATATCCTTCCCGACAATGTAAGTTTAATTACCGGATAAATTTTAACTTTTTCAATAATGTCGGAAAAAGTATCCTCAGCATCAGCTGTGATAGCTTCAAGTGATCCGAAATCGGAATACACATCCGGTGTTCCGTGGAACTGCACTCCGGCTTCGAACATCACGCCCAAACGTTTGCGAGGGACAGGGCGGCCGAATCCCAAGCCCAAATAAGGACGGAAAGCCGAAACCTTCAATCCACCGGACACGTTACCGTTCTTATCAACCGGCAACTCATAGTCACCGACAATAATTCCTGAACAAGATGAGAACGGCACCAGTTCATCACTATGTCCGGAGATTTTCACCAACTTTTCTCCACCGAAATATGCTCCCGCTGCAATGAAAAAATCTGCTTTCTTGATAGGATAGAAATTAAAGAGCAATTCACCGGAAAACCTTTTCATCTCACCTGTTACATCCAAAGAAGAAGGTGCATCGGTATTAATATACGGCACTTCATCATCCAAATTAACCTCCACATCTGTATTGATTTTGAAATTCGGCATCATAACAACTCCGGCACGCAACGCAAAATAATTGCCTATCGGAGTGGCAAGATTTACGCCCACACCGGACGAACCGACATTCACACCTACACCCAGAGAATTAAAATAACCATAATCTTCCTGTGCACACAACTCATTTCCTGAGAATAACAGGAAGGCTGAAAGAATTGACAATAAAAACTTTTTCATATGTTATCTGATTTATAATAATTAACAAAATTACATATTATAATATGTATAACCATTACTTTTCTGGAATTTTTGATTGAGAGAAAATATATAAACAAAAAAAGACCCGATTCCTTTCGGAACCGAGTCTCTTCACTTTCTAAAACGGCGGCTACCTACTCTCCCACTTTTACGCAGTACCATCGGCGTGATTGGG
>CASFJQ010000034.1 GCA_949295065.1 uncultured Parabacteroides sp. | reverse complement strand
ATAGGTGGGTGTTGCAAAACATAAATAATGAAACACAGAGGCACAAAGCCACAGAGGTAATATGTTGAGAATAAATAAAATAAAAATCTCTGTGTTCTCTGTGTCTCTGTGTTTAAATTAGTTTTGCAACATCCTCTTACGATGCACCTCCTCTCTCATACTAGCTCTGAAAGAGCGAGGTTAAGCATCAAGGTGCGCTCCTTCAGAGCTTGTATTTGGGTGGCGGCTAGTGACCCAGGGCTCACGCCCTGGGCTATGTTAAAGGCTTTCAGCCTTATATCCCTTATTTCTGAAACCTTGTCAACTCGTTTACTCGTCAACTTGTCAACTAAATTAAAAATCTATATGCTATACAACACTATTCAACTATCTCCAAATTTCAACTTATCCGAACTCACTCATTCTCAGACCGCTATTGAAAACGCAATAGACAATAGTCCTGATGAAAAAAGTTTGGAAAACCTCAAAAATCTTTGTAAAAATCTTTTGCAACCTTTACGCGACAGGCTTGGGAAGCCAATTCATGTAACAAGCGGTTATCGCTGCGAAGAACTTAACCGCATTGTTGGCGGTGTTCCGACGAGCCAACACGTTAAAGGTGAAGCTGCCGACTGTTATTGTACGGATGGTCCTGAATTTTTGCTTCAAGTTCTTCTCGACTCGGGGCTGGAGTTTGACCAGGCGATAGTTTACAAAAAGAAAAGGTTTTTGCATTTGTCATTGAAAAGGAGTGGCGGGAACAGGAAGATGGTTTTAAGAAACCAGTTATAGGGATACTGCTATAAAACATTTACAACCGGAAAACTTTATTTCAGATGAATGTTTATATACAGACTGTTTACCCAAATACAGTTGTAAAAATCCTGTCTATCGAAGTCGGCGATTACACTTTCTAGTGAATAAAATACTTTTCAACCATATCCTTGAGCTGATCCGATGACAGATTTGCTATGCCTATTGATTCAATAATTGAAAACTCTTCTTTATTCTTACCAATAATAAACTTATGTTCATGACCGTCTATTTCAGCAAGCAACGTTGAAGGTAATTATATAGATTTTCTCTGCAAACATCACTCTGTGGAATATGACCGGCAACACCATGTTCCACGTCCAGCCAAGCACCACGAGGACTGCTCCAACGGACAGGAACAGCTGAACTTTTCTTTTTTCTGCCAGTTCATGACTTTTGGCAATATATCCGGCAAACATTCCCGACATCACTGTCACAACAAAGTTCAGGCTGCTTAATATCCAAGTATAATAATAGCCTGCGGCAAAAACAACTGTTCCGTTCTGCATTTCGGCTCCGTCGCGGAAACGGCCCATCAGTGCCCTGTCTATTCCTTCGCAGAGATTACCTTCGGGTGTGTAGTCTCCACCGCCAAACGAACCTATCCTGATGAATTGCATTGCGGCCCAATAGAGCAGCAGTAAGGCAAATGACGAGATAATCTGTGTGCGCTTTAACGTGAATATGCAAACGGAATCGTAATTCCCGACATAAAAAGGAATAGCGGCATAATCAAATCCCAAGGAGAGAATCCGGTCCATTCCTGATGCGAAAGCAGCCATTTACACGAATTCAGCCATGATACGTCGGCTGCATTTATAACGGACATGAGAAACGGTCCTAAAGCGACCAAAAAGAACAAATCGAATCCACGAAGGGCATCAAGAGATTCCAACCGCTTCGGCATAGCTTGTTTTTCCATATTATTAGAATTAAAATTAATCAGTTTTGCTCTACTCAAGCAAATATAAAGTAAAGTTTTCAGATTTTAAGAACTATCGCTGATATAACTATCAGATATTATCTTATTTAAATCCGACATCTGCCAACTTAACCATATTTTCCCAATATTTTCCGTACCTTTGTATCCCGAAAAATAATAATGTATGAAAGTTTGTATTGCCGAAAAGCCTAGTGTGGCGAGAGAAATTGCTGAAGTGCTTGGAGCGACCAAGAAGATGAAAGGATATATTGAAGGGAACGGATATCAGGTGACCTGGACTTTCGGGCATTTATGCACTCTGAAGGAACCTCATGACTATGCTCAGGAATGGAAACGATGGACTCTGTCTTCTCTCCCGATGATTCCTCCCCGCTTCGGTATCAAGCTGATAAGTAATCCTACTTATGAAGAACAGTTTGCCACGATCGAGAGCCTTATCAAGGATGCGGAGATGGTGATAAACTGCGGTGATGCCGGCCAGGAAGGTGAACTCATACAAAGATGGGTGATGCAAAAGGCCGGATGCAAATGTCCGGTCTATAGATTGTGGATTTCATCGCTGACCGAAGAGGCTATCCGTGAAGGTTTCCAGCAGCTGAAAGAGCAGAGCGACTTCACCAAACTGTATGAGGCAGGACTTTCAAGGGCTATTGGCGACTGGCTTCTGGGAATGAATGCTACCAGACTTTACACTTTGCGCTACGGACAGAACAAGCAGGTGTTGTCCATCGGAAGGGTGCAGACTCCTACGCTTGCTCTGATTGTGAACCGACAGGCTGAGATTGACAATTTCGTTCCCGAGCCTTATTGGGAATTGAAAACAGTGTATAGAGACACTACCTTTTCTGCCACTAAAGGAAAATTCACAAAGAAAGAGGAAGGTGAAGCTTTTCTTGAAACTGTTTCCAACTCGGATTTCACCGTAACGGATGTCAGCGAAAAGAAAGGGAAAGAATATGCTCCGCGACTTTTCGACCTTACTTCGCTGCAGGTGGAATGCAACAAAAAATTCGCATTCACAGCAGACGACACGCTGAAGCTGATTCAATCGCTGTATGAAAAGAAGGTAACTACTTATCCGCGTGTAGATACTACTTTCCTGAGTGATGATATATATCCGAAAGTACCAAAAACTTTGAGTGGTCTTGTGGATTATACGGCACTTACGGCTCCGCTTCAGGGCATAAAACTTCCGAAATCGAAAAGGGTTTTCGACAATTCGAAGGTTACTGATCACCATGCCATAATTCCTACGGGTGTGCCTGCCAGAAATCTCACAGACCAGGAAAGGAAGGTTTACGACCTTGTGGCACGACGTTTCATTGCGGCATTTTATCCGGATTGCGACATAGCAACTACAACGGTGCTCGGAAAAGTGGAAGATATAGAATTCAAAGTGACCGGGAAACAAATACTAAAGCCGGGATGGAGAGTTGTTTTCGGCACTGAGCAGAAAGACGCGGATACGGAATCTGCCGACGAAGAAAAGGTTCTTCCGGCATTTACCGTTGGAGAATACGGACCTCACAATCCTGTGCTGGGCGAAAAATGGACCCAACCGCCAAAGCCATATACCGAAGCTACATTGCTGAGAGCTATGGAAACGGCAGGGAAACTGGTGGACAACGATGAGCTGCGGGATGCTCTGAAAGAAAACGGAATCGGACGTCCTTCAACCAGGGCGGCTATAATCGAAACTCTTTTCAAACGTAATTATATAAGGAAAGAGAGAAAGAATCTGTTTCCGACTCCGACAGGGAAAGAGCTTATCGGGACAATCAATGAAGAATTGCTGAAAAGTGCCGAGCTGACAGGTTTGTGGGAAAAGAAACTCCGGCAAATCGAGAAAGGCACTTATGAAGCGAAAACATTCCTGGACGAATTGAAGGAAATGGTAAACCAGGTGGTGATAAATGTTCTTTCCGACAATTCCGGACGTTCCATAACTATCGAGGATGTAAAAGAGGAGAAAAAAGACAACAAGAAAGAGGCAAAGAAAAAAGAATCTGCCTCCGACGGTGAGAATGCTGAAAAGAAGCCTCGCAAGCCAAGGGCTAAAAAGGAGAAACCTCTGCTCTGCCCTGTCTGCGGCAAAGGTTCCATTTTAAGAGGGAAAACGGCATACGGTTGCTCGGAATATAAGAACGGATGTAATTTCCGCATGAATTATGACACTTATGGCGAAGGCTTGAGTGATGCGGAATTGGCAAAGATTATTAAGAACATCAGAGTTGACTAGGGAACGAGTTGACAAGGGAATATTCAAAAAATATAAATTATGTCACAAGAATATTTTCCTCTCGTAAACGAAGAGGGCAAAACAATAGGGAAAGCGACACGCAAGGAATGTCACAGCGGAAGCAAGATGCTGCATCCGGTGGTGCATCTGCATATTTTCAACGACAACGGAGATTTGTATCTTCAGAAGCGTTCAATGCGTAAGGACATACAACCCGGGAAATGGGACACTGCCGTTGGCGGACATATTGATTATGGAGAAAATGTGGAAGAAGCATTGCGCCGGGAAGTGCACGAGGAGCTTGGTGTGACGGACTTCTCTCCTGTCCTGATTACTTCATACATATTCGAGTCTGCGATAGAAAAAGAACTAGTGAATACATTCCGCACGGTGTATAACGGCCCGTTCAACCCTGATCCGGAAGAACTGGACGGCGGCAGATTCTGGGCTATAGACGAAATATTGGAATCAATCGGAAAAGGTATTTTCACTCCTAATTTCGAGAATGAGTTCCAGTCAATAGTTCTCCCGGCTATAAGGAAATAAATTCTGCCTTTTTTTCAGTTGTCTGCCGCTAAGCATTAACGGCGAAAGACAAATTACGACTTTTTGTCATATCTCCATATCCATATAATTAAAAATGGAGATATGGCATTTTTTTTGTATGATATGTTTCCGGTTATTCATAACAACACATAGCAACCAAAAAGGAACTGGGTAGTTGAATAATAAATCTGTGTTCCCAGTGTCTATGTGTTGGAAAACTCAAAAACATAAAAACTCAAAAACTCAAACATATGAATAAGTCAGGTAACATTGGGGTAACAAGTGAAAACATATTCCCTATTATCAAGAAATTCTTATACAGCGATCACGAAATTTTCCTTCGTGAATTGGTTTCAAACGCAGTTGACGCAACACAGAAACTTAAGACATTATCTTCTGTCGGCGAATTCAAAGGCGAATTGGGTGATTTGACAGTAAGAGTAAAATTCGACGAAAACACTATTACTATTTCCGACCGTGGTATTGGTATGACTGCCGAGGAAATTGACAAATATATCAACCAGATTGCATTCTCTGGAGCAGAAGAATTCGTGAAGAAATACAAGAACGATGCTGCTTCAATCATCGGCCACTTTGGTCTTGGTTTCTATTCTTCTTTCATGGTTTCAAAGAAGGTCGAAATCGTTACAAAATCATACAAGGAAGGTGCAGTTGCAATGAAGTGGAGCTGCGATGGTTCTCCTGAATATACAATGGAAGAAACTGAAAAGGCAGACCGTGGTACTGATATCATCCTTTATATCGATGACGAAAACAAGGACTTCCTAAGCAAAGAAAAGCTTAGCGGACTGTTGACTAAGTATTGCCGCTTCTTGCCTGTTGCAATTGCTTTCGGCAAAAAGCAGGAATGGAAAGACGGTAAATATGTTGATACAGACGAAGACAATATCATCAACGATACAACTCCGGCATGGGTGCGCAAGCCGTCGGAACTGAAAGACGAGGACTACAAGAAGTTCTATCAGGATTTGTATCCGATGTCTGAAGAACCTTTGTTCTGGATTCACCTGAATGTTGACTATCCGTTCAATCTGACCGGTATTCTTTATTTCCCAAGAATAAAGAGCAACATTGACTTGCACCGCAACAAGATACAGTTGTATTGCAACCAGGTTTTCGTTACTGATTCTGTTGAAGGTATCGTTCCAGAATTCCTTACTTTGCTTCACGGTGTGATTGATTCTCCGGATATTCCGTTGAATGTTTCACGTTCATATTTGCAGAGCGACCAGAATGTCAAGAAAATCTCAAGCCACATTACAAAGAAAGTAGCAGACAGACTGGAAGAGATTTTCAAAGCTGACCGCAAGCAATTCGAGGAAAAATGGGATTATCTGAAACTGTTCATCCAGTATGGTATGCTTACAGAAGAGAAATTCTATGACAGAGCCGCTAAATTCGCTTTGGTGAAAGATGTTGAAGACAAGTATTTCACATTCGAAGAATACAAGACTCTTATTAAAGACAACCAGACTGACAAGGATGGAAATCTGATATATCTGTACACAACTAACAAGGACGAACAATACAGCTATATTCAGGCTGCTAAGGACAAAGGTTATAGCGTGCTTCTGATGAACGGACAGCTGGATGTTCACGTAATCGGACAGTTGGAGCAGAAATGGGAAAAGAGCCGTTTCGTCCGCGTGGACAGCGATATCATCGACAAGCTTATCGCTAAGGAAAACGTAGCTGAAGTGGAACTTGCCGACGAACAGAAGAACGCATTGCAGGAAATATTCAAGAGCCAGATGCCTAAGTTGGAAAAGGCTGAGTTTATGGTAACTCTTGAAGCTTTGGGCGAAAACGCAAATCCTGTGGTTCTTACTCAGAGCGAATATATGCGCCGTATGAGAGAAATGTCTGCTATGCAACCGGGTATGTCGTTCTACGGAGAAATGCCGGACAGCTACAACCTGGTTGTAAACACTCAGCATCCTTTGGTTAAGGAAATCCTTGCAGGTGAAGAAACTGCTTGTTCAGAAAAACTCCAGCCGATACTCGATGACCTGAAAGGCTGGAAAGCTCGCCAGTCTGACTTGCGCGAAGCTCAGAGCAAGAAGAAGGAAGAAGAAATCACTGAAGCTGAAAAAGAAGATGTGACTAACACAAACAAGAAAATCGCTGAACTGCGTGTTGAATGCAACAAGATTATCGCTGAATATGCTGCAGGCAACAACAAAGTAAGCCAGCTTATCGACCTTGCTTTGCTTAGCAACGGTATGCTGAAAGGCGAAGCTTTGAGCAACTTCATCAGAAGAAGCGTTCAGCTTATCGGATAATGGATAAAATATATAATCCGGAATAGACATCACCGCTGCGACTCCGCAAACACTGATTCTGTGTTTTGGTTTCGCAGCGTTCTTTTTTATAATTAAATTTGCATAGACATAACATTAAAAACAATTCATATGAGCATAAAGGAAGTTCCGGTCCTCTTGCTGACCGGATATTTGGGAAGCGGAAAAACAACGCTTGTTAACAGAATCCTCACCAACAAAAAAGGTATAAAATTTGCCGTAATCGTAAATGATATCGGCGAAGTGAATATTGATGCCGAACTTATCCAGAAAGGTGGAATTGTCGGCAAGAAGGATGAGAATCTGGTTGCCCTGCAGAACGGTTGTATTTGCTGCACGCTGAGAACGGATTTGATTGAGCAGCTTTTCGAGCTTATGAAAACTGAAAGATTCGATTATATCGTTATCGAAGCCAGCGGAATTTGCGAGCCGGAACCAATTGCACAGACAATCTGCTCAATCCCGAAACTTGGCGGTGCTTACACAAAATATGGTATTTGCAGACTCGACAATATTGTAACTGTAGTTGATGCATTGCGTATGCAGAGCGAATTCTCTTGTGCAGAAAAGCTTACTGACAGAAATCCAAATGAAGACGACATTGAGAATCTGATTATACAGCAGATTGAGTTCTGCAATACTATTGTGCTCAACAAAGTTTCTGAGGTGAGCGGCGATGAATTGCAAAGGATAAAGAATATTATCCGTGCTTTGCAACCTGCGGCAAGAATCCTGGAATGTGATTATGCAGAAATAGAGCTTGACAACATTATAAACACAAGATTGTTCAACTTCGAGCGCGTAGCAACTTCAGCAGGATGGATAAAAGAAATAGAAAAGCAGATTCCGGAAGAAGAGGAAGAAGATGAAGAATTTGATGAACACGAGCATCATCACGAACATGATCATGAACATCACCATCATCATGACGACGAGAACTGTCCGCACTGCAACTGCCATCATCACCATCATCATCACGGCGAAGGAGAAGCTGAGGAATATGGCATCAGCACTTTCGTATATTACCGCCGTCAGCCTCTCGACCTTAATAAGTTCGACAGATTTATTGCCACAAAATGGCCTGCTAGCGTAATCCGTGCAAAAGGTATATGCTATTTCAAGAATAATCCGGATATGTCATTCCTGTTTGAACAGGCAGGAATCCAGAAATCTCTATCACAAGCCGGACTCTGGTATGCAACTTATCCGGAAGAGGAAATCAGGGCTCTTATGATGCGTGAACCTGGTTTGCTGCGTGACTGGGACGATGAATATGGCGACCGAATGCAGAAAATAGTATTTATCGGTCAGAATATGGATAAGGAAGGAATTATCAGGGAATTGGATAATTGTTTGGGATAAGAGACTAGAGACAAGTTAACAAGTTGACAAGGAAAGAACATTATATCCTCTTGTTCCCTTGTCAACTCGTCAACTTGTCCCCTCTTTAACTGTCAATCTCTTTCGCCAATTTACCCGAAATCAAAAACAGAACAACTGAGGCAGCACCACTCATCAACACGAAAAGAAGGAAAAAGTCGAACAGGTTGCTTACGGTGTAACCAAGGAACGCTTTCTCTACTCCTTCTTCAGGATAATAACCGCTTAACAATCCTGCCAGTTTATTGGCTGCTGAAGTGCTGAGATACCAAACTCCCATAAGTAACGAAGAGAATCGTGCCGGAGACAATCTATACACCAACGACAAACCTATCGGAGCAAGGCACAACTCTCCCATCGTATGGATGAAATAAAGACTTGTCAGCCACATTATGCTCACCTTCATTCCCGGCTCAACACCTTTCACGCCAAACGCTATAAGCAAATATCCCATAGAAAGAAGAAACAAACCTATTGCCTGTTTCATTGGAGATGAAGGTTCAATGTTGTGTTTGTTCAAGAAAGACCATAATGAAGCGAACACCGGAGCAAGCAACACAATAAACACAGCTCCAAAAGACTGGAAATATGAAGCCGGCATTTCCCAGCCCCAAATCATACGGTCGGTTTGTTCGTCCGCAAAGAATGTGAGCGAAGCTCCTGCCTGCTCATACGCTGCCCAGAAAAATATAACAAAGAAGGCCAGAACAAATATAATTCCTATCTGTTTCTTCTCACGGCAAGTCAGAGACTTATCCGTAATTATGACGGACGGAACCATTATAATTGTCGCATATATTATTGAGCCAATCCAATCTGCTCCCGCAAAATATCCGACTGTATTATCTGAAAGAGATTTCCAATTAAAAGAAAAGAGCAAAACAAGAAAAACAGAAATCAATATAGAAAGGATAATTCGTCCATCAACTTTAATCGAAGCGGAATTTTGGTTTTCGTTCTTCTTCTCTTCAGAAACCTTTTTCACAACCGGCATACCGATTGGAGTTCCGTCTGGCATGCAAAGACATCTATCCTTATAATACTGAAACACTGCTGCTCCGATAAGCATACCGATACAAGCAGACAAGAAGCCCCATTTGAAATCTTCGGGATTTCCAGTATTTCCTACCAATCCGCACCACAGAGGAGCAATTGTGGCACCGAGATTAACGCCCATATAAAAAATGGTAAATGCAGAATCCTTTCTCTTGTCGCCGGCTTCATACAAATCTCCTACCATTGTTGAAATATTGGGTTTGAAAAATCCGTTTCCAAGTATAAGAACTCCCAATCCACAAAACATTAGCCATTTGGCAAGTTCCACATTATGATAATAGCAGGCACTCAAATACATAAAGAACTGCCCAAGAGCCATCATCAGCGAACCGACCAGAATGGAACGCCTGTTTCCCCAATATCTGTCGGCAATGTATCCGCCAAGCAAAGGAGTAAGATAAACCAGACCAGTGTAACTTCCATATATTTCGGAAGAATATTCTTTGTCGAAAAGCAGAGCCTGCGTCATATACAGAACAAACAACGCACGCATTCCATAATAACTGAAACGCTCCCACATCTCAGTAACAAACAATAAATAAAGGCCTTTAGGATGCCCGTTAAGTGTATTCATACTATCAGGAATTAAGGTATATATGTATGCTGCACATACAAAACATAATTTTCTTCATTCCAAATATACAAAAAACTCACAAAATACACTTATATCACTTCAATTTAACACAATTTCTATTTATAGAATTATCTGTGAAAATACATCCGAACCCACAAATCCGTGGGGCAATATATAATTGAACGCGGGACCGAACCTACGTCAAGATGCTTCCGTATATATTTTCGAAAACAAATACGTGGCGAAAACAGCTAAAGTCCGGACACAAAAAAAGGAGACCTTAAAAGATCTCCTTCATTTTATAACTTGAACCAATTCCTTGATTAAGCTTCTGCAACTTTAACAGAAACGAAAGAACGGTTTTCTTTACCTCTGCGGAAAGTTACTACACCATCAACCAAAGCATACAAAGTATGATCTTTACCCATACCTACGTTTTCACCCGGATGATGAACTGTACCTCTCTGACGAACGATGATGTTACCAGCCTTAGCCATTTCACCACCGAACAACTTAACACCTAATCGTTTGCTTTCTGATTCACGGCCGTTCTTAGAACTACCAACACCTTTCTTATGTGCCATTTTCTTTTACTCCTTTTTTAAATGTTAAGCAACAACTTCTTTAACTACAACTTCTGTGAACTGCTGACGGTGACCGTTCAATTTACGATAACCTTTTCTTCTCTTCTTGTGGAAGACCAACACTTTCTCACCTTTTACCAAGTGAGAACGTACTTCACATACTACTTTCGCACCTTCTACTACAGGAGCACCTACTTTAACTTCACCGTTGTTGTCAACCAACAAAACTTTGTCGAATTCTACAACTGCACCGTTTTCAGCGTTCTGAATGTGGTGAACGAATAATCTTTTACCTTGTTCAGCTTTGAACTGTTGTCCGTTAATTTCTACAACTACGTACATCTGTCTTATAATATTTAAACAGTTAGGTCCCGAGGGTGGACACATTCTTTGCATCGCTTTTCTACCCTCCGCGGAAAAATCGTGTGCAAAATTATCACTTTCACTTGAATAAAACAAATTACTCTGAGACTTTTTTCTGTTTTTTATATTAGTTCCTTTTCTTTTTCTGCTTTGCAAATTAATAAAGAAAGATATTCCTAAATATTTTGTAACAAAAATACACACCCTGCGTCTATAAGAGAAAACAAATAATCAAATAAACATGAAAAGGACATTGATAACATTATGCATTGCGACGAGCATAGGCGCACAAGCGCAGCATATAAAAATAAAGGGAACAATCCTTGATGAAAAGAAGCAGCCTATAGAATTTGTGAATATTTCGCTGGGCGACGAAAACTCGAAATTAATAACAGGAACAACTTCCGGCAGCAACGGAGCCTTTGAACTCAGCGGATTGAAATCCGGCAATTATAAACTGACAATTTCCAGCGTCGGCTACAAAACGGAAGAGCTGTGGCTTAACGGAACTACTGATTCCAGAAATCTCGGTAACATCCAGCTTGTGGAAGACGCTCTTTCACTGGACGGAGTGACAGTCACCGCCTCTGCTCAAAGGAGCGAAGTGGACAGAAAAATCGTGTATCCTTCCGAACGACAGGCAAAGGCTTCGGCAAACGGAGTGGAATTGTTGCAACAAATGATGCTGCCACGCGTACAGGTTGACCCGGTGAACAATACTATAAAGATTCCCGGCGACGGTGAAGTGCAGATGAGAATCAACGGTGTGAAAGTGTCCGTCCAGGAAATACATGCTTTACGTCCCGATGAAATCATACGAATCGAATATCACGACAATCCGGGATTGAGATACGGAAACGCTGAAATCGTACTCGACTACATCGTCCGTCGTCCGGAAACCGGCGGTAATTTCGGTATCGACATAATGCAGTCTCCTCATGTTGGCTGGGGAAATTATCAGGGAAATATTAAAATCAACCATAAGAAATCCGAATTCTCGGCAAACTATTGGGGCGGTCCGCGTGATTTCTACGGAAGCTACAGAGATAACTTCGAGGATTTCAACCTTGGAAACGGATATGAACTGCACAGATATGAGAAAGGAGAGCCTTCACATTGGAAAATGATGCAGCAGTGGTTCAACGTTGCCTACAATTTGCAGGACAACAACAAATACCAACTCAATATCGCTCTTAATTATTCCGGAAACAATAAACCTATTTCACGATATAAAGGAGTGTTGACAAACAGACTTGACGAAACGGATTATGTGGATATGCTCGACGAAACCAAGTCACACACCCATAATCCTTCGCTCGACATTTATTATCAAAGAAACCTGAAGAAAGAGCAGACTTTGATATTCAACGTGGTTGGTACATACAACAAATCTTTCTCCGACCGACTGTATGTGGAAAGCAAAGGAGACAACAAGCTGACCGACATACAAAACATTGTTTACGGTAACAAATATTCCATCATCGGAGAAGGAATATATGAAAAGAAACTTGCCAACGGCAAAAGGATCGGTGCAGGAATCAGACATACACAGTCTTTCTCGAACAACGACTACATCAACGGTCATAATTACAACACCAAGATGCAGCAAGGAAGCACATATGTATATAGCGAGTTCCGTGGTAAAATGAACAAGCTCGACTATATTCTCGGTGTTGGTGGCACACGTTCGTTCTATCGCCAGGAAGGAAGCACGGATACATATCAGTATTACACATTCAATCCCAAGCTAACGCTCAAATATACTTTTACGGACAGAAGTTATTTGCGCCTTCGTTCGTCGATAAACAATGAGATGCCATCGCTGGGAAATCTCAGTGCCATTGACCAGGTAATAGATTCATTGCAGATTCAAAGGGGAAATCCTTATCTGGAATCATATCTTAATTACACAGAGATTCTGGATGCTGAATGGTCAAAAGGTATTTTCTATGCTTACATGAACTTTACATATAATTATAAGCCTAATGCTATAATGGACGAGAAATATGTGGAAGGTAATAAAATCATACAGACTTGGGACAACCAGAAAAGCTGGCACCGCATTGCCCCGATGATACAGCTGCGCGTCGGTCCTGTTGCCAACATTCTGCAATTTTCCCTCAGTGGCGGATTGAATCATTTCATCAGCAACGGCAACACATACAACCACCGATATTCAAACTGGTGGCTCAACGGAAGTGTATCTGCAATGTGGAAAAACTTCACTTTCGCATATCAGATAATGACAAACCAGAACTGGTTCGTCGGCGAGACATTGAGCGGTGGAGAAAATTTACAGTTTATTATGCTTGGTTACAAATGGAAAGACTTAAGGTTCGGTGTAGGAATGGTAAACCCATTCACCAACGATTATAAAATCGAATTCGAGAACTGGAATCAATATGCCTCAAGCAAAAAACGCCTGTATTTCAAGGAAAGCGCCCAAATGGGATTTATAAACCTGAGCTATAATTTCTCATTTGGAAGAAGCTATAAGTCCGGCGACAAGAAACTGAACAATAAGGATTCCGATTCCGGAGTTATGCAGACTGGCAAATAAAAGATTTAGTTTGTCACATTTTTATTCCTGTTGAAAAAGTTTTTTCATATTATATGGAAATAAAATTTCACAATATATGAAAATATATTTCCATACGGATGAAAAAACTTTTTCAGCTTTATAAAAAACTCTGAAAATACAAATAAATGAATACCAACACATTAACCAAACCAGTTTTATATTGCAAACTTAAAAGCCCTTTATTTTAATTCTATTCTGACAAATTTATGGTAGTTTTATATAAATTTGCCTTCAGTGTATAAACCATTAATCTTATTTCAAAACGATGAAGTACATACCAGTCACAATTTTCTCCCTTCTTGCAGCTATGCCTCTGGCTTTTGCTCAGAACTCTGCAAGTTGCGGAACACAACAGGACTTGTCTGGTTTTGATTGTGTTACTCTTCTGGACAGCACGGCTGTCAATGTTCAGGAAACCGGTTCCGGTTCTTTCAGTGTTCACAAGAAATTCAAGGTTCAGACCGAAGCCGGAGCCGTTAAGAATCATATAATAAAGTATGACTACGACCCGCTGACGGCTTTTGCCGAATTCCGTTATGCAACAATTTACCGTGCCAGCGGTGATGTTCTGAACGTCGACGTTACACAGGCAAAGGACTACACTGCTCCTGCACGTGCCATATATTGGGGCGCACGACAGATTATGCTTGACCTCGGACGTCTGATGCCGGGCGACGTTGTAGAATATGAAATTGCAAAGAAAGGATTTACTTATGCACTGCTGGCTTCGGAAGATGATGAATCAAGATTCATCCCTCCTATGCGCGGTCAGTTCTATGATATTGTTCCTTTCTGGAGTTCCGACCCGACTGTACGCAAAGTTTATCAGGTGTCAATTCCGATGAGCAAGGAAATGCAGTTCCAGTTCTATCAGGGCAGCTGCACATCATCAATGAGATATAAGGACGGAAAGAAGTGCTACACATTTGCAATGGACAATATGATGCCTTTCAAGCGCGAGGCTAATATGGTGGACTTCTTTGATGCTGCTCCGAAACTTATGATGTCATCCACTCCGAAATGGCAGGACAAATCTTTGTGGTTCAACAAAGTGAACGAGGACTACGGAAGCTTTGCTCCTCTTCCTGAAGCACAAAAGAAAGTGGATGAACTTGTCAAAGGAAAGAAAACTGAAATGGAGAAAATCGCTGTCCTCACTCACTGGGTGGCAGATAATATCCGTTATTCAGGTATAAGTATGGGCAAAGGCGAAGGCTACACTTTGCACAACACAAAAATGAATTATACTGACCGTTGCGGTGTTTGTAAGGATATTGCCGGAACTCTTATCTCCTTCCTTCGCATGGCAGGTTTCGAGGCTTATCCGGCTATGACTATGGCAGGAAGCCGTGTGGAATCAATTCCTGCCGACCATTTCAATCACTGCGTTGCCGTTGTGAAACTTTCGAACGGAACTTATATGCCGCTCGACCCGACTTGGGTTCCTTTCTGCCGTGAATTGTGGAGCAGCGCAGAACAGCAGCAGAATTATCTGCCGGGCGTTCCTGAAGGCTCAGACCTGTGCCTCACTCCTGTGTCTGCACCGGAAAATCATTATGTGCGTATCAAGGCAAACAACAAACTTTCTGCCGACGGAACTCTCACAGGTTCATTCACAATCAAAGCTGAAGGACAGTCAGACAGCAATATCCGCCGAATCTTCACTACAGGCTGGCAAAGCGAATGGACAAGAACAATGGAAAAACAGCTTCTTGCCGTATCGCCTAATGCAAAGCTAATCAGTGTGGACTGGGGAAAGAATCCTAAAGACTATCAGGCTGCTCCGATAAGTATCACATTCAAATATGAAATACCGGGCTATGCTCTTTGCGGAGATAATGAGATGATTCTGAAACCTATGGTTATGAATAATCTGTATAACCAGGTTAAAAGCTATCTGAGAATAGACACAAGTCTGGAAGACAGAAAGTATGGTTTCAAAGACGGCTGCTCAAGACTTGTTGAACTTGACGAAACAATACAGCTTCCAAAAGGCTACACTCTTGCAAGCGACGAAAAATCAGACTCAATGGAAAGTAATGCCGCAGACTTCGAAGGTTCTCTGAAGGCTGAAAACGGAAATATCGTTCTTCACCAGAAGCTGGCTTTGAAGAAAAGAGTTTATGAAGCATCCGACTGGAAAGGATTCCGCACAGCCGTGAATGCTCACAAGGCTTATGGAGATTATGTGATAATTAAAAAATAACAACCTGACAAAGCAAATATCATGATGATTAAAATATCAAATAAAATAATGATGTTGTTCGGCCTGCTGCTTTTGGCAACTGCCACCTTCGCAGCTTCCGAAGCCGAATATAAGAAACAGGTAAAGTCTTGGACTCTCAATCCGGACGGAAGCCAGGAATTCAACTATAAAATGGAGCTTGCCATATATACTCATACAGCTATGAACAGCACATATGGCGAAAGTTTCATAGTTTACAATCCGGACTATCAGACATTGACTATCAACGAATCTTACACTAAGCAGAAAGACGGAAACATCGTAAAAACTCCGGACAATGCTTTTGTGGAAGTTTTGCCACGCAACGCGGCAAACGCTCCCGCTTACAACCAGCTGAAAGAAATGGTTGTGGTTCACACAGGATTGGAACTTGGCGCAACAATTTATCTGGATTATACTATCAAAACTAAGGCAGGTTATTTGCCTCAGATTGATATAAATGAGGATTTGCAGCAATCATCTCCGGTGAAAAGCTGCGAGATTTCAATCTCTATTCCTGAAAGCAAAACTTTGAGCTATAAGATTGCAAACAGAAATGAGAAAGCGTCTCAGTCAAGTTCAAACGGACAGAAAGTATATAAATGGAGTTTCAACAACATTCCTGCTGCATCACGTATGATTGACTCTTATCATATGGACAGACAGTGCATTGCTGCCAATACATATCCTTCATCAAAGGAAATGGCTGAAACAGTTTATTCACAGTTTGAGCTGAAAAAGACAATGCCGCTGGTTACAATGGCTGAAGCTATAACAGAAAAGGCTGCAAACGACAAAGACAAAGTTGTTGCCATATATCAGTATATAAAAGGTAACTACGAGATGATTCCTCTGTCAATCAACGAAACAGGATATAAAATCAGACCGGCTGAAGAAGTGATTAACTCTGCATACGGAACTCCTGCTGAATTGGCAAACATAATGCAAGGCTTGTTGAGAGCTGCTAATATAAAGGCTAATACATTAGCTTGCTTCCCTGACAAATCTGCAGAAGGCTATGGACTGAACAAATCTATAATATTCGTAGAAACTGAAGCAGACGGAAACAAATATATCCTGGCAACAGACGATGCAACAACTGCAGCATTGAAAACTTTCCGTCAATATTACAGTGCTTTGAATCTTGAAAACGGAAAAATCTCAGAAGCTAAACCGATGAAATTGGATTTGACTTTCGACGCAAATATTTCAGCAGACAAAGACGGCAAATTCAATGCAAATGTCAAAGCTTCTGTTCCTGAATATTATCTTGACATTGAAGGTAAGAAAATCAAGTCTTTTGCAGGAAACGACATCAAGTCATGCAAAACAAACGGCGGTTTGGCAGAAATGGAGTATTCAAAGAATATCAGTACAGAAAAAGCAGGAAACTACATTATCCTTTCTCTTCCTGACTGCGGAACCGGAAACTATCTGTCAATGCTTGCTCTGCAAGGCGGAAAAAGCAACAGACTTATCACTTTACCGGGCGTGATTAACGAATCATACTCATATTCTGTTTCTTCTCCTGCAAATGCAACAGTCAGTTCAAAATCTGCAAATAAAGAAATAACAAACAGTGTTGGTTCAGTAAAAATCAATATCAAGGCTGAAAACGGAAAGGTGAATGTTTCACGCAGCATCACAATTTCCAATCCTAAGATTGAAGCAAAAGATTATCCTAAATTTACAGAATTAATCCGTGTTTGGGAAAATCAGAACTATAACAGTGTTATTTTTGAAGCTGAAAAATAATGATCAGGTGGCAAGGGAACAAATCTACAGAAATGGAAGGTGACGAGGCATAATCCTCTCACCTTCTTTCCCTCGCCAACTTATTCCATTCCTACGAATGTGAAGAATCATCAGTCAATCCACCGTCTTTCACAAAGCCATCCCAATCGACACTGCAACCAAGCCTATCCGAATAAGCTATCAATTCTGCAAATACAGAATTATGGGATAATAATTTTCTCTCACCAACAATAATCATCTGCTCTCTGGCACGAGTCAAGGCGACATTCAATTTTCGGTCAATCAAAACGCCATCCTCAACAAAGACATTCCCGGCAAGGAAATCCAACTGATATATTTTCTGGACAGTAAAGCCATAAATAACGACATCGCGCTCGCTGCCCTGATATCGCTCCACAGTGTCGATAGTGATATCTGACAATTCCGGAATATTGTATTTTGCTATTTCCTTACGTATTGCAGCAATCTGGTTACGATACGGAACTATGATTCCCAAAGTTGATGCTGCGGAAAAACTCTTCTCGCTTTTCTGATACAAATTCCAGACAGACTTTACAATCAAGGCTATGATTTCCGCCTCCTTAATATTGACTTTCACAGCATATGGATTGTCTGTTCCGGGCGAAGAAATGAACACAAAACGTCTGGAAGCCAGCAGCCTCTCCAAACCGGAAACAGGAAGTCCGCCAAAAGGCAAATTCTCCCGAATCTGATGATTCAAAGGAACAGGAACCAGAGAATCGGAATAGAACGATTTGTTTGGGAAAGCAGAAACTCCAGGATGCATCCGTCCTTGCCTTGTAAGAGTGAAATACAGGCCGTCATTTCCTTTATGCAAAGAAAGCAATCTTTCAAAGAGAGAATATCGGCAATTCACCAATCCTATGTTTCTCAAACTTTCCTCGCTCACTGCCGATTCTGACTCAGATTGTGAGACAACAGCAGGCAACTGCTTATGGTCACCGATAAACACAAATTTGTCAATAGCGTTCGCATTGCCGTGTTTGGCACAGAGCAATCCCATCAGGTGCGGCTCCAGAATCTGAGATGCTTCGTCGATAATTGCCAGGTCGAATTTCTTCAATGAAAAGAAATTAAGGTTAGTGCCTACGGCTGTGGTTGTTCCAACAAAAACACGAGTCCGGAAAATTACGTTTCTTATTTCTGTGATTTTTGAACATGACGAGACCTTGTTTCCAAGGAGATATTGCGTATAAGCATCATCGCACGACAAACTTGAGCCGAATCTGATAAAATCAATTTCCTCTCGTTTCAGCTTGCTGCATATTTCATCTACCGCACGATTGGTAAACGAAACCAGAAGCACCGACGATTGAGGATTGCTCAACGTCTCCTTCAGTATATTAACCAGCCCGAACGAAGTCTTTCCCGTTCCAGGAGGACCGACAAGCAGGAAAAAGTCCTTTGCCTGCTTAGCTTTCAGTACCAGTTCATTGAAATCCGGACATTTGCCGCCCTGACTGTAATCGCCATCCAAACTCAGAGTCCTGTCAATCCGTGGCAGGCGGCGGTTCAATATCATATCTTTCCGGTCAGCATTTGCCGTAAGGAAAGAATACATTGAGCGGTAAAGCGCGCTGAACGACGAATCCATGAAATCATGTTCCACAGCCCAAAAATGTCCGGGTCTGACAAACACAGATTTGTTCTTCTGCGGCGAACGCAGAGATAGGACAATTTCCTCAGTACATATTTTCCTGATGCTGCATCTGAACACCATCGTTTTGCGGGCATCCGGCTCCTCTTCTTCCGGATAAGGATATAAAATCACTATATCTCCAGCACGGAAATTGGGCAGCACATCCTCGTCGGCACGCGGCACAGACAATGTTATCTGCGATATGCCAGAATCGCTTGCTCCGTCAGGATTTCCATATGAAACTATCCGCAGTCCGTCAAAGATATTACCGACCTGTTTTTTCTCCGCCAGGTTCGTATTCCATATTGAGGAAAAGCCACTCGCCTCCTTCGATGGAGTTCCTGTTTTAGACAAAATATGTTCACGTTGGATAAAACGGAAAAAACGGTAGAAATAATCTTTCTCCAAATCATCGGCACGTTTCAGCGGAGCAAGCAGATTCTGCAACTGAGGTTTTGAATAGCGTTCCCACAGCACACGGTTCTTCTCCGAACGTACAAGATGAAAATCTTCGGGAGACAAATGCTCAACAAGCTCGCGCAGATTTCCATTGGAATAGTCATACTCGCTCCAGACTATCATATTGCGGATACGGAGAGCCTCGGCAAGAAGTGCCGGAGCATTGCCTTCCTTTATCAATCCGTCATAATATCTCGAATAAAGAAGATAACACGAAACGCCAGTGTTGTTCTTTCCGAAATTATAATGAAGCAAAGCCAGATAAAGAAGCATCTGGACATAATGTTTCTCCACATGCCCATTGGTATGGAAATCCTTCTTGCCCGATTTCTGCTCCATCAGGACTTTCATGTCTTCCTGCAGCAAATCCATACGTCCCTGAATCCCCAGTTTCTCACAAAAGAACGAAGGTTCGAGAATTATCTTTTCCGGGTTGTAATTTTCAATGCTCATGAACGTATCTGAAACCATATGAATCAGATTTTTCTGCTGCGCCAGGGCATCCTGGTGGAAGGCCAAATCCATATCCTCGCAGGTTGCAAGCGCCAAGGCATTGTTGCGGAAAAATGCCATGACACTTTCCGAATATCTTTCCTTGTCGCTCAAGGCAGATGAGTCCTTGTATATTGCCTCGTCCAGCAACTGACCGGAGAAATTACCCAGCAATATTGCCTTCTTTATTTCCTGCGGCTTTATCCTGTTTATAAGATGAACCAGATGCGTGGTCCCATAAGATTCGAAGCAAGCAGCTATGGATGAAATATCCACAAGATAGTCCGGCTCATATATTATCTGCTCAGGAAGGAAATAATCTTCTTCCTCAACACAGCCAACCACATTCAGCTGTGTGCCCTCTGAAATAATCTCCCTTATATATGTGAAATCAGTGCCGTTCACTCCGGACTGATATTTTATCTTCACCTTTTCGGAATCCTCTCCGGACGTTCTGCCATATATGAACTCATCGTTCCAACTGTCAACGATTATGCGGATATACGAAAGACTGTTCCGGCTGCGTTGGCGATACTTGAATATGCGGGGGAAAACAGCAGACAAATTATCCGGCACCGGAACATCATACAAATCACGTATGAACTCAGACAATGTCCTGACATCCGACAGAAAAAAAATCTCCAGCTCATCGTCCTTCTTGGCAGACAAATGCATACAGAAAGCCCTGAAGGAATTAAGCCTGAAATAAGCATCATCGCCATAAGACAGTTTCTTGCACAGATAGTCCATTTTCGGGAAAGGTCCGGAAAAGCAGACAGGACAAGCCGCCGTCTGCTCATTAAGCACAACATTGAGCAGACGATACATTTCCTCATAACGATGACGCAAAGGCATATCATCGCCTTTCACCAATCCGTAAAGCTCACCGAAATATGTTTCGGCATAGCGGGCAAATGTCTCACGGTCTTTCCCGCCTAAAATTGTATATCCTTCCTGCATGACAGTCACCGGAATTATTGCTCAACTGATTCCTGTTTCATCATCTTCTCCATATCTTCACGGCTCCGGCTTTTTGTCACAAGATATACTCCGGTGAAAATCAGCATAACGGAAAGAACTTTCATCAGATTGAACGAATCCATTCCCCAGCAAATGGCAATTACCGACGCAACAACCGGCTGCACATAATTATACATTCCCGCAACAGTAGGACGAAGGTTTTTCTGGCCTATAACAACACCGATATAACTTATGAACGTGCTGAATACGACAATAAACAACAATGACAGAATCTCATTCATTGTCAATGCATCCCACGATGCCTGCATCAAATCCACATACGAAAACGGCAGGATACAGATAAATGCATATGTGAACATCCACTTCATTATCGTGAACAAGGAAT
Organism: uncultured Parabacteroides sp.; assembly: GCA_949295065.1. GTDB lineage: Bacteria > Bacteroidota > Bacteroidia > Bacteroidales > Tannerellaceae > Parabacteroides. Next base: position 4,790 of record CASFJQ010000034.1, on the reverse strand, counting down.
ATTTCTCAACAAAACGCTTGAAGAACACAATATAGCAGGCATAGCTGAATTGCGCGAACAGGACAAGCAGGTCGCCAAGTATATAATCATCGCCGACGGCATGCGCCTCGGACGACTTATGGCTGCCCAGAATCAGCAGCAACGCTCCCGACGCTCCGGCAGCTATTCCCAAAACTTTCTTCCCGGTTATCGGCTCTTTAAGGAAAAAAGCAGAAAGAATCATCACAAGCAACGGCATACTTGTTGTTATAATCGAAGCGTCAACCGGCGATGTCATTCCCACGCCGGAGATAAAGCTTCCCTGATTCAGCACAATCGCCAGCAGCGAGGCAAGAAAGAGGCGGAACATATCTTTAGGCGGAACATATTCCGATTTCCGGAAAAACGAAGCTATCCAGAACAACACCATCGCGCCGAATATTCGCATATCGGTCACAACCAAAGAAGAAACCGCACCACCAATAATCACAAACTTTGCCAAAGGAGACATCAGCCCCCACATCACATTTGCGCCAAACATTGCCACATGGCCTTTCAACTCAGTAGAATTCATCATTTCTTGTTTTATATTTTGCAGAAATAAAAAAAAACGGAGCGGAATCCGGCATCCGTTTCGAGCCGTGAAAGTAGTAATAAAACAGCGTTCATCAAAAATTTTTGAATTTGAAAAACTGAAAATCCTCCGGCTATCAAGCCATGCAATGCCCTAACTTAAGGCAAAACCATAAAGCACGACAAAATTCAGGTCGCGAAACTTAAGCCATACTATTGCAATATTGACATATGTTGACTAATATTGCCGGATTTTTGGAACATAAAGCATATTGTTATGTATTCAGGAGAAATAATATCACTCATAGTAGCCACCTCGTGGACAATCACCGCCATTTGCTTCGAATACGCCGGAAAACGCGTCGGCGCACTCACGCTCAACATTGTGCGCCTGATGATGGCAATCGTTATGCTCGGCATAACGCTTAAAATAACAACAGGAAACATTGCCCCTTGGGATGCGGGCACCGATGCATGGATATGGCTGATATTGTCAGGCGCCGTTGGATATGTTTTCGGAGACTATTGCCTGTTCAATTCTTATCTGCTCATAGGTTCAAGGTTCGGGCAACTATTCATGACGCTTGCCCCACCAACGGCAGCCATCACCGGTTTCCTTTTCCTCGGTGAAAAAATGGGACTGAACGCAATTGCCGGAATGTTGATTTGCATTTTTGGAATCGGACTTTCAATCACCGGCAAACACAGTGATGCCGAAGGCGAAAAGAAAAAATTGAGCATTGATCTTCCTCTGAAAGGAATCCTGTTCGGGATTGGCGCCGGAATTGGTCAAGGTCTGGGTTTGGTGCTTAGCAAAATCGGAATGAACAGCTTCATGGAATATAATCCACCAACCACGGCTCTGGAAGAATTCATGCTGCCTTTCGCCGCAACCCAAATCAGGGCATTTGCCGGAATCGCCGGTTTTGTGGCAATTATGCTGATACGCAAAGAATGGAATCAGCTGTTTGCTTCGTTCACCGACAGACGGGCGATGACAGCGTCCGCAGCAGGAACATTCTTCGGTCCGTTTGCCGGAGTTTCTCTTTCCCTGATGGCTGTTCAATACACATCGGCAGGAATTGCCTCCACACTGATGGCTCTCACTCCAATCATAATAATCGTGCCGTCGATGTATTTCTTCAAGGAGAAAATAACGGCACGTCAGATTGCAGGCGCGTTTATCAGCGTTATCGGCGTAGCCTTGTTTTTTATATAGGAATCGGCAAAGCTAATCGTCAATCCGCCAATTGCAACAATATTTTGACGAACATAATTGCCAGGACAAGCATTATCACAGGCCTGGCAATATTCTTTCCTTTGTTTGTAAAGAAATTCGCACCTATATAATTGCCTGCAATACCAAAGAAAGCCGCAACCACAGCAAGCGGAAACATCACTTCTCCGTGGGACAAAAACACAGCCAGCGCCGCGACATTGGTGGAAAGATTTATAATCTTCGTTGTCCCGGCAGCCTCGTTCAGCCCAACGCGTGCCACATATATGAGAAGAATCATAAGGAAAGTTCCTGTGCCCGGACCATAAAAGCCATCATATACGCCAATCACCAATGACAATAGAGTTATGATAACCATCGTTTTCACCTCCGGCAGTGCCGGCTTGTCCGACTGCAAAGTCTTGCACCTGGTTATTTGGCTTATGACCATAGCCGAAGTGAACTACCAGTTCTATCCTATGCTAATCGGAGGAGTAGGATACACAAATCTGGCAAACTTCCTGGACGCGGAAGAGTTATCACGTGTTCAAGCGTTTCGATCCGGTGAACTATTCGCACGCTTTGGGTGTTGTATATAAGTTACAGTTTTAATTACAGATGTATATGATGAATACTGCATTTAAGAAAATAGAGTGTTCAGACAAAGAGTTGATACAATCATTCACCCTTCCGTCCACGTTGCAGAACTGCGACCTGGCTTTCGCCAATATGTGCAGTTGGCAATTTCTGTATGACAGCGAATTTGCGGTAATCGACGATATGCTGCTGATACGTTTCAAGATAGAGGACAAAAAGCGGACTGCCTATATGATGCCTATGGGAAACGGAGACATGAAGAAGGCAGTGGAATTTCTGGAAGAGGATTCAAAAAGGCTGGGTCATCCGCTCTGTATGCTGGGAATAACTCCTGAATCGAAATCTGTCCTCGACAGGCTGTTTCCTCAGATGTTCCATTATATTCCTGAAAGGGATTTCTTCGATTATATATATTTACGCAGCGACCTTGTGACATTGAGCGGGAAGAAACTCCAGCCGAAGAGGAATCATGTTAACAAGTTCAATAAATTGTACGATTACGAATACCTGGTCATAAGCAAGGACATCGTGGGCGAATGTATAGAACTTGAGGAAAAGTGGTTCAACGAAAACCAGTCTGCCGACGATTTGCAGGAGCTGGTTGAAGAGCACCGCTCAATGTCATTCGCTCTAACCCACGGGAAAGAGTTGGGTCTGGTTGGCGGTGCCATAAGGATTGGCGGGCGGATAGTGGCATTTACATACGGCTCGCCTATCAACTTCAACACATTCGGCGTGCATGTGGAAAAGGCGGATACCAATTATGAAGGAATATATGCTGTGATAAACAAGGAATTTGTCTCGCACCTGCCGGAACAATATATCTATATCAACCGCGAAGAGGATTTGGGAATAGAAGGTCTGAGAAAGGCAAAACTATCGTACCAGCCGGCAATACTTCTGGAGAAATCCGCAGTTATGAAAAGGAGATAAGCTATATGCAGGGAAGCAACATTGATAAACTGAAAGGCTTGTGGCGCGCGTGTTTCTCGGATTCGGAAGAGTTCATATCGCATTTCTTCAATGCCGTGTTCAAGGACGAATATGTGCTGTACGAAGAAGAGAATGGGATAATATATTCGGCTTTATATTGTATCCCGTATGAATTCAAATATTTCAACACGGCAGTGAAAGCAAGCTATATTTATGCGGTGGGAACTTTGCCTTCGTATCGTGGGCGCGGAGCGATGGCTGGTTTATTGAAAAAGGCGATGGATAAACTTAAAGCCGAAGGTAACGCTTTCGCATTCCTTATTCCTGCAGAAGATTCATTATACGACTTATACGGGCGAAACGGATTTGCCGAAGCTTTCTATTGCTCCAAAAGCATATTCCGCAGCGGAAAGGCAGAAAGGAAAGTCAAAGTGATTGAGACCGGGAATGATATTGATAAAGTTTTCAGGAGCTTCGACTCCCTGCAGCGACAACGGACGATGAGCATCATGCACAGCAAGGAAGACTGGATTTTCCATATTGAGGACTTGAGGCAAGACGGAGGCAAAGCATTTTATACTGAAAGCGATACTGGAGAAATCTCTGCCGTGGCTCATGTTAGCGAATATTCATCGGAAGTCTGCGTCAAAGAGCTTCTATATAAAGGAGAAAGGGAGAAAAACGATATTCTCAATTCAATAGCGGATTATTATCAGGCGGACAATATTTCGCTAAAAGACATTCCCGACAAGGGCAGTGTCTGTCAAAGATACGGGATGGCTTATATGCTGAATCCCAAAATGCTTATCGCTGAATGGAAAAGGCAGAATCCGGATATCATATACAGTGCGGAAGCGATAGAACGGCTGGACGGCAGGAAACAAACAACCCTTCTCCTCGCCTATCCCGAGAAAAAGGGTTATCTGTCAATGATGATGGACTGAAGAATCAGATGTCCGACAAGTCCAGACTTTTCAGTTTGTTATATAAGGTCTTGCGGTCGATACCCAACATCTGCGCCGCCTTGGTTTTATTGTTTCCGCAGGCAATCAATGCTTTGCGTATAAGCTCACGTTCATGATTCTCATCCTTCAGTTGCGAAACACCGGCAACTTCACGCCGAGGAGCCTCGACAAGCTCTTCGGGCAGTTCGCGGCGGGTTATATATCTGCCTGTTGCCAGCAGTGTGGCATATCTGATAACATTCTTCATCTGGCGCAAGTTTCCCGGCCATGAGTATGATTCGAAAATCCTCATTGTTTCTGCATCAAAGCCTACGATGTCTTTCTGCAATTCGTTGTTTGCCATATCCAGAAAATGATTGGCGAAGAGAAGCAAGTCTTCTTTTCGCTCGCAAAGATTCGGGATGCGAATTGTGAATTCATTTATTCGGTGATATAAATCCTCACGGAAATCTCCTTTGTCGATTGCCTGACGGAGATTTTCGTTGGTTGCCGAAACCAGACGCACATTTATATCTATTTCCTTGTTG